>NZ_CP127167.1:742690-1485380 GCF_036288925.1 Haemophilus parainfluenzae
GTCGTTGGGAACAATATGGCCCAGAATTACTTCGTTTTGAGGATCGCGGAAACCGTAACTTTGTGTTAGGTCCAACACACGAAGAAGTGATTACGGATTTAGTTCGTCGCGAAGTGTCATCATACAAACAACTTCCAATCAATTTATACCAAATTCAAACCAAATTCCGTGATGAAGTGCGTCCTCGTTTCGGTGTCATGCGTTCACGTGAATTTATCATGAAAGATGCGTATTCTTTCCATGCGGATCATGCGAGCTTACAACAAACTTATGATGTGATGTACCAGACTTATAGTAATATTTTCAATCGCTTAGGTTTAGATTTCCGTGCCGTACAAGCGGATACCGGTTCTATCGGTGGTAGTGCATCACATGAATTCCAAGTGTTAGCAAACAGCGGTGAAGATGATGTGATTTTCTCTACGGAATCTGATTACGCTGCAAACATTGAATTAGCGGAAGCGGTGGCAATTGGTGAGCGCACCGCACCAACGAAAGCGATGGAATTAGTTGATACACCAAATGCAAAAACAATTGCAGAGTTGGTGGAACAATTCAATTTGTCAATTGAGAAAACGGTTAAAACCTTGATTGTAAAAGGGGCAAGCGAAGATCAACCGTTAGTGGCATTAGTCATTCGTGGTGACCATGAATTAAACGAAATCAAAGCGGAAAAATTACCGGAAGTGGCTTCACCATTTGAGTTTGCGGATGAAGCTGCCATCAAAGCAAAAATTGGTGCAGGTGTGGGTTCATTAGGTCCTGTTAATCTCAATATTCCAGTGATTATTGACCGTTCAGTGGCATTAGTGTCTGATTTCAGTGCGGGTGCAAACATTGATGGTAAACATTACTTCAATATCAACTGGGAACGTGATGTAGCGTTACCAAAAGTGGCGGATATTCGTAACGTGGTTGAAGGTGAGCCAAGCCCAGATGGTAAAGGCACCTTATTGATTAAACGTGGTATCGAAGTAGGCCATATCTTCCAATTAGGTAAAAAATACTCAGAAGCGATGAATGCGACCGTTCAAGGTGAAGATGGTCGTCCAATGGTCGTCACCATGGGATGTTACGGGATTGGTGTAACACGTGTGGTGGCTGCAGCGATTGAACAGCATTTTGACGAACGCGGTATTGTGTGGCCAACAGATGAAATTGCGCCATTCACAGTTGCCGTTGTACCAATGAATATGCATAAATCTGAAAGCGTTCAAGAATATGCGGAAGAATTGTACCGCACTTTACAAGCACAAGGCGTTGAGGTGATCTTTGATGACCGTAAAGAGCGTCCAGGTGTCATGTTTGCCGATATGGAACTTATCGGTGTGCCACACATGGTGGTGATTGGTGAGAAAAATCTTGCAAACGGTGAAATCGAATACAAAAATCGTCGCACCGGTGAAAAACAAATGATTGCAAAAGATCAGTTGTTAGATTTCTTGAAAGGACAAATTAAAGCTTAATTGAGTCTTTGATGATTTAAAAAGGAGATTGGGTCATACACTTCAATCTCCTTTTTTATTATAGGTTAGTAATTACTTGAGGTATTACCAGAAACCCCCGTTACAATTGCAATGCCTGCGCTTGCACCAATTCGAGTAGCGCCTGCTTCAATCATCGCTAGTGCGGTTTGAGTATCACGAATACCGCCAGAGGCTTTTACGCCAATGTTGCCTACCGTTTTCTTCATTAATGCCACATCTTCTACGGTTGCCCCGCCTTTATTGAAACCCGTTGAGGTTTTAACGAATGCCACACCTAGCGCTTTACAGATTTCACAGGCTTTTACGATTTCTTCTTTGGTGAGTAAGCACGTTTCTAAAATCACTTTAAGCGGCACACCATGACAAGCGGTTAAGACAGCTTGAATGTCCTCTTTTACAGCATCCCATTTATTTGATTTAATCAAGCCGACATTAATCACCATATCGATTTCACCCGCACCCGCTTTGATGGCTTCTTGGGTTTCAAACGCTTTGACTGAGGATAAGTTAGCGCCAAGTGGAAAACCGACTACTGTACAAATTTTTACATCTGAGCCAGCGAGTTTTTCTTTGGCTAACGGAATATAACCTGAATTAATACAGACTGAATAAAAACCGTACTGAATGGCTTCATCACAAAGCTTAAGTATATCCTGTTCTGTTTTTTCAGCAGTAAGGGCAGTGTGATCAATATATTGTGCTAATTGTTTACTATCCATATTTTTTCTCCTGATTTAATTATGTCTCATTAAGGACAATTATTTTTTCTCATAAAAATTTTTAGGTAATTCTTTATCACATATCAGTAAATCGAATTGGTTTAAATCTCCAATATATGCTTTTTTTACTTGATTTATTTTTGTATGATCAAAAACCAATATATTTTTTCTACTTTTTTTCATTGCTACTTTTTTTACTTTTGCTTCATCATAATCAAAGCAGCTAACACCATATTCATCGCTTACTCCTGCCGCAGAAATAAAGGCTTTAGTTGTAAGTATCGATTCTATTTCTGAGTTATTAATTGGAGTGAAAAAGGAGTTGTGACTAGAGTATGAACCACCTGCTAGTATTACTTCACAATTACTTTTTTCTTGCAAAATTGTAAATGTATTTAGAGAACAACAAAGTGCAGTAAATTTTATATCTGATTTTATTTGTGATGCAATAAAAGGGATTGTTGAACCACAATCAAAAAAAATAACATCGCCATTTTCAACAAGTTCTGCTGCTGCTTTACCTATAGTCATTTTCTCCTTTAAATTCTTAGTTTCTTGTTCAAAAATAAGGTAGTTAGCCTCATGATGATTTTGAGGGGTTCTGACTATATGACCACCTAGTAGAATTAAAGGGCATCCTTCAATACTTAAATCTCTTCTTAAAGTCATTTCAGATACACTTAGTATATTGGCGGCGTCTCTTAATTTTATAGAGCTCATTGTTCTTAGTATAAATTCTAAGCTTTTTATTCTTGAATTGTTTTTTCTGTCCATGGTGATATATGGTTATAGTTTTATTGTTTCTAATAATATCATAAAAATTTTTTCTAGAACTGTGATATTTGTCACTTTTTTAACATTTATTGGTGATTATACTATTTCTTAAACAAAATGTTACTTTATTAACAATTGAAATGGAGGTCGTATGGATATTGCAGTTATTGGTTCAAATATGGTTGATCTGATTACATATATAGATCGGATGCCTAAGTTGGGTGAGACAATTGAAGCTCCTAGCTTCAAGATAGGATGTGGAGGTAAGGGTGCTAATCAAGCAGTAGCTGCTGCTAAGTTAGGATCGAATGTGATGATGTTAACAAAAGTTGGAGATGATTTGTTCGCTGATAACACACTAAAAAACTTTCAACGATATTCCAACATTCGAGCACAGAATTTGCAGTAATCACGGCATCCCGATTTCTTCATGTTACTTTCATACATAAGTAACTCAGCAATGGGTTGCTTTATTTTTTTAATTTAATGTTTAAAATAAATAAGATTATTTAATTGAAGCATTTTAAATTCAGCGAGTATTTGATAATAAATTATAAATAGCATAAAATTAATCAAATAAAATTTGTCATCTTAGGTACAAATGTGAAAGTAGTTCATCAGCATATTTATTCGGTAATGATATTTGCCTGCCTTCCTAATTCTCTTTTTGCTAATCAAACTGAAAACTTCTCTCGTTTAAATCAAATCGATGCAACGCAACAACAACGACAGCAACAGATTCAACAAGCACAAGATAAAATATTGCAATCTCAATCTGATGTACGTTTAGATACCACCAATAATGAAAGGTTGACATTATCAAACCACGAAATGCCCTGTTACTCTGTCCATCGTATTAGTCTCGTCGATTACTCCACAACGCCCACTTCCTCTGAAAGCCAATTCCAATGGGCGTTTGATAAAGCCGCTCATGATTTAAACTTAATCTTACCACACTGTTTTGTCGGTGAAGGTTTAGGTATTTTAATGAAGCAAATTCAAAATCGTATCATTGAAAAAGGTTATGTTACGACAAGAGTGGTGACCCAAGAGCAAGATTTGCGTTCAGGGACGTTAACACTCACGGTGATTCCAGGTAAGGTGGGGAATACGTTAGTTTCCGACAGTAGCAATGTCCCCCGCTTCACACGTTTGCATGTGTTAACAGGACTTACCTTTGCGAAAGGCGATGTTTTAAATGTGAGGGATATTGAACAATCCCTTGAAAATCTCAAGCGTGTTCCGACCGCCGAAGCCAATATTGAGATATTACCAAGTGAAACGGATGTCGGTGTCAGCGATATTAAAATCAGCTACCAACAAGCATTCCCTTTCCGTATTAATCTCGGTTTAGATGATTCAGGCTCTACTTCAACAGGTAAATACCAAGCTTCAGGTACACTCTCTTTAGATAATCTGTTTTCAGTCAATGACCTGTTTTATACCAGCTTCACCCACAGTTTAAAAAGTAACAATGACGAAGCCGGAAAGCGTGCGACTAAAAATCTCACGTTTTACTATTCTATCCCGTTTGGTTATTGGACACTTTCTGCTTTACAAACCTATAACCGTTACTATCAAGAAGTCTTCGGTGCTTTTAATAATAACTACCTGTATTCTGGTAAAAGTAATACCACTAAGGCAACACTTTCTTATTTACTTTACCGTGACAGCAAACGTAAAACTTCGATTTTAGGTTCGTTTTGGTCTCGCCAATCGCAAAATTATATTGACGGTGCAGAAATAGAGGTACAAAAACGCCGTATGGCAGGATGGGAAGCGGGCATTTCTCATAAAGAGTATATCGGTGATGCAACCCTTGAGCTATCGGCAAATTATAAGCGAGGCACAGGTGCAAGAGGCTCGATTGAAGCACCTGAAGAGCTTTGGGGGGAAGGTACATCTCGTCCTAAAATAATGACTGCCGCCATTGAGCTAACCAAGCCATTTATGTTAGGTGAACAACCGTGGCAATATCAAAGTAGTTGGAATGCACAATGGAATAAAACCCCTCTGATAGCCCAAGACCGTTTTAGTATCGGTGGGCGTTATACGGTGCGTGGTTTTGATGGTGAGTTAACTTTGTCCGGTGAGCGAGGTTGGTTATGGCGTAACGAGTTAGCTTGGAATGTGAATCAGAAAGGGCATCAGCTTTATCTCGCCCTAGATAGTGGACGGGTGATGGGTTGGTCAACCGAATCACAGCTTGGACATCATTTAGTGGGTGCTGCGTTAGGCTTAAAAGGTGGCTTCGGTAGATTTTATTATGATGTTTTTGTTGGCAGACCTATCCGTAAGCCTGAGGGCTTTAGAACCTCGGATGCGGTAGCAGGTTTTAATATTGGATATAGTTTTTAATGGCTGATTGTCTTTCATTAGTTATTGATGTTTCGGAGTGAAAAATGAATAAAAAATGTTTCCGTGTGATTTTTAGTAAAACTCTTCAACGCCTTGTGGTGACGTCTGAATTAGCCAAATCAGAAGGTAAATCTACGGAGCCGTGCGCTTTTGGCTTATCGCATATTTTTGCCCAAATCCGACCGCTTACCTTTAGTCTTTATTGTGCATTAGGCTTTGTGGCATTCTCTAATTCGGCATTAGCCAATCTGATTATTCAAGCCGATAAATCCGCCCCGAAAAATCAACAACCGATAGTGCTACAAACGGCGAACGGTTTACCGCAAGTTAATATTCAAACTCCGAACGACAAAGGGCTTTCACATAATAAATATGCCAAATTTGATGTTGATACCAAGGGGCGATTTTGAACAACAGCCGCACCAATGTGCAAACACAGCAAGGCGGTTTGATTACGGGCAATCCTTATTTGGCGAGAGGGGAAGCCAAGGTCATTTTAAATGAAGTCAATTCCTCCGACCCCTCAGTGTTAAAAGGCTATGTGGAAGTAGCAGGCAAAAAGGCAGATGTGATTATTGCCAATCCGTCCGGTATTCATTGCGAAGGGTGTGGGATTATCAATTCTAACCGTGCGACGTTCACAACCGGTAAACCACAGATTAAAAACGGCAACTTAGAAAGCTTTGTAGTAGAAAAGGGTAAGGTCAAAGTATCGGGCAAGGGGTTGGATAACAGCCGAGTAGATTACACCGCGATTATTGCTCGAGAAACGCAAGTCAATGCCGGTGTTTGGTCTAAAAAAGAAGCTAAAGTGATTACCGGTAAGAATACGGTCAAACGGTTGGAAAATTCGGCAGATTTACAAATTATTCACAGCAATCAACCGCTTGCGGATGAAGCACGACCACAGGTGGCGGTGGATGTTGGCGAGTTGGGCGGCATGTACTCGGGCAAAATTCATCTTATCGGCACGGAAAAAGGCGTGGGCGTGCACAATGCTGGACATATTGGGGCGAGTGCGGAAACCCTCAAAATTGACAGCGAAGGTCGCATTGTCAATACCGGAACTTTAAACGCCAACCACGCCGTTCAACTAGCAGGCACAAAAGGCATTGAAAACCGAGGCAAAATCGAAAACCGCCAAGGCGACATGGTCTTTAACACGGCGGCCGATATTCAACAAGACGGCTCTGTAGTCGCACGTGGCGGTCATATTCATCAAACGGCAAACCAAGCCATTCACCAGCAAGGTGAAACGGTGGCGAAAGGTCATATCACCTATAAGGCATCAAGTGTTACCGCTTCAACATCATCACTGATTGCCTCAGGTGTCGAAGTCAAAGATAGCGCACAAGGTGAAGTTCGCACACTTGAAACTCAATCGGCTCAAGGTAAGTCGATTAGCGTTATCACCACAGGGAAAACCTCATTACAAGGTAAAAATGTGGCTTCGGGCAATATCAATGTCAGCAGTTCGGAAGCCGATTTAGACCACAGTCACACTTCTGCGCATGCAGTCAATGTCAACGCATCTCAAGGCAAAATTCAAGCTAACAATGCAATCTTGATTGCTAATGCCGAGTTAGCCTTAACCACGCCAACCTCGCTTGAAACGCAATATAGTGATGTAAAAGCAGAAAAAATCACGATAAAACAACGCTCATTGAATACAAAAGGAGCTACTTGGGAACAAACTGGCACAGGCGAATTAAAACTGGATGTTGCAGATACATTACACAATAGCGGCGGTACCTTTAAAACTCAAGGGAATTTAACTGTTAATGCCCAAGGCGTGAATAACCAACAAGGGCGTTTGATTGCGAAAGACAAACTGACGGTTAATACCGAGCGTGGTAAATTAGATTCGACACAAGGCTTATTGGTGGCAGAGCAAGATATTGCTATCAATTCGGGTGAATTTATCAATGATGGCGGCTTAATTCAATCTAATCAAAATGTTGCTATTAATACCCAAGGACAATCTCTATCTAATAAACAGACCTTAACGGATGCCCAAGATAAGGGTATTGTTGCACTTGGAGAAGTGAATATTCAGGCAGGAAATGTAGTCAACCGACAAGGGCGGATCGTCAGTGTAGGCAAACAGATTATCAATGTTGCCAATGTCGATAATCAGCAAGGTTTGGTTTACACGCAGGACAATTCAACTTTAAATGCGAAAAATCTTTCTAATGATGAAGGTAGTATTCGTGCTGTTAAACAGGCTGATATCACATTATCTGATAGTTTAAATCAGCAAAATGGTGCCATTAAAGCTCAGACATTAAATTTGGTTGCAAATACACTGAATTCACTCACAAAAAGTGTCATTTCGGCGGATAATCTTAGTATCATCACGTCAAATGAATTAAGCAATAAAGATAGTCATATTATTGCTAAGTTAAATGGTGATATTCAAACCGGCAGTACATTAAACAATAAGAATGGAACGATTGGTAGTCAGGAGCGTTCTTTCATTATCAATACGCATCAGCATCGTTTAGAAAACGAACAGGGAAGTATTATTGCTGCTCAAAATATTGATATTAACAGCGGGGCAATCAACAACAATCAAGGATTAATCTCAGCAAATGAGATTGTTATTAATAGCAATAATCAGTCAATTAATAATCAAAAAACCGTATTGGAAAAGCAAGGTAGTAAAGGGATTATTGCACAACATTCATTAACCCTGCATTCAAATTCTTTGAATAACAATAACGGGAATATTCTTTCACGCAATAATGCCACCGTAAATACGGCATCTCTCATGAATCATCAAGGTGAAATACGTACACAATCACAGCTTGATTTGCATACAAATACCCTTGAACAGAACAATGGTTTAATCACTGCAAATACCGTTAATTTGGTTGCTGATGCTATTAAATCAAATAAACAAAGCGAAATAAGCGGCAATCAAGTAAATGTGACTGCACAAACGCTTGATAATCAAGAGAGCAAATTAATTGCACGCCAACTCGCACATGTTGATATAAAACAAGGTATTCAAAATCAAAATGGCATCCTTGCCAGCCTTGGTGAAAAGCTCACGATTAATAGCAATCAATCCGATATAAATAATACGGGCGGCATGGTTTTAGCGCAAAACGGCACACTGAAATTAAATACGAATATGCTTAATAATAAACAGGGGAGTATTCGTGCCAAAATAGCAGAAATTTTTGCGCAAAAAACCTTAGATAATCGCAATACTCTTGCAGATGAGCAGCAAGGTATCATCGCCACTGATTTGAGTTTAAAAGCGAAGCAACTTGATAATCAAGCCGGACGTATTACAGCTTTAAATAGCACCGCACTTCAAGCTTCTGATATTCAAAATCAGGCCGGTGAAATTTTAATGGTAAATGATGGTTCGCTGAATGCAGATAAAATCAATAATCAAGCTGGCCAAATTGCCTCTCTGTCTGCCAATTTAAATATTACGACACAAACAGCATTAAATAACCAACGAGGCACGATCAAGGCAGAAAATATGCTTACGTTGATGACCAAAGGGTTAGAAAATCAACAAGGCAAGGTGGTTTCATCCAATCAATTACTGCTTAAAACAGATCAACAACAGATTGATAACCAACAAGGCACCTTATTCGCCAAGAATAAGGCCGATATTCACTCGGGGAGTATTAATAACCTAAACGGTCTCATTCGAGCAGACGATTCACTCTTAATTGAGACTTACCAAAATGTCATTGATAACCGACATACCCAAGATGCTTTAAAGGGAATTGTTGGATTGCGTAACATGGTTTTACAAGGTGTCACTACGCTATTTAATCAGCAAGGTAAACTCTATGGTGGAAATACGCTTAATATCACGACAGCAGAAGACATACAAAATCAGCAAGGAACTCTTCAAAGTCAGGGAGATTTAACACTCTCTACACAGTCAGTGAATAATCAAGAAGGTAAGATTTCTTCTCATGTAGCCAATATTACAGCGAAAACAATCAATAACCGCGCAACATCTGAGCAAGGTTCGTTAATTTATGCAGATAAATTAACCCTCAATACCGAGCAGCTTGATAACCAAGGCACAAAAGCAAAAGATAAATCACCGGCACAAGGTATTCAAGGTCAAGATATTGTCATCCAAACGGCAACATTAAATAACCAACAAGGTGGCATTTATAGTGCGAATAATGTCTCTATTACTTCAAATAATCATTTGGATAATAGCGAGGGAGAATTATTAGCGGTGAACACCGTGGATGTCTTAAACGGCAACAATTTAATGGTCAATAATGAGAAAGGGCTTATTCAAGGTAATAAAACCGTTACTTTAAATGCAACAGGTTTGGCATCTGAAGGCAATATTAAAACAAAGGGCGATCTGAATATCGCATTAAAAGAGAGTTTTATCTTAAATAATGCTTTTGAAGCAAATAATCTAACGTTTAAAACGGAAGGTAACTTCACGAATAATACTGAGCAGAGAGTTGCCAATAAAATGACGATTTCGGCAAATCATATTGAGAATCGTGCCAATGCAGAGCTTTCATCAAATGAGACAATGCTGAATTCAACGAACTTAATAAACCGAGGGTTGATTGATGGCGTTAACACCGTTATCAAGAGCTCAGCCGTAACAAATATCGGCACAGGACGAATTTACGGTGATCATTTAGCAATTAATGCTGCAACAGTCGAAAACTTGGCTGAAACCGTCAATGGAGAGACGAAAGCGGCTACGATTGCGGCAAGAGAGCGCCTAGATTTTGGGGTAAATACGTTAATTAATCAAGATGGTGCTTTAATTCTCTCCTTAGGTAATACCGTGATAGGTAATACATTAGATAAAAATAATCATGCTGTTGGAAAGGCGAATTTAATTCAAAATGATAGTGCAACAATTGAATTGTTAGGCAATGCAGTGGTTAATGCCCAAAATGTGATTAACCGAGATACTAAAATCAAAACTCGAATCAGAGAAGAAAAAGAAACGTTTGATTTATATGGTAAAGAAAATGCTACTACTGAGAAAGTTTCTGAATGGTATCGAGTTGGTGTAGATGGAGAAATGGATCATGCAAACGGGAAACGTAAAAAAAGTGCAACCTTTACGTTTTATGATAGCGCCAAAGGGAGCATTTCTTCGCATAAAGGGGATTATTGGCAACGTCGAGAGTTTACCCAAACACGCTATATCCCGGAAATTTATGATGAATCTCCTGCTAAATTCCTTGTGGGCGGAAACTTACACCTTAATAGCGAAAATACACTCAATCAATATAGCCAACTTTTAATTGGAGAAAGATTATATTTTAATGAACAAAATATTTCACAATCAGATAAAAACATTGATTCAAACAATGGAAAACTCGTGAATGAGGATTTCACCGCAATACAGAGTGTAGATGAGCAAGGTTATTTTTATCGTTATCAGCAGAAGAGATTGAGATCAGGAAAAGGAAGAAGACATAAAAATTTCTTAAAGATAAATATACAAAATGCCATTAATGAACAATCTTCAAAAGAGTTGCATTTTAATCTTGTACTCAACACGATCGGCATCCCAATCACATCCAGTGCCACTGTGGATGATAAAACCAAAGTAAAAGATATTCAGTTAGATACAGTCTCTGTTATGTCAAATAGTGCGGAGAGTCCAAATGGGATTTCTATTGAACGATCACCATTAAATCCGTCTATCGGCAAGCATACCGAAATGATACTGACACCGACCATAAATAACCATAATGTGATTAGTTCCGGGCAGGTCATCGCTAAATTACAGACCGCCGTTGAAAAAGTTGATCCTCAAGACTTATCTAGCATGACCATGCCAATGGTAAAAACCCATTTGACAGAAGTGCGTTTACCACAGGCTAGCCTGTATAAAATCAACCCGGATGCTCCGAACGGCTATCTGGTGGAAACTGATCCAAAATTTACCAATCGTAAACGCTGGCTCAGTTCCGACTACATGTTTGAACAGCTTCGTTACAATCACGATAACGTACATAAACGTTTAGGCGACGGTTTCTATGAACAGCGTTTAATCAATGAACAAATTAACCAGCTCACCGGTCGCCGTTATATTGAGGGTTACAACAACGATTTCGCACAATATCAAGCGTTAATGAAGCGTGGTGTGGAATACGCCAAACAATTTAACCTTGCCTTGGGTGTGGGCTTAACGGCGAAACAGATGTCGGAGCTGACGACCGATATGGTGTGGTTAGTCAATAAAGAAGTCACGCTTGCAGACGGACGTAAAATCACCGCCCTTGTACCACAAGTGTATTTAGTTGCACGAGATAGCGATATTAGTTCCCGAGGTGCAGTGATTTCAGCCAATCAAATAGAGGGAAATGTGGGCGAACTAAACAATAGCGGTGTAATAGCCGGACGAGATTTAACCCAAATTCATTCGAGTCAACTGCAAAACGAAGGCTCGATACTGGGGGATACGGTTGATTTATCCGCTCAACAAAACCTGATTAACCTGGGTGGACGCATTGAGGCGGTAAAATCTCTCTCGCTGTCGGCGGGGAAAAATTTAGACATTAGCAGTACGCTTTCCTCTTCAGAAAGTGCCGACGGCAATGTTGCCCGTACGGTGTTAGACCGTCTTGCCAGCGTGAAAGTCACCGGTGCAGGCGGCCATTTGGCATTACACAGCAATGAGAACCTGACGATAAAAGCGGCCGATATTGAAAGCCAAGGCAGCTTAAGCGCAACGGCAGGGAATATGTTAAACGTGACGACATTAGCGGTGCGCAATAAAGAATATTACAACGGCGATGCGGATAACTACTATCGTTTAGCGCAACATTCGGAAGTCGGCAGTACCCTTAAAGGCAAGGATGATGTAACGCTTGTGGCGAAAAAGGATGTCCGGCTACGCCAATCGAATATCGGTAGCGAAAAGGGCAACGTACTTATTGACTCACAACAAGGGAATATACAGGTTGAAGCCGGGCGCGAAGAGGAACAACTGGCAAGCGCTTCAAAATCCGTGAGCAGAGGTCGCTTCGGGTTAAGTAAAACGACGGAGATACGTCGTCATGAACACCATATTGAACAATCGGTGGGCAGTAACATTGACGGAAAAACGGTGAATCTTATTGCCGGTCAAGGGAATGTGACGGTGCAAGGCTCAAATGTGGTGGGAGAAAACAGCTTAACGGTGCGGGCGAAAAACATCGACATCAAAGAAGCGGAAAACAAAGTTTATTCCGATGATTTTCACAGCAAGAAAAAATCAGGTGTGCTGGGCGGAGGAGGCCTAGGGGTTACGTTTGGTGCCCAAAAGCAAACGCTAGAAAGCGATAAAACGAAGTTTTATGCCCAAGGCAGCCAAGTGGGGAGCTTAAACGGCAACGTCACCCTCATCGCAGAGAATCATTACACTCAAACGGCAAGTCTGGTGAGTGCAATCAAAGGCGGCGATGTAAATATTCTGGCGAAAAAAGTTGATATTAAAGCAGCAGATGAGAAATATGAAACCAATACCAAACAAACCTTTGAACAAAAAGGTGTAACTCTTGCGATTACCTCCCCTGTTATTTCTGCTGTTCAGGCTGTACAAGGCGCAGTGCAATCAACTAGACAAGTAGGTGAGAGTAAGCATGGTCGTGTAAATGCGATGGCAGCAGCTAATGCTGGTTTTGAGGCTTATCGTGCAGCTGATAGCGTAATGAAAGCTGGCGACTCTATTCAAAAAGCAATGAGTAATAGCGATGTGGATTCCGTAGTAGGGGCACAAATCACTTATGGCCAACAAAAGAGCGAATCACGCACACATACCGAAGGCAAAACCGCGGCCAAATCACAAGTGAATGCCGGAGGCAAAGTGAATATTGTTGCCACAGGGGCAGGCAAAGCATCCAATATCACCATTAACGGTTCGGACGTGTCCGGTAAACAAGGAACCTTCTTGGAGGCTGACAATGACATCAACATCACGGCAGCCGAACAAACGCACAAAGAGCGCAGCACTAATAAATCGAGTGGTTTTAATGCAGGGGTAGCCATTAAAGTGAGTAATGGTGAGGCTGCTGGGGCTACTTTAGGCAGTAATTCCGGAAAAGGCTATGGCAATGGTGATGAAACCACTTATGTTGCAAGTCATGTAGGTGATAGTCAAAGTAAAACCGTGATTAATGCAGGTGGTGATGTCACTCTTGCAGGCAGTCAAGTGAAGGGTAAACGTGTTGAATTGGATGCGGAAAACCTGAATATTGAGAGTTTGCAAGACACCGCCACATACAAAGGCAAACAAATGAACGTGAGTGGGAGTGCGACAGTAGGCTATGGTTTTTCTGCAGGTGGTAGTTTCAATAAATCAAAAATCAATGCTGATCATGCGAGTGTGAATGAACAGGCAGGAATTTATGCCGGAGATGAAGGCTATGATATTAATGTTAATAAGCATACCGATCTTAAAGGTGCATTGATTACCTCTACACAAAAGGCAGAAGCAGATGGTAAAAACCATTTTAGCACTGGCAGCATTACACATTCAGATATTGAAAATCACTCAAATTATAGTGGCAGCAGTTTTGGTGTAAGTGGCAGTGTGTCAGCTAACTTTGAAACACCATTTGGTGAAAATGGTGAGGCTCAAAGTACAAAACAAGCCACAGATAAAGATGGTAATCTGCTTTATACTGATAAAAATGGCAACACAACCGTTAATTCTAAAGGAGTAGATGGAAAAGAGAACACCAAGAAATTGGCTGAAGGCAAGGAGTCTCTCCAATTCTCTTATGGCATGGGCTATGGTAAAGATTCCGATAGCCAATCTAGCACAACAAAAAGTGGTATTAATACACAAAATATCATTATTAAAGATGAAGCTGAGCAATTAAAACGTACAGGCAAAACGGTACAAGAAGAAATTGCGGCGATTAAAACCGATATCACTACAGAGAGTGCACAAAGCCAAAGTGGCAAATTAGAGAATCGTTTTAATAAAGATGATGTTCAAAAAGAGCTTGATTTCCAACGTGAGGTGACAGAGAAATTTGGACCAAATGTCGCGGAAGCAGGAAGTTTGCTTGCTAATAAATTTGGTGAAGAAGCGAAAGCAAAACGTCATGAAGCCGCAATTGCGTTAGAAGAAGCAGAAAAAGCCAAGGCAGAAAACAACAACGAAACGAACCGCGCTTTAGTCAAACAAGCACGAGATAATTTTGAGACAGCGAGTCGCGAAGCCAAAAAATGGGAAACGGGGGGAAGTCAACGCCTTGTCATTGATTCAGCATTAAATGTTATCAGCACCGCTTTGGCCGGCAGACCGGCAGCGGAAGTGGTGGCTTCAGGATTATCACCTGTGGTGAATAATAAAATTAAGAAAGCGACAACAGATGCAAAAGGCAATGTGAATACCGCTCTCAATTTGACTGCTCATGCACTTTGGGGCGCGGTAGAGGCTTATGCGGGCAATCGTAATGTTGCTGCGGGTGCTGCGGGTGCAGCAGGCGGAGAGGTTGCGGCTCATTTCCTTGCCTCGACACTTTATAATAAATCACCTGAAAAGCTTAGCGAAGAAGAAAAACGTACGGTATCTTCTTTAAGCCAGGTAGCCGCAGGTATTGCTGGTGGTAGTTTATCAGATAGTTCTGATGGAGCGATTATTGCGGCTAAGACAGCGAAAGATTCTGTGGAGAATAATGCGCTTACTCCAGAAACAGTGTGGGATGTGGCTAATCTTACAATAGGAGGCGCTTCTTTAGCTTATAATATTGGAAGAGGGTAATTATGGAATGGCTGTTCTTGATGGAGTCGGGCTTCTCTATGATGGCTTTGCCACAGTCGTGCCATTTTTACCTGCAGGGGCATCTGCTGGGCTTAAAGCATATCGTACTGGTAACTCAGTTAAACAGTCAGTTGCTATTGGTAGAAGAAGCAGAAAAAGCCAAGGCAGAAAACAACAACGAAACTAACCGCGCTTTAGTCAAACAAGCACGAGATAATTTTGAGACAGCGAGTCGCAAAGCTAAAGAATGGGAAACAGGTGGAAGTCAACGCCTTCTCTATAGCTTGATTAATATCATCCTCATCAAATCCATAATTTAATAGATTATTTTTATTCTGTTCTAAATCTAAACATTGAGCTCCACATAAATCTTTAGAATCTTTCAATGTTTGACTAGAAGTATTCCTTCCACCATACGTTCTACTATTCTTATGAACTTCTTTAGGGATGGCTATTGCTGTTGCCTCATTTTTTAATTTATATTTTTCCTCTCTTGTTAATTGTCGTCCTAAGCTTTTTTCTAGGCTTTTAATCTGAGCAGCAAATGATGGAATATGATCTAAATCAAGATTATCTCCTACGACTGAACGTGCTTTTAAAACTTTATAACTATCTACATCCAATGCTTTAACACTCTCAAATTGTTTAATCGCTTCTTTTTGATACTTAATCGCCTCGGCAACATTCCCCGCTTTTTCAGCAGCTTTCGCCATGTTAAGTGCGTTCTTCGCCTCTTTTAACGGCTTCGTCACAACATCCGCACCGGGAATCAACCCTACTGTTGCCAACGCATAGTCAATACCATTTTCCGCTTCTACAAAGGATTTTATATCTCCAATTATCGGCGTAAAGTCCGCTAAAAATGCACCTACATCACCCGTGGTTCTTAAGTTTTTAACCAATTCAGGATGCGCTTTTTCAAATTCTTCCGCAGCTTGACGCGTCGCTTCGCTTAACTGAGTTTGCACTGTGGCATTTGCGACTAAACCGTTAGCATAATCCGTGGATTTATACGCTTGGTCAAAGAAGTTATTCTCTACCGCATCTTTCGCTGTTTTAGCTGCAATAATCGCCCCATCAGAGCTATCTGATAAACTACCACCAGCAATACCCGCCGCCACTTGGCTTAAAGAAGATACTGTACGTTTTTCTTCTTCGCTAAGCTTTTCAGGTGATTTATTATAAAGTGTTGACGCTAAGAAATGAGCCGCCGCCTCTCCGCCTGCTGCACCCGCAGCACCAGCAGCAACATTACGATTGCCCGCATAAGCCTCTACTGCGCCCCAAAGTGCATGAGCAGTCAAATTGAGGGCAGTATTCACATTGCCTTTTGCATCTGTTGTTGCTTTCTTAATTTGATTATTCACCGCAGGTGATAATCCTGAAGCCACCACTTCCGCTGCCGGTCTGCCGGCTAAAGCGGTGCTGATAACATTTGATGCTGAATCAATGACAATGCCACAGTGCAAACTCAGTTATTCAGCATAAAGGACAAATTATTCCAGCTTGCTATTTAGAGGAAAATCACCAACTAAATCCATTATGGGAAGCTATCTCAAACCCAGAGAAAACCTATGATAATGTTGTGGTCTCGTTGAAAGATTGGGATGAGGCTTATGCGCGTGCTCTTCAAGAGAATCCAAAATTCGCGGGTGAAATGCAAGGTTAAGTTGCTTGAAGAAAAGGGCTTTTCAGTGACTAAAGCCAACATTCATAGCTGGCGACGGAAAAGCGGTAAGCCAAATTCTCGACCTGTTCCACACCGTATTTTATACGCTCTTTTTGAGCTTTTATTTGCTCAAAAAAATCAAAATCCTGATTTTTTTGAATATCCAAAAGAAATAAAAAGCGGCGAACAATAAAGAAAATTTTAATTTTCTTGTACTGCTATGTTCTGTATTGTACAATTTATGTTCCAAAATAATGAGCGGAGGATTTTAATATGTATGCTATTGCTTTCGATCTTGATACTGCAATGCTAAAAGAGCTATACCCTACTGAAAGTTGGCAGAATGCTTACGGTGATGTAAAAAAAGTGCTAGAAGCAGAAGGCTTTGATCATCAACAAGGTAGTGTTTATTTTGGTGGTGCAGATATGACAGCGGTTAAATGTGTTTTGGCTGCTCAAAAACTTTCTCAGTCTTATTCTTGGTTCAAGCCATCTGTATCAGATATTAGAATGTTGAGAATAGAAGAGCTTAATGATCTAGCTCCTGCATTGTAATTAAAGCTATATCTAAGCCCTAGTTATTTACTAGGGCTTTTTTATTTGGTGCTTCCCCTCCCTTTGGGTCGGGTCGGGCTATATTTTACGGCTGTATCCAACCACTTAATATGAGAAATAAACAAAGAAATAGGGATTTGGTTGTAATAAGCGGGAATAAGTGGTTCAAAACCTTATGAAACGGGGCTTTACGTGATGTAGAGCCTTTTTTATTGGGGAAAACCATATCGCGCAATGCTGGGGCGGTGAGGTGATTTATATCCCTCGTAATCTTGTTTTATTACTAAACGAACGCGACCGGAAGATTTTTAACGAGTTCAAAGATACAAATCACCGTGAACTCACACGAAAATACAACGTATCAATGCAGTGGATTTATCAGATAGTGAAAAAAATCACAAAAGAAGAAATCGCCCGACGCCAATTTGATATGTTCGGTAACGCATAACCGCTAAAAATTAGAAAAAACGTCCGAAAGGGCGTTTTTTAATAACTCTGCATTTACCAAATAGGTGAATGAAAAATCAAAAACTAAAAAATAATTTATTGACTTTCTTATTTAATTGCTTAAAATTGGGAAATAAGAGAGACAAGGAGATAAAACTATGGCACTTACAGAATTCGGCAAAGCAGTCCGCAAAGCTCGGATTGATGCCGGTGAAACACTACTTAGTATGGCAGAGACTATCGGAGCCAGTCCAGCATTTTTAAGCGGAATGGAAACCGGTCGTAAAAAAGTCCCGACTGAATGGGTAGAAAAAATTGCTAACTACTTTAAAGACAAAAACGTACAAACTGAAGACTTGCAAGAATTGGCCCATATTTCTAATGACGCTATTCCTGTAGAAGGTTTGCCATTACAACAGCAAATGATGGTAGCAGGTTTCGCCAAATCTGCGATGACCGCAGAGCAACTCACCAAATTTGCCGAATTATTAAAAGAAATCCATTCAGAAAAGGGAGAGTAATGGATGAGTTTACAAAGTTTATTATACGAAATGAACGGCTTACGAGTAAAACCAATGACCAGAAATGAAATTGAAAAAATGGCGTTGCCTCTTGCTAAGCATTTGAAATTTACCAAATGGAATAAAGCACGCCAACGCTTTGATGATGTATTGGAAAATGTGGCAACGATTGTCAATCTTGAGATCCTGTCAGAGACCGAATGGCAGGAACTTACCCATAACTTCACCAAAGGGCATTTCAGCCCAAGCGAGTTTACCATTCGTATTCCTGAAAATACCTATATTCTTGCCTGTAAAGGCGATAAAGATTCACTCGAAATTGTGTTGCATGAACTCGGACACGTTTTTCTAATGCACCAAGCCTATTTACACAAAGCAGACGAGTCACCTACAATCAATGAAGATCCCGAATGGCAGGCAGACACCTTTGCAGAAATTATTTTAGAAGCAATGGGGTACTCAATTACACAAATCTCACTAGATTTCGGTCGGCTAGAAATGTAAAAACCCAATCATAAAGACTGGGTTTATAAGATTTAGTAAAGTATTGCAGTACTTTATTAAATAGTAAGCAAAAAAATCAGTTCCATAGGGCGTTACTGATTTTCTTAACCTGAAAGCAATGCGAAATTTTACTCTTTTAATAGATTTTCGCAAGGATTAAGTTTGTAAAATGAGATATTTCTCTCAAATTACAATAATAAATACGCCCTCCTAACAATATAGGAGGCTTCAAATGGTATTTGAAACTAACCCTAATGGTGAACAGGTGGCAGTGATTTTTACTCCATATATCACTAAAAAAGGTAAGCGAATTTATCATCCTCACGGCGGTGTTTTCCGCATTGAGATCCCAATGGATAAATATCGTAACCATTAATTCAAAGGCTGTCTTATGACAGCCTTTTTCTTTAAACTCCTTTAATATAGCAACCCACCATTATTTCTTAAAATTTCTTTACGTAATATTAAAGAGGTTTAAAGAAATATCTCTATCACTTCCTATCACCAAAATCGTGATCCATTGTTCCGCCACAAAAAACGGCAAATCATTACGCACGGCAATACAAACCACCGCGCAACGTATCGACGAATGGCATAAACAACGCGGTTTTAAGCGTAGCCCCGTGTTAGCCAAACAATTCAATCCACATTTGCAACACCTAAGCTATCACTATGTATCGGCAAACATACCGAAATTACACTGACACCGACCATAAATAACCATAATGTGATTAGTTCCGGGCAGGTCATCGCTAAATTACAGACCGCCGTTGAAAAAGTTGATCCTCAAGACTTATCTAGTATGACCATGCCAATGGTAAAAACCCATTTGACAGAAGTGCGTTTACCACAGGCCAGCCTGTATAAAATCAACCCAGATGCTCCGAACGGCTATCTGGTGGAAACTGATCCAAAATTTACCGATCGTAAACGCTGGCTCAGTTCCGACTACATGTTTGAACAGCTTCGTTACAATCACGATAACGTACATAAACGTTTAACGTATTTATAGCAAAATATCTGTAATTTTGACCGCACTTTTCTAATCGATTACAATCCACTTATCCTAGCTCATGAAATTTTATTGTGAAAATTAAAACCTTATTAAAAAATGCGATTTCGCTCCTGCTGACGTTAATTATCGTGAGCAGTATTCTCGATTTTATTCGTAAACCCAATATTCCACCTGAAATCAATGCGACAGCACTTTATGATTTACAGGGGAATGCCTTCTTTTTACCTCAATTAGATCAAGCTAAGCCGACGATCATTTATTTCTGGGGAAGTTGGTGCGGCTATTGTCGTTATACTTCGCCAGCGATTAATTCACTTTCAGAAGAAGGCTATCCGGTAGTCTCTGTCGCGCTGCGTTCAGGGTCAAATAAGGACGTGGAAGATTATTTACAAACCCATCACTATCAGTTTACAACGGTGAATGATCCTCAAGGCAAAATTGCGGATCAATGGCAGGTGAATGTGACGCCGACCATTATTATTTTAAACAAAGGAAAAATGGATTTGGGCACAACAGGCTGGACAAGTTACTGGGGCTTAAAAGTGCGGTTGTTTTTCACAGAGTTTTTTGGCTAAGCGGCACAAAATCTATTACAATACACAGACTTATTTTAAAGAGGACAGAATTATGATTATCGTAACAGGTGGCGCCGGTTTTATCGGCAGTAATATCGTTAAAGCGCTAAACGATATGGGACGCAAAGATATTTTAGTGGTGGATAACTTAAAAGACGGGACTAAATTCATTAACTTAGTGGATCTTGATATCGCAGATTACTGTGATAAAGAAGACTTCATTGCGTCAATTATTGCCGGTGATGATTTAGGTGATATCGATGCAGTATTCCATGAAGGGGCTTGTTCAGCGACCACTGAATGGGACGGCAAATACATCATGCATAATAACTACGAATATTCAAAAGAGTTATTGCATTACTGTTTAGATCGTCAAATTCCGTTCTTGTATGCATCAAGTGCGGCAACTTATGGCGATAAAACTGAATTCCGTGAAGAGCGTGAATTTGAAGGCCCATTGAATGTGTACGGTTATTCTAAATTCTTATTCGACCAATATGTACGTGCAATTTTACCTGAAGCACAATCGCCAGTATGTGGTTTCCGTTATTTCAACGTGTATGGTCCGCGTGAAGGCCACAAAGGTTCAATGGCAAGTGTGGCATTCCACTTAAATAACCAAATCCTGAAAGGCGAAAATCCCAAATTATTTGCAGGCAGTGAACATTTCCGCCGTGATTTCGTTTATGTAGGTGATGTGGCTCAAGTCAACATTTGGTGCTGGCAAAATGGCATTTCGGGTATCTTCAACTGTGGTACCGGCAATGCCGAGTCTTTCGCAGAAGTGGCGAAAGCGGTAATTAAATTCCACGGCAAAGGCGCAGTGGAAACTATTCCATTCCCAGAGCATTTGAAATCTCGCTATCAAGAATATACGCAAGCAGATTTAACGAAACTTCGCGCAACTGGCTACGACAAACCATTTAAAACTGTCGCGGAAGGTGTGGCTGAATATATGGCTTGGTTGAATAGAAAATAAATTATTAATGTAGTAAATCCCCTATAGACTCTCGGTATAGGGGATTTTGTTTAGTATAACTGTGATAAATGTTTTAAATAACGCTCGTAAGCACTTTGATAATTTTTCACCTGTGATAAGTTGGGGTAAGTTTTGGAGTTTTCATCTAAGTGAATGAAGGTTTCGCATAAAATTTTTAGTTCTCCTTCTCCATTTGCCCACATAGCTTGAATTGCTCCTCCTAATGCAGCAGCTTCTTCTTCCTGCAAACATACCACTTCGGAATTCATCACATCAGCAACCATTTGCCGCCAAAATGAGCTTTTCGCTCCACCTCCAATTAGGCGAATTTGTGAGGTTTTGAGTCCTGCTTGATGAAATAAATCTAAGCCATAGCGAAGCGTAAAAGTGGCACCTTCCATCATTGCTCGACAAAGATTTTCTCGTGTGAAATTACTTGAATCTAATCCTAAAATACTCGCTTTTGTATTGGGTAAAGGTGGAACTCTTTCACCATTAAAGAATGGCAAAATAGTGATGCCATTCGCACCGATAGGTGCTTGTTGAGCAAGTTGATTTAATTCTTCAATATCAATATTGAGCAAATTCATTAGCTGTTTATTTGAGGAGGTTATATTCATAACACAAACTAGTGGTAACCAGCCATTATTACTTGAACAAAAATTTGCGATCATTGGTGGTAAATTAAGTAATGGCTTTTGCGTATAAGCATACAAGGTACCAGAAGTACCGAGACTCATCGTAGCAATCCCTTCTCGAATATTTCCTGTACCAATTGCTCCCATCATATTATCGCCTCCACCTGTGGAGACGATGACATTATCATTAAAACCAAATAAAGTCGCAATTTCAGGTTTAATCACACCGATTTTTTGTTCGGCAGAAAGTAATTTAGGTAACACTTCATCCATATTTAATTCTGGCGCAAGATATTTGAAGACTTCTCTTTTCCATTCTCTTTTCACAACATCGAAATAACCACTACCGGAAGCATCACCAAATTCAGTGCAGAATTTTCCTGTTAGCCAATAATTTAGATAATCGTGTGGCAGCATAATTTTGCGAATATTGGCAAATTTATCAGGATAATTTTGACGGAACCAACTCAGTTTTGAAGCCGTGTAACCAGTTTGGCAAATGATACCTAATTTTTCAAATGCGGCTGTTTGTCCGCCTAATTTTTCGATCAGTATATCATTTTCCGTAGCGGTTTCTGTATCACACCAAAGCTTAGCCTTATATAGAGGACGATCGTTTTTATCTAACATTACCAGTCCATGTTGTTGTCCTGAAATGCCTATTCCCTTCACTAAATTAGGTGAAAAGTGCGGTAAATTTTTTGCTTGTTTCAATGCAATTTGTAATGCTTGTTGTAATGCCTCAATCCACCAATTTGGATGTTGTTCACGTCTTCCATTGGATTGTGTAATTAATTCATGTTTTGCGTAACCAACTCCAATCACTTTTTTTTGGACAGAATCAAGCACTATCGCCTTTGTTCCTTGTGTGCCACAATCAATTCCTATATACATAATGTCTCCTAAAATAAAAAAGTGCGGTGGAATACAACCGCACTTTTGCTTCATTTTTAGCTATAAATAACTTGGTTTACCAAATTTTCCAAATATTCTTGCTGACCTGAAACTGGTTTTGGCGCTAAATCTTTTTGTTGGACAAGTTGCGCAAGTGTTTCAAGTGAAGTTTTACCTTGCAAAATATGCTGGCCAAGTTCACTATTCCAACCTGCATAGCGTTCATTAACAATTTTTTGTAAGGTTTCCTCTTGTAACATTTTTGCTGCACGTTTTAAGGATAATGCCAATACATCAATTGCACCGATATGAGCGTAAAATAAATCATAAGGATCAATACTTTGTCGGCGAATTTTCGCATCAAAATTAAAACCTCCAGTAGTAAAACCACCATGTTTTAAAATTTCATACATAACTAGCGTGTTTTCTTCAACACTATTTGGGAATTGGTCGGTATCCCAGCCTAATTGTGGATCGCCACGATTAGCGTCAATTGAGCCAAAAATATCTAATGCACAAGCTGTTGCAATTTCATGTTGAAAGGTATGGCCAGCAAGCGTCGCGTGGTTAGCTTCAATATTAACTTTAATTTCTTTTTCTAAACCAAATTGTTTTAGGAAACCATACACTGTTGCCACATCATAATCATATTGATGTTTAGTTGGTTCTTGCGGTTTTGGCTCAATTAATAATGTACCTTTAAACCCAATTTTATGCTTATGTTCTACCACCATTTGCATAAAACGACCAATTTGTTCACGTTCACGTTTCAAATCGGTATTCAATAAAGTTTCATATCCCTCACGTCCACCCCATAATACGTAATTTTCTCCACCTAAACGTTGAGTGGCATTCATTGCATTAAACACTTGTGTTGCAGCCCAAGCAAAAACCTCAGGATTAGGATTGGTTGCTGCACCAGACATATAACGAGGATTAGTAAAACAATTTGCAGTTCCCCATAAGAGTTTTACACCCGTTTCTACTTGTTTGCGTTCTAAAATATCAACAATATGATGAAAATTTTGTACATATTCCCGCACTGAATTACCTTCAGGTGCAATATCGACATCATGAAAACAATAATAAGGCACGCCTAACTTATTCAAAAACTCAAAAGCAATATCTGCTTTTTGTTCTGCGCCAGCAAGCAAATTTGGATTTTTCTGCCAACTTCGTTCCAAAGAACCTAGCCCAAACATATCATTCCCATTCCAGCAAAAGGTATGCCAATAACACACAGCTAAGCGTAAATGTTCAGCCATAGTTTTACCTAAAATTACTTGATTAGCATCATAATGTTTGAAAGCAAAAGGATTTGTGGATTTTTCTCCCTCAAAGGAGATTTTTTCAATTTTATCGAAATAGGTTGTCATAACATTTTCCTCTCTAGATGATGAAATTTTTCGTATTTTTGTGAAAAACTAGCTTTTCATCAATTATGTTATTTAATTTTTCTATGTTGATTATTTGCAACTGTGGAGTGGATCACAGTTGTGAAAAAACGTAATAATGGAGAAAGATTTTATAATTGAAAGCCTTTTTTAAAGTGTGAAAACTAACAACTGGAGTAATAACTAGTCCTTCACTTAACTATCGAGGTATCAATATGAAAATCAAATCAGCTTTACTTACCCTTGTTGGTGCATTAACTGTATTTAGTAGTTCAGCCCATTCCAAAGATCTTAAAATTGGTTTATCCATTGATGATTTACGTTTAGAAAGATGGCAAAAAGATCGAGATATTTTCGTAAACAAAGCAGAATCAATGGGTGCAAAAGTATTTGTCCAATCTGCGAATGGTGATGATTCAGCACAAATTTCTCAAATCGAAAATATGATCAATAAAAATATTGATGTATTAGTAATTATTCCTCATAACGGTGAAGTATTAAGTAACGTTATTTCTGAAGCTAAAAAGGAAGGAGTAAAAGTATTAGCGTATGACCGTTTAATCAATAATGCAGACTTAGATTTTTATGTTTCCTTTGATAATGAAAAAGTGGGTGAACTACAAGCTAAAAGTATTGTGGATGTAAAACCAGAAGGTAATTATTTTTTAATGGGGGGATCTCCTGTAGATAATAATGCGAAATTATTTAGAAAAGGGCAAATGAAAGTATTAGATCCTTTAATTGCCAGTGGGAAAATTAAGGTTGTAGGAGATCAATGGGTTGATTCTTGGTTAGCTGAAAAAGCGTTACAAATTATGGAAAACGCATTAACAGCTAATAAAAATAATGTGGATGCTGTTGTTGCATCTAACGATGCTACTGCTGGAGGTGCGATTCAAGCCCTTAGCGCACAAGGCTTATCCGGGAAAGTAGCAATTTCTGGGCAAGATGCAGATTTAGCTGCAATTAAACGTATTGTTAATGGCTCACAAACTATGACTGTTTATAAACCAATTACGAAACTTGCAGATAAAGCGGCAAAAATTGCGGTTGAATTAGGTAAGAATGAAAAAGTAGAAGCTAATGCAGAACTGAATAATGGCTTAAAAAATGTTCCTGCGTATTTACTTGATCCTATCGCTGTTGATAAACGTAATATTAATGAAACTGTAATTAAAGATGGTTTTCATACTAAGGAAAGCATTTATCACTAACTTTAAGAGGGAAGAGATAACTCTTCCCTTACCTCTTAGGGAGTTACGATATGGCATTATTGGAAATGAAACATATCACAAAAAAATTTGGTGATGTGACCGCACTTCATAATATATCTATTGAATTAGATGCGGGGAAAATTTTATCTTTATGTGGTGAAAATGGATCTGGAAAATCTACATTAATGAAAATACTTTGCGGTATTTATCCTTGTGGAGATTACAGCGGTGATATTTACTTTTCAGAAAGTGAACTAAAAGCAAGGAATATTAGAGATACTGAAGAAAAAGGAATTTCAATTATTCATCAAGAACTTACTCTAGTAAAGAATATGTCTGTATTGGAGAATATTTTTTTGGGTAACGAAATAACTCATAAAGGTTTGACAGCAGATAATGAAATGTACTTACGTTGCAAAAATTTATTACAGCAGGTGCAATTAGATGTTGATCCCAATACACGAGTAGGAGAATTAGGTTTAGGGCAACAGCAATTAGTTGAAATAGCTAAGGCTTTGAATAAACAGGTAAGACTTCTTATCTTAGATGAACCAACGGCTTCACTTACTGAAAAAGAAACGGAAATTTTGTTAAATCTTATTAAGGATCTTAAAGCACACAATATCGCTTGTATCTATATTTCCCATAAACTCAATGAAGTTAAAGCGATCTCTGACAAAATTTGCGTCATTCGTGATGGTGAACATGTTGGTACGAAAGACGCTTCAACAATGACAGAAGATGACATTATCACCATGATGGTAGGTCGGGAAATTACCTCACTTTATCCACATGAACCTCATGAAATCAAAGATGAAATTTTACGAGTAGAAAATCTTTCTGCTTGGCATCCAATCAATACACATATTAAGCGTGTTGATAACGTAAGTTTTAGTCTTCATGAGGGGGAAATTTTAGGTATTGCAGGTTTAGTTGGTTCGGGTCGTACAGACATGGTGCAATGCTTATTTGGGTCTTATGAAGGTAAGTTTGAAGGAAATATTTTTATCAATCAAAAACAAGTAAATATCAAAAATTGTGCCCAAGCGATTGAACATAAAATTGTGATGGTTCCTGAAGATCGGAAGAAACACGGCATTGTTTCTATTATGGGGGTTGGAAAAAACATTACGCTTTCTTCTTTGAAATCTTATTGTTTCGGAAAAATGGTAGTTAATGAAGCAAAAGAAGAGCAAATAATTGGCTCAGCCATCAAACGACTAAAGGTGAAAACTTTTTCACCAGATTTACCAATAGGACGACTTAGTGGCGGTAATCAACAGAAAGCGATCCTTGCAAAATGTTTATTGTTAAATCCTAAAATACTAATTTTAGATGAACCAACAAGAGGAATTGATGTCGGTGCGAAATATGAAATTTATAAGTTAATTAACCAATTAGCACAAGAAGGGATTGCGATTATTGTCATTTCATCAGAACTGCCAGAACTTTTAGGCATTAGTGACAGAGTTCTTGTTATGCATCAAGGTAAACTTAAAGCTAGTCTTATCAATACTGCTCTTACTCAAGAACAAGTTATGGAAACAGCACTTAAGGAGTAATCTATGTTTAAGTTAAAATCCGTAAATTTACAAGTTTACATTATGTTAATAGCTATTGCCGTCATTATGGCATTCTTTAGTGTTGCTACTGATGGAGCTTATTTAAGTGCAAGAAATATTTCTAACTTGTTACGCCAAACTTCAATTACCGGCATTCTTGCAATTGGAATGGTTTTTGTCATTATTTCTGCTGAAATTGACTTATCTGTTGGTTCACTTATGGGCCTACTGGGAGGATTTGCAGCTATTGCCGATGTTTGGTGGGGCTTTCCATTACCTGTAACTATTATTGCAACAATTGCTCTTGGTTTAATTTTTGGTATTTGGAATGGTTGGTGGGTGGCTTATCGCAAAGTGCCATCCTTCATTGTTACACTTGCAGGTTATCTCGCATTCCGTGGAATTTTGATTGGCTTGACTAATGGCACAACTGTATCTCCTATTAGTGGAACTATGACAGTTATTGGGCAAGGTTATTTATCAGATATTGTAGGGGTTATCTTAGGTGGTATTGTAGTTATTGGATTTGTTCTTTGGGGAAATTATCAACGTAGAAGTCGCCAACAGCTTCAACTGGAAGTGTCTGCATTATCAAAAGATTTTACGAAATATGCTTTGTTTGCAGTAATTGTATTAGGTGCAATTTATTTACTTAATGATTATCGTGGCATTCCATTTCCTGTTTTAGTACTGTCAATTCTTGCAATCTTAGGGTTATTCCTCTCTCGTAAAACTTCATTCGGTCGCCACGTTTATGCGATTGGAGGCAATATTGATGCGGCAAAATTATCTGGTATCAATGTAGAGAAAACAAAACTGATTATATTTGCAATGAATGGTGTGTTAGTTGCAATAGCAGGGTTGATTTTAAGTGCTCGTTTAGGTGCAGGCTCACCATCGGCAGGGCAAAATGCAGAACTAGATGCGATTGCAGCTTGTGTCATTGGAGGGGCAAGCTTAGCTGGTGGTGTAGGAAGTGTGTTTGGGGTTGTTATTGGCGCACTTATCATCGCATCGCTTGATAATGGTATGAGTATGCTTGATGTGCCAACTTTTTGGCAATATATTGTCAAAGGTGCCATTTTGTTACTTGCTGTATGGATAGATACTAGTAATAAGAAAAAGATGTAATTATTAATTTTAAACCGTCATTTATAAAATGGCGGTTTTTTAATTTTATAGAAATGGTTACCTAACATACTGCTTTCTAGATGATGAAGTTTTTCATCTTTTTATGAAAAAACAAGTTCTTATCCGTTACATTATTTAATTTTTTATAGTGATTATTTACAATTGTGGACTAGATCACAGTTGTGAAAAAAAGTAATAGATAAAGTAGTTTTAGTAATTTTAATTCTTTTCTTCTTTGACTAAAGTAAATTTGCCTTATGTATCAGGAGGAATAATGAATAATTTTTATAATTTTGATGTGATTATTGATCGCCTAAATACGTTTAGTGCTAAATGGAATGTAGATAATGATATTATTCCAATGTCTGTTGCGGATATGGATATTCCAGCACCTCAAATAATGATAGATGAATTAGAAAAATTTAATCGTTTAGGAATTTATGGTTATACTGAATTACCAGCCGATTATTACAAGATAATCAGTGATTATATTTTCGAACAATATCATTATTCTGTTCTCTCTGAAAAAATTGTATTTTGCCCAAGAATAATCCAAGCCATATCTATTTATATACGAGCATTTACAAAAGAAACTGATGGGATATGTATTCTATCACCTTCATATGGTCCAATATTAAACACGATAAAATTAAATGACAGAAAATTATATCAATGTCCTTTGGTTTATGAGAATAGAAAGTATCGTATTGATTTTAATTTATTAGAGGAATGTTTTGAACATTCTAAAGTATTTGTTTTAATTTCTCCTCATAACCCAACTGGAACGATTTGGAACAAAGAAGTCCTTATTAAAATTATAAACTTAGCTAAAAAACATAATGTATTTATCATTTCCGATGATGTCCACGCAGACTTTACACTAACAAATGACTCCCACTATTTAATATCATCATTAGATGAATGGGTAGCAAATCACTCAATGATCTGTTTATCCCCAGCAAAAACTTTTAATATTCCTGGATTGGAAATAGCTAACCTAATTATTGAGAATAAAGAAATTCGAGAGAAATTTATAAAAGAAATGATGGCATTAGGTATACATAATCCAAATTATTTCTCTATACCAGCTATTATTTCGTTATATAAATATTGTACTGACTGGGTAATCTATCTAAAAGAATACATAAAGAATAATAAGAAGATAGTAAAAGAATTTTTCAATGAGTATATTCCATTATTAGATATTACCGAAAGTGATGGAACTTATTTACTTTGGATAAACTATAAAAAGCTAAGTATAAATGAAAATGAATTAGCTTATTGGATTAATAATTTATCAAGAGTAAAAGTATCTTTGGGTAGTGAATTTGGCAAAGAGGGAGACGGTTTCTTTCGTATGAATGTCGCTATGCCTAGAGAAAAATTATTAGAAGCATTGAATCGAATCAAAAATGGGTTTTGTTTATTAAACAATAGGGAGATTTAATATGAAAACCACTCATCGCACAAGAATGCCAACAACATTAGAAGCTTTTTCACCAATCATTGTGATGCTATTACTGTTAGGGCTTGGGTATGCTTTATTTGATTTGCCAGCTGAGCCATTAATGATTATTTCAACGGTATTTGCTGGTTTTTTAGTTATTAAATTAGGTCATTGCTATTTAGATATTTTAGACGCTATTTCAGAAAAAATAGCTAAAACAATGCCTGCGCTATTAATTTTAATTACTGTAGGATTATTAATTGGAACTTGGATTAGTGGAGGAACAATTCCTATGATGATCTACTACGGACTAAAAGCGATATCACCAGAATATCTTTATGTGACAGCCTTATTCCTTACTGCTATTGTTTCCATTTGTACTGGAACCTCTTGGGGGTCAGCAGGGACTGTTGGTGTGGCATTTATGGGAGTTGCGATTGGATTAGACGCCAATTTGGCTGCTACGGCAGGTGCTGTGGTGGCTGGTGCGTATTTTGGAGATAAATTATCGCCATTATCTGATACAACCAATATTGCATCTGCAGCTGCTGGCGTAGATTTATATGAGCATATCGCTCACTTACTTTATACAACATTACCATCCTTTATTCTTTCGGCTACTGTCTATGTGGTATATGGTTTAAACTACGATTTTTCTAATGTGGCGACTCCAGAAAAAGTAAATACAATGATTCATGAGTTAGAGCAAGTTTATCATTTTAACTTTCTATTACTTATTCCAGTCGCTATTGTATTATGGGGATCTATTACTAAGAAACCGACTATTCCAGTGATGTTATTATCAGCATTTATCGCAATTATTAATGCTATCTTAATTCAAAAATTCTCTCTATCTGATGTGATTAATAGCGCAGTTAATGGATTTGATACCTCAATGATTCACCATACTTCAGTTAGCTCTGATTTAAGTCGTTTGTTGAATCGTGGTGGAATGAACTCAATGATGGGAACACTATTAATTTGTTTCTGTGCATTGTCATTTGCAGGTGTATTACAATTGAGCGGTGCATTAACCGTGATTATTCAAAAATTACTCACCTTTGTTCATTCAACTCTTTCTTTGATTATTACAACGATTCTTTGCGGTTTAACAATGATTGGGGTTACTTGTAATGGGCAAATTTCTATTCTAATTCCAGGAGAAATGCTTAAAGATGCGTATGTAGAAAAAGGATTACATCCAAAAAATCTAAGTCGAACAGCAGAAGATTCCGCAACAATTATTGAACCTATTTTGCCATGGACTGCCGCAGGTGCATATATGGCAGGCACATTAGGTGTTGCAACATTGTCTTATTTACCTTGGGCAATTTTATGTTGGAGCGGTATTATCTTTGCTATTATTTATGGTGCAAGTGGAATAGGTATTGCGAAGCTAAAAAAATAAATGTGGTATTGGATATAAAAATGGCCAGTTATTCTGGCTATTTTTATCTTGAAGCTAAATATCTTTTCTATTATAACTTAAATAGCAATTTCCCATAGATAAGGATATAAAATGACGGAACAATACTACAAAATTGCCCTCTTATTTAATGCAAACAAAGTATATGATCGGCAGGTAGTGGAGGGTATTGGACAATATATTCAGGCATCGCAATGTATGTGGGATATTTTTGTAGAAGATGAATTTATCTATCATACTGATACCATTAATCAACTTTCTATTGATGGCATTATTGCAGACTTTGATGATCCAAAAACTGTTGAATTATTGCAACACACTCTTATTCCTACTATAGCAGTTGGTGGATCTTATAAACAAGCTGATTTTTATCCGCACTTTCCTTATGTAGCAACAGATAATATGGCATTGGTTGAAATGGCTTTATCTCATTTACAGGAGAAAGGACTGTCACAGTTTGCATTTTATGGTTTGCAAGTAAATACTCATAAGCATTGGTCTATAGAACGAAGAGATGCTTTTGTAGAGTTGATGGAGAAAAATCATTACCCTATTTACCTATATGAGGGTGTGCAGGTTCATGCTCAAAATTGGTTGGAAGAGCAACAAAAGCTAATTGTCTGGTTAAAATCTCTTCCTTCTCATACTGGTATTATTGCTGTTACGGATGCGCGTGCTCGTCATTTATTGCAAGCTTGTGAGTACAGTAAAATTGCTGTACCTGAAGAGCTTTGTGTGGTTGGTATTGATAATGAAGAATTGATCCAATATTTATCGCGTGTGTCCCTTTCCTCCGTAGAACAAGGCACGAGAGAGATTGGTTATCAAGCTGCGAAATTATTACACAAATTACTCAATGGTCAAAAAGTTTCACATACCCCTATTTTAATTCCACCGATTACCGTTCACTCTCGAAATTCTACAGATTATCGATCATTAACAGATCCGCTTGTCATTCAAGCAATGCATTATATTCGTCATCGTGCCTGTCATCGAATTAAAGTAGAACAAGTTTTAGATCATCTTGAAACCTCACGTTCTAATCTTGAACAACGTTTTAAGAATGAAATGAATAAAACAATTCACCAAGTCATTCACGAAGAAAAAATTTCCCGAGCAAAGAATTTATTACAACAAACAGATATTTCTATTCAAGAAATTGCTGAGATTTGCGGCTATCCATCAATTCAATATTTTTATTCTGTGTTTAAGAAAGAATTTGAAATGACTCCTAAAGAGTTTCGACTAAATTGTTAAAGGAGCATATTTTTATTCAACTCTGTGCCATAATAACAAGTATTTTTGACCGCACTTTTATCTGAAAGACAGAAAATGAATATTCTAATTATTGGCCCATCTTGGGTCGGCGATATGATGATGTCGCACAGTTTGTATCAACAACTCAAACAGCAATATCCAAATTGCCAAATTGATGTGATGGCACCCAATTGGTGTAAACCGCTTTTAGCCCGTATGCCAGAAGTGCGTCATGCTATTGAAATGCCGCTTGGACACGGCAAGTTTGCCTTGTGTGAACGTTATCGTTTAGGTAAGGCATTGCGCAATCAATATGATATGGCAATCATATTACCAAACTCCTTGAAGTCAGCTTTTATTCCCGCCTTTGCAAAAATTGCGGTACGTCGAGGCTGGAAAGGGGAGAGCCGTTATTTCTTGCTTAACGATTTACGCAATCATAAACGGGATTACCCGATGATGGTGCAACGTTATGTCGCGTTGGCCTTTGAGCAAAATGCGGTACCGAAAGCGGCTGATATTCCTGTTCTAAAACCTTATTTAACCGTTGATCCCACTCAACAAGCAGAAACCTTAAAAAACTTTGAAAAACAGACCGCACTTTTAGGCGAACGTCCGATTATTGGTTTTTGTCCTGGAGCTGAATTTGGTCCAGCTAAACGTTGGCCTCACTACCATTATGCGAAATTGGCCGAAATGCTCATTGAAAAAGGCTATGCAGTGGAATTGTTTGGTTCACCGAAAGACGTAGAAGCCAGCGAACAAATTCGCAATGCATTGCCTGTTGAACAACAACCATTTTGTTTAAATTTAGCGGGACAAACTAATCTGAATCAGGCTGTGGATTTAATTGCTCACTGTACAGCAGTAGTGAGCAATGACAGTGGGTTAATGCATATTGCTGCAGCAACGGACCGTCCATTGGTTGCGCTTTATGGTCCAACGAGCCCAACTTATACACCACCATTATCTGATAAAGCCGTGATTATTCGTTTAATTGAAGGTGGATTGATTAAAGTCCGTAAAGGCGATAAAGAGGGCGGTTATCATCAAAGCTTGATTGATATTACGCCGGACATAGCATTAGAAAAATTAGAGGCATTATTAGCAAAATGAACCCTCTCCGCATACACTTACAATTAATTGGAATGGTGATTTTATGGGGCGCCTCTTGGCCTTGGGGACGAGTGGTTGCCCAAGCCATGCCGACATTTGTGGCTTCAAGTTTACGATTTTTGTTCGCGATTATTCCATTGTTGATTTGGTTGTATGTGGCTAATCGCTTTATTTATGTGAGAAAGCTTCGTCCTAACCAATGGTTTGGATTATTATTAACGGCTTTGCTTGGGATTTTTGGTTATTCGACTTTCTTTATTTGGGGCTTGAAATACGTGCCTGCAGGACAAGGAACGATGGTGGTTGCTTCGAATCCAGTCTTTACGATGTTTTTTGCTATTTTACTATTTAAAGAAAAATGGAATCGCTGGGTTGTATTAGGCATGATTATTGCAATTAGCGGTTCCCTATTAGCCATGACAAAAGGGAATCCAACTAATCTCTTACAAAATTTTGGATTCGGTCAAATGTTATTGCTTTGTGCTTTAGTTTGCTGGGTTGCTTATACTTTGTTGGCGCGTAAGGTATTAATTGGAATAGATTCCCTTACCGCGACCACAATTTCTTCCACTTTTGGTTTCTTCATGCTGACGTTGGCAGCGTTATGGACGGAAAATGCAGAAGATTGGGCAACCGTACTTCAATTAAATGGACCACAATGGTTTAGTTTACTTGGTCTTGCATTTGGTGCAACGGTATTAGCCTATGCATGGTATTTTGATGGGGTGAAATACTTAGGGGCAGGCAATGCCTCGGCTTACATTATTCTTGTACCTATTTTAGGCATTTTATTTTCAGCCGTTTGGTTGAATGAACAAGTGGATTCCTCCTTAATTATTGGCGGTATTTTAGCCGTATCTGGGCTTGGGATTATGCACTGGGGAAGAAGGTTAATTAAATGAAAGTATGTGTGATTAAGACTTCCTCTATGGGGGATGTGATTCATACTTTGCCGGCATTGACTGATGCGCAGCATGCTATTTCTAATCTCTCTATTGATTGGGTGGTGGAGGAGAATTTTGCCGAAATCCCACGTTGGCATCCAGCAGTGAATCAAATCATTCCAATCGCGTTAAGACGTTGGCGAAAATCGCCTTTTTCAGCTCAAACAAAAAACGAATGGAAATCTTACCGCACGTTATTACAAGCCAATCAATATGATGCCGTGATTGATGCGCAAGGGCTTTTTAAGAGCGCTTTTTTTGCGACACGCTTAGCTAATGGCGTCAAGCATGGCTATGACCGAAAAAGTATTCGTGAGCCGATAGCTTCCTTGTTTTACGATAAAAAATATGCGATTTCTTATCAACAACATGCCGTAGAACGTATTCGTCAACTTTTTGCACAAGCCTTATCTTATCCATTACCTAAAGAGAAAGGGGATTATGGCATTGCGCGTCATTTTATTTCCGCAGATTCTATCGAACCTTATGTGATCTTTTTTCATTCTACGACTAGAGATGAAAAGCATTGGCCAGAACCTGAATGGCGAAATTTAATCGAAAAACTGACCGCACTTTCAGTTCAAGTGCGTTTACCTTGGGGAAATGAAAAAGAAAAGGCAAGAGCAGAGCGATTAGCCACAGGTTTATCTCATGTGGTCGTTTTACCTAGACTTTCATTAAATGAATTAGCTGACCAAATTGCTAATGCGAAAGCGGTGGTATCTGTGGATACAGGGCTTGCTCATTTAACTGCTGCATTGGATAAACCGAATATTACGCTTTATGGCGCAACTGATCCGACCTTAATTGGCTGTTATGGTAAAAATCAACATTATTTAACTTCAAACTCAATGGAAAATATTACTTCAGACCAAGTATTTTCTACTCTTAATTTATTAATTAAATAATTGAATGTGTATTTATCTGGATTAAATTTAGTCAAAATGTTGTTTATTTTCCGATAGTTGTCTAGATTTAAGGTTGACCTCTGGAGTTGTAGTGTATAAACTGGGAAAAGTTCAAATTTTTTATTAAATCATAAGGAAAGCGTTATGAAAAAAGCTCTTCTTGCTTTATCTGTCGCAGCATTCGCAACAGGTTCTGCGCAAGCATATAACTTCCATATTGACCAAACGGGAACTGATGTGGACTTTTATGGTTCTTTACGTGTTAAATGGGAAAGCACCTCTAACAAAACTAACTATGTAAACGGTGATGTAACTAAAGAGCACATCAATCACGCAGTTGATAACAACGGCTCACGTTTCGGTTTCAAATTAAAACAAAGCTTAGGTGGAGATTTCTACGCTTTAGGCCGTGCTGAATGGCGTATGCGTGGTGAAGCACCTTCACAACATGATTTTGACCATGTTTATACTCACCAACTTTATGCTGGTTTTGGACATAAAAAATTCGGTGAGTTAACTTACGGTAATATGACAACTATTACTGATGAAGTAAAACAAACTGACTTAGCAAATACTTACAGCTTGTCTGATGGCTTATTAGATAGTTCTGCACGTCGTGTAACTCAATACGTGTACAATGGTAATTATGGTGATAACAAAGTTAAATTTGGTGCGTACTATGGCGGTTCAAGCAAACGTGACATCAAAAACGTAGATTTAAAAAATAACCGTAAAAACACTTGGGGTACAGGTCTTATCTTTGATCATGAAATTGATAGTATCCAAAATGTAACTGTCGCAGCAGGTTTCACTCGTGAAATTTCTGAAAATGCTGACAAAACAGCATACTACAGCAATGCTTATGCTTTAGGCTTAGCCTATAACTTTGTTCACACTACTTATGGTTTAGACTTTGCTCACAAAGATACTAAAAATAAAGATGGCGCAGGTAACAAGGTAAAAAATAATGAAGTAACCGCAGTAATTCGCCAAGGTTTAAATGAAGACTGGAACGTATATGCAATGTATTCTTATAAAACTGAGAAAACGTTACCTGTGGGTTCTGCATATTCCAAATCAACAGATCGCCAATTCTTAGTGGGTACTGAATACTATGTGTATAATCAAGGTTCATTAAAAGTTAAACCATTTATTGAATGGCAAGCAACTCGTACTAAATACGAAAATGATGCAAAAGATCGTAGCCGTGATTTCAAAACTGTTATCGGTCTACGTGCATACTGGTAATTTATCAGTTTAATCTTATAAAACGAGCGGATAGTGAAAGCTATCCGCTTTTCTTTTTGGCTTGTAATTTTGATTTTCACCCCCATAATACTGCTCAGGCGCAAAGTGCGGTAACAAAATGACATCTTTTTTGAATGTTTACGATTTATTCGAAAAATTGACCGCGCTTTTTACTCAAAGAATAAATAGGAACAAATAATGAATTACACTCAAGACAATGACAAACTTTACCGCTACCTTTTCCAAAACCGTGCCGTGCGTGGTGAATGGGTGCGATTAAATCAAACTTTTACTGATACGTTGAATACTCATCATTATCCAAAAGCGGTACAAAACTTATTAGGTGAGATGATGGTGGCGACTAATTTATTGACTGCAACATTAAAATTTAACGGTAATATTACTGTTCAAATTCAAGGTGATGGTCCATTAAAATTAGCTTTAGTAAATGGTAATGACCAACAACAGATCCGTGCATTAGCACGTGTACAAGGCGATATTCAAGACGGTATGAGCCTTCATGATATGATCGGCAAAGGCGTATTAGTGATTACGATTGCTCCAACTGAAGGTGAGCGGTATCAAGGCGTTATCGGTTTAGATAAACCAACGATTACGGAATGTTTAGAAGACTATTTTGTTCGTTCAGAACAATTACAAACTCAGCTTATTATTCGCACGGGTGAATATGAAGGCAAACCAGTTGCTGCAGGAATGTTGCTACAGATTATGCCAGATGGCCAAGGTACACCAGAGGATTTTGAGCATTTAACTACGTTAGCTGCAACCGTAAAAGATGAGGAGTTATTTGGATTACCCGCAGAAGAATTGCTTTATCGCTTATATCACGAAGAAGTGGTGGAAGTTTTTGAACCACAATCAGTTTCTTTCTTCTGTGGTTGCTCACCTGAGCGTTCAGGGGCAGCATTATTACTGATTCCAGAAGCTGAAATTGAGGAAATCTTAGAAGAGCATAAAGGCAGCATTGATATGCAGTGTGAATGTTGTGGCACGCATTACTTCTTCAATAAAGAAGCAATCAATAAACTCAAACAAGCACAATAAGAAAAATCCCCGTTCATGATAACGGGCATTTTTTTATGGATGTTTTATTGTTGCACTTGTTCCAAGCAATGTTTGATTGCGTCAGGAATTGAGCCACCGTGGTTTTTATTGGGAATGGAAATAAACGCCACGGAATTTCCTTGTTTTTCCAATATTCCCGCCAGTTGATGCGCATTGATTGTTCGCATTTGTTTCCGTTGATTAATACGCTGTAATTGTTCTTCAGTGATATTTGGATCTTGTTCAGGGTATTCTTCGTAAGAGCCTAATGTAATTAGAATATGTGATGGTTTTTGGCTAACCCAAGGTTCATTTTGAGGCAAAAATGAGCCATTTCCCCACCAAAGGGAAGGGCTTGCCAAGGTGTAATGTTGAAATAAATCCGGTTGATGGAAGAGCACATACAATCCAAATAATCCCCCAAAAGAATGACCAAAGAAATATTGTTTTTCTTTATTTATATTGAAATGCTGCTCAATGTAAGGTTTAACATCTTCTTGAATAAAACGTAAAAAATCGGCAGCTTTCCCTCCTTTGGCAAATTCAGCACCTTCAGCCGGAAACGTGTAGTCTCTTGTACGTTCCTCAATGGCGTAAGCTTTATCAGATACATAACCGATACCGACAATAAGAGGGAGAGGTTTGTTAGGATTGACCGCATTCACTGCGATTGGAAATTGAGCGTTACCATCTAGCGTATAAAGTGCGGTCAGTTTTTTCGACGTTTTTGGTGGAACTGCAATAAACAAACGGTAATGCTTGCCTTCAAAAGTAAAATCTTTTTCTTGAATTTGATACATTTTTTTCATGCTTTCTTGAATAGGTGGAATTTTAAAATCGGGTTCAGCTTGCGTGCTTTGTGTAAACATCAGCAGAAAAAATAAAAAAGGTAAACACAGAAATGAGAACATGGTTATCTGGTATTAATTTGAGAATGGTTATCACTATATAGTAAAAGTAAAGGTGAAATCAACCGCACTTCATCTTGGCTCCCCAAAACACCCTAAAAATAGGTAGAAATTTTCAATGAATGTTCAAAAATTTGATCTAGTTAACATTTTTTTTGGGGTAATTCCCCTACAATAGCCACAGGAAAAATTTTTAAACTTTAATCAAGAGGTGAACTATGACTGACATTAAAAATGTAATTAAAGAACTTGAAGCCATTGGTATTCATGACGTAAAAGAAGTGGTTTATAACCCAAGTTATGAACAACTTTTTGAAGAAGAAACGAAACCAGGTTTAGAAGGTTTTGAAAAAGGTACACTTACCACAACTGGCGCGGTGGCTGTTGATACAGGGATCTTTACCGGTCGTTCACCGAAAGATAAGTATATCGTTTTAGATGATACTACAAAAGATACCGTATGGTGGACTTCTGATGTGGCGAAAAACGATAACAAACCAATGACTCAAGAAACTTGGTCAAGCTTGAAAGGCCTTGTGACTAAACAACTTTCTGGCAAACGTTTGTTCGTGGTTGATGGTTTCTGTGGCGCAAGTGAAAAAGACCGTATTGCGGTTCGTATTGTGACGGAAGTAGCATGGCAAGCACACTTTGTGAAAAATATGTTCATTCGTCCGACAGAAGAACAATTAAAAACCTTTAAACCAGATTTCGTGGTCATGAACGGCTCTAAATGCACTAACCCGAATTGGAAAGAACAAGGTTTGAACTCTGAAAACTTTGTCGCATTCAATTTAACTGAACGCATTCAATTAATTGGTGGTACTTGGTACGGTGGTGAAATGAAGAAAGGTATGTTCTCCATGATGAACTACTTCCTACCACTTAAAGGTGTAGGTGCAATGCACTGTTCTGCTAACGTAGGTAAAGACGGTGATGTAGCAATATTCTTCGGTTTATCAGGTACAGGTAAAACCACACTTTCTACCGATCCAAAACGTGAATTAATCGGTGACGATGAGCACGGTTGGGATGATGTAGGTATCTTCAACTTTGAAGGTGGTTGCTATGCGAAAACTATCCATCTTTCAGAAGAAAATGAGCCGGATATTTATCGTGCAATCCGCCGCGATGCATTATTAGAAAACGTCGTTGTTCGTGCTGACGGTTCAGTTGATTTTGATGACGGTTCTAAAACTGAAAATACTCGTGTGTCTTACCCAATTTATCACATTGATAATATTGTTAAACCAGTGTCTCGCGCAGGTCACGCAACGAAAGTCATTTTCTTAACTGCGGATGCATTCGGTGTATTACCGCCAGTGTCTAAATTGACACCAGAGCAAACCAAATACTACTTCTTATCGGGTTTTACCGCTAAATTAGCCGGTACAGAACGTGGTATTACTGAACCAACTCCAACCTTCTCAGCATGTTTTGGTGCAGCGTTCTTAACTCTCCACCCAACACAATATGCTCAAGTGTTAGTTAAACGTATGCAAGCTGCCGGTGCAGAAGCATATTTAGTTAATACAGGTTGGAATGGTACAGGTAAACGTATCTCAATCAAAGATACTCGTGGTATTATCGATGCAATCTTAGATGGTTCTATCGAAAAAGCAGAAATGGGCGAATTACCAATCTTTAATTTAGCGATTCCAAAAGCATTACCTGGTGTAGATTCTGCGATCTTAGACCCACGTGATACTTATGCGGATAAAGCACAATGGGAAGCGAAAGCGAAAGACCTTGCAGGACGTTTCGTGAAAAACTTCGAAAAATATGCGACTAACGCAGAAGGTAAAGCGCTTATCGCAGCAGGTCCAAAAGCTTAATTAGAGAATATAGTTATCTAATTAAACATTTCTAAAAATAACCGCACTTTGGTTTTTAAATCAAAGCGCGGTTTTTTATATTAATTTTTTATGTGAATGATATTTTCTGATATGGTGAGAAGAGACCAATATTGTTACTACCCTACAATAAAGCTTTATATTTAGAGAAGTGATAGTAGGTTATTTCAAAATAAACATTGGTGTATTGCTGATAGGATCACGATGAATAATGACATCTAAATCAAACACATCCTTCAGCAACTCTTCGGTCATGACTTCATCAGGTGTGCCTTGTGCCATTACTGCACCTTTTTTCATGACGATTAAGTGATCGCAATAGCGGCAGGCTTGGTTGAGGTCATGTAACACCGTAATCACGGTTTTTCCGTTTTGTTGCATTTGTCGCATCATGCCCATGAGTTCAGCTTGGCGGTTTAAATCCAGATAAGTGGTAGGCTCATCGAGTAGCACTAATTCAGCATCTTGCGCAAGAGTCATGGCTAAGAAGACGCGTTGTTGCTGACCACCAGATAAATCAGAAACCAACTGTTCGGCAAGTTCAGCAGTTTGTGTTTGATCCATCGCCCAAGTGACCAATTCTTCATCTTTTTGGCTGAGTTTGCCCCAGAGATTTAAGTAAGGCGAACGCCCGTAGGCGATCAATTCCCGCACTTTAATCCCTTCGGGTACCAAGTGTTGCTGCGGGAGAAAAGCCAATTCTTGGGCATATTCTTTAGGGCTTTTTTGCCAAATATCCTGACCTTTATGAGTGATTGAGCCTTGCTTCGGTTTGAGCAAGCGAGCCACCGCTTTTAATGTGGTGGACTTACAGCAACCATTTGGGCCGATTAATGCAATCACTTTATTTTTCGGGAATTTTAGCGACAGATTTTTAACCACGAGTTTATCTTGATAACCTAAAGATAAATTATTGATTTCAATGCTCATTATTTAGTTCTCATCAATAAGTAGAAGAAATATGGCGCACCGATAATTGCAGTCAGAATGCCCGCGGGGAGTTCAGTTGGTGGGTCAATCACCCGCGCCAAAATATCCGAAAGTTGTAATAAGAGGGCGCCAATAATCAAGGCCGCCGGTAATAGGGTGCGATGTCTGCCACCGACTAAACGACGAGCAAGATGCGGAGCAACTAATCCTAAAAAGGCAATTGGACCACAAATTGCCACAGCTGTAGTGGAAAGGGCTACCGCTAACACTAAAACGCTAATTTGCACTTTATTTACGGTTACGCCCAAGGTGGAGGCTTTGTTTTCACCTAAACCAAGGGTATCTAGATCGTGACAGAAAATAAATGGCAAGGGCAGTAATACTACTAACCATGGCAATACCACATTCAAATAAGACCAGCTGCGCCCCCACAGGCTTCCTGTGAGCCATAACATAGCCGTGTTGATCTCGACCGGATTGGTAAGCATCAAATAATGACTAATGGCTGCCCACAATGCGGAAAGTGCAACTCCAATGATTGCCATTTTGATAGGGCGGAAGTTAAAGCCGCATACGATCCATAAAATAACAAAAGATAGCACACCACCTAAAAAGGCAAAAATCGGCATCCAGTAAAATGCTAAGTTTGGCAAGAACATCAATACCGAAACAGCAATTAACCCCGCTGCATTGTTAATCCCCAAAATATCGGGAGAGGCAAGTGGATTACGCACCACGCTTTGTACGAGCACACCAGAAATCGCTAAGGCGCCGCCTAATAAAATCGCTAATACCGCACGGGGTAGGCGATATTCCATCAAGGTAAAATAGTTTTTATCATCAGGCTGAAAGGCCGCCCAAATTTCCTCAAAGGAAAGCGTATAAGTGCCAAGGCGAATACTCAACCCAAAGAGTAGTACCATTAGACTAAGCGTGACGACATAAAAGCCGATAGCGCGAAAAGATACATGAGAAGCTCGCATTAGTGTCTTCCTCTGGCAAATAATACAAAGACTGGTGCACCGATTAAGGCAAGCACCGCACCGGCAGGCACTTCGCTAGGGAAGTTGACCGCGCGGGCAATGGTATCTGCAGCCAGCATTAAAATTGCGCCGAGTAACATCGCCATGGGGAGCGATTTTCGCAAGTCATAACCAATCCAATAGCGGGCAAGATGGGGCACGAGTAAGCCAATAAAGGCTACGGGGCCGGCAACACTCACACTAGAACCCACAATCAATAACGCCATGATGTTAGCGTACCAACGTAAACGGAAGAGATTGATGCCTAGTGAACGAGCGGATTCATCGCTTAAATTGAGTAAGTTCAAACGGCTGGCAAAAAACAGGCAGAAAAGTGCGGTCAAAATAAAGAACGGAAATAACGTCAATAATTCATTCCAACGGGCATGTGCAATGCCGCCAGCTAGCCAACTCATAATACCGAAGGCATGATCTTCTGCGATAATGAGCACCAATTTCGTCAGAGCTGCACACAGTAGTGATACGGCAATCCCCGCTAAAATCACTCGGCTACGATCTCCACTGTTGTCTTTCCATCCGTTGCTGATCAGCATCACTACAAACCAACTCAGACCACCACCGATACTGGCAACTAAAGCAATACTATAACCAGAAAGAATCAAAGGGCTAAACGCACTGGCGGTTACCATGGCAAGACTGGCTCCCGAGTTCACGCTGAGTAGCGTAGGCGAGGCTAGTGGATTGCGCGTAATGGTTTGTAATAACGCCCCCGCCACCGCAAGATTGGCACCTAAAATCATGCCAACTAATGCGCGCGGTAGGCGTAAATCGGTTACCGTAATTTTGGCAATTTCATCGCCATCGGGGAGGAACGCTTGTAACGCTGCAAGCGGTCGAATTTCGATGGGATAATACAAAAACAGGCTTCCCCATAATAGGAAAGCCAGAATGATAAGGGGAAGTCCCCAACGGAAAGCAGACTTCATCATTATTTTTGTTTCACGAAACCTTCAATTTGTTTTGCCATAATTTTGCTTGCTTCTAAGCCGCGACCACGCGCCCACATGTCGGCGTCAACGCTGTAAACATGGTTTGCTTTGACGGCAGGAATGGCTTTCCAAAGTGGCTCAGCTTCCCATTTGCGGGCAATACTTTCATCACGATAATGGGCGATGAACAAGTATTCCGGTTTTTCCATTACTAATTGTTCAAGGTTGATTTCCACGAAAGCCTGATCGCTATTGAGTTTGGTTGGGGCAAAACCTAATGTCGTTAAGAAACTACCCACATAGCCATTGTCATTTTGGATATTAAATTTATCTTCTCGGGAAGTACCAAATGAGGCTTTTTTGCCTTGTACACCTAGATTTTTTGCAATGTTGGCAATGTAATCATTATGTTCATTGATCTTCGCTTTCATTTCAGCGCTTTGACCCACTAAATCACCAATTTTTTGTGCTGTTTCAAGGTTTTCTTGATAGCTTTCATGACGAGAATCGAACATCACCGTTGGCGCAATTTTTTTCAATTCTTCAAACACCGCTGTGTGACGGGAAGGATCGGCAATAATTAAATCGGGTTTGAGAGAAGCAATCACTTCAAGGCTTGGCTGAGAACGCGTGCCAACGGATTGCCATGCAGCAATTTTTTCGCGTACTTGCGGCAGAATACGATCGACTTTGTTATCGTCGGCCACACCCACTGGGCTTACACCCACTTGGGCTAACGCATCCACAAAAGAATATTCCAACGCCACAACACGGCTTGGGGTTTTATCAAGGGTAAATTCGCCCTTTGCATCTTTAATCGTCACAGCACTAGCAAATGCAGATGCCATCAATAATGCGGAAGCTAAAGTAGTTTTGAATAATTTTTTCATGTTGTGTCCTCAATAATAAAAAGCATTTGGATTATACACTCAAACAATGTTATTGAGAATAGTTGTATTTTAGCTATTTGGTCGGATTTCTCTATTTTGCCCGCATTCTAGCAAGTAAACTGACGGCAATAATAATAACTAATGAACCGATCCAGAAATTTAGGCTTGGTACGTTATCCCAGAATAACCAGTCACAGATACTGGAAAAAATGACACCGGTAAAAGCAAAAGGCGTAATGACATTCGCTGGCGCGTATTTAAAGGCACGAGTGAGTAATAATTGGAAAATAAGCCCGAATCCGCCCACCAAAAGCAGTAATACAAATCCATGTAATGTTGGCATTTTCCATTGTGCGATGAAAAAGAGCGGCAATAAAATTGAGCCTAATAAGTGAAAGTAAAACACGATATTTTTAGGTGAATTGTGTTTATTGAGCTCTTGTAAGCTGATAAATGCCATCGCAGCCAAGACTGCCGCACCCAAAGCATAGCCTATATGGAGAGGATTGATATTCATTGAGCCGTTGGTCAGCATAATGATGGATACACCAATAAAACCCATAAAACTGCAAGCCAATACTTTTAATGGTGTTCTGACCTTAAAGAAAAACAGCAGTAAAGGCACAAAAAGCGCGGAGGTATTCATCAATAAAATCGCAATGGAAATCGGTAAATATTTAATAGCGTAGAAGGTTAATAACATACTGGCTATGCCGGCGAGGTTACGCAAAACGAGAAACTTCCATTGGGACATATCGACTTTGAAATCTCCATCTTTAATTAAAAAGGGTAAGAGAAACACAAAACCAATAAAGAAGCGGGAAAATAAAATTTCACTGGACGGTAATTCATCAGAGGCGTATTTTACAAATACGCCCATTAAGGCAATGCTGATGTAAGCTAATACCATACAAACAACAGCTTTTTGATAATTATTGCGGAGATGTATGTTTGGCATAAGGGTTCCTTGCACAAAGTGCGGTAAAAATTGCCTTATTTTGTAAGAAAATGGGCTTGTATTCGTCTAATGAAATGTAATCTTAAGATATTTTCTATAATAAGGAAAGAAAATGAAATATACAAAAACATTTCTCATATTGACCGCACTTTTTAGCGGTTTGCAAAGTAGTTTAACGTATGCTGATCACACAGAATCATCAAAGGAGCAAAAAATGACAATGGAAAGTAAACAAGAACAACAAATTATTTATCTTGCAGGTGGCTGCTTTTGGGGATTAGAAGCTTATATGGAACGCATTCAAGGCGTGACCGATGCTGTTTCGGGCTATGCTAATGGAAAAGGTGATACCACTAACTACCAATTATTGCATGCGACAGATCATGCGGAAACGGTGAAAGTCACTTACGATCCAAATAAAATTTCGCTAGATAAATTGCTGCAATATTATTTTCGCGTGATCGATCCAACCAGTATTAACAAACAAGGTAATGATCGTGGCAGACAATATCGCACCGGCATTTATTATCAAAATGAGCAAGATAAAGCGGTTATTGAAGAGGCATTGAAAACCTTACAAAGTAAATATCAAGCGCCGATTCAAATTGAAGTAGAACCGCTGAAAAATTATGTGGAGGCGGAAGAGTATCATCAGGATTATCTCAAGAAGAATCCGAATGGTTATTGTCATATCGACATCAAAAAAGCCGATGAGCCATTAATTGATGATAAAAAATACCCAAAACCAAGTGATGCAGAATTAAAGCAAAAATTGACCGCACTTCAATATGATGTGACGCAAGGCAAACATACCGAACGCTCTTTTAGTAACGAATATTGGGATAATTTCGCGCCGGGTATTTATGTGGATATTACCACGGGAGAGCCGTTATTTTCTTCTAAAGATAAATTTGAATCGGGCTGTGGTTGGCCAAGTTTTACTAAACCGATTGCCGCTGAAGTCGCTGAATATCAAAAAGATACTAGCTTTAATATGACTCGTATTGAGGTGTTAAGTCGCAGTGGTCATGCCCATTTAGGTCATGTGTTTGACGATGGTCCACGTGATAAAGGTGGTTTGCGTTATTGCATCAACAGCGCATCGATTAAGTTTATTCCATTAGATGAAATGGAAAAACAAGGCTATGGTGATTTGATTCCTTTTGTGAAATAAGAGGGCAAAATGAGAAAAATATTGACCGCACTTTTATTTTTTTTGAGTCCATTGAGTTTTGCACAAGAGAAGGTGTCTTTGGCGGATATTTCCTTGAAGATGTTGGATAACCAAACCGTCACCTTATCACAATATCAAGGCAAACCGCTTTATATTAAAATGTGGGCATCTTGGTGTTCAATTTGCTTAGCAGGCTTAGCGGAAATTGATGATCTCAGTGCTGAAAAGAATCTTGATTTTAATGTGATTACGATTGCCTCACCTGGACAAAAGAACGAACAAAATAGTCAAAAATTTATCAATTGGTATAAAGGTCTGGATTACAAAAATATTACGGTATTATTGGATGAAAATGGGGAAATTATTAAACGTGCTAATGTGTTAGGTTATCCATTTAATTTGCTGTTGGATAAGGATTTAAATCTTATCAAAGCACAGCCAGGTCATTTGAATTCAGATCAAATTAAACAATTTGTGAAGGAATAAAAAAGTGTGGTCATTTTTGACCACACTTTCATTGAGATGTTATTAATTGGTTTTCAATTTATTCCAATATTTTTCGTAAATATCCACTGCTTCACCCACATCGCCTTGCATAATACCTTTTTCGATATTTTCAGCAGAGGGGAATAAGGTTGGGTTATTCGCCATTTCAGGTGAAAGTAATGCTTTCACGCCTTCATTTGGCATCGAGAAGCCCATTTTTTCAACCACTAATTTCGCATTTTCAGGGCGAAGTAAGAAGTCGATAAATTTATAAGCGCCCTCTGTATTTTTCGCACCTTTGGGAATCGCGTAGTTATCCATCCAGAAAATCGCGCCTTCTTTTGGATACACAAATTGGATACTTGGATTTTCTTTATGGGCTAAATAAGCCGAACCATTCCATAACATCCCAATAGATGCCTCACCTTGTACAAATGGTACTTCTGGCGAATCGGAGTTAAAGGTCACCACATTTGGTAACAGTTTCACTAAGCGCTCATAAGCCGCTTTAATGTCTTCTTCATTCGTGGTGTTTGGTGATTTTCCATCCAAGACTAATGCGATGTGGAACACTTCACGCGCATCACTGGTTAATAATACTTTACCTTTGTATTCAGGGTTCCATAAGTCAGCCCAGCTGGTGATTTTGCTTGGATCAATATCATCCGCATTCACACCGATACCGGTTAAGCCATAAACATAAGGCAAAGAATATTTGTTATTTGGATCAAATTCCTTGTTTAATAAGTTTGCCGGAATTTGTTTAAAATTACTTAATTTGCTGTGATCAAGCTCTTGTAACATATTTTCTTTCGCCATTTTATTGACGTAATAGCTTGATGGGAAAACTAAATCATAACCACTACCTGTACTAGAGGTCAGTTTCAATTTAGCATACATTTCTTCATTACTTTCAAACGTAGAATAAATCACTTCAATGCCGGTTTCTTTGGTAAATTCAGCAACCAAATTGGATGGCACATAGTCAGTCCAGTTGTAAACATACAATTTTTCAGCAGCAAGTGCTGCAGAGGTTGCAGCGAATGCAACTGCTGAAAGGCAAAGTGATTTGATGTATTGAACAGCATTTTTTTTCAATTTATTGACCTCCTCAGGACAATCAAAATAAACCCTAAGTAATTGTTTACTTATATAAACTTTCTGAGTATAGCACCTTTTTTGCAAAAGGTTTGACATATTTTTCTATCAGGGTAAGATTTCCTTTATCTCAATTTTATGTTAATTAATCATCAATTATGCTCGAATTTGCACATCAAGAACACATCAAATCTTATTATCTTGACAGTCGGAATCAAACTTTTGAACTGATGCCTCTCACTCAACAAGAAGAGGCGGATGTTTGTGTCATCGGTGCGGGGTTTTTTGGTTTATCTACAGCGCTTGAATTGGCGGAAAAAGGTAAAAAAGTGGTTGTCCTAGAAGGTGCGAGAGTCGGATTTGGCGCATCCGGCAGAAGTGGCGGTCAAGCTATCAATGGTTTTGAAGAAGGCATTGATGAATATATTGCTCAAGTGGGCTTTGATAAAGCGAAAAAACTTTGGGATATGTCGCTAGAAGCCATTGATATTATTGACGAACGCATTGCGAAATATGGCATTCAATGTGATTGGAAAAAAGGTTATGCCACATTGGCGTTAAATGAACGTCGTATGGACGATCTCATTGAAATGGAAAAAGCCAGCCATGCGACTTTTGGCTATGACAAAATGCAACTTTGGGATAAAGCCAAACTTAAACAACATCTAGGCAGCGATATTTATGTAGGCGGCTTATACGATAGCAACTCAGGCCACTTACACCCATTAAACTATTGCTTAGGCTTAGCAAAAGCTTGCTTGGATTTAGGCGTGCAGATTTATGAACAATCGCCTGTTGTGGATTTAGTGGAAAAATCAGGCTGCATTGAAGTCAAAACCGATAAAAGTGCGGTTATTTCTCAAGACGTTATTTTAGCCACCAACGCTTATATTGATGCACTACCGAAGTCCATTCATCACGGTATTAATCGCAAAATTTTACCGGTCGAGAGCTTTATTATTGCGACCGAACCTTTAGATCAAGCCACGGCTGACTCAGTGATCAACAATGGCATGTCTGTTTGCGATAACAATATCTTGCTCGATTACTATCGCTTGAGTGCGGATAACCGTTTGTTATTTGGTAGTGACTCAAGCTCAGAAAAAGATATGGTGCAAATTATGCGTGGCAATATGTTGCATGTTTTCCCACAGTTAGAAAATGTCAAAATTGACTATGGCTGGGCAGGGCCAATTGATATGACAATGAACGCAAGCCCGCATTTTGGTCGTATTTCACCGCATATTTACTTTGCACAAGGTTATTCTGGACACGGTGTCGCTCTCACTGGACTTGCAGGACGCATTATTGCAGAAGCAATTTTAGGTAATGACGAACGTTTGAGAATTTTTGAAGGGTTGAAAGTCCCTTCGTTTTATGGTGGAAAATATCTTAAAAACTTAGCCACCAAGATCGGCGTACTCTATTACAAATTCCTCGATCGTTATCGTTAATTAAAAAACAAAAGGCGTGTTAAATACACGCCTTTATTGTTTCGATGACATTTAAGGTTTAATGTCTCGTAAAATAGGATTTTGCATGGAAATCAAGGTTTCCGTCGATTGAATTTCATCAATTAGCTGAATTTTAGTTGCCAGCACGGAATGTAATTCAGCAATCGTATGTGTCATCACTTTAATAAAAATCGAATAGTTACCCGTGGTATAATAGGCTTCCACCACTTCATCAAAAGTGTCTAGCTTTTTAATCACTTTTTCATAATCTTTTGCACTTTTCAAAATAATGCCAATAAAGCAACACACATCGTAACCCAACTTACGCTCATCAATAATCGCTTTTGTCCCTTCAATCAGGCCAGACTGACGCATTTTCTCTACACGAACATGAATTGTACCCGGGCTTACACCAAAGTTTTTGGCCATTTCTGCATAGGGTGTACGAGCATCTTTTGTCAGTACTCGGAGAATTTGTCGATCAAGCGTATCGATATTGTGCATAAAACACCCCCAGTTAGATCTTTTTTAAAATATCTTCTTTATTTTTGATAATATTCAACATTTAAAACAATGTAAAGAAATTACTTGAAACAAATTGCAATTTTATTAAATAATACACAACAAATCTTACCAGTTATTATAAAAAAGAAGGATAAATATGAAAAAGACGTTTATTTTACAACAACAAGAAATTAGCTTTGTGAAGAACACCTTTACTCAAAATTTAATTGAACAACTTGGCATCATTGAAGTGCAAGGTCCAATCCTGAGTGAAGTTGGCAATGGTATGCAAGATAACTTATCAGGCATTGAGAAAGCGGTTCAAGTAAACGTGAAATGCATCCCAAATGCGGTTTATGAAGTGGTTCACTCATTAGCAAAATGGAAACGTCACACTTTAGCACGTTTCCACTTTAAAGAAGGCGAAGGCTTATTTGTGCACATGAAAGCATTACGTCCAGATGAAGATTCATTGGATCAAACTCACTCTGTTTATGTGGATCAATGGGACTGGGAAAAAGTGATTCCTGAAGGTCGTCGTAACTTTGCTTATTTAAAAGAAACGGTACGTTCTATCTATCGTGCAATCCGTTTAACTGAATTAGCAGTAGAAGCGCGTTTTGATATCCCATCAAGTTTGCCAAAAGAAATCACCTTCGTTCACAGTGAAGATTTAGTGAAACGCTACCCAGATCTTTCAAGCAAAGAGCGTGAAAATGCGATTTGTAAAGAATATGGCGCCGTGTTCTTAATTGGTATTGGTGGCAAATTATCAGACGGTAAACCACATGATGGTCGTGCACCAGACTATGATGACTGGACAACTGAATCTGAAAACGGCTACAAAGGCTTAAACGGTGATATTTTGGTGTGGAACGCTGAGTTAGGTAAAGCGTTTGAGCTTTCTTCAATGGGTATTCGTGTGGATGAATCCGCATTACGTTTACAAGTTGGCTTAACCGGTGATGAAGATCGCTTAAAAATGGATTGGCACCAAGATTTATTAAACGGCAAATTACCTCTCACCATCGGTGGTGGTATCGGTCAATCTCGCTTGGCAATGTTGTTGCTTCACAAAAAACACATTGGTGAAGTGCAATCAAGCGTATGGCCAAAAGAGATGTTAGAACAATACCAACATATTCTTTAGTTAATATCGAATATAAGCCTACTAGCAGCCATTTAGAGATGGTAAAGTAATCTCTGAATGGCTAACTAAGCGAGTAGTTTCTTTTATTGAAAATTTGGCTGGTCATTTAGCCGTCTATCATCGAATTGAGACTGAATAAAGAATCATTTGTGGCATATAGAGAAGTAAATGGTTTCGATAATCAATGGTGATCTAAATTGCGATGATGGCCGATCAATTTAATTAAAATCAAAAGAAAAGGACGTCGTCTAATATATCGACGTCAGTCCTTAAGTGAATGGTGTAGCTTTTAGGTGAGATCAAAATAGAAATTTTGATCTCATTTTATTATCAGTCAGAAAAGATTATTCCGCATCTTCTTTTGCCCATTCTAATGAGCGTTTAACGGCTTTTTTCCAACCTTTATACCGACGTTGACGTTTTTCATCATCGTTATCAGGCGTAAAAGTTCGTTCTACACGTGCTTTGTCGTGAAGTTCATCGAGGTCTTTCCAGAAACCAACTGCAAGACCGGCAAGGTAAGCTGCACCAAGTGCGGTCACTTCTTTTACGACAGGTCGTTCAACATTCACATCTAAAATATCCGCTTGGAATTGCATTAAGAAGCTATTGTTGGTTGCGCCGCCATCAACACGTAAATATTGTAAGCGTTGACCAGAGTCAGATTGCATTGCTTCTAATACGTCACGAGTTTGGTAAGCGATAGATTCAAGGGTTGCGCGTACAATATGGTTACGGTTAGAACCTCGAGAAAGACCAAAAATTGCACCGCGTGCATACGGATCCCAATATGGTGCACCTAAACCGGTGAAGGCTGGAACAACATATACCCCGTTGCTATCAGGGACTTTCTGTGCGAAGTATTCGGAGTCGTGGCTGTCATGAACGATTTTGAGTTCATCACGTAACCATTGGATTGAAGCGCCTGCAATAAATACAGAACCTTCAAGTGCGTATTCAGGTTCACCTTTGGCGTTACAAGCGATGGTGGTTAATAGGCCATTTTTAGAGGTAATAGCTTTATCACCGGTGTGGAGCAACATAAAGCAGCCTGTACCATAGGTATTTTTCGCTTGGCCTGCGCGTGTGCATAGATGGCCGTAAAGTGCCGCTTGTTGGTCGCCCGCGATACCTGCAACTGGAATACGTACGCCGCCTTTACCCCCGATGTTGGTTTGGCCATACACTTCAGAAGAATTACGCACTTCAGGTAACATAGAGCGTGGAATATTTAATAATTCCAACATTTTGTCATCCCATTTTTTCGTATGGATGTTAAATAACATGGTACGGGATGCGTTGGTGTAATCCGTTACGTGAACACGACCTTGGGTTAATTTCCACACAAGCCAGGTATCTACAGTACCGAATAAAAGCTCGCCACGTTCCGCTTTTTCGCGAGCGCCTTCTACATTGTCTAAAATCCATTTCACTTTTGTACCAGAGAAATAGGGGTCCACCACTAAACCCGTGGTGTTGCGGATATATTCCTCATGACCATCCGCTTTAAGTTTGTCTGTAATATCTGCAGTACGACGACATTGCCACACAATCGCGTTATAAACCGGTGTACCGGTTGCTTTTTCCCATACGATGGTGGTTTCACGTTGGTTAGTAATACCAATTGCCGCAACTTCATCAGAGGTAATGCCTGCTTTTGCAACCACTTCGTTTAATGTTGAACTTTGTGTTGCCCAAATTTCCATTGGATTATGTTCCACCCAGCCTGCACGTGGATAAATTTGTGTAAATTCACGTTGAGCGATTTCGACAACATTCGCATTGTGATCTAATAATACTGCACGAGAGCTTGTGGTACCTTGGTCCAACGCAATGATGTATTTCTTGTCTGTCATGGTTCTATTCCTTAGAGTGTTTGGCACTCTCATTAAATGAATGAAGAAATTTTGAGCTTAAACGAACAAATTGCGAACCTAACTTAATTGAATTCGAACTTAATTGGAATAAGCAATATTTGATTTTGTGACTGTGATCACAAATTTTTTCCTGAAAATATGTAAACGATTGCGTTAACGCACAAAATAATGTGATCGCTCTCTCATTTTTAGAAAATAGATCGGTTTCATCTATTGAATTAATTGGTTAAAACTAGATAATGAAGCCACTCACTTTGAGTATCTCAATATTTGATCAAACAACGAAACGAATTGCAAAGCAAGATTTCTTTAATGAAATCATTAAGTTAATCATTATTTGGAGATTTTCTTATGAATGCCTATTTTGCAGAATTTTTTGGCACAGCACTTCTCATCCTGTTAGGTAACGGTGTAGTGGCCAACGTATGCTTAAATAAAACGAAAGGGCAAAGTTCTGGTTGGATTGTGATCACTACCGCATGGGCATTTGCGGTGTATGTGGCGGTTGTTGTAACGGGACCTTACAGTGGGGCACACTTAAATCCTGCGGTAACACTTGGTGTAGCAATGAAAGGTGCATTTGCTTGGGAATTGGTGCCGGGCTACATCGCGGCACAAGTGGTGGGTGGCATGGTTGGTGCGTTGTTGGTTTACATTATGTATAAAGATCACTTTGCAGCGACTGAAGAAGAGGGCTTAAAACGCGCTTGTTTCTGTACTGAACCAGCAATTCGTAACTATCCAATCAACTTAGTGAACGAAATCGTTGGTACCTTCGTACTCGTCTTCGTGATTTTCTATCTTGCAGGTGCAAACATCACTTTACCTGGCACAGCAGAAAGCACGCCAATTGGTTTAGGTTCTATCGGGGCATTACCAGTCGCGATTTTAGTTTGGGCAATTGGTTTAAGTTTAGGTGGAACAACCGGTTATGCGATCAACCCAGCTCGAGATCTTGGTCCGCGCTTAACTTTAGGTCTTTTACTTGGTGGTACATTAAAAACTAAAGCTGACTGGGGATACAGTTGGGTTCCGGTTGTAGGTCCATTTATCGGGGCGGCTTTAGCAGCGGTATTCTATAACGCCATTATGTAATTTATTCAAATAGAAAGAGCGGTCAAAGTTCATGATGTTTTTTGATCTGCACCCCAAAAGTTGGACTCAACAAACCAACAATTGAGGTGCAGATTTTTTTATGGGTAAACACTACACAATCGAATTTAAATTACAGGTTCTTCAACCTATTTTGAATGGGAAAATGAGTATCAGAGAAGTGGCTCGTTTTTACAATATTCCTTCCAACGCCTTAGTCGGGACATGGTTGAAACGGTTTGAAAAAAGTGGCATAAAGGGACTTATTCCCCGTAAACCATCAGGACGACCGCCTATGAAACCTAAATATGCCAGAATGCCACCGCCACCCAAAACTGAAGAAGACCGTTTACGCCTGAGAATTTTACAGCTTGAAGCGGAGGTAGCCTACCTAAAGGAGTTGAGAAAGCTCAGACTTCAGGACGAAGCCGAGCAACGGAAATTATCCAAAGGTTAAGAACACGCTATCCGTTAAAATGGCTTTTAGGCTTTGCACAGTTAGCGCGTAGTACGTTTTTTGCGAAACTTCAGATTAAACCGGATAAGGATGAGGAGCTGAAAAAGGCCATTAAACGCATCAAAGCCAATCATCCTGATTATGGCTACCGACGTGTTCATGCCAGCTTGCCAGGCGTGAATCATAAAAAAGTTCAACGTTTAATGCAGACACTTGGGCTTCAAGTGCGGTCAAGAAAAAGCAAGAAATTTACCACCTATCGAGGCACGATAGGGGTAATTGCACCGAATCATCTTGAACGCGATTTTAGCGCAACAGCCCCGAAACAAAAATGGGTGACCGATATCACCGAGTTTAAGGCAAAAGATGGGAGTAAAGTCTATTTATCCCCGATTTTAGACTTATTTAACAATGAGATAGTCTCCTATAACCTCAGCTATTCCCCAAACTGGGCGCAAGTAGAAGACATGTTAATGCAAGCCGTCAAAGGATTAAATAAAGCTTGTGGTGTCATTTTACATTCAGACCAGGGATGGCAATATCAAATGGTAGCTTATCGTCGAATCTTGGCTGAACATGGCATCATTCAAAGTATGTCGAGAAAAGGGAATTGCTTAGATAACGCCGCAATGGAAAGTTTCTTTGGGCGATTAAAAACGGAATGTTTTTATGGTCGGGAATTTAAAACAAAAGAAGAGATAGTTGATGCTGTCAGAGATTATTTGGATTACTATAATCATCGACGGATTTAACTAAAATTAAAAGGACTGAGTCCGATACAATATCGAAAACAATCCTTTAAATAACAGTCTAACTTTTTGGGGTCAGATCATTTTGACCGCTCTTTTTGTATTTAGGGGGATTAAATACAATAATCTTCGAATTCCATTGGCATTTTAGCTTGCAATAAGAATTGTTTGGTGCGCTCTTGCTGTGGATGACTGAAGAATTCAGCTGCGGTATTTTGTTCAACAATATGACCATTTTCCATAAGAATCACACGATCTGCCACATCTTTGGCAAAATTCAACTCATGGGTGACGATAATCATTGTCCAGCCTTCTTGTGCGAGCATTTTGAGTGCCTGTAACACTTCACCAACGAGTTCCGGGTCAAGAGCGGAAGTGGGCTCATCTAACAAGATAATATCGGGTTTAACCGCTAAAGCTCGGGCGATCCCGACACGTTGCTGTTGACCACCAGAAAGTTGAGAGGGATATAAATCCGCTTTTGCTTTTAAACCGACTTTTTCCAATAATGCCAAGGCTTTTTCACGTGCAATCTCTTTCGGTTGTTTTTGCACAACCACCATCCCTTCCATCACATTTTCAAGTGCCGTGCGGTGAGGAAATAGGTTATATTGTTGGAATACCATTGAGGAACGACGACGCAATTTTAGTTCATCGGATTTGCTGATCTTCTTACTGAAATCAATGGTTAAGCTTCCATCGGTAAATGCTAATACCCCTTTTTCTGGGTGTTCGAGCAAATTTAAACAGCGTAAAAAGGTCGTTTTGCCTGAACCTGAGGGACCCAGAATGGCAACCACTTCACCTTTATTAATTTCAAAATCAATGCCTTTTAATACATGGTGGCCATTAAAACTTTTCTGAATATTCGTGACTTTTAACATAACAGTCCTTATAAATGGCGAGAAAGGCGTTTTTCTAAGTGGGTTTGCCCTATCGACAGCACAAAACAGAATACCCAATAAATGAGAGCCGCTTCACTATAAATTAAAATAAATTCGTAGTTTTCGGCTGTGATGTTTTGTGCCACACGGAATAATTCTGCAATCCAAACGAGTGAAGCAAGAGAAGTATCTTTCACCGTGCTAATGAAAGTGTTTGATAGCGAAGGGACGGAAATACGTAAAGCTTGCGGCATAATGGTACGCACGAAAGCTTGTGTGTAATTCATGCCTATCGCATAAGAGGCTTCCCATTGACCTTTAGGAATCGCAAGAATGGAGGCTCTCACCGTTTCTGCCGCATAAGCACCAATGTTAATGGAGAACGCAATAATTGCGGTTGGAAAAGGTTCTAGCTTGATACCAACTTCAGGTAAGCCGTAGAAAATAATGAAGATCTGCACCAACATTGGCGTGCCACGAATAATTGAAATATAAGTGCGACAAATGCCCTGCAGTATTTTGGTCATTAAATTGGGATGGGGCAATGTGCAAATCACAGCCACGATAACCGCAATGAATAAACCGCAAAAGAAGGAAATGACCGCAAGGGGGATCGTATATAAAATTGCCCCTTCCATCATAGGCCAAAACGAGCTGATGACATAATCAGCTCGTTCTGTGGTCATAAATGGAAGGCTGGCTAACCAATTATTGAGTAATGTCATCGCCAAACCATTTGATTGAAATTTGTTTTAACGTTCCGTCTTTGCGTAGTTCTTCAAGTGCTTGGTTCACTTTTGCAATAAGCGGTTCTTCACCTTTCAAGAAAGCAAAACCGGTCGGGATTTTTTTATCACTTTCTACAGCAATTTTTAAGCCTGAGTTAGGTTGTTTTTTGAAGTAATCTAATACGGCTAATTTATCGTTTACTGTTGCATCAACACGGCCTTGTTTTACCGCCTCAAGGTTTTGTGCCAAGCTATCAACAGTCACGATAATTGCACCATTATCACGTGCGTCTTTGCTCCAGTTACTGGTTGCAGATTGTGCAGATTTTTTACCTTTTAAATCAGGGAATGATTTAATGCTATCGTTATCAGCTTTCGTCACAATTACGCCAGCTGAGTAGTTATAAGGTGCACTGTAATCATATTTTTTTAAACGTTCTGGGCTTGGATTGGTTTGGTTCGCAATAACATCAAAACGTTTTGCGTTTAAACCTGCATACATGCCATCCCAAGCAGTTTCTTTAAATTCGACTTTCCAACCTAATTTTTGCGCAACTTTTTCGATAATTTCCACATCAAAACCGGTTAACTTGCCATCTTTGTCGTGGAAAGTAAATGGTGCGTAAGTCCCCTCAGTACCGACTAATAAGGTTTTAGTTTGTTCAACGCGATCCGCAATTTCACCTGCGTTGGCAAAAGTAGAAAGGGCTAATCCTGCCGCTAAAAGTGCGGTGCTAAAAAATGATTTTTTCATAAGTATTCCTTTTTTAGATAAATATCAAAAGTGAAATGAATTATAAGAAGCGAAAAAGAAAAGAAAAGTATTATTTATTTATGAATTATTTCCTTTAGTTATATTAAATAGAAATTGTTTAATTAATAAACAAAAAGGTCTGTAAAAACAGACCTTAGATTAAATGAATTCAATCAATAGGTTAAGCTTCAATACCTTCAAATAACGCCGTACTTAAATAACGTTCTGATGCAGAAGGTAAGATTGCAACAATTAATTTATCTTGGAATTCTGGTAGTTTTGCTAAGCGGTCAGCTACTGCCACAGCGGCTCCAGAGGAAATACCCGCAAGAATCCCTTCTTCAGCCATTAAACGGCGAGCGGTAGCAATCGCAGTATCGCTATCTACAGTTTCCACACGATCAATGAGTGATAAATCTAAGTTTTTCGGAATGAAGCCTGCACCGATACCTTGAATTTTGTGTGGGCCCGGTTTTACTTCTTGCCCTGCAAGGGTTTGGCTAATAACAGGTGATTCAGTTGGTTCAACCGCTACAGAGGTAATTTTTTTACCATGATCCAATTTGATTGAGCGAGAAATACCGGTAATTGTACCACCGGTACCCACACCAGCAACCACCACATCAACTTTACCGTCAGTGCCTTTCCAGATTTCTTCACCGGTAGTTTGACGGTGAATGTCAGGGTTAGCCGGGTTTTCAAATTGTTTTAGCATCACATAATGATTTGGATTAGACGCCACAATTTCTTCTGCTTTAGCGATCGCACCTTTCATCCCTTTTGAGCCTTCAGTGAGCACGAGATTTACCCCTAAACCACGTAATAAACGTTTACGTTCAAGGCTCATGGTTTCAGGCATGGTTAAGGTGATTTTATAACCACGTGCGGCTGCTACATAGGCTAAAGCGATACCGGTGTTACCACTGGTCGCATCTACTATTTCTTTACCAGCCGTTAAAATGCCATCTTTTTCCGCTTGCCAAATCATATTGGCACCAATACGGCATTTCACGCTAAAGCTTGGGTTACGACCTTCAATTTTTACAACAACGTTACCATTGTGTCCGAAATGTTTTAAACGAACTAATGGCGTATTACCGATTGAGTATGAGTTATCTGCATAAATTGTCATCTTACTGTCCTTTTATATTTTGGAATAATTTGATGCAATAGTTATAACACCAGCTTTTAAATTCAAAAAATAGTTAATCGCTATATTTTATAACTAAATGCTATTTATTCACGATGCTGTTTCCCGAAGGCTTAATTTCCGTACTTGTAGAACGTGTCACAATTTGTGTTGAACTTGAAGTGCGGTCAAAATTCATATCAAATTTTAATTGTGAGCGATAATTTTCGACCCACATTATGGTCGCACCACAGACTGCAACGGGAATAACGACTAAATTCACAATCGGTAATGCGGTACAAAGGGTGATTAATGCTCCGAATGTCAGGCTTTGTATGCGTCTTTCACCTAATGCGTTTTTCATAATGCCAAAAGAAATTTTATGATTATCAAATGGGTAATCACAATATTGAATTGCCATCATCCAGAAAGTAAATAAGAAGGTCAGTACCGGAATAATGGTTTGTCCGATAACAGGGATAAAACTCAATAGGAATAAGCCTACGAATTTCGGTAAGCTGTACCACAGTTTTTGCCATTCACGATTTAGCATACGTGGCACATCTTTCATAATTTCGGCAAAACCATCATCATTAACCGCTTCACCAGTTAGCATTTTTTCGACTTTTTCTGCTAATAATCCATTAAACGGCGCGGCAATAAAGCCTGAAAGCGTTGTAAAGGCAAAATAGAAAAATAAGAGAATTGAGCCAATAGACAACACAAGCAAAATCACGCTTAAAAAGCTTAGCCAATCTGGAATAAAGCTCATCACCCAGTCAATAATCGTGGAGATTTGTGAAACGAATAGCCAAAATAAGCCTGTAAGTAGAACGACGTTAAGTAAAATTGGCATAATCACAAAACGGCGGAGTCCTTTTTGCGTAATAAAATGCCAACCCATTACGAAATGATTGAAAGCAGATTTTATTTCATTTTGATCGATCATCATTGTTCCTTTGAATTGAAAAGTAAAAAGCACAAAATCTCACAGAAAGACAATGTTTTTTGAGAAAAATTCCATTTTGTTCCTTTTAATATCTTGTTTGTATCCCTATTTTTTCACTTGGTGAAATGTGATAGGATTAGCAAAAATTATTGCGTCAAGGAGCAACAAGAATGGATTTGAATACCATTTTGATCATTTTAGGAGTGATCGCTTTAATTGCCCTAGTGGTACACGGATTATGGTCAAATCGTCGAGAGAAATCAAAGTATTTTAAAAATGCGAATGCATTTAATCGCACTTTTAAAAGTGAGGAGGTCAATCCTTTTTCGCAAGCGGCCGATGTCAATGCGGATATCTCTTTAACGCATAGTGCAGAGAGCGTACAAACAGTACAGCAAACTACCGATCGATTCAATGTTATGCCACAGGTGGTGAGCCAGGTTGAAGAGCAACGAACCCAAGAGGATGCTCGTCAAACAGAAAAAAGTGTCGATGATATAAAAATCTCCTTACCAAATCAGTCTGTTTATGAAATCGAGTCTGTTCAATCACCTTCAGCATCGCAATCCGAGTCTGCAGCTTCTCTTGACGCTAATGAGCAGTCGAAGCGTCGTGTAGTAGAAATGACAATCGAAGAATTAGAAGCGCAAAGCAATGATTTTGACGGTGTGAATTCTTCTTCGCCTGAATTGCGTGAGCAGTTAGCGGAAATGTCATTAAGTTCACAGAATGCTACACATGACAATGTGCATTTTAATTATCACGAACCTGTCGAAGTAGAGAAACCAAAACAAACCTCTGGTTTTGTTCAACTTTATGTGATTTCGAATCAAAATCGTGACTTTTATGGACCGCAATTATCACAATCTTTGGAAAATCTTGGTTTTATTTTTGGTGAACATCAAATGTATCATCGCCATTTAGATTTGAGTGTAGCGAGTCCTGTATTATTTAGCGTAGCGAATATTGAACAGCCAGGTACGTTTGATTATTACAATATGGCTGAGTTTTCAACCATTGGGATTGTGTTCTTTATGCAATTGCCATCGCCAGGTAATAATTTGGCCAACTTACGTACCATGATTCGCGCAGCGAAAACTATTGCAGAAGATTTAGATGGTGTAGTGCTGACTGAACAACAAGAAATTTTTGATGATGTAGCAGAGCAGGATTATTTATCTCGTATCGCATAAAAACGCACGAAAAATAACCGCACTTTGGGCGAGCCGCGATGGTTCGCCCATTTTAATTCAATGAACAAACTGTTAGAGAACATTATGAGCCTTCAGCAACAAATTGATAAATTACGTCAGGATCTTCGTCGTTATGAATATGAATATCATGTATTGGATAACCCAACGATTCCTGATGCAGAATATGACCGTTTATTTCATCAACTTAAAGCCTTAGAAGCCGCCCATCCGGAACGCATTACGGCAGATTCACCTACTCAACGTGTAGGCGCCAAACCGCTTTCTGGTTTTGCTCAAATTCGTCATGAAATTCCAATGCTTTCTTTGGATAATGCCTTTTCAGACGAGGAATTCTATGCATTCGTAAAACGTATTGAAGATCGTCTTATTCGTTTGTCTGAACCTCTTACTTTCTGCTGTGAGCCGAAATTAGATGGTTTAGCGGTGAGTATTTTGTATGTGAATGGCGTACTGACTCAAGCTGCAACCCGTGGTGATGGGACAACAGGGGAGGATATTACCGCGAATATCCGTACAATTCGAAATATTCCCTTGCAACTTTTAATGGACAATCCACCTGCACGTTTAGAAGTGCGTGGTGAAGTGTTTATGCCACATGAAGGCTTTGAGCATTTAAATCAACAGGCTTTAGAGAAAGGCGAGAAAACCTTTGCTAATCCACGTAATGCAGCAGCAGGTTCGTTGCGACAGCTTGATCCAAAAATTACGAGTAAGCGCCCATTGGTATTGAATGCTTATGGTATTGGTATTGCAGAAGGGGTGGATTTACCAAATACGCATTATGATCGTTTGCAATGGTTGAAGTCTATTGGGATTCCTGTAAACCCAGAAATCCGTTTATGTAACGGCACAGATGAAGTGTTGGATTTTTATCGTGATATTCAAAATAAACGCAGTTCCCTTGGCTATGATATTGATGGTACCGTGCTGAAAATTAATGATATTGCGTTACAAGAGAAATTAGGTTTTATCTCCAAGGCGCCACGTTGGGCGATTGCTTATAAATTCCCTGCGCAAGAAGAATTAACTCGCTTAAATGACGTGGAATTCCAAGTAGGCAGAACGGGTGCAATTACCCCAGTAGCAAAATTAGAGCCGGTATTTGTGGCAGGGGTAACGGTAAGTAATGCCACATTGCATAATGGTGATGAAATTGAACGCTTGGATATTGCTATTGGTGATACGGTAGTGATTCGTCGTGCGGGGGATGTGATCCCACAAATTATCGGCGTATTGCACGACCGTCGCCCAGCAGATGCGAGACCGATCATTTTCCCTAAAACTTGTCCTGTGTGTGATTCGGCCATTGTTCGTATTGAAGGCGAAGCCGTTGCACGTTGTACTGGAGGCTTATTCTGTGCAGCACAGCGTAAAGAAGCGCTTAAACATTTCGTTTCTCGTAAGGCCATGGATATTGATGGCGTAGGGTGTAAATTAATTGAGCAGTTGGTGGATCGTGAATTAATTCATACGCCAGCCGATTTATTCAAGTTAGATTTAACCACACTGACTCGTTTGGAAAGAATGGGCACAAAATCTGCTGAAAATGCCTTAGCCAGCCTTGAAAAAGCAAAAAATACGACTTTGCCACGTTTTATTTTTGCGTTGGGAATTCGTGAAGTGGGTGAAGCTACGGCATTGAATTTAGCGAATCATTTCAAAACCCTAGAAGCATTGCAAAATGCAGATTTAGAGGCTTTACAGCAAGTGCCTGATGTGGGCGAAGTGGTGGCAAATCGTATTTTGGCGTTTTGGCATGAACCACATAATGTGGCAGTAGTGAATGATTTGATTGCTCAAGGCGTACATTGGGAAACCGTGGAAACCAAAGAGGTCACAGAAAACCGCTTTAAAGGCAAAACGGTTGTGTTAACCGGAACCTTAACCCAAATGGGCCGTAATGAAGCGAAAGCGTTATTACAAGACATGGGCGCGAAAGTGAGCGGCTCGGTTTCAGCAAAAACAGATTTTGTGATTGCTGGTGATGCGGCGGGTTCTAAGCTCACAAAAGCACAGGAATTAGGTGTTACTGTGCTAACGGAAGAAGAGTTCCTTGCAGAAATTCAGTCATAATTAAACGGTTAGAAAACAAAATGGGGCGTAGATGAATACGCCCCATTTTTTATCTCAAAAATACGCTCAAAATTGACCGCACTTCATCTCATCTCAAGATTAAGTGCGGTTTAACTTTTCTTCTTAATAAACAATAGCGGACATTTTAAGCTCTTAATTTACTGGCTCCGCGTTCCAGTTGTGTCGCCAAATATTCTTTGGAGGCAATAATTTGTTTACCAAAACGTTTATATAAACGTTGTTTTAATTTTGCCAATCCTTTCACTTTAGCACTTTTTTCTGCCCCAAATAGTTGCTTAATATGGAGTGTCACCTGGCCAATCTCTTGTAAGGCTATACCTGTTTTGGCTTTTAATTCGTTTAATTGGAACGTGATTTTTTCTTGTACATTCTGTTCCAATCGTTACATTAATTCTGTCGTATCGGCGGTTTCATTTTGACACAACTGTTCAAATTCGGCGATTTCTGTACTGAAATCTAGCGGTAACCCTTGTTCCAGTTCAATTAATACTGCCGTGCCGTATTCCAATTGTGACGTTAATTGCTGTTGGCTTTGAACTAATTGATTTTGAATGGCTTCACTTTGCTCAATACATTCATTTAATGACTGTTTCATTTCTGTTTGTTGTTGCATAGCAGAGGCTTTTAGTGAATCAATTCGTTGTTGAATTTGCTGCATAGGATCTGACATTGTTTGTACGTTTTCCATTTTCTTCTCCTTTGGAGATTTTTAACCGCACTTAAGAAAAGTGCAGTCATTTTGTTACTTATTTTTTGATGATTTGTTTCACATCAATATCTGTTTTATTCCATTCTTTATCGACTTTACCGATAATTTGAATGTTATCTTGAGGTGCTATCGTTTGACCATTCCATGCTTTTTTGCTGACTTCGATTTGGATTTCTTTTCCACTTGCATCTTTAAATAAGAAATCCTTTTTACCAATTTGTTTTACAATTTGTCCGTCTAAACGAACTGGAGTGTTATCATTGGCATTTAATGCATCAGCGACGGTTTTCACAATGACGCTTTCATCTACAAAACCTTGTTGAGTGACTTGATTCTTGCCATCATTAAATCCTTGCGCCATTGCGGTGTTATATACGGCAACAGAAGATAATGCGATAGCTGCAACAGTAAGTAATTTTTTCATAGTTTGTTCTCCTAAATAAGATAATCATAAAGTAAGTTGAAAGTTTTGCTTTCAAATTTATTTATCGATTGGGTTGTTTGCCTTCGATGAGTGTATTTAAACAAGAGAATCTTAAGGAAAGATTAAGAGAGGTAAAAAAAATGAAAACTTTTTGAAAATAAAAAAATAGGGCGTTTAAGCCCTACTTTTTATAAGAAAAATGCCTTGAAAATCTACCGCACTTTAGCCTGCCACAGCTGGTAGGTAACCCGCTTGAATTAAGAATGGCACGATCATAATTGTTACACCAATGATTAACGCAATCACTAAAGTCACATTACCACCGATTACACGATAAGGCAGATTTGGATTTGCTTGACGTGTTTTCCATGCTAGTCCAATAGGTAAAATTAAGCAATAGAATGCACAGAGTAAACCCGCATAGCTTAATGCCGCAATAAAACCTTCAGGATAATACAAGGCAAACGCAAGTGGTGGTGTGAAGGCTGCAACCGTCAGTGTCAAACGGTTGTGTGGCAATTTATAACGTTTAAATAAATCGCCTAAACCTTCAAATACCCCTAGCATCACACCTAGGAAAGAAGTGATTAATGCAAGTGCAGAGAACACACGTACGATTTCGCCCATGATGTGGGAGTTTGTGATTTGACGTGTTGCATTGACCAAGCCGTTAAGGGTTGGATCCGCTTGGAGTACTTGCACGAATTCATTTTGACTTAATACGCCGTGAGTCGCTAATTGCCACACTAAATAAGCTACTAGCGGAATAGCTGTCCCAATTAAAATCGCTTTACGGAATTGAGTGACACTACCATCTAAATAGCTATTTACGCTACCCATGATGATGTGGAAGCCAAAAGAGGTAAAGAAGATTGGCGCTGCAGAGATTACGAAAGCATAATCTAAAGGCAATGCCATCAGGTTATCGACAGACACTTTTGGTAACATCATGAATAACACGAAAGCAAAGGCAATTAATTTACCGATGAACAGAATGCGGGTGGCACCATCAACGCCTCTTGTACCTACAACCACAAAGGCACCGAGTACGACGGTAAATAAAATGATTGAAAGTTCGGAGGAAAGACTTTCAAAGCCAAAAGCGGTTGGTAAACCCGATAATAATGAACCGCCCCCGGTGATGTAAGCCGCAGAAAGGGCATAAAGTAAAATGAGTAAGCTAAAAGTTGCTAAGACACGCCCTGTGATACCGAAGTATTTCTCCGCGAGAGTCGCCACGCCATCATTTAATCGATCGGCTGTTTGGTAGACTTCAACAAAAAGTAAACCGCTGTAAACCAAAAGTGCCCATAAGCCGACTAATAAGAAAACGGTGTAACCAAAACCAATACCTGCAGAGGTTAATGGCATCGCGAGCATTCCCGCCCCGATGGTCGTGCCGGCAATGATTAAGGCACTGCCGAATGTTTTGTTTTTTAGCATAAAATTGTTCTCCGAGTATAAAATTGAAAAACGAGGTTAAAGCTGACCGCACTTTTCTTTGTAATGATAGCGGCAAACCGAAAGATAGGAGTCGTTTCCACCAATTTGGATTTGTTCCCCTTCCTTAATGACTTCACCTTGTTTATTTAAACGTAAAACGAAATTGGCTTTACGTCCACAATAACAGATAGTTTTTAATTCTTCTAGTTGATCTGCCCAAGCAAGTAAATACTTACTGCCTTCAAAAAGCTCTGCTTGGAAGTCGGTACGTAAGCCATAACAAAGGACAGGAATCTTCAGTTTATCCACGACATCGCTTAATTGATACACTTGTTGTTTCGTTAAAAACTGGGCTTCGTCAACCAAAACACAATGAATTTTTTCTTCTTGTAAACGTTGGCTCACTTCGGCAAAAAGGTCACTCGTTGATGTAAATAGATTAGCATCTTCATGAATACCAATACGCGATGTGACTTTGCCTAATCCAAAGCGGTCATCAATGGCTGCCGTATAAACCATGGTGTTCATATTGCGTTCACGATAGTTATAGGAAGACTGCAGCAACGTGGTTGATTTGCCCGCATTCATCGTAGAGTAGTAAAAATAGAGTTTTGCCATTATTTAATCACCCATTTCCAGAAATAATAGGCAATAAATCCTGCAACAGGTGGACAGGCTGCGAGCATAAAGGTCCCGTAAGTGGCGCCACCTCCAACCATTTTTCCAGCAGCTGAAAGCGCGCTAACGATATCAGCACTTGGTGTGGTAAAAATCCATGCGCCAATAATCGCGAGCACTAAAAAACAAGCGATACCGGCTGCACGCATAGCTCTCACTTTAATCATATTTTCCATATTTTTTCCTTAAATTGCAGGGAGTTCAGCCATTGCCCAACGAGGTTTAACATCAATGGCGAGATCGCTATGCTGACCTTGTTTTAAGCGTAAAAAGCCCGTATAGGCAATCATGGCGCCGTTATCGGTACAAAATTGAGGTTGCGGATAAAACACTTCGCCACCAAGATTTTTCATCATTGTGCCAAGAGTTTCACGTAATTTTTTGTTTGCACTCACCCCGCCAGCAATCACTAAACGCTTATAGCCGGTTTCTTTTAAGGCACGTTTACATTTGATAGCAAGCGTATCTACGACGGAATCTTGGAAGGCAAACGCAATATCGGCTTTGGTTTGTTCGGATAATTCACCTTCTTGCTTAATCGCCTGATTAATCGTATTAGCCGCTGAGGTTTTTAAACCTGAAAAGCTAAAATCAAGGCCTGGTCGATCTGTCATTGGACGTGGAAACACAAAACGATCTTTTGATCCTTTTTCGGCTAAACGTGAAAGTGCCGCACCGCCAGGGTAATCTAACCCTAATAATTTTGCGGTTTTATCAAAGGCCTCACCCGCCGCATCATCAATAGATTCGCCAATGACTTCATATTTTCCTACGCCATCAACGCGCACTAATTGCGTATGTCCACCTGAAACTAAGAGAGCAATGAATGGAAAGTGCGGTCGATTTTCATCAAGCATTGGCGCAAGTAGATGACCTTCCATGTGGTGTACGCCAATCGCGGGCACATTCCAGGCATAAGCCAGTGAACGCGCGATCGTTGCACCCACTAATAATGCACCCACTAAACCAGGACCACTTGTATAGGCGATACCATCAATTTGATCAGCCGTTAGATTGGCTTCTGCTAATGCGGCTTTAATTAATGGCGCTGTTTTACGGATATGATCTCGAGAAGCCAGCTCAGGTACCACACCACCATAATCTGCATGTAAGGCAATTTGCGTGTAGAGCTGATTGGCAATTAAGCCTTTATCTTCATCATAAATCGCGACACCTGTTTCATCACAGGAGGTTTCGATTCCTAAAATACGCATTTTCTTCTCATTTTATTAAAAAAATTGGCAAAGATTTTACCTTGTTTAGCCCGTTTAAACCAGTTTAAACGCCAAATTTTCAGCAAATAGGCGATCTTTCCTTTGCTTTTGCAGGTAAGATCGATTAGAATTGCGTCCTTTATTGAATTTGCCGTTTATTCGGCAGTAATAAAAATTTAAAATTGCAATTAAATTAAACTCATTGAGGTGATTGGCTTATGCCTGTAATTAAAGTACGTGAAAACGAATCATTTGACGTAGCTTTACGTCGTTTCAAACGCTCTTGCGAAAAAGCTGGTATTTTAGCAGAAGTTCGCGCTCGTGAATTCTATGAAAAACCAACTACAATCCGTAAACGTGAAAAAGCAACGCTTGCTAAACGTCACGCTAAACGTAATGCTCGCGAAAATGCGCGTAATACCCGTTTATACTAATTTGTAGTATTTTCTAACTCGAGTTAAGACAAACCGTGAAACCTTTTTGGAATCACGGTTTTGCCATTTTAAATTCATCGAAAAAGTCACGCAAAATCAACCGCACTTTCGCATCGTATTCAAGGAGGCAAGGCAATGAAAGGCTCTATTCCACGCCAATTTATTGATGATCTGCTCACAAAATCGAATATTGTCGATGTGATTAATGCGCGCGTGAAACTCAAAAAAGCAGGACGAGATTATCAAGCTTGTTGTCCATTTCATCACGAAAAAACACCCTCCTTTACGGTAAGTGAAAAAAAACAATTCTATTATTGCTTCGGTTGTGGCGCAAAAGGCAATGCCATTTCATTTTTAATGGATTACGACAAATTAGAATTTGTTGAAGCTGTTGAAGAACTTGCCGCTTCTGCCGGACTTGAAGTGCCTTATGAAAAACGTCCAAATCAATTCGGCAATAAACCGGATGTGAGCTATCAGACAAAACGTAATTTATATGATTTGATGCAAGAGATTGCGTCGTTTTATCAAGCTCAACTCCCGCTAAATATTCCTGCTCAAAGCTATCTTCAGCAACGTGGTTTATCGCCAGAAATTATTGCTCGTTTTCAAATTGGTTATGTACCCAATGCGATGGATACGGTGTTGCGTCAATTCGGTAAAAATCGAGAAGAACAGAAAAAGCTGTTTGATTTAGGTATGCTTTCTCGTAATGATCGGGGCAATGTGTACGATAAATTCCGTAATCGCATTATGTTTCCGATTCGGGATAAACGGGGTCGAACGGTCGCTTTTGGGGGACGTGTCTTAACGGATGAAAAGCCCAAATATTTAAACTCACCCGAAACCATTACATACCATAAAGGTAATGAACTTTATGGTTTGTATGAAGCCTTACAAATCAATGATGAGCCAGAAAAATTACTGGTAGTTGAAGGTTACATGGATGTGGTGGCATTGGCGCAATTTGGTGTGAATTATGCGGTAGCTTCCCTTGGGACATCAACGACCTCGGAGCAAATTCAATTATTGTTCCGTTCAACAGAACAAGTTATTTGTTGTTATGATGGTGATCGAGCGGGTAGAGATGCTGCTTGGCGTGCGCTTGAAAATGCGTTGCCTTATCTGGAAGACGGACGACAAATTAAGTTTATTTTTCTACCAGATGGAGAAGATCCGGATACTTATATTCGTCAATACGGTAAAGAAAAGTTTGAAGAATATATTGAGCAAGCTCAGTCTCTTACGGAATTTTTATTTGCGCATTTAAGTCCACAAGTGGATTTTTCGACGCAAGAAGGAAGAGGCAAATTAATGGCTCTGGCTGCGCCATTGATTCGTCAGATTCCGGGGGAATTGCTACGTTTATCATTGCGAAATATGTTAGCACAAAAGCTTGGAGTCTTTGATCAATCACAGCTTGAAAGCTTAATTCCAAATCAAATAGATAAGGCTGAACCAAAACCTAAAACGCCACAAAAAATCATTAAGAAAACGCCAATGCGTGTGGTGATTTCGCTGTTATTACAGAATTCACAATTAGTAAATCGTATTTCGGATGTCGGTTTGCAAGCCTTAAAGCATGAGGCGGGTTACGAATTACTCGAAAAATTAACCGCACTTTGTCGTGAACGAGAAGGTATTACAACAGGGCAAATCTTAGAATATTTTCGCGATACAGAATTTAGCAAGCCCCTTGAAATATTAGCCTCTTGGGATCATCTATTAAATGACTTAGAAATCATTAATGCATTCTCTCAAAACTATCGTCGATTGAATATTCAAGCAATTGAAAGAGATATTGAAATGCTGATTGCAAAAGAAAGGGCTGAAGGATTAACTGACCAAGAACGAGCAATTTTAGTGAATTTGCTCAAGGGGAAAGAAGCGCAGAAAAAACAGTTAGTTAATCCGTCATAACAATGGTAGAATCTCCTGTTCAAAACAAGGGCTTTTATCTTCCAAAAATAACGCAAAATGGGAATAAAAATGGAACAAAATCAACAATCTACCGCCGAGCAATATTCAGAACAAATTGAACAGCTTATGGAATTAGGTCGTACGCAAGGTTATTTAACTTATGCGGAGATTAATGACCTGCTTCCAGAAGATGTCATCGATCCAGAATATTACGATAAGCTGTTACAAACTTTACAGCATGATGCTGGTATTCCGGTTCTTGATGAAGCACCAGAAAGTGATGAAATGATGTTGAATGACACGATTCCGGATGAAGATGCAGTGGAAGAAGCAACGCAGATTTTATCAAATGTGGAATCTGAGATCGGTCGTACAACGGATCCTGTGCGTATGTATATGCGTGAAATGGGTACTGTTGATCTTCTCACACGTGAAGATGAGATCAGCATTGCAAAACGTATTGAAGAAGGAATTGATGAAGTCCAAAGTGCGATAGCAGCCTATCCAGAAGCGTTAACTGAATTATTAGATAATTACGATCAAGTTGAAGCGGGGAATTATCGTTTAGCGGATTTAATAACTGGCTTTGTAGATCCAAGCGTGATTGAAGAGGAAAATGCAGATGTAGATATTGAAGAGCATTTTTCTGATGAGGGTGAAAGTGGAGAATCTAATACGGTTATTGATGACAGTGATGATGAAGAGGATGAAAACGATAGCGGTTCAAGTTCAGATGACAGCGATTCAGATAACAGTATCGATCCTGAGGTAGCTCGTGAAAGATTTGCGACATTAAGAGAGCAACATACTAAAACATTAGCAACGATTGCAAAATACGGACGCAGTGGTAAACGAGCAAAAGATCAAATCGAATCACTAGCTGAGATCTTTAAACAATTTCGTTTAGTACCAAAGCAATTTGACACACTTGTTTTGTCGATGAAGAATATGATGAAACGCGTACGCTTTGAAGAACGTCAATTACAAAAAGTGCTTGTTGATATCGCGGGTATGCCAAAAGATGAATTCGAAACACTTATTACAACGAGTGGAAGTAATGATGCTTGGGTAGTTAAAGCATTAAAATCAACTAAGCCCTGGGCAAAACGCTTACCAAAATATGAAGAGCGTATCCGTTTATCTTTAGATAACTTGGCTAATATTGAGCAACATACCAATCTTACAATTCAACAAATGCGTGAGATTTGTGATGCAGTATCACGTGGTGAACAAAAAGCTCGCCGGGCGAAAAAAGAAATGGTTGAAGCCAACTTGCGTTTGGTGATCTCTATTGCGAAAAAGTATACCAACCGTGGTTTACAATTCTTGGATTTAATTCAAGAAGGGAATATCGGTTTGATGAAAGCGGTAGATAAATTTGAATACCGTCGTGGCTATAAATTTTCTACTTATGCAACATGGTGGATTCGTCAGGCGATTACTCGTTCCATTGCGGACCAAGCACGTACAATTCGTATTCCTGTTCATATGATTGAAACAATTAATAAATTAAATCGTATTTCTCGTCAAATGTTACAAGAAATGGGGCGTGAAGCGACACCGGAAGAGCTTGCTGACCGCATGGGTATGCCAGAAGATAAAATTCGTAAAGTCCTTAAGATTGCGAAAGAACCTATTTCTATGGAAACTCCAATTGGTGATGACGATGATTCACATTTAGGTGACTTCATCGAGGATTCAACCCTTGAGTTACCATTAGATTCAGCAACCGCACAAAGTTTAAAAGTAGCGACTCATGAAGTGTTAGAAGGTTTAACTCCTCGTGAAGCAAAGGTATTACGTATGCGTTTTGGTATTGATATGAATACCGACCATACACTCGAAGAAGTGGGTAAACAATTTGACGTAACTCGTGAACGTATTCGTCAGATTGAAGCGAAAGCATTGCGTAAATTACGTCATCCTAGCCGTTCTGAGACATTAAGAAGTTTCTTGGATGAGTAATTGTTCATTTATATAAAAAGAAAAGGCAGAGTTCTCTGCCTTTTTTATTTGATTAAATTTGGTTATTTACCATGAAATCATATTCCTTTAAAATACGCGCCTTTCTTCATTTAAAAATAAAAAAGGAACTTTATGGAAGAATCTCAAGAACTCGAAAAACTGCCGCGAGTGGTGACAAGTGTATTAAAAGTAGTATTAAGTTTTTCACTTATTGCTTTGGCTTTAGTGTTGATTATTGCTTTAGCTAAAATTACCTATACCTTAGCAATTATGGTATTTAATACATCAAGCGTAGTACCTTATGATGTTGCTGAACAAGCTGTGATGTTTTTCTTATATTTCGGTTTTATTGGTCTTATTGTGCAATATTTTAAAAGTGGCTATCACTTTCCTTTGCGATATTTTATTTATGCGGGGATTACTGCCATGTTGCGCCTGATTATTGTGAATCATGAAAGCTCAGTTGATACCATCTTATTCGCAGGTGCGATTTTAATTATGGTTATTGCACTTTGTTTAGTGTTGTATTCCAATAAAATTAAAATTTAAAAGGGCGGTCGCTTTGACCGATATTTGGGAATGGATTATTCCGGCACAATCCATTCCACTGTCCAACTTCCCGTACCTTCAGGGACGAGCGTTTGGGTTAAATAAGGTAAAATGGCTTTCATTTGCTGTTCTAATTGCCAAGGTGGGTTAATCACCACCATTCCACTTGCGGTCATGCCACGTTGATCGCTATCAGGGCGAACCGCCAATTCAATTTTCAAAATTTTACGAGTTCCCGTTGCTTCTAATCCTTTAAAAATGCGTTTTGTTTGTTGACGTAGAACCACAGGATACCAAATCGCATAAGTCCCCGTTGCAAAGCGTTTGTAACCGTCTTCGATTGCTTTCACCACTAAATCATAATCTTCTTTTAATTCATAAGGCGGATCAATAAGCACTAAACCACGGCGTTCTTTTGGTGGAAGCGTCGCTTTAAGTTGTTGGAAACCATTTTCTGATTTTGTAGTGATATTTTTAAATTCTTTGAAATTATTGCGTAATAATGGAAAATCGCTCGGGTGTAATTCTGTTAGTAATGCACGATCTTGAGGACGTAATAATTGCGCGGCAATCATTGGTGATCCCGCGTAATAACGTAATTCTTTACCGCCATAATTGAGTTTTTTAATGAGATCCACGTAGCGAGCCACTTCTTCGGGTAAATCTGTTCTTTCCCAAAGTCTCCCAATTCCCTCTTTGTATTCACCGGTTTTTTCTGATTCGTTAGAACTTAAGCGATAACGACCCACACCAGAATGGGTGTCAAGATAGTAGAAACCTTTTTCTTTTAGTGAAAGATTTTCTAGAATTAGCATTAGTACAATGTGCTTAAGCACATCGGCGTGGTTGCCAGCATGAAAACTGTGGCGATAACTTAACATAGTTTCTCCTTTATGATGAGAAAAGTACGCTCAAGATTGATGGTATAACTTTTCTGTAGAAAAAATATTATCACTTGAAACACTAAAACCTTTAAAGGGATTTGAATTCAAAGGGATATTCATGATGTCAGAATTTTTTATAATTCGGCAACTTATGGGAAAGCAAATTAAGGGACTAATAATATATTATATGCTTATAGAGAATCTAGTTTTTTATGATAAATACGTTCGTTGTCTTATTTTACAAGGTAAGGTGTCATTTCTAGAGCGTTGAATATAACACTTGAAAAGTGAGTCTATAATTTAAATTATTATTTTCATTACTTAAATTGACTCCTGAGGACTAAACAAAAAAATCTAAACTAAAGTTAATGTGATTTCCTATTGTTTTATTCTTAATTGCGATATAAAATTCTTTCAAATTTTAGTCGGGGTGCCACAAGGTGGCTGAGATGATACCCGTGAACCTGAAACAGTTAGTACTGACGTAGGAAACTAATATGCCAAAATATTTTCTCATTCTTCATACCTATTTTTACTCCTTTTCTGCCGTTACCTTTGGTTATTAATCCTTAGGTTAATGCTATGGTGAATATTCAGGATCTTAGTCTTGCTTTTGGAGAGCAAGTACTATTTGAACACCTTGATTTAACGCTTTTGCCTAATGAGTGGGTCAGTTTACTTGGCTGCTCTGGTGTAGGTAAATCAACGCTTTTGAGATTAATTGCAGGGCTTGAAATACCAGGAAAAGTTCAAGGCAATATCACCTCCCATCCTCATATTCGAGTGGCATGGTTACCGCAAAAAGATACCCTTTATCCTTGGCTTTCAATTGTTGATAACGTCCAATTAGAAAACGTACTATTTGGAAATAAATCTGCAAAAACCACTATTCGAGCCAAAGTATTACTTGAACAAGTGGGTATGTCAGAGCATCTGCATAAAAACAGTGCTCAATTATCTGGAGGGCAAAAACAAAGAGTGGCGCTCGCTCGAGTATTAATGCAAAACGCTGATTTAGTTTTACTTGATGAACCATTCTCTGCCCTTGATGCGATTAGTCGTTACCAATTACAAAACTTGGCCTATGAACTATTAAAAAATAAATCAGTATTATTAGTTACCCATGATCCTCAAGAAGCATTACGCTTAAGCCAACGTATTTTTGTATTACGTTCACCGCAGCCTAATCAATCAGCATTATCCGATGTTATAAAACCTGAAGGTAAAGCACCACGAGATCTAAACCAAAATAATTTGTGGATGCTCCAACAGCAATTATTGAACGAGTTATTAGAGGGAAAAAGATGAAACTTAACCTTCTTAAACCGCTCTTTATTGGAGTTATATTGCTTTGTCTATGGCAACTTATTGGTGTATTCGGTGATTTTCCCCATTACATATTTCCTTCTCCACAAGCTGTATGGTTGCAATTAACTTCTCATTCAGAACTACTTTGGCAACATACACTAATCACCTTAATTGAAATTGGCTTAGGGCTGCTACTGGGTTTTCTTTTTGGATTGTCATCAGCCCTATTGCTCTCTTTTTCGCCTAAAATATCGTCCTTACTGTTACCGGTTTTAGTGATTTCTCAAGCAATTCCTGTTTTTGCTATCGCTCCGATACTCGTACTTTGGCTAGGTTATGGCATGCCGTCAAAAATTGTTATGGCTATTCTCATTATCTATTTCCCTGTAACTGCAGCTTGTTACGATGGCTTACGCAATACACCTAAAGCTTGGATTGATCTCGCCAAAACATTCAAGCCATCCCCTTGGCGTTTATTACTTAAAGTACGTTTACCAGCTGCTTTACCCGCATTTGCATCAGGCTTTCGCATTGCTGTTTCAGTCGCACCAATTGGCGCTGTAATTGGAGAATGGGTGGGTTCATCAGAAGGGCTTGGCTATTTGATGATTCATGCCAACGCCCGTATGCAGGTAGATTTAATGTTTGCCGCATTGCTGATCTTAGTGGCAATTTCACTTTGTTTATATTTCAGCATTGATTGGCTACTACGCCGTTTTATTTGGAACGTTTAACACTTCATGACAAAAGGAGACAAAAATGAAGAAAATCATCCGTTATTTCAGTCTTTTAATTGGACTCACCGCCAGCTTTTCCAGCTTAGCAAAAGAGAAAATCAGCTTAATGCTTGATTGGTATGTAAATCCTGATCACGCCGCAATCATTGTCGCGCAACAAAAAGGCTTTTTTGAAAAAAATAACTTAGACGTCGACATTATCGAACCCGCCGATCCATCATTACCGCCTAAATTAGTTGCCGCAGGAAAAGTGGACTTAGCTATTAATTATCAACCTCAACTTTATCAACAAGTTGCTGAAGGATTACCTTTAGTACGTGTAGGCTCTCTGATTTCCAGCCCATTAAATAGCGTAGTGGTTCTAAAAAATAGCAATATCAAAACGCTTGCCGATCTGAAAGGGAAAAAAGTAGGCTATTCAGTCAGTGGCTTTGAAGATGTGTTGCTCGATACCATGCTCCATTCCATCGGACTCAGCAACCAAGACGTAAAATTAGTGAATGTGAATTGGTCACTTTCCCCTTCTCTTTTAACCGGACAAGTCGATGCGGTCATCGGGGCATTTCGTAATTTCGAACTGAATCAGATCCATTTAGAAAAACAAGAAGGCGTGGCATTTTTCCCAGAACAATATGGTGTGCCAGCTTATGATGAATTGATTTTAGTGGCGAACAGAAACAATCTTGCCTCTAAAAAAATTTCCGCTTTTTTGACCGCACTTGAACAAGCCACAACCTATCTACAAAGCCATCCAGATGAAGCATGGCAAGCATTTGTGAGCTATAAGCCAAAAGAACTTAATACAGAATTAAATCAATTAGCATGGAAAGATACCCTACCTTTATTAGCAACGAAACCCCGTCAATTGGATGCTAAACGTTATCAACAAATGGCGGAATTTATGCATCAGAAAGGGTTGATTACAAAAGCACTTGAATTGAAAGACTATGCTGTCGAATTACAATAAGGGAAAATGATGATTAATCAACTCATTCAGCAAGCGCAACCTTATTGGAAGCAATATGTTGAGCATGAATTTGTGCAACAACTTGCAAAAGGCACCTTGCCAAAAGCTTGTTTTCAACACTATTTAAAACAAGATTACATCTATCTTTTCCATTACAGCCGAGCTTTTGCCTTGGGCGTATTCAAGGCAAAAAATTTTGCCGAGATGGACATGCCACGTAAAACGCTCGATATTCTTTGCCAAGAAATCCAATTACATTTGGATTACTGCCGACAATGGGAAATTAGTGAACAGGAAATATTCCAAACACCCGAAAGTGCGGCATGTATTTCCTATACACGTTATCTGCTTGATTGTGGAATGACGGGCGGTTTACCTGAACTATATGCCGCCGTTACGCCTTGTGCTTTAGGTTACGCACAAGTCGCCCGTTACATCACAGAAAATTATCCCAAACAACCAAGCAATCCTTATCAAGCATGGATTGACGCATACTCTGCACCAGAATATCAACAAGCGGCACAAAAAACAGTTGATTTTCTTACCGCACTTTGTGAACCACTTAATGATGCCCAATTCGCTCATATCCAACAAATTTTTACTACGGCTACCCGAATGGAAATCGGATTTTGGCAAATGGGATTAGATTTAGCATAAAAATAAAGGTGTGAAATGAAATCTATTTATTTATCAAAAATTCGTGAACAAAACCCGCTTATTCATAACATTACCAACATTGTCGCGGCAAATTTTAGTGCCAATGGCTTACTTGCATTAGGTGCGTCACCATTGATGTCAGCCAACATAGAGGAAATGGTTGAGGTGCCGAAAATCAGCCAAGCATTAGTCATCAATATCGGTACTCTCATAGGTAAAGAACGAGAGGCTATGTTATTAGCGGGTAAAACGGCTAATTCTATAGGCATTCCTGTCGTGCTTGACCCGGTTGGAGTGGGCGCCACTCGTTACCGACAAGAAACAGTCCGTCAGTTATTGGCGGAAGTAAAATTTGCCTTAATTCGTGGTAATGCTGGTGAGCTAGCTGCAATTGCAGGTGAAGACTGGCAAGCAAAAGGCGTGGATGCGGGACAAGGTAAAACGAATCTACAAGAAGTCGCTAAACATGTTGCACAACGCTATAACTGTACGGTGTTGATTAGTGGAGAAGTCGATATTATCAGTGATGGTCAGCAAACTGCTACCATCCATAACGGTACGCCGCTATTTCCAAAAGTCACCGCATCGGGGTGTTTATTAAGTGCAGTATGCACAGCATTTTTAGCCGTTGATGAAGGTAAACATTTTTCTGCAACAGTCGAAGCCTGTGCCGCTTACACCGTTGCAGGGGAGCTTGCGGCTAAAAACTTAACCACGCAAGTCGGTCAATTCCAAATTCGCTTACTTGATGAATTGGCAGACTTAACACCTGATTTAATAGAACAAAATGCGGAGGTGAAATATGTCTAACATTCCACAAACATTGACTATTGCTGGTTCTGACTGCGGCGGTGGTGCGGGAATTCAAGCAGATTTGAAAACCTTTCAAATGCAAGGCGTATTTGGGACTTCAGTGATTACAGCTGTCACCGCACAAAACACACTTGGCGTATTTGATATTCACCCTATTCCGCTGAACACGATTCAAGCACAACTTGAAGCGGTTAAAAATGACTTTCAAATTGCAAGTGCCAAAATTGGCATGCTTGGCACGGCAGATATTATTGAATGCGTTGCTGATTTCTTAAAATATCGACCATTCGGCACATTAGTTCTTGATCCCGTCATGATTGCGAAAGGTGGGGCACCTTTATTGCAACAACAAGCTATTTCCGCACTAAGCAAATATTTATTGCCACTTGCCGATGTGATTACGCCAAATATTCCTGAGGCAGAAGCTTTAACTAGTTTTAAGATTTCTGATACAGCCAGCATTCAACAAGCCGCGTTAGACTTGCAAAAACAAGGCGCAAAGAATGTGATTATTAAGGGCGGACATTCACTCAATTCACAAAGTCAGCAATGCCAAGATTGGATCCTTTTACAAAATGGTGAACATTTTGTTTTGGAAAGTCCACGTTTCAATACACCACATACTCATGGCACAGGTTGTACTTTTTCAGCTTGCTTAACGGCAGAATTAGCCAAAGGGGCACCTCTAGAAAGTGCGGTCAAAACAGCCAAAGATTTTATTACGGCAGCTATTTCTCACCCATTGAATATTGGTCATGGACATGGACCAACGAATCATTGGGCTTACAGTCGCCTTTAAGGATTGAAAGATGAAAAATATTCAAGAAATTTTACCGATCTATTTTGTAGCAGGCACACAAGATTGCCGACATTTAGGTGATAATCCAGCAGATAACTTGCTTTCTGTTCTTAAACAAGCTTTAGAAGGTGGCATTACCTGTTTTCAATTTCGCGATAAAGGCAAATTCTCATTAGAAAATTCTCCAACAGAACAACGAGTCTTAGCCATTAAGTGCAGAGACTTATGTCGTCAATATAATGTGCCATTTATTGTCGATGATAACGTTGATTTAGCTTTAGAAATTGAAGCGGATGGTATTCACGTTGGGCAAAGTGATACGCCTGTAAAAACGATTCGAGCAAAAACCAATAAACCACTGATTATTGGTTGGTCAGTAAACCGTTTAGACGAAGCCAAAATCGGAGAGGAATTATCTGAAATCGATTATTTCGGTATTGGTCCAATTTTTCCGACTCAGTCAAAAGAAAATCCTAAACCTACTCTAGGAATGACGTTCATTCAAACATTGAGAGAAGCAGGAATCACCAAACCACTTGTAGCTATTGGTGGCGTAAAACGAGAACATGTAAAAACCTTACTGAAATATGGTGCTGATGGTGTTGCAGTTATAACGGCTATAACTCAAGCGAATGATATAAAAGTAGCCACTCAAGCCTTAAAGGAAGAAAGTAATGCAAGCAACCAATAATCCAAATAGCTTAAAACGAGTCGCAATAGCAACAATGATTGGCACCGCTATTGAATATTTCGATAACTATATTTATGCCATGGCTGCGGTGCTCGTTTTCAATCATCAATTTTTCCATGCAGCCGATCCGCTTTCAGGCCAAATCGCTGCGCTTTCTACGCTAGCACTGACTTTTATTGCTCGTCCTCTGGGGGCGGTATTATTCGGACATTTTGGCGATCGCTTAGGAAGAAAAAATACCTTTGTTATGAGCCTGTTAGTAATGGGAATCTCAACCGTAGTGATCGGCTTATTACCGACTTACGACAGTATCGGAATATGGGCAACCATCTTACTTTGCTTATGCCGTATCGGGCAAGGTATTGGTTTAGGTGGCGAATGGGGCGGCGCTGCATTAGTGGCAATCGAAAATGCACCTGAAGGAAAACGTGGTTGGTATGGCACTTTTCCACAATTAGGCGCACCTCTAGGGTTACTACTTGCCAATGGTATCTTTCTACTCATTACCACGCTTTTTGGACAAGCAGCAATGATTGACTGGGCATGGCGAATTCCATTTCTTTCCTCTTTTGTATTAGTTGCAATTGGTTTGTATGTTCGATTAAAACTTACGGAAGCACCAATATTTATTGCTGTACTTAACAAGCCTAAACCTAAAGCTTTACCGATGATAGAAGTAATCGTTACTCATTTCAAACCGTTCTTCTTAGGCATGATGATCTGCATTTCAGGCTATGTGCTCTTTTATATTATGATCGCTTTCAGCCAAATTTATGCAAAATCTGCCCCAACCGTATCAGAAGCTGGCTACGCAATGGGATTAGGTTTCTCACCACAAATTTTTACTGCTTTACTAATGTGCAGTGCGATTTCATTAGCTATTACAATTGCTATTTCAGGCAAATATATCGATATTGTTGGACGAAGAATTTGGTTAATTTGGACAACCTTTGGCGTGGCTATTTTTGGCTTAGCCTTGCCATATTTTCTCGATAATGGAACAACTACCAGTTTATTTTGGTTCTTGATGATAGGAATGGGGTTAATTGGCATGGGTTATGGCCCGCTTGCGAGTTTCTTACCTGAATTATTTCCAACACATGCTCGTTATTCCGGTGCATCGTTGACCTACAATATTTCAGGCTTATTCGGTGCCAGTGTAGCAGCAATTATTGCGTTACCACTGAATGCAAATTATGGCTTAAAAAGTGTTGGAATTTATCTAACCTTAAATGCCGTATTAAGTTTGATTGGACTTTGGTTTATTACGGAAACAAGAGATAGGCAACTGCGCTAGATAAATTTATCAAACTTAAAATTTAACTAATATTGAAAATATTTTGAGTAAAAGAATGCCTTTCACAAATTGAGATCGGAAAGGCATTTAAAATTAACTACACTTTTAGTATTTTAATCAGTACTAGAATAATTCTTCTGGTTGCGTTGCTGGAATGGCATCTTTAGTTTTACCTGTTCCACCGTTTAGACGTTGTTGTAACTCTGGTGGAACATAATAACCACGCTCTTGCATTTCCGCAATGTAAGTACGTTTAGGCTCAGTACCGACGATAAAGTATTCTTTGCGACCACCACCTTCAGAAAGTAAACCAGAGTTACTATCAATGGTTTTTTCCATGATGTTTGGAGGAAGCTCAAGTTGACGTTCTGGAACATCAGAAAGTGCAGCTTTCATATAAGCGACCCACGCCGGCATTGCAGTTTTTGCACCCGCTTCACCTTTACCTAATATGCGTTTGTTATCATCGAAACCAACATAGGTTGTGGTGACTAAGTTTGCGCCAAAACCTGCGTACCAAGCTACTTTCGCACTATTAGTGGTACCGGTTTTACCACCGATATCACTACGTTTAATGCTTTGAGCAATACGCCAGCTGGTACCTTTCCAACTAAGTCCTTGCTCACCATAAATCGCCGTATTTAATGCACTACGAATTAAGAAGGCTAATTCACCACTAATCACACGAGGTGCGTATTCTTGTTTTGCTGCACCGTCTTTCGCATCCGCCATTAAATCAACAGAACCGTCATTTAATGCGGATGTTTGAAGCTCTGGCAAGTCTGGTACATTCTCAGGTTGCTGATCGCCCTCACCTTCATCTGTATCGGTGTTGCTATTACCTTTAGCGGATTTTAGGTTATCAGGGTTAGCCACTTCTGCGACATCTTTAAAGCCATCAATTTTATCTTTGGTTTCACCATAAATCACAGGAATGTCATTACAGGTAATACAAGCAATTTTAGGGTTCGCAATAAATAAATCTTTACCGGTATTATCTTGAATTTTTTCGATAAGGTAAGGATCAATTAAGAAACCACCATTATCAAAAACTGCGTAAGCACGCGCCATTTCCAATGGCGTGAAGGATGCAGCACCTAATGCAAGCGCTTCACTCGCAAAATATTGGTCACGTTTGAATCCAAAACGTTGTAAGATGTCAGCAGTGAAGCCAACACCTGCGGTTTGTAGTGCTCGGATTGCAATCATGTTTTTAGATTGACCTAAACCTACACGTAAACGCATCGGACCGTCATAACGATCAGGTGAGTTTTTCGGTTGCCACAAAGGTTGTCCTGGTTTTTGGATAGAGATAGGACTGTCTTGCAATACGCTTGAAAGCGTTAAACCTTTTTCTAACGCAGCGGCATAGATAAATGGTTTAATTGAAGAACCGACTTGCACTAAAGATTGGGTTGCACGATTAAATTTACTTTGTTCGTAACTAAAGCCACCCACCATGGCTTCAATTGCACCATTATCGGAGTTTAATGAAACTAATGCAGAGTTAGCGGCTGGGATTTGACCTAAAATCCATTCACCGTTATCACGTTTACGAATCCAAATTTGTTCGCCCACTTTAACCGGTGATCTACCTGCCCAACGCATTGCGTTAGAAGAGAGCGTCATCGTTTCATTATTGGCTAAAAGTAATTCTGCACCATTCTTACCTAATGCGGTCACTGCTGCTGGAATGAATGGTTCTGAATCAGGTAATTTTTTCAAGAAAGCGACAATACGTTCATTATCCCATGGGGCTTCACCTTTTTTCCAAAGTGGTGCACCGCCACGCCAGCCATGACGCATATCATAATCAATCAGGTTATTACGAACGGCTTTTTGTGCTTCTGCTTGATCTTTTGAGAGTACAGTCGTGAAGACTTTATAACCTTTGGTATAAGCATCTTCTTCACCAAAACGTTTTACCATTTCTTGACGAACCATTTCTGTCACATAGTCTGCACGGAACTCAAATTTAGCACCGTGATAGCTTGCGACGATTGGCTCTTTAATCGCTGCATCATATTCTGCTTTGGTGATTTTATTCTCATCAAGCATTCGACTTAAAACCACATTTCGACGTTCTTCCGCACGTTTTGGCGAATAGAGTGGATTCATGGTAGAAGGCGCTTTTGGCAAGCCAGCAATGATCGCCATTTCAGAAAGCGTTAATTCATCTAAGTTTTTACCAAAGTAGGTTTGAGCGGCGGCTGCAACGCCATAAGAACGATACCCTAAGAAAATTTTATTTAAATAGAGTTCTAAAATTTCTTGTTTGCTTAAGGCATTTTCAATTTCAATGGCCAATACCGCTTCGCGAGCTTTACGAATAATGGTTTTTTCTGGCGTTAAGAAGAAGTTACGCGCAAGCTGTTGCGTAATGGTACTTGCCCCTTGAGATGCACCACCATTGTTGACGGCAACAAAAATCGCACGAGCAATACCGACAGGGTCTAAACCGTGATGTTCATAAAAACGGCTATCTTCTGTTGCTAAGAAGGCATCTTGCAGGCGTTGAGGCACATTTTCTAATTTTACTGGAATACGGCGTTGTTCACCGACTTCACCGATTAATTTGCCATCAGCCGTATAGATTTGCATTGGTTGTTGCAACTCAACGGTTTTTAGGCTCTCAACCGATGGTAAGGAGGATTTTAAGTGAAAATACAGTACACCACCGGCGACTAACCCCAGTATACATATCGTAAATAGGGTACTTAATATTAATTTTGCGATCCGCATCGTAAAATTCTCTCTGGTTTAATGAATATTCAAAAAATCAAAATTATGATTTTGGCTGCTAAGTATAAAAGATTAATCCCTTAAAGAATAGGAAAGAATATGGGAATTGTTCCTAGAAAGCAGCTAAAACAAAAAATTGGTGTGAGTAAACAACAAGATAACCTCTATTTTGTTTGGCTAGATGAATTCTACAAAGTTCAATCTATTTGCTTAAATGGACAACAAAAGGACATTTTCCCCCAGTTATTACCTCATTTACCTCAAAAAGCGAACCAATGTTGTTTTATTGGTTCCATTTCCCCCCATTTGACTTGGTCTAAAACGCTTATTTTACCGCAAACACTCAATGCTCAGGAGTGTGAACAACAATGTCGTTTTATTTTGCAAAAAGAATTGCCGATTCCGTTGGATGAATTATGGTTTGATTATCTTGCCATGCCATTAAAACAAGGTTTCCGTTTGGATATCACGGCGATTCGACAAGAAAGCGCCAATGCAGAATTAGAAAAATATTTGCCGCTAAAATTGACCGCACTTGATTCACTGAATCACAGTATTTTACGTGCATTTTATGCCATTTTAGGTCAAGAGCCGATTAACACTTTATTTTTATATCAAGATCAACAAGGATGTCTCGCCGTTTGTGAACGCTTACAACAACGACAAGTTTTGCAATCTCAAGGTGATTTATCCGAACTTTATCAACAATTTACCCAGCGTTTTCCTGAAACCATAGAACAGATTTATATGTATCAAACGCCCGATATATTAAATTCACACACAATCGAATTACTGTCTCAGGATTGGCAGCGTATCGAAACAGATTTTCCTTTCATCGCCTTAGGTAATGCACTTTGGCAAACCGATTTAAAGCTAGTGGATTTATCTTTAAAACCAGCCGCACTTTTGCCTTTAGTTAATCGGGAGAGTGGTGATGTTAAGCCTTAATTTATTGCCTTGGCGTTTAGAACAACATCAAAAGGCCTTTCGTCGTTTTATGTGGCAAGGTTTCATTTGGCTAGCTTGTTCAGTTTTGATTGTCATTGGATTGAACCAACTCAATGAACAACAAGGGCAAGCCCTAAATCAGACAAAAGAAAAACTGACACAAATAACTCATCAAGTCCATCAGAAGCGCATTCAAGTTCAGCAACTACAAAGTAACTTAAAAGAAATGAATGAGTTGACTGAGATGGATACGGAATATGTGTATCGCCTGCTTAATTTATTAAGTGAGCTGCCATTACAACAGGGTGAGTTAGATGAATTTACGCTCAATGCGAAGCAAATTGTCCTTTCAGGCATGACAGAAAGCCAACAAGAGTTTGAAGAGATACATCAATTTCTCAAACGCCATTTTACAGAGGTTAACTTAACTAAGTTTCAGCCAGTGCAACAGCAGTTATTTTTTCAATTTGATATTCATTTATCGGAGTCTATGCAATGAGGAACTTTATCAATGAGCTAGTTCAAAAAAGTGCGCAAAGTTGGTTTGGGAGATGGCTTCGATTACCTCAAATGGTCCATGCTGCCTTTTGGTTGAGTGCATTAAGTGCAGTCATCTTTTTACCTGTTTTTCGTTACGTTGAAAATAGCAACGAACTACATCGACTTGACGCAGAATTGAGTTTGCAGCAGCAAGAGTGGGATAAACAGGAAAAGATTTTACAAACCTTAAGGCAAAAGTCAGACAGCCGACAACTTTCTCCTGAATTGGCTAACTCTGTGTTGCCGATTAATCAGCATGTACAGGCGCTGTTAAATGGGCGACTTCGAGCGTTGGATTTACGTTGGGATTTTTCTCAACATACTTTGTTGCATTTGTCGTTACAAGGCTATTTTGTCGATTTACAGCAATTTTTGACCGCACTTTTAAACGATGTTCCTACACTTTCTTTAACTCAATTAAACATTAAGAAATTAGATGAAGAGGAAAATGCTTCTATTACATGCGAGTTAATTTTCCAACTAAATAAGGACAAATAATGAAAAAGCTTTTCTTAATCTTGATAGCGTTTTTTTCTGTGTCAGCATTTTCGCAAGATCCTTTTGATCGTAAACAAAGAGAACAAACCGAATATCCAAAAGAGGGGCTTACCCTACCGCCAGTGTCGACTTGCGTGTATTCAGAGCTGAGACTGGCGGAGGAACGCCCATTGGCTCAGCTAGATATTGTGGGAGTCGTGCAATATGGTAAACAGGCAGAAGTATTATTTAATGATGATGGGCATATTCTTTCCGTTCAAGTCGGGCAGCGAATTGGAAAAGAAGGTTATTTAATTGAAAAAGTAAGTAAAAATGGCGTGACGCTTCAAAGTTATAAACCGGGGCAATGTGAACAAACGACCTCAATCATAATGAGATTTTAAAATGATAAAGCAGAAAATAAAAACAAAGTGCGGTCAGTTTTTAATGTGTTTTTTGATCCTATGGACAACTTACTCGGCGGCAGAAAATCGCGTATTTTCACTTCGCTTAAAACAAGCTCCCATGGTGGCGACACTCCAGCAACTTGCTCTTGAGCAAAATGCCAATTTAATGATTGATGATGAGTTAGAAGGAACGCTTTCATTGCAATTAGAGAACGTAGATTTTGATCGTTTATTGCGTTCTGTGGCAAAAATCAAAAGGCTCTCTTTTTATCAAGAAAATGATATTTATTATTTGGGTAAGCCTTCTCAACATGAACAATATGCAGAGAAAATGACAGAACCTATGGCGATTAGCGGAGAAAGTTTGCCTAGTGAAACACCACTTGTGAGTACAACGATTAAACTGCATTTTGCTAAGGCCTCTGATGTGATGAAATCTTTAACAACTGGTAGTGGTTCTTTGCTTTCACCTAGCGGCACAATTACCTTTGATGATCGAAGCAATGTATTACTGATTCAGGATGATGCACGTTCTATCAAAAATATCAAAAAATTGATTGCAGAGCTGGATAAACCCATTGAACAAATTGTCATCGAAGCACGTATTGTGACGATTACTGATGAAAGCCTGAAAGAGTTAGGTGTACGTTGGGGTATTTTTAATCCGACTGAGGCTGCCCATCGAGTGAGTGGCAGTCTAGATGCGAATGGTTTTAGTAATATCAGTAATAATTTAAATGTGAATTTTGCGACAACGGTCACGCCAGCTGGCTCATTAGCATTTCAAGTCGCTAAAATTAATGGCCGATTATTAGACTTAGAATTGACTGCACTTGAACGTGAAAATAACGTAGAAATTATTGCGAGCCCTCGCTTACTCACGACCAATAAGAAAAGTGCAAGTATCAAACAAGGGACGGAAATTCCTTATGTAGTGACGAACGGGAAAAATGACACCCAATCAGTGGAGTTTCGAGAAGCTGTGTTGGGATTGGAAGTCACACCGCATATTTCAAAGGATAATAATATCTTATTGGATTTATTAGTCAGTCAAAATTCCCCGGGAAACCGTGTGGCTTATGGGCAAGGTAACGAAGTCGTGTCTATTGATAAACAAGAAATTAATACACAAGTTTTTGCTAAAGATGGGGAAACGATTGTATTAGGTGGTGTATTCCACGATACGATCACAAAAGGAATTGATAAAGTGCCGCTATTGGGTGATATTCCAGGTATTAAGCGCTTATTTAGTAAGGAAAGTGAACGTCATCAAAAGCGAGAGCTTGTAATTTTTGTGACTCCTCATATTTTAAAACAAGGTGAAAGAATGGAAATGGCTAAGAAAGAAAAGCATTTTAAGCAAATTGAAAAAGCGAAAAAATAAAGTGCGGTCAATTTCTCTGATGTTTTCTCATTTTTTTCAATTTAGCTGTGTGTATTGCAAGCGATCTATTCATCTTGGTCGAAATGGATTGTGCAGTCGATGTCAGAAGCAAATTAAAACTTTCCCTTATTGTGGGCGATGTGGTTCACCCTTGCAGCATTATGCAATGGGCTGTGGACATTGTTTGAGAAATGAACCCGCTTGGGATCGTATTGTGATTATTGGGCATTACCTCGAACCGCTTTCTTCACTTATTCATCGTTTTAAATTTCAAAAACAGTCTTGGTTAGATCGCAGTTTATCGCGTTTGCTTTATCTTGCGGTGCGAGAGGCGAGACGAACGCATGGACTCTCACTGCCACAGGCGATTATCCCTGTGCCGTTATATCATTTTCGGCAATGGCAACGAGGCTACAACCAGGCTGATTTATTAGCGAACTGGTTGAGCCGTTGGTGTGATGTGCCTAACTGTCATCATGTGGTGAAACGAATTAAACACACCCACACTCAGCGAGGTTTAAGTGCGAAAGATCGACGATATAATCTACAAAATGCTTTTACAGTGAATACCAAAAAGTCTTTTCCTTATGAACGTGTTGCGTTGGTGGATGATGTGATTACAACCGGCTCAACGTTGGCAGAGATAGCCAAACAGCTTCGAAAATTAGGCGTAAAAGAAATTCAAGTGTGGGGCTTAGCGAGAGCCTAAATTTTTAAAGATAGGATTTATCTATATTTATAAAAATAGGAATAAATATAGAAAAAATTACCATATAGGAGTATCATTCTTGATATATTGCATCAAGTATTAGGATTTTATTTATGGAACAAATTTTTATTTCAGATGCTGCACAAGCACATTTTCGGAAACTTTTAGATACACAAGAAGAAGGTACCAATATCCGTATTTTTGTTGTGAATCCAGGTACACCTGGAGCAGAATGTGGCGTGTCTTATTGCCCGCCAAATTCAGTTGAAGCGACTGATACTGAAATGAAGTACGATACGTTCTCTGCATTTGTGGATGAAATCAGCTTACCGTTTTTAGAAGATGCGGAAATTGATTATGTAACAGAAGAGCTTGGGGCTCAACTGACTTTAAAAGCGCCTAACGCAAAAATGCGTAAAGTTGCGGATGATGCGCCTTTAATTGAGCGCGTAGAGTATGTGATTCAAACACAAATCAACCCACAATTAGCCAGTCATGGCGGTAAAATCACGTTAATTGAAATTACTGATGACGGTTATGCAGTTTTACAATTTGGTGGTGGCTGTAACGGTTGTTCAATGGTGGATGTCACCTTAAAAGATGGGGTAGAGAAACAGTTAGTTTCGCTCTTCCCAAATGAATTAAAAGGTGCAAGAGACGTAACCGAACACCAACGTGGTGAACATTCTTATTACTAAGAATAGAAGATAAAAAAGGGCGAATGATTCGCCCTTTTATTTTTTAAGCGGCAGATAATTTCTGTAGCAATCGATCCATGGCTCGATATCCGAGCGCTTCAGCTAAATGGGGTTGCTGTATTTCTTTTTCGTCATTTAAATCAGCAATCGTGCGTGAGACTTTTAAAATCCGATGATAGGCTCTTACTGAAAGTCCTAGCTTATTGAGTGCATTCTCAAGGAATAGCGAGTCTTTATCTTGTAATTTACAATCCCGTTCAATTTCTTTGCTTGAAAGATACGCATTGATTTTACCGGCTCGGGCAAGTTGAATTTCTCTCACTTTTAACACTTTTTCTCGTACTTGCTGGCTTGTCTCACCTCTATCCCCTGTATTCTGTAAGCTACCTTGTGGCAGAAGAGGTACTTCAATAGATAAATCAAAGCGATCTAAAAATGGCCCTGAAAGTCGGCTTAAATAACGCATCACTTGCTGCGGCGAGGTGCGATTATGTGTTCCCGTATAATGCCCGGTTGGACTTGGATTCATCGCGGCAACGAGTTGAAAGCGAGCGGGGAATTGGATTTTTGCATTGGCACGCGAAATAATAATTTCTCCACTTTCTAAGGGCTGTCGAAGTGCATCAAGCACTTTACGCTCAAACTCAGGCAATTCATCAAGAAAAAGTACGCCGTTATGTGCGAGTGATATTTCGCCTGGTTTTGGAATGGTTCCCCCACCTACTAAGGCCGGTAATGAGGCACTATGATGTGGCGCTCGAAACGGACGTTGTTTCCAGTTATGAAAATTTAATTCATTTTGTACTAAGCTCGTAACCGAAGCGGTTTCAATGGCTTCTAAATCGGTCATTTCAGGTAGCAATGCAGTAAGACGGCTTGCCAACATGGTTTTACCCGTCCCTGGTGGCCCTAAAAAGAGTAGGTTGTGCTGACCTGCTGCCGCTATCGTTAGTGCTCGTTTAGCATGTTGTTGACCAATAATATCGGTCAAATCTAAGTGATTTTTAGCTGAAAATCCGACCGCACTTTCTTGTGCGAGTAATGAGGCTAAAGGTAATTTTTCTTGATTATTTAAGAATTGTACGACGTCTAACAGGTTTTTAGCAAAATAAGTCTCTTGTTCTGAAACAAGCGAAGCTTCATTAGCATTTTGATAAGCGATAATGGGGGCGCGTTTCGCTTTTTGTGCCGCTAAAATGGCAGGAATGACACCGTGTACACCACGTAATTCACCTGTTAATGCGAGCTCACCTACGAATTCAAACTGTTTTAAACGGCTGCCATCAAGTTGATCTGATGCGGCTAAAATACCGATTGCAATAGGTAAATCAAATCGTCCCCCTTCTTTGGGTAAATCGGCTGGTGCAAGGTTAACGGTGATGCGTTTGGCCGGATATTTGAACTGGGCATTTATTAATGCACTTCTGACACGATCTTGCGCTTCTTTTACTGTTTTTTCAGGTAGGCCAACTAAGGTAAATCCAGGCTTTCCGTTACTTAAGTGCACCTCAATGGTGACAAGGGGGGCTTGTACCCCCATTGAGGCACGGCTATAAACAATGGCAAGAGACATTCAGATTCCTTAAAGTGCAGTCAAAAATAATTAGATTTTCGCACTATAAAAAAAGCACAGAATGAAATCATGCATTCTGTGCTTTTTTTGCGATCTTGATCGCAGAAATGACTTTTTCTTGATAAAAAACTACACGAAAAGTGGCGCAAACCAACTATCTAACTTAGTTGCTAATTTATCAATACCAATTTTGTTTTGTGCAGAAAAAGCCTCAACTTGAATATCACCTTGGAAGGGTAAAATAGCTTCACGTACCATTTTGACCTGTTTGCTACGCGCACTTTGACTGAGCTTATCTGCTTTAGTTAAAAGTAACATAACCGGTAAATCAGCAGAAACAGCCCATTCGATCATTTGTTGGTCGAGATCTTTTAAAGGATGGCGAATATCCATTAAAACAACAAGCCCGCCTAAACATTCGCGTTTTTGCAAATATTCCCCGAGGGATTTTTGCCATTCGATTTTCATTTTTTCAGGAACAGCAGCATAACCATAGCCGGGTAAATCCACTAGTTTACAATTCGGCTCCACCTCAAAAAGGTTGATGAGCTGTGTACGACCAGGTGTTTTAGAAGTTCGAGCTAAGCTTTTTTGATTGGTTAATGCATTAAGTGCGGTTGATTTTCCAGCATTTGAGCGTCCCGCAAAAGCAATTTCAATTCCTGTATCTTCTGGGATAGAACGAATATTGGGGGCGCTCGTAAGAAAATGCGTTTTATGATAATTCAGTTTAATTTCAGACATAATAGTTCCTTTCATCAATTGATCCTAGCATATCACAAATAGAAAAATTGCTGAAATGATGAGAGAATGCGGACTTTGTATGATTTAAACATTTTTAATTAGGTATTCCACAAGAATATCAAAATAAATCTCGTTTTATCCAAAATTCTCATATGTTGTAGAATTTGTAATTTAAATTCGATTGTGTAGTGTTTACCCATAAAAAATCTGCACCTCAATTGTTGGTTTGTTGAGTCCAACTTTTGGGGTGCAGATCAATTTTAACCGCACTTTTTGTTTTATAAGACTTTTAAACAAGCCACAAAATGGCTGTTGTTTTGGCTGGTGAAAGGTGGTTTTTGTTTCGCACAATTTTCATCAGCTTTCAGGCAGCGGGTACGGAACACGCAACCAGACGGCGGATTAATTGGCGAAGGCAAATCACCTTCAAGCAATTCGATGGATTTATTGCGTTCCAATTTTGGATCGGGAATCGGAACTGCAGACATTAAGGCTTTGGTATAAGGATGTTTGGTATTGTTATATACCTCCTCATCACTGCCTAATTCCATGGCATTGCCTAAATACATGACTAATACGCGGTCAGAAATGTGTTTTACCACCGCTAAGTCATGGGCGATAAAAATTAAGGAAAGCCCCATTTCTTTTTGTAGGGATTTTAATAAATTTACCACTTGAGCTTGAATCGATACATCCAATGCAGAAACCGGCTCATCACAAATGATCATTTTCGGCTCAATGATTAACGCACGAGCAATACCGATACGCTGACATTGGCCACCAGAAAACTCATGCGGATAGCGGTTAATCAAGTTTGGTAAAAGCCCAACTTTCAACATCATTGCTTGTACTTTTTCTTTCACTTCAGCGGCACTTAAGTGCGGTTGGTAGATTTTTAATGGCTCAGCAATGATTTCACCAATATTCATTCGCGGATTGAGAGAGGCCAGCGGATCTTGGAAAATCATTTGGATATCTTTACGCGTTTCTTTCCATTGTTTGGCTGATTGTTTTCGTAAATTTTTACCAAGCCACAAGATTTCCCCTTCGCTCGCTTCGACTAAACCGATAATAGCGCGTGCAAGTGTGGATTTACCGCAACCGGACTCACCCACCACACCGAGAGTTTCACCTGCGTAAAGTTTAAAAGAGACATCCTTCACCGCTTTTAAGGTTTGCGGTTTGGCGAAGAAAAGGGATTTCTCATTTTTAATTTTAAAACTGACGCCTAAGTGATTGACTTCAAGGAGTAATTCTTTGTTATTTGAGACTGTCATAGGTTAAATTTCTCCGCGGGTAACCAACAATTGCGTAATTGACCGTGATTAAATGTAGTCAGTTTGGGCGCAGTTTGGCATTGTTCGGTTGCAAATTGGCAACGTGGTGAGAATGGGCAACCTTTTGGCAAATGCAACAGATTCGGTGGATTGCCTGGAATGGTTACCAAGTGTTCTTCATTGCCGTCTAAGCGAGGAATTGCATCCATTAAGCCAATGGAATAAGGATGGGTTGGATGATAGAAAATTTGTTCCGCTGTGCCGTATTCCATGGTTCGTCCAGCATACATCACCATAACTTGATCGCAGATACCTGCCACTACACCAAGATCATGGGTAATCATAATAATCGCAGTATTAAATTCACGTTTTAGCTCATTTAATAAAGTCATGATTTGCGCTTGAACCGTTACATCCAAAGCAGTGGTTGGTTCATCAGCAATGAGTAGTTTGGGACGGCATAATAAGGCCATCGCAATCATCACCCGTTGACGCATACCACCCGAAAATTCATGCGGATACATGCCCATACGTTTTTTAGCTTCTGGCATTTTAACTGCATCTAACATTTTCACGGATTCAGCAAAGGCAGTTTGTTTATCATAACCTTTGTGCAATTGCAGCACTTCCATGAGTTGTTCACCGATTTTCATGTATGGGTTGAGTGACGTCATGGGATCTTGGAAAATCATGGAAATTTGCTCGGCGCGGATTTTATTCAATTCAGCATTCGGTAAATTAACTAATTCTTTCCCTTCAAAAATGGCTGAACCTTCCACTTCTCCGTTGGCTGCCAATAAACCCATTAAAGCAAAGGCCGTTTGTGACTTGCCTGAGCCACTTTCGCCTACAATACCCAGCGTGCTTCCTGCATTCAGCGTGAAGTTTAAGTCATTCACTGCTGTGACGACGCCATCTGGTGTTTTGAAGCGAACGTAGAGATTTTTTACATCTAATAAAGGATTCATTATTCGCTCCTATCTATCTTTCGGATCGAGTGCATCACGCAACCCGTCACCGATAAAGTTAAAACAAAATAGGGTAAGGCAAAGGAAAAATGCCGGGAAAATTAATAACCAAGGCGAGACTTCCATTTGCGCAGCACCATCACTTAAGAGTGCGCCCCAACTACTCATCGGCTCTTGTGTACCTAATCCTAAGAAGCTTAAGAATGATTCAAATAGAATGAGCCCCGGTACTTCAAGCGAGGCGTAAACTGCCACTAAGCCCAATACATTCGGAATAATGTGTTTCAAAATGATTTGGCGACGAGGTACGCCACAAACGATGGCGGCTTCGACGAATTCTTTATTTTTTAGGCTGAGGGTTTGTCCGCGTACAATACGTGCAAGACCAAGCCAAGCAATGGCCCCGATTGCGATAAAAATTAAGAAAATGTTTTGGCCAAAAAGGGTCACTAACAAAATGACGAAAAACATAAATGGAAATGAGCTGAGAATCTCTAAAAAGCGCATCATCAACATATCTGTTTTACCGCCTACATAACCGGAAATAGCCCCATAAATTGTGCCGATAGTTACGGAAATGAAAGCACCAGCAATACCGACCAATAATGAAATCCGTCCACCGATAGCAGTACGTACCAATAAGTCGCGACCCGAGGCATCGGTACCGAAGAAGTGATAGCCTTCCATTGTTGGTGGGGCGCTCATCATATTCCAATCGGTATCTTCATAGGTAAAGGGGAAGAACCAAGGCGCTACGGTAATAAATACAATAATAAACGCTAGAATAATCAGACTGGCAACGGCCGCTTTGTTGCGGAAAAAACGGCGTTTCGCATCTTGCCATAGGCTGCGGCCTTCCAGTTGCATTTCTTCAATACGGTCAGCCACGTGTTCCACAAAATCCGCATTTTTCTGATTAATCGGCTGAGTACGATAATCTGTCATAACTTATCCTTAATAACGAATTTTTGGATCGATGATGGCATATAAAATATCCACAATCGCATTAAATAAAATGGTTAATGTGCCCACTAAGATAGTGAGACTTAAAACTAAAGAATAATCGCGGTTTAATGCGCCGTTTACAAATAATAACCCCATGCCAGGTAAACCAAATACGCTTTCGATCACCATTGAACCGGTAATAATCCCCACAAAAGCGGGCCCTAAATAGGTGATCACGGGTAAAAGAGCAGGGCGCAAAGCATGTTTTAAAATGATTCTTGAAGTAGAAAGTCCTTTAGCTTTGGCGGTCCGAATAAAGTTGGAATGCAGCACTTCAATCATCGAGCCACGCATGATACGCGCAATCCCTGCCACATAAGCGATAGTTAAGGAGGCGACAGGTAAGATCATGTACATGGCGGTACCGCCGTTCCAACCACCAGCTGGCAGCCATCCTAAATAAATGGCGAAAATCAGCACCAAGACTGGTGCGAAGACGAAGCTCGGCATAATGACGCCAAGCATCGAGAAACTCATCAAAATATAATCCCAACGACTATTTTGATTGAGCGCAGCGAGCGTACCCGCTGTTACCCCTAATACGACAGCAAAGGCGAAGGCCACCATGCCCAATTTAATGGAAACCGGGAAAGCAGACGCGATTAAATCATTGACTGATTGGTCTTTATATTTAAAAGAGGGACCAAAATCTCCTTTGGAAAGATTTTCTAAATAAAGGAAATATTGTTTATATAATGGTTCATTTAAATGATACTTCGCTTCGATATTCGCCATCACTTCTGGCGGATAAGCACGTTCAGAGGTGAACGGGCTACCAGGGGCGAGGCGCATCAAAAAGAAAGAAAAAGTAATTAAAATAAACAGCGTCGGCAAGGCTTCCAACAGCCGTTTAAAAATAAACTTGAGCATAACAACTCCAACAAAATGGGCGAAAAGTGCGGTCAAAAAACACGACGATTTTTAACCGCACTTAAATACTAGCAACGAATTAATGTTTAATAATATAAAGGTTACGTAAGTAGATGTGATCTTGCGGATCTTTGCCTGAATAACCTTTTACGTAAGGTTTCACTAAGCGTGGATTCACATAGTTAAAGATTGGTACGATCCCGTAATCTTTTGCAAGAATTTCTTCGGCTTTCGCATAAGCTTTTGCACGACCTTCTGCATCCGTTGCGACATAAGATTCAGCAATGGCTTTATCATATTCTGGGTTCGCGTATTTCGCGGTATTGTTACTCGAATTAGATAAGAAATAGTTGCCGAATGTTGTTGCTTGGTTGTAATCCGCATTCCACCCAGCACGCGCCACATCATAACGACCTGCACGACGGCTATCAATGTAAGTTTTCCACTCTTGGTTTTCTAATTTCACATCAATTAAACCTTTAGTGTTCGCTTTCCACATAGAAGCTGCAGCAATAGCCACTTTTTTGTGATTTTCATTGGTATTGTAAAGAATACTGAATTTCAACGGATTCGCTTTGCTGTAACCAGCTTCCTCTAAGAGTTTAATGGCTTCTTCATTACGTTGTGCCATTGGTTCTTTTGAATAAGCAGGTTGTTGAATGAAATGACCTTCTTCGATGTAAGTTGGAGTAAACACATAGGTTGGTGTTTGACCTTGGCCTAAAACTTTATCGGTGATCACATGACGATCAAGGGATAAGTTCAAGGCTTTACGAATATTCACGTTATCAAAAGGCGCTTTCTTATTGTTTAACTCGTAAGAATAGGTCGCAAGAGTTCGTGTCGTGAATACTTCACCAGGCAATTCTTTTTGTAATTTAGCAAATTGTTCTGGTGGTAAGGCGTAGCTTGTCATATCTAAATCGCCTGCACGATAACGCGCCACATCGGTACTTGGGTTCTCAATAGCGAGAAATGTTGCGCTATTGATTACGGTTTCTTTATCGTTCCAATAAAGTGGGTTACGTTCAAATTCGATTTTTTCGTTAATGATGTGGTTAGCGAGCTTATACGCACCGTTACCCACGTAGTTTTCTTTTTTCACCCATGCATCACCCAATTTTTCGACTACTTTTTGTGGTAATGGCAATAAGGATTGGTGAGTCGTTAAACTGACCGCATAAGGCACAGGATTGGTTGCATGAACAATAAAGGTGTAATCATCTTTTGCTTCCACGCCTAATTCAGCCGGTTTTTTCTTACCGTCAATGATGTCTTGCGCATTTTCAACTTGTAAATAACTTAAGTAACTTGCGTAAGGTGCAGCAGTTGCAGGATCCACTAAACGGCGCCACGCAAATACGAAGTCGTGTGCTGTAACAGGATCACCGTTTGACCATTTAGCATCTTTACGTAAATGGAATGTCCAGGTTTTGAAGTCAGGTGTATTTTCCCAGCTTTCCGCCACACCCGGTTGAAGTTTACCCTCAGAGTCTGAGGTGACTAAGCCTTCAAGTAATTGATAAGCAACGTTAGATTCTGGTACACCTTCGGTTTTTTGTGGATCAAAACTTTGCGGTTCAGCCCCATTATTGAACACGATATGCTGTTTTTCATCTAATTGCGTTCCCTCAGGTAGTATAACTGCTTGCGCAGAATAGGAAAGAGCAAGAGCGATTGCTGAGAAGAGTAGTTTGTGTTGCATTTGAGCCTCCTTGTTATTAGGTGATATTTTTATAAGAGTCTTCCACTTATTAGCTCAAAAAATTATTTTTGTAAAGATTTGTAAGGGGATTATTTGAAGAAAAATTGAGTTTTGTGATTTGTGTCTAATAAATCGCTAAAAAAATTGCTAAAAGTGATGATATGAGAGGAGAAATCTAGAATGTATTGGTTTTTCCTATCGCAAATATTTTGCTGGAGAAATTACCTTTTTAAAGCTAATTATGCTATCTTAACTCAATTAGATTCAAACAAGTCCATTCAAGGAGAATATAATGACAACTCAGTTAGATTCACTTCGTAAAATGACCGTCGTTGTGGCTGATACTGGCGATATTGATGCAATTAAAAAATACCAACCGCAAGATGCAACAACAAACCCATCTTTAATTTTAAGTGCTTCAGCATTACCTCAATATGCACCATTAATTGATGAAGCGATTGCTTATGCAAAAGCGCAAAGTGCGAATAAAGCACAACAATTAATTGATGCAGAAGATAAATTAGCGGTAAACATTGGGTTAGAAATTTTAAAAATTGTTCCGGGACGCATTTCAACAGAAGTAGATGCGCGCCTTTCTTACGATACCCAAGCAACCGTTGAAAAAGCACGTAAACTTATCGCACTTTATAATGCGGCAGGCATTTCAAATGATCGTATTTTGATCAAAATTGCTTCAACATGGCAAGGTATTCGTGCGGCAGAAATTCTTGAAAAAGAAGGCATTAACTGTAACTTAACGTTATTATTCTCCGAAGCGCAAGCTCGCGCCTGTGCTGAAGCGGGTGTTTATTTAATTTCGCCATTCGTAGGCCGTATTTTAGACTGGTACAAAGCAAATACCGATAAAAAAGAATATGCGCCAGCAGAAGACCCAGGTGTCATTTCTGTAACCAAAATTTATAACTATTACAAAGAATATGGTTATAAAACGGTGGTGATGGGCGCAAGTTTCCGTAATGTAGGCGAAATTATTGAATTAGCAGGTTGTGACCGTTTAACGATTGCACCCGCTTTACTCAAAGAATTACAAGAAAATTCAACCGCACTTGTACGTAAACTAGAGTACAAAGGTGAAGTAAAAGCGAAACCTCAACCGTTAACTACTGAAGCAGAGTTCTATTGGCAACATAACAGCGATGCGATGGCAGTTGAAAAATTAGCAGAGGGAATTCGCAAATTTGCAGTTGACCAAGAGAAATTAGAAGCAATGCTTTCAGCAAAACTTTAATTTGATAGAGAAGAAAGTGCGGTTGGAAATAACCGCATTTTTTATTCTTATCATAAAATGTTCTAACTCTTAATAATTAGTTCTTGACTAACTCACCAAAGTCATTGAAAATTCAAGATAAGTTTTGCTAAAGCAAAATGGGAACTGCGACTTTTGATACAAAGAGCGGTCATTTTTTTCTTTTTTCGGAGCAAATATATGTCAGGTATTTTTGAACAAACTCCTGCTAATCGTCGTCGTTATGGCGTAGCGATTTTTGTTGGTATTATTGCAGGTTTGATTTCTGCATTCGTAAAATGGGGTGCAGAGCATCCATTTCCACCGCGTAGTCCAATTGATTTCTTCGCGGCAGCATGTAAAGTAGACATTACAGGCTTAAGCCAAGATCAAATTCTTCAAGTCTGTTCACGTGCATTCTTAAACCCACCACACGTATTCTTACGTGATTATTTAGGTATTGATCCAACTCAAGCCGTATTTACTTTTGCAGATCATGGTTTTGACTGGATTGGTGTGACTCACATTACTTTCTCATTAGTATTTGCTATTGCTTACTGCTTAGTGGCAGAACGTTTCCCTAAAATCAAATTTTGGCAGGGTATTGGTGCTGGTTTAATCGCCGATATTTTTGTGCATTACATTACTTTCCCTGCATTGGGTTTAACACCACCTGTTGCAGAATGGCCGTTATATGAACATATTTCTGAATTAGTGGGACACATTTTCTGGTTCTGGACAATTGAGATTATTCGCCGTGATCTACGTAACCGTATTACTCACGAGCCCGATGCAGAAATTCCATTAAAAAATACAACAGAATAATCAATCTTTTTGAGTAAGAATGCCACCAATAAGGTGGCATTTTTACTGACATTGAAATCCAAAATATCGTTTTACAAGAAAGTTAGTACTAGAATTTAAATAAATTTTTTGTAGTTATCTCTCAAGTTGGTTAGAATAAAGACAATTTTTTGTAATAGGAAAGTGGAATGAAAAAAGCACCTTTACTTGCAGTAAGCTTAATGACAACGGCTGTTTTAACAGGTTGTGCAACCAAAGCTGATGGTGAACGCAATGATAAATTAGAAGGTTTTAACCGTACGATGTTTGATTTTAACTATAAAGTCATGGATCGCTATGTGTTGGAACCAGCAGCAAAAGGCTGGCGTGATTACGTGCCAACACCGGTTACAAAAGGTCTATCCAATGTGGCAAATAACTTGGATGAGCCGGTGAGCTTTGTTAACCGTTTATTAGAAGGTGAACCGAAAAAAGCCTTTGTTCACTTCAACCGCTTTTGGATTAACTCAACCTTTGGTATCGGTGGCTTATTTGACTTTGCAAGTGCAAGTAAAGAATTACAGGTTTATGATCAACGTAGCTTTGGTGAAACATTGGGCACCTATGGTGTAGATGCAGGTACTTATATTGTATTGCCAATTTATAATGCGACGACACCTCGTCAATTAACGGGTGCAGTAGTTGATGCAGCTTATACCTATCCTTTCTGGAATTGGGTAGGCGGTCCGTGGTCACTTGTAAAATATGGAGTGCAAGCGGTAGATAAACGCTCGAAAACATTGGATCAAACCGAGTTGCTCAATCAAGCACAAGATCCTTATGTTACCTTCCGCGAAGCTTATTATCAGAATTTAGAATTTAAAGTAAATGATGGCAAAGTAAAAGAAAGCTCACAGAAAGAATTGTCTGATGATGTATTAAAAGAGATTGATTAAGAATACTCGTATAAGCGATAAAGTCACTTATATGTTAGGATAGCAAGCGTATTTATTCGTCAATATTAAAGGAGAATATCATGACTAAAATCATTCACACAGAAAAAGCCCCAGCAGCAATCGGTCCTTATGTTCAAGCGGTAGATTTAGGTAATTTAGTTTTAACATCTGGACAAATTCCCGTTAATCCGGCGAATGGTGAAGTGCCGAAAGATATTGTGGCACAAGCGCGTCAATCTTTAGAGAATGTGAAAGCGATTATTGAACAAGCGGGTTTGGCCGTGGGTGATATTGTGAAAACTACTGTGTTTGTGAAAGATCTGAATGATTTTGCAGCAGTAAATGCAGAGTACGAGAAGTTCTTTAAAGAAAACAATCATCCGAATTTCCCAGCTCGTTCTTGTGTAGAAGTGGCTCGATTACCAAAAGATGTAGGTGTGGAAATCGAAGCAATTGCGGTAAGAAAATAGTCGCAAAGTGCGGTTAAAATCTGCAGATTTTTTCTACAATAGACTTTACAAGAGCGAGATTAATCACTATAATCTCGCTCCTAAATTACGCTCAGCGTAAAATTTCTGGTTGGTGCTTGACCTATTCAAGCCCCGTCCAAGACCGTAGGGAATGGTTAGCAATAATCGTCTTAATAATCCTACGTAGATGGTGAACAGAATAAGAATATTTCTTGCTTCTGGGCACCGAAGTCGTCCTAGTCTGAAAGATAACTCTTTCGATGAGGTAAATTAATTCCGAGAAATCGGAGTGTATTCAGGAGCTAAAAGCCAATGGCATTAAATCTTCAAGACAAACAAGCAATTGTTGCCGAAGTAAATGAAGCAGCCAAAGGTGCACTTTCAGCAGTAATCGCGGATTCTCGCGGTGTAACTGTTGATAAAATGACTGAATTACGTAAAGCAGCTCGTGAAGCGGGTGTAACAATGCGCGTTGTTCGTAATACTTTATTACGTCGTGCGGTTGAAGGCACTGATTTCGAATGCTTACAAGATACGTTTGTAGGTCCAACACTTATCGCATTCTCTAATGAACACCCAGGTGCAGCAGCACGTTTGTTCAAAGATTTTGCTAAAGCAAACGATAAGTTTGAAATTAAAGGTGCAGCCTTTGAAGGTAAGATCCAAGATGTTGAATTCTTAGCAACATTACCAACTTACGAAGAAGCAATTGCACGTTTAATGGGCACAATGAAAGAAGCTGCGGCAGGCAAACTTGTTCGCACTTTTGCGGCATTACGCGACAAATTACAAGAAGCAGCTTAATCATTAAGCGTTTCTTACTTCATTTAACTTTATTAATTTTAGGAATTGATTGTTATGTCATTAACTAACGAACAAATCATTGAAGCGATTGCTTCTAAATCTGTAACTGAAATCGTTGAATTAATCGCAGCGATGGAAGAAAAATTCGGCGTTTCTGCAGCAGCAGTAGCAGCAGCTCCAGCAGCTGGCGGCGCAGCTGCAGCGGCAGAAGAAAAAACTGAATTCGACGTAGTTCTTGCTGAAGCTGGTGCTAACAAAGTAGCAGTTATCAAAGCAGTACGTGGTGCAACTGGTTTAGGCTTAAAAGAAGCTAAAGACTTAGTTGAATCTGCTCCAGCTAACTTAAAAGAAGGCATTTCTAAAGAAGAAGCTGAAGCACTTAAGAAAGAATTAGAAGAAGCTGGTGCAAAAGTAGAAATCAAATAATTTTTGATTCACTTATGTCCTGTTTCTCAGGCTTAATGGCTGGTGGTTTACCATCAGCCATTTTGTGCTATCAAAAACAGTACAAAAAAACAGATAGGCATTTTCCGTTTAATGGTATCTGTTTCCACTTAAATTAATCAGACGTTTTAATTTAAGTAGCCCACTACAGAAGTAAGGTTCAGAGTGCGGTATCCGAAACGGCGTCAATCTCCGATATAAATAAAAAACGTCAATCAATTTGACCGCACTTTTTTTATATCAACTCGGTCTCACTAAAATTTACAGAGGAAAACCAATAATGGGTTACTCCTATACTGAGAAAAAACGAATTCGTAAAGACTTCGGCAAACGTCCGCAAGTTTTAAATGTACCTTATTTATTAACTATCCAATTAGATTCTTTTGATAAATTCATTCAAAAAGATCCTGAAGGTCAACAAGGCTTAGAAGCTGCATTCCGTTCTGTTTTTCCAATCGTAAGCAATAACGGCTATACAGAATTACAATATGTTGATTACCGTTTAGAAGAGCCAGAGTTTGATGTACGTGAATGTCAAATTCGTGGTTCCACTTATGCGGCAGGGTTGCGTGTCAAATTACGTTTAGTTAGCTACGATAAAGAATCTTCATCACATGCAGTAAAAGACATCAAAGAAAGCGAAGTGTACATGGGAGAAATCCCATTGATGACTGATAATGGTACCTTTGTGATCAATGGTACCGAGCGTGTTATCGTTTCACAATTACACCGTAGCCCAGGCGTATTCTTTGATTCTGATAAAGGGAAAACACACTCTTCAGGTAAAGTGCTTTATAACGCACGTATTATCCCTTACCGTGGGTCTTGGTTGGATTTCGAATTTGATCCAAAAGATAACTTATATGCACGTATTGACCGCCGTCGTAAATTACCGGCAACCATTATTTTACGTGCATTAGGTTATACGGTTGAAGAAATCTTAAACTTATTCTTCGACAAAGTAACGTTCGAAATCGCTGGCAATAAATTATTAATGACCTTAGTACCAGAGCGTTTACGCGGTGAAACGGCGACATTTGATATCGAAGCAAATGGCAAAGTCTATGTAGAACGTGGTCGTCGTATTACAGCTCGTCATATCAAAGCATTAGAAAAAGATAATGTGACACAAGTTGAGGTGCCAACGGAATACATTATTGGTAAAGTTTCTGCAAAAGATTACGTTGATCTTGATTCTGGAGAGATTATTTGTCCAGTTAACAGTGAAATTTCATTAGAAGGATTAGCGAAGTTATCTCAAGCGGGCTATAAAGTCATCGAAACATTGTTTACTAACGATTTAGATTATGGTCCATATATTTCTGAGACATTACGTGTTGATCCAACTTACGATCGTATAAGTGCATTATATGAAATCTATCGCATGATGCGTCCAGGTGAACCACCTACACCCGAATCTTCGGAAGCGTTATTCAATAACTTATTCTTCTCTGCAGAACGTTATGATTTATCTGCAGTAGGTCGTATGAAGTTTAATCGCTCGTTAGGTATTCCTGAAGGCGAGGGGACGGGTATTTTAAGTAACGACGATATCATTGGTGTGATGAAAAAACTCATCGACATCCGCAATGGTCGTGGTGAAGTGGATGATATCGACCACTTGGGTAACCGTCGTATTCGTTCCGTAGGTGAAATGGCAGAAAACCAATTCCGTATTGGTTTAGTTCGTGTAGAAAGAGCGGTTAAAGAGCGTTTATCTTTAGGCGATTTAGATGCGATCACGCCACAAGACTTAATTAATCCAAAACCAATTTCTGCGGCAGTGAAAGAATTCTTTGGTTCTTCACAACTTTCGCAATTCATGGACCAAAACAATCCATTATCAGAAGTGACACATAAACGTCGTATTTCTGCATTAGGTCCAGGCGGTTTAACGCGTGAACGCGCAGGCTTTGAGGTACGTGACGTACATAACACCCACTATGGTCGTTTATGTCCAATTGAAACTCCTGAAGGTCCAAACATCGGTTTGATCAACTCACTTTCTGCGTTTGCTCGTACGAACGATTATGGTTTCTTAGAAACCCCGTATCGTAAAGTGGTTGATGGCCAAGTAACTGAAGAAATCGAATATTTATCTGCAATTGATGAAGCGAACTACATCATTGCACAGGCGAACTCAAATCTTGATGAGAACAATCGCTTTACTGATGCATTCGTTACTGCGCGTGGTGAGCGTGGTGAATCTGGTCTTTATAAACCAGAAGAAATTCATTATATGGACGTTTCAACTCAACAAGTGGTATCTGTGGCTGCAGCGTTAATTCCATTCTTAGAGCATGACGATGCGAACCGTGCCTTAATGGGTGCGAACATGCAACGTCAAGCAGTTCCGACTTTACGTGCTGATAAGCCGTTAGTGGGTACAGGTATGGAAAAACCAATCGCACTTGACTCAGGTGTGGCGGTTGTTGCGAAACGTGGTGGTACAGTTCAATACGTTGATGCGTCTCGTATCGTTATCAAAGTAAATGAAGACGAAACTGTAGCAGGCGAAGCGGGTATCGATATTTATAACTTAATTAAATACACCCGTTCTAACCAAAATACCTGTATCAACCAAATTCCTTGTGTGAATTTAGGCGATCCAATTAACCGTGGTGAAGTATTAGCTGATGGTCCTTCAACAGATTTAGGTGAATTAGCATTAGGTCAAAATATCCGTGTGGCGTTCATGCCTTGGAACGGTTATAACTTCGAAGACTCAATGTTAGTTTCTGAGCGTGTTGTACAACAAGACCGCTTCACGACAATCCACATTCAAGAATTATCTTGTGTGGCACGTGATACTAAATTAGGTTCTGAAGAAATCACTGCGGATATTCCAAACGTAGGTGAATCTGCATTAAGCAAATTGGATGAATCAGGTATCGTTTATGTGGGTGCTGAAGTGAAAGGTGGTGACATCTTAGTCGGTAAAGTAACCCCTAAAGGCGAAACGCAATTAACACCAGAAGAAAAATTGTTACGTGCAATCTTCGGTGAAAAAGCATCTGATGTGAAAGACTCTTCATTACGTGTACCAAACAGCGTAAGTGGTACTGTAATTGACGTTCAAGTCTTCACCCGTGATGGCGTAGAAAAAGACAAACGTGCATTAGAAATTGAAGAAATGCAGTTAAAACAAGCTAAGAAAGACCTTTCTGATGAATTAGAAATCTTAGAAGCTGGCTTGTTTGCTCGTGTACGTAATGTACTTATTGCAGGCGGTATTGATGCGGTTCAGTTAGATAAAATGGATCGCACTAAATGGTTAGAACAAACCATTTCAGATGAAGAAAAACAAAACCAATTAGAACAGCTTGCTGAGCAATATGAAGAATTACGTAAAGAGTTTGAACACAAACTTGAAGTACAACGTAAGAAAATCATTAAAGGCGATGATCTTGCACCAGGCGTGTTAAAAGTGGTTAAAGTTTACCTTGCGGTGAAACGTCACATCCAGCCGGGTGATAAAATGGCGGGTCGTCATGGTAACAAAGGTGTTATCTCGAAAATTAACCCAGTTGAAGATATGCCATACGATGAGAATGGCCAACCTGTTGAAATCGTATTGAACCCACTGGGCGTACCATCTCGTATGAACATCGGTCAGATCTTAGAAACCCACTTAGGCTTAGCGGCGAAAGGTATCGGTGATCAAATCAATGCGATGATCAAACAAAAACAAGATGTTGAGAAACTTCGTGGCTATATGCAAAAAGCATACGATTTAGGTCATGGCGCACAAAAAGTTGATTTAAGCACCTTTAGCGATGACGAAATCATGCGTTTAGCGGAAAACCTACGTAAAGGTTTACCGGTAGCAACACCTGTGTTTGATGGTGCTGCTGAGCAAGAAATCAAAGAAATGTTGAAACTCGGTGGCTTACCAACTTCAGGTCAGATTACGTTATATGATGGCCGTACTGGTGAGAAATTCGAGCGTCCAGTAACTGTAGGTTATATGTACATGCTCAAATTGAACCACTTAGTTGATGACAAAATGCATGCTCGTTCAACCGGTTCTTATAGTCTTGTTACTCAACAACCACTTGGTGGTAAAGCACAATTCGGTGGTCAACGTTTCGGTGAGATGGAGGTATGGGCACTTGAAGCATATGGTGCAGCTTACACCTTACAAGAAATGTTAACCGTGAAATCCGATGACGTGAACGGCCGTACGAAGATGTATAAAAACATTGTCGGTGGCAACCAACAAATGGATCCGGGTACGCCAGAATCTTTCAACGTAATTATGAAAGAAATCCGTTCACTTGGTTTGAATATCGAGTTAGACGAAGAGTAATCGACAAACCGGTCTTCCCCTGTTCGCAGGGGAAGCAAAAGGAAGAAATCACCGAAGTGCGATTAAAAAACAAAATATTTTTGACCACACTTTGAAACCCTTAACTCCGACAGGAGACTATTTGTGAAAGACTTAGTTAAGTTTTTAAAAGCACAATCAAAAACGAGTGAAGATTTTGATGTGATTAAAATTGGGTTAGCTTCTCCAGACATGATCCGTTCGTGGTCATTTGGTGAAGTTAAAAAACCTGAAACAATCAACTATCGTACGTTCAAACCTGAGCGTGATGGTCTTTTCTGTGCACGTATTTTCGGGCCAGTAAAAGATTACGAATGTTTATGCGGTAAATATAAACGCTTAAAACACCGTGGTGTGATTTGTGAAAAATGTGGTGTTGAAGTTACACAAACTAAAGTGCGTCGTGAACGTATGGGCCATATCGAATTGGCTTGTCCAGTTGCACACATTTGGTTCTTAAAATCACTTCCATCCCGTATTGGTTTATTACTTGATATGCCATTACGTGATATTGAACGTGTGCTTTACTTTGAAATGTACATCGTGACCGAACCGGGTATGACCGATTTGGAACGTGGACAGTTATTAACTGAAGAACAATTCCTTGATGCAGAAGACCGTTGGCAAGATGAATTCGAAGCGAAAATGGGTGCTGAAGCAATTCAAGATTTACTTAAAGGTATTGATCTTGAAGTGGAATGTGAAAAATTACGTGAAGAGTTACAAGAAACTAACTCTGAAACAAAACGTAAGAAAATCACTAAACGCTTAAAATTATTAGAAGCTTTCCAACAGTCTGGTAATAAACCAGAGTGGATGGTGATGACGGTATTACCGGTACTTCCACCAGATTTACGTCCGTTAGTACCATTAGATGGTGGTCGTTTTGCAACATCTGATTTGAACGATTTATATCGTCGCGTGATCAACCGTAACAACCGTTTAAAACGTTTATTAGATTTAATTGCACCAGATATTATCGTGCGCAACGAAAAACGTATGTTACAAGAATCTGTGGATGCGTTATTAGATAATGGTCGTCGTGGTCGTGCGATTACGGGTTCTAACCGTCGTCCATTAAAATCACTTGCGGATATGATCAAAGGTAAACAAGGTCGTTTCCGTCAAAACTTATTAGGTAAACGTGTTGACTATTCAGGCCGTTCTGTAATCACTGTAGGTCCATACTTGCACTTACACCAATGTGGTTTACCGAAGAAAATGGCATTGGAATTATTCCGTCCGTTTATCTATGCAAAATTAGAAAGCCGTGGTTATGCAACCACAATTAAAGCGGCTAAGAAAATGGTTGAGCGTGAAGACGCGATCGTTTGGGATATCTTGGCAGAAGTTATTCGTGAGCACCCAATTCTATTGAACCGTGCACCGACACTTCACCGTTTAGGTATTCAAGCGTTTGAACCACTTCTAATCGAAGGTAAAGCAATCCAGTTACACCCACTTGTTTGTGCGGCGTTCAACGCGGACTTCGATGGTGACCAAATGGCGGTTCACGTACCATTAACACTTGAAGCGCAGTTAGAAGCACGTGCGTTAATGATGTCAACCAACAACGTACTTTCACCAGCAAACGGTGATCCAATTATCGTTCCATCACAAGACGTGGTGTTGGGTCTTTATTATATGACCCGTGAAAAAGTAAACGGTAAAGGCGAAGGCATGTTATTGCAAGATCCGCGCGAAGCTGAAAAAGCGTATCGCACAGGTGAAGCGGAGTTACATTCTCGTGTTAAAGTACGTATTACTGAATATGTGAAAAATGAAGCTGGCGAATTAGAAGAGAAAACCACATTAACCGATACCACTATCGGTCGTGCAATCTTATGGATGATCGCGCCGAAAGGCATGCCTTATTTATTGTTCAACCAAACATTAGGTAAAAAAGCAATTTCTAAACTCATCAACGAAGCTTATCGTCGTTTAGGTTTGAAAGAAGCAGTAATGTTTGCTGACCATATTATGTATACCGGTTTTGCTTACGCTGCACGTTCAGGTTCTTCTGTGGGTATCGATGATATGGTTATCCCAGAGAAAAAATATGAAATTATTTCTGCAGCGGAAGAAGAAGTGGCAGAAATTCAAGAACAGTTCCAATCTGGTCTTGTAACAGCTGGCGAACGTTATAACAAAGTTATCGATATTTGGGCTGCGGCGAATGAGCGCGTAGCGAAAGCGATGATGGAAAACTTATCTCAGGAAGAAGTCATCAACCGTGAAGGTAACCCTGAGAAACAAGCTTCTTTCAACAGTATCTTTATGATGGCTGACTCTGGTGCGCGTGGTTCTGCAGCTCAGATTCGTCAGTTAGCAGGTATGCGTGGTTTGATGGCGCGTCCAGATGGTTCGATCATCGAAACCCCAATTACAGCGAACTTCCGTGAAGGTTTGAACGTACTTCAGTACTTTATTTCAACCCACGGTGCACGTAAAGGTTTGGCGGATACCGCATTAAAAACAGCAAACTCGGGTTACTTAACTCGTCGTTTAGTTGATGTAGCACAAGACTTAGTGATCGTTGAAGATGACTGTGGTACACACGAAGGCTTAGTCATGACTCCATTAATCGAAGGTGGCGATGAGAAAGTTCCACTTCGCGAATTAGTGTTAGGTCGTGTTGTAGCTGAAGATGTGTATAAACCAGGTACAGAAGAAGTTTTAATTGCACGTAACACGTTATTAGATGAAAAACTTTGTGATGTGTTAGATGCAAACTCAGTGGACAGCGTAAAAGTACGTTCTGTTGTAACTTGTGATACTGACTTCGGTGTATGTGCGAAATGTTACGGTCGTGACTTAGCACGTGGTCACCTCATCAACCAAGGTGAAGCAGTGGGTGTTATCGCTGCTCAATCTATCGGTGAGCCAGGTACACAGTTAACCATGCGTACGTTCCACATCGGTGGTGCAGCTTCTGCAGCCGCGAAAGAATCTAGCGTACAAATCAAAAACAACGGTACTTTACACCTTGCTAACGCAAAATTCGTTGTGAATGACGAAGGTAAATTAGTGTTAACTTCTCGTAATACTGAGTTAACCGTAACCGATGCATTCGGTCGTACGAAAGAACACTATAAAGTGCCTTACGGTACGGTATTGAATAAAGCAGATGGTCAAGAAGTATCAGCAGGTGAAACAGTGGCAAACTGGGATCCACATACCATGCCAGTTGTCTCTGAGGTATCAGGTTTTGTGAAATTCGTTGATATCGTGGACGGTTTAACTGTAACTCGTCAAACGGATGAATTAACCGGTCTTTCTTCTATCGTGGTACAAGACGTGGGTGAACGTGCAACAGCAGGTAAAGATTTACGTCCAACCATCAAATTAGTTGATGCAAAAGGTAACGATATTTTCTTACCTGAAACTGATGTTATTGCACAATACTTCTTACCAGGTAAAGCAATCGTAAGTTTAGATGACGGTGCGGAAGTGAAAGTGGGTGAACCACTTGCACGTATTCCACAAGAATCTGTAGGTACTAAAGATATTACTGGTGGTCTTCCACGCGTTGCTGATTTATTCGAAGCTCGTAAACCGAAAGAGCCTGCTATTTTGGCAGAAATTTCAGGTATCGTGTCCTTCGGTAAAGAAACCAAAGGTAAACGTCGCTTGTTAATCACCCCAACTGAAGGTGAAATCTACGAAGAAATGATTCCAAAATGGCGTCAGCTCAACGTATTTGAAGGTGAGATGGTAGAACGTGGTGACGTGATTTCTGATGGTGCAGAGACACCACACGATATCTTACGTTTACGCGGTGTTCGTGCTGTAACTGAATATATCGTAAACGAAGTGCAAGAAGTTTACCGCTTACAAGGGGTAAAAATTAACGATAAGCACATCGAAGTTATTGTACGTCAAATGTTACGTAAAGCAGTCATTACGAAAGCTTATGACAGCGAATTCCTCGAAGGGGAACAAGTTGAAGTAGCTCGCGTGAAAATTGTGAACCGTAAACGTGAAGTGGAAGGTAAACCACCGGTTGAATTCGAACGTGAATTACTTGGTATTACCAAAGCATCATTGGCGACAGAATCCTTCATTTCTGCGGCATCGTTCCAAGAAACCACTCGCGTGCTTACTGAAGCTGCGGTGGCGGGTAAACGTGATGAATTACGCGGCTTGAAAGAGAACGTAATTGTAGGTCGTTTAATCCCTGCAGGTACTGGTTTTGCGTATCACCAAGGTCGTCACAAAAAACGTATTGTAGACGATGTTGTGATTAAATTGTCTGAAGACGATGAAGCAGCAATTGCTGATGAATTTGTCATGACAGCAGATGATGCAACCGCTAACTTAGCAGAAATGCTTAATATGGCAGATGATGCAGAGTAATCGCTAATCAATAAAAGAAAACCCAAGTTTAAACTTGGGTTTTTTATTATCTTAATACAGAAAGAGCGGTTAGGTTTTGATGAATTTTTCTTTTGGAAAAGTATTGTAAAATGACCGCACTTTCTTTTCATCAATAAAAAGCCACCCTAATGGATGGCTTTGAAATATGTACTTCTAAGCTAAGATTACCAGCCTTTTACAACACCATCTTTAAAGTGTTTTTTCGCTTCTTGGTAAACTTCTTCAGTTTGGTACGCTTTGACGAAATCTTGGATCGCTTTGCTGTCTTTGTTATCAGTACGTGCAACGATGATGTTTACGTATGGAGAATCTTTATCTTCTACGAAGACACCGTTATCTTGCGCATTTAAACCAACTTGACCCGCATAAGTGTTATTTACAACAGCAAGATCAACATCATCTAGTGCACGAGCGGCAACAGAAGTATCTACTTCAGAAATTTTGAAGTTTTTCGGATTTTCAACAATATCAGCTACAGTTGAAAGAAGGTCGTTAACATTTTTAAGTTTGATTAAACCTTGTTTTTCTAGAAGAATTAATGCGCGACCGCGGTTTGACGGATCGTTTGGAACAACGATTTTAGCACCTTCTTTTAAATCATTTACATTTTTAATAGTTTTAGAATAACCAGCAAGTGGGTAAACAAAGGTGTTACCAACGATCACTAAGTTATTTAAGCTTTTTGCTTTTGCATCTTCATCTAGGTAAGGTTTGTGTTGCATTGCGTTAGCATCTAAATCACCTTTAGATACCGCAGTGTTTGGTAATGCGTAGTCATTGAATAAAACAAATTCAACATTTAAGTTGTATTTATCTTTTGCGACTTTTGCAGCAGTTTCAGCTACTTGGTGCTCAGGACCCGCCATTACACCAACTTTGATTGATGTTGCAGTAGGTGTAGTTGATGCTACATCTGCTTTTTTCTCTTCTTTACACCCTGTTAATACTAATGCTGACGCAATAGCAGTGATAGCAAATAAGTTTTTTAATTTCATGTTTTTTCCTTGTTGTGAATAAAATACTATAGAAAATAATTAACGGTGATCCACTCGTTTTGCGAGCGTGTCGCCTAATTTTTGACTGAGCATCACGATAATCACGATAACAATCGTTGCCGCCCAAGTTACCGATGGCATATTGCGATAGACACCATAGTTAATGGCGAGGCTTCCTAAGCCGCCACCGCCTTGCGTTCCCGCCATTGCGGTATAGCCAATTAATGTCACGAAAGTGAGCGTAATAGCATTAATTAGCGTAGGTAGGGATTCAGGCAAATAGAATTTACGAATAATTTGCCAATTGGTTGCACCCATTGCTTTTGCGGTTTCAGTTAAACCCATTGGAATCTCAAAAAGCGCATTACTTGTTAGGCGAGCAAAAAATGGTGTTGCCGCCGCACTTAATGACACAATCGCTGCATTAGAACCAATGCTCCCGCTAGGAAGTAACCAACTGGTAAGCGGAATTAAAGCAAGTAACAAAATAATATAAGGGATTGAACGTCCAATATTAATAATGACATTTAAACACGCATTGAGCTTTTTGCTTTCTAAAATCGCCCCTTTATTGGTTAAAAAGGTTAAAAAACCTAATGGTAAACCTAATAAAGCTGCAATTAATGTTGATAAGACCGACATATAAATTGTTTCAACGGTAGATACCGTTAATAAATTAGCAAAATTATCGGGAAATTGTTGGCTAAGTGTTGCCCATAATTCATTGAACATAGCCTAGTACCTCTACTCGAACATTATTTTCCATTAAATAGACCTTAGTTTGTGTAATTGCATCTTCATCACCTTCAACTTCTGCAATAGTAAAGCCGAATTTAACGCCACCGGCATAATCAATTTGTGAAGTTAAAATACTGAGTTCGACACCAAACTTTTTCGATGCTTGAGAAAGTAGTGGCGCATCGACAGAGCGACCAGTAAATTCAAATTTGATAATTGGGTAAGATCTTGCATGTTTGGGACTATGAGATAAATTTTCCAAGTATTCTTCTGGCAACGAGATATGGAAAGTAGAACTAATAAATTCTTGAGCTAACTTTGTTTTTGGATTAGAGAAAATTTCGCTAACTGTGCCTTGTTCAACGAGACGGCCTTTATCAATTACTGCAACTTGATCGCAGATTCGTTTAACTACTTCCATTTCATGGGTAATAAGAAGAATTGTAATGCCTAAAGAGCGGTTGATTTCTTTTAATAATTTTAGAATGGATTGTGTTGTAGCGGGATCTAATGCGCTAGTAGCTTCATCACATAATAATACTTTGGGATCACTTGCAAGTGCTCGAGCAATGGCTACACGCTGTTTTTGGCCGCCTGAGAGATTAGCTGGATACACATTATGTTTATCACTTAATCCAACAAGCGCTAAAAGTGCGGTTGTTTTCTCTTGAATTTCTGCTTTTGATTTATTTTCTAATTCAAGTGGTAACGCTACGTTTTCAAAAACGGTTCGAGAGGTCAATAAATTAAAATGTTGGAAAATCATGCCGATTTGGCGGCGTGTTTTCACTAATTCAGCGTCAGAAAGTTGAGTTAAATCTACGCCATCGATGATTACGGCACCGTGAGTTGGTCTTTCTAATAAGTTTACACAACGGATCAGCGTACTTTTGCCCGCACCAGAGGCACCAATGACCCCACAAATCTGTCCTTTAGGCACATGTAATGAAACATTATCAAGTGCAGTCAGTTTTTTATCTGGAAGTGTAAAAATCTTCGTAATATTATTTAGCTTAATCATATAAGCCCTTGTCGTCAGTTAATATCTAAGTTTAATCTGTATTCTAGACGTCTAGATTGCTATGTCAATATGTTAACGGATCTTTTTTAGATTGATTGGTTATGACTTATTATTGCTAATGTAGAAGATAAAGGAGATAATTTGCCTTAAGAAGAAGGTAAATAAGAAAATATATGAAGAAAGCTATTTTTTTGGATCGAGATGGTACCTTAAATATCGACCATGGTTATGTTTATAAAATTGAAGATTTCCAATTTATTGAAGGCAGTATTGATGCACTAAAAGCGCTAAAAGAACTGGGATACCTTTTAGTTTTAGTGACGAATCAATCAGGTATTGCTCGTGGATATTTTTCAGAAGAACAATTTTTGCAGCTTACAGAATGGATGGACTGGTCATTGGCTGATCGTGGTATTGATTTAGATGGTATCTACTATTGTCCTCATCACCCGGAAGGGAAAGGCGAATATAAAGAAGACTGTGCATGTAGAAAACCAAAATCAGGCATGTTATTAGAGGCGATTAAAGCACTAAAAATCGATCCTGCGCAATCTATTATGGTTGGCGATAAGATTGAAGATCTTAAAGCGGGTATTGACGCAAACGTGAGAACAAATATTTTAGTACGAACAGGTAAACCTATTACAGAAGAAGGAGAGAATCTCGCTGATTATGTTTTGGATTCTATTGCAGATTTACCAAGAATAGCAAAGCGATTAATTAAATAACAAAAATAATCTATTTTTTGAGCGAATAGACGAAAAGATATTCAATTAAGAAAAAAATCACATTTTTTACAAAAAAGCACTTGCAAAGAATTCTGAAATATCTATAATACGCCCCACACAACGACGCACTGTTGTGAAACGTAATAAAGCCAGTGCGTCGTTCTTTTTGCTCTTTAACAATATATCAGACAATCTGTGTGGGCACTTGTTGATTGACTTGTTTTAAAAATATTTTTTAATTTTGAAGTCTTAATAGGTGCTAACTAGAAATTCATTATACTTTATTAAGTAGTGACATTTTATGTCAGCAGTATTGAGCGATTGAACTTGAATTGAAGAGTTTGATCATGGCTCAGATTGAACGCTGGCGGCAGGCTTAACACATGCAAGTCGAACGGTAACATAGAGAAGCTTGCTTCTTTGATGACGAGTGGCGGACGGGTGAGTAATGCTTGGGAATCTGGCTTATGGAGGGGGATAACTATGGGAAACTGTAGCTAATACCGCGTAATATCGAAAGATTAAAGTGTGGGACCTTCGGGCCACATGCCATAGGATGAGCCCAAGTGGGATTAGGTAGTTGGTGAGGTAAAGGCTCACCAAGCCGACGATCTCTAGCTGGTCTGAGAGGATGACCAGCCACACTGGGACTGAGACACGGCCCAGACTCCTACGGGAGGCAGCAGTGGGGAATATTGCGCAATGGGGCAACCCTGACGCAGCCATGCCGCGTGAATGAAGAAGGCCTTCGGGTTGTAAAGTTCTTTCGGTAGCGAGGAAGGTGGTTAGTTTAATAGGCTAGCCAATTGACGTTAACTACAGAAGAAGCACCGGCTAACTCCGTGCCAGCAGCCGCGGTAATACGGAGGGTGCGAGCGTTAATCGGAATAACTGGGCGTAAAGGGCACGCAGGCAGACTTTTAAGTGAGGTGTGAAAGCCCCGGGCTTAACCTGGGAATTGCATTTCAGACTGGGAGTCTAGAGTACTTTAGGGAGGGGTAGAATTCCACGTGTAGCGGTGAAATGCGTAGAGATGTGGAGGAATACCGAAGGCGAAGGCAGCCCCTTGGGAATGTACTGACGCTCATGTGCGAAAGCGTGGGGAGCAAACAGGATTAGATACCCTGGTAGTCCACGCTGTAAACGATGTCGATTTGGGGTTGAACTTTGAGTTTGGCGCCCGTAGCTAACGTGATAAATCGACCGCCTGGGGAGTACGCCGCAAGGTTAAAACTCAAATGAATTGACGGGGCCCGCACAAGCGGTGGAGCATGTGGTTTAATTCGATGCAACGCGAAGAACCTTACCTACTCTTGACATCCAGAGAACATTCCAGAGATGGAATGGTGCCTTCGGGAACTCTGAGACAGGTGCTGCATGGCTGTCGTCAGCTCGTGTTGTGAAATGTTGGGTTAAGTCCCGCAACGAGCGCAACCCTTATCCTTTGTTGCCAGCGATTCGGTCGGGAACTCAAAGGAGACTGCCGGTGATAAACCGGAGGAAGGTGGGGATGACGTCAAGTCATCATGGCCCTTACGAGTAGGGCTACACACGTGCTACAATGGCGTATACAGAGGAAGCGAGAGTGCGAGCTGGAGCGAATCTCACAAAGTACGTCTAAGTCCGGATTGGAGTCTGCAACTCGACTCCATGAAGTCGGAATCGCTAGTAATCGCAAATCAGAATGTTGCGGTGAATACGTTCCGGGCCTTGTACACACCGCCCGTCACACCATGGGAGTGGGTTGTACCAGAAGTAGATAGCTTAACCTTTTGGAGGGCGTTTACCACGGTATGATTCATGACTGGGGTGAAGTCGTAACAAGGTAACCGTAGGGAACCTGCGGTTGGATCACCTCCTTACTAAAAATGAGAGACAATAAGTGTCCACACAGATTGATTGATATATTGTAGACAATATCGAGCAGAAAGCCGTTATTCCCTTGGGTCTGTAGCTCAGGTGGTTAGAGCGCACCCCTGATAAGGGTGAGGTCGGTGGTTCAAGTCCACTCAGACCCACCACTCAAACTGAGTGAGTGATGAAGGTGAATAGGGTGGTAAATAAACGATGATATGGGGATATAGCTCAGCTGGGAGAGCGCCTGCCTTGCACGCAGGAGGTCAGCGGTTCGATCCCGCTTATCTCCACCACTTATCATCGTTAAGTAAATTGAGCAAGTTAACACTTAAAATACTTTAATGAATTTATTTAACGATGATAACTGAAAATGTTATTTCTGTTCTTTAACAACCAGGAAACAAGCTGAAAAACTGAAGAGACTTTCAAGTCCTTTTAAAGGATAAGAAAAAGTCTGAGTAAGAATAAAATCTTGATTGAACAAAAGCAATCAAGTGTTTAGTTGAAAACACAACATCAAGAATTTTTGAGGTTGTATAGTTAAGTGACTAAGCGTACAAGGTGGATGCCTTGGCAATCAGAGGCGAAGAAGGACGTGCTAATCTGCGAAAAGCTTGGATGAGTCGATAAGAGGCGTTTAATCCAAGATGTCCGAATGGGGAAACCCAGTAGATGAAGAATCTACTATCACTGACTGAATACATAGGTAAGTGAGGCAAACCGGGAGAACTGAAACATCTAAGTACCCCGAGGAAAAGAAATCAATCGAGATTTCGTTAGTAGCGGCGAGCGAACGCGAAGGAGCCTGTTAGTGATAATGACAGAGACAGAGGAACAAGCTGGGAAGCTTAGCGACACAGGGTGATAGCCCCGTACTCGAAGTCCAGGTCATGGTACTAAGCTAACGACAAGTAGGGCGGGACACGTGATATCCTGTTTGAAGATGGGGACCATCCTCCAAGGCTAAATACTCCTGATTGACCGATAGTGAACCAGTACTGTGAAGGAAAGGCGAAAAGAACCCCGGTGAGGGGAGTGAAATAGAACCTGAAACCTTGTACGTACAAGCAGTGGGAGCCCTTTAAGGGTGACTGCGTACCTTTGTATAATGGGTCAGCGACTTATATTTTGTAGCGAGGTTAACCGAATAGGGGGAGCCGAAGGAAACCGAGTCTTAACTGGGCGTCTAGTTGCAAGGTATAGACCCGAACCCGGTGATCTAGCCATGGGCAGGTTGAAGGTTGGGTAACACTAACTGGAGGACCGAACCGACTAATGTTGAAAAATTAGCGGATGACTTGTGGCTGGGGTGAAAGGCCAATCAAACCGGGAGATAGCTGGTTCTCCCCGAAATCTATTTAGGTAGAGCCTTGAGCGGACACCTTCGGGGTAGAGCACTGTTCGGCTAGGGGTCCATCCCGGATTACCAACCCGATGCAAACTACGAATACCGAAGAGTGATACTCAGGAGACACACGGCGGGTGCTAACGTCCGTCGTGGAGAGGGAAACAACCCAGACCGCCAGCTAAGGTCCCAAAGTCTATATTAAGTGGGAAACGAAGTGGGAAGGCTTAGACAGCTAGGATGTTGGCTTAGAAGCAGCCATCATTTAAAGAAAGCGTAATAGCTCACTAGTCGAGTCGGCCTGCGCGGAAGATGTAACGGGGCTCAAATATAGCACCGAAGCTGCGGCATCAGTAGCAATACTGTTGGGTAGGGGAGCGTTGTGTAAGCGGATGAAGGTGTGTTGAGAAGCATGCTGGACGTATCACAAGTGCGAATGCTGACATAAGTAACGATAAAACGGGTGAAAAACCCGTTCGCCGGAAGACCAAGGGTTCCTGTCCAACGTTAATCGGGGCAGGGTGAGTCGGCCCCTAAGGCGAGGCTGAAAAGCGTAGTCGATGGGAAACAGGTTAATATTCCTGTACTTGGTAAAGCTGCGATGTGGGGACGGAGCAGGTTAGGTTATCGCACTGTTGGATATGTGCGTTTAAGTTGGTAGGTGGGAAGTTTAGGCAAATCCGAACTTCTTTAACACTGAGAGATGATGACGAGGCTCTACGGAGCTGAAGTAACCGATACCACACTTCCAGGAAAAGCCACTAAGCGACAGGCTTTACTAAACCGTACTGAAAACCGACACAGGTGGTCAGGTAGAGAATACTCAGGCGCTTGAGAGAACTCGGGTGAAGGAACTAGGCAAAATAGCACCGTAACTTCGGGAGAAGGTGCGCCGGCGTAGATTGTAGTCCTTCGCGGGCGAAGGTTGAACCGGTCGAAGATACCAACTGGCTGCAACTGTTTATTAAAAACACAGCACTCTGCAAACACGAAAGTGGACGTATAGGGTGTGATGCCTGCCCGGTGCTGGAAGGTTAATTGATGGTGTAATCGAAAGAGAAGCTCCTGATCGAAGCCCCAGTAAACGGCGGCCGTAACTATAACGGTCCTAAGGTAGCGAAATTCCTTGTCGGGTAAGTTCCGACCTGCACGAATGGCATAATGATGGCCAGGCTGTCTCCACCCGAGACTCAGTGAAATTGAAATCGCCGTGAAGATGCGGTGTACCCGCGGCTAGACGGAAAGACCCCGTGAACCTTTACTATAGCTTGACACTGAACATTGAATTTTGATGTGTAGGATAGGTGGGAGACTATGAAGATGATACGCCAGTATTGTTGGAGTCGACCTTGAAATACCACCCTTTAACGTTTGATGTTCTAACGAAGATTGCGAAACGCGGTCTCGGACAGTGTCTGGTGGGTAGTTTGACTGGGGCGGTCTCCTCCCAAAGAGTAACGGAGGAGCACGAAGGTTTGCTAATGACGGTCGGACATCGTCAGGTTAGTGCAATGGTATAAGCAAGCTTAACTGCGAGACAGACAAGTCGAGCAGGTACGAAAGTAGGTCATAGTGATCCGGTGGTTCTGAATGGAAGGGCCATCGCTCAACGGATAAAAGGTACTCCGGGGATAACAGGCTGATACCGCCCAAGAGTTCATATCGACGGCGGTGTTTGGCACCTCGATGTCGGCTCATCACATCCTGGGGCTGAAGTAGGTCCCAAGGGTATGGCTGTTCGCCATTTAAAGTGGTACGCGAGCTGGGTTTAGAACGTCGTGAGACAGTTCGGTCCCTATTCGCCGTGGGCGTTGGAGAATTGATTGGGGCTGCTCCTAGTACGAGAGGACCGGAGTGGACGCACCACTGGTGTTCCGGTTGTGTCGCCAGACGCATTGCCGGGTAGCTAAGTGCGGAAGAGATAAGTGCTGAAAGCATCTAAGCACGAAACTTGCCAAGAGATGAGTTCTCCCAGATTATAAATCTGTAAGGGTTGTTTAAGACTAAGACGTAGATAGGCAGGATGTGTAAGCGGTGTGAGCCGTTGAGCTAACCTGTACTAATTGCCCGAGAGGCTTAACTATACAACGCTCAAGGGTTTTGGGTGTTGAAATGATACAAAGACGAAACTCAGAGAAGAAAGAGAAAGTATTGAAGGTAAATCAGCTTGTTTGGTTGTGAGCGCTAGAGATAGCGGAGCAGAGAGAAATAGAAAAGTTATTAAAGGAATAATCCTGGCGGCGATAGAGCGGTGGTCCCACCTGACCCCATACCGAACTCAGAAGTGAAACGCCGATGCGCCGATGGTAGTGTGGGGCTTCCCCATGTGAGAGTAGGACACCGCCAGGTAGTGAATATAGAACCCCGAGCTGAATGGCTTGGGGTTTTTTGTTTTTAGATTTGAGTTTAATAAACTAAAAGTGCGGTCAAAATCAGAATAGTTTTATTAAAAGATGTTTAAATCTTTTAATGAGAAAATATAGGTGGAATGGTACAATCACCAAAATTTTTTATAGGATAAATAACACAAATGGCTCGTAAAAAGAAAAGTCGTAAAATTAGCGATATTATGCCAATTCGTAAATCAGATAAGAAACCTGAAGCACCTAAGCTATCAGGTAAAAAATTAACACGTTATGAATTAGATGCTAAAGCAAGAGAAGATAAGAAAAAACGTAAACATAAAGGTTTAGCATCGGGTTCTCGTCATAGTAACGCTGAGCAAAATAAGCATAATCAAGTCGTTGAACAAAAAGATCCGCGTATTGGCAGTCGTAAAAAGGTTCCACTGATTGTTGAATTTGTGAATAAACCTGAGAAAGGGATAATAATTCCAGCAGTAAAAGAGCCGAAAAAACTTGCGCCTGAAGTTGAGTTAGAACGTTTAGAAAATAATGAAATTCTAAATGAATTGCTGGATGCCTTAGATGAAGGTAAAACGATTAGTAAAGCTGATCAACAATTTGTGGATGAATGTTTAGATCGTATTGCTCAGTTAATGGAAGAATTGGGTATTCAAGATGAAGATGAGACAGAGGATGATCTCTATCGAACCTTCGAGAAGATTGATATCAACCAATTCAGATAATTGTCATGTGGCCGATTATTTTCAGTATCATTGCTTTGGGAATTATTGCTGGTGTATCATTTTATGCTTTCAAATTACTTAGGAAGTTACGCCATCAAAACACTCTCATTAAACAGGCTAAAATAACGCGTACAAAACGCCTAAAAGAGAGTATGGTAATTATCGCTAAAGCGATGCAAAATGGAGATTGTAACCATTCAGAAGGAGTGATTCGTTTATCAATGCTTTTACTCCCTTTTGGACAATCTTTGCAGCCATATCAAGCGATGTATGCACTTTATAATATTGTAAAAGAAATGCCTACGCATGAAGCTCGGAAAGCATTGTTAAAAAAAGAAAGAATGAAACTCGATCTTGAGCGAGAAAGTGCAGAAGCAAAATTTGAAGAAGAAATTATGTTGGAGTTACGTCAGTTTTTAAATGACGTAGAGAAATTTGGGGAAGCTTAATGTCTGAAATTATTTGGGATCTTGCGTTAATTCAAAAATATAACCAATCAGGACCTCGTTATACATCTTATCCAACTGCATTAGAATTTAATGAAAGTTACACAAACGAAGATTTTATTGCAGCGGCTAATCGTTATCCGGAAAGACCACTTTCCCTTTACGTACACATTCCGTTTTGTCACAAACTTTGCTATTTCTGTGGTTGTAATAAGGTGATTACTCGTCATCAACATAAGGCGGATATTTATCTTGATTACCTTGAAAAAGAAATCAAAGCACGCTCAGAATTATTCAAAAATCGTGTTGCGACTCAAGTGCATTGGGGCGGCGGCACACCGACTTATTTGACAGAAGAACAATCTGCTCGTTTGATGAAGATGCTTAAAGACTATTTTACGATTGCGGATAATGCAGAAGTCAGTATTGAAATGGACCCACGCGAGATTGAACTTGATATGCTTGATCATTTACGCAATATTGGTTTTAACCGAATTAGCATGGGTGTACAAGATTTCAATAAAGCGGTTCAAAAAGCGGTAAATCGTGAACAAGATGAAGAGTTTGTAAATGCTTTGCTTGTTCGTGCGCGTGAGTTAGGTTTCCAATCAACGAATCTTGATTTAATTTATGGATTGCCACTTCAAAATGTGGAAAGCTTTATGTTTACATTGCATAAAGTGATTGAATTGAATCCTGATCGTTTAAGTATCTTTAACTATGCTCATTTACCAAGTCGATTTGCAGGGCAAGCAAAAATTAAAGAAGATCAATTACCACCACCGAAAACTAAATTAGAAATTTTACAGAAAACGATTGAAACCTTAGGCAATGCTGGTTATAAGTTTATCGGTATGGATCACTTTGCTAAACCAGATGATGAATTAGCGATTGCTCAAGAGAAAGGTGTCTTACATCGAAATTTCCAAGGCTATACCACGCAAGAAGAATGTGATTTGCTCGGTTTAGGTGTATCAGCCATTAGTTTATTAGGTGATACATATGCTCAAAACCAAAAAGAATTAAAACATTATTATCATGATGTAGAAAATTCAGGTATTGCACTGCATAAAGGTTTAGCGATGACAGAAGAAGATTGCTTACGTCGTGATGTGATTAAGCAATTGATTTGTAACTTTAAGCTTGATTTTGCACCAATTGAAAAACAATATAATATTGATTTTAAAAAACACTTTGCTGAAGATTTACAGTTATTACAGCCATTACTTGAAGATGGGTTAATTTCTGAAACAGAAACAGGCTTACAAGTTTCGCCTAAAGGTCGATTATTAATCCGTAATATTTGCTTATGCTTTGATACCTATTCAAGAGCAGCAGCAAAACGACAACAATTCTCTCGAATTATTTAGTTATACAAAAAACGGTCAAGACTTAAATCTTGACCGTTTTTCTTTCAATCTATTTATTTCGCGATGCTTTCTAGTGCCCATAATTCGCTGAGATTTTCTCTGCGACGAATTAAATGAGCTTTGTCTCCATCCACTAACACTTCTGCCGTACGTGGACGAGAATTGTAGTTAGAAGACATGCTTGCACCATAAGCACCAGCAGAGCGTTGAGCAATATAATCACCTTCAGCAATGGCGAGCTCACGCTGTTTACCTAAGAAATCAGAGGTTTCGCATACCGGACCGACAACATCATAAGTGGCTTTTTCACGCTCTAAAGTGCGGTCAATTTCAATGATGTTCATATAAGCTTCATAGAGTGCAGGGCGAATCATATCGTTCATGCCAGTATCGGTAATCGCGAAGTTACGGCTTTCATTACTTTTTAAGTATTGCACTTTAGCCACTAAAATCCCCGCATTCGCCGCAATCGCTCTACCTGGTTCCAGAATAATTTCGAGATCTTCATAATTTTTTAATTTATTCAGTAACGCTGCGGCATAATCACTTGGATGTGGCGGTGTTTCATCAGTATAAGTTACGCCTAAACCACCGCCGAGATCTAAGTGTTTTAACGTGATGCCATCTTCTTTTAACTGTTCTATTAAACGAATGAGGCGATCCGTTGCATCTAAGAAGGGTTGTAATTCAGTCAGCTGAGAGCCAATATGGCAATCCATACCGGTAATTTTTACATGAGGTAAGGTTGTTGCTAATTTATATACTTCACGTGCTTCATCTACGCTCACACCAAATTTATTTTCTTTCAATCCAGTGGAAATGTAAGGGTGTGTATGGGCGTCAACATCGGGGTTTACGCGTAAAGAAATAGGCGCAATTTTCCCCATTTCACCGGCAATTTGATTGATATGATGTAATTCCGCAATAGATTCCACATTAAAACAACGAATGCCCACTTCTAACGCTCGCGTAATTTCGGCACGAGATTTTGCCACACCGGAAAAAACCACTTTTGATGCGTCACCACCTGCTGCCAATACGCGTTCTAATTCACCCTGTGAAACAATATCAAAGCCTGAGCCTAATTTTGCCATTACATTTAATATGCCGATATTAGAATTGGCTTTTACGGCATAGCAAATTAAATGTGGATGATCTCCTAAGGCTGAGTCAAAGGCGTGCCAATGGCGTTCAAGTGTTGCACGAGAATAAATATAAAGCGGTGTGCCGAATTCTTCAGCGAGTTGTTTGACGGGCAAATCTTCAACATAAAGTTGCTCGTTTTTATATTGGAAAAAATCCATGACGAATCCTTTAAGTGCGGTCAGTTTTTATTGTGTTTTTTGTGTGTTTTGCGGCTGTTCTTTTTCAGGAAAATATAATGGTCCTTTTACACCGCAACCTGTAGCTAAGGTGCAGAATGCACTTAATAACAAAATAGAAAGTAATTTTTTCATTTTTCAATCTCTCTAATCAGTAAAATCTACCTTTGCCAACGAGGCGAAAGGCTTTATAATTCACGGCATTCTATCAGATTTAATCGGAAAATTTTATGAATGTTGCAGAATTTCACCAAAATATTGAACAGGTTTGGCAAAAAATTGAAGAAGCGTTAGAGAATCAAGGTTGTGATGTGGATTGCGAAACGCAGGGTTCGGTATTCACGATCACATTTGATGACCGCTCACAAATCGTGATTAATAAGCAAGAACCCCTTCTTGAGCTTTGGCTTGCGAGCCGCTTGGGTGGATTTCATTTTGCCTATAAAAACAATGATTGGGTAGCAAATGATGGTAAACGCTTTTGGGATTGTTTAACCGAGGCGGTTGCCGCTCACGGAGAAACGGTAACATTCTAATGGCCGAACTCGCGGAATATGCCCCGCAAAAAACAGACTTAAAAACGACCGCACTTCATACGTTACGGTCTGTTTTTGGTTACCAATCTTTCCGCAAAGGGCAGGAAGAAGTGATTCATGCTGCGTTAAGCGGTCAGGATGCCTTAGTGGTGATGGCCACAGGAAATGGCAAATCCCTGTGTTATCAAATTCCAGCACTTTGTTTTCCCGGTCTCACATTAGTGATTTCGCCTTTGATTTCTTTGATGAAAGATCAGGTGGATCAACTCCAAGCAAACGGCATTGAAGCGGATTTTCTAAACTCTAGTCAGACGCCAGAACAACAACAGCAAGTTGAAAATAAGCTGATTTCAGGTCAATTAAAATTATTATATGTTTCGCCTGAAAAAGTGATGACAAACAGCTTTTTTCAGCTGATTTCTTATGCTCAAATTTCCTTTATTGCTATTGATGAAGCGCATTGTATTTCACAGTGGGGGCATGATTTTCGCCCTGAATATACCCAACTTGGTAGCTTAAAAGCAGCGTTTCCAAATGCGCCAATTATGGCATTAACGGCGACAGCGGATTACGCGACAAGACAGGATATTCTCACTCATCTTAAATTGGATAATCCTCACAAATACATAGGCAGTTTTGATCGCCCAAATATTCGTTATACGTTGGAAGAAAAGTTTAAGCCGATGGAGCAGCTTACGCGTTTTGTTTTAGCTCAAAAAGGCAAAAGCGGCATTGTATATTGTAATAGTCGTTCGAAAGTAGAACGTATAGCCGAAACTTTGAGAAATAAAGGCGTGTCGGCTGCGGCGTATCATGCGGGAATGGAAACCGCACTGCGTGAACGAGTCCAGCAAGATTTCCAACGAGACAATGTTCAAGTTGTGGTTGCGACGATTGCGTTTGGCATGGGGATTAATAAATCTAACGTACGTTTTGTCGCCCATTTTGATTTGCCGAGAAGCATTGAATCATATTACCAAGAAACTGGTCGTGCGGGACGAGATGATTTACCAGCGGAAGCGGTGCTTTTCTACGAACCGGCTGATTATGCGTGGTTACAGAAAATTTTGCTTGAAAAGCCAGAGACGCCACAACGTCAAATTGAACAACATAAATTGGAAGCCATTGGTGAATTTGCCGAAAGTCAAACTTGTCGCCGCTTGGTATTACTCAATTATTTTGGTGAATATCGTCAAACACCTTGTCAAAACTGCGATATTTGTCTTGACCCGCCAAAGAAATATGATGGCTTAATTGATGCGCAAAAAGTGATGTCGACGATTTATCGTGTGGGGCAACGTTTCGGTGTGCAATATGTGATTGCGGTATTGCGAGGGATGCATAATCAAAAAATTGTAGAACGCCAACATGATAAGTTAAGTGTTTATGGCATTGGTAAAGATAAAAGCAAAGAACATTGGCAATCTGTCATTCGCCAACTGATTCATCTTGGTTTTATTCAACAAGTGCTTGGTGAGTTTAATAGTGCCACGCTTCAGCTCACAGAAAGTGCTCGCCCTGTTTTAAAAGGCGAAGTGCCGCTTGAATTAGCGATGCCACGCATTTCATCCATTAATAAAATTGTGCATACGTCTCATAAAAATACGGTAGTAAATTACGATAAAGATCTGTTTGCTCGTTTGCGTTTCTTAAGGAAGCAACTTGCGGATAAAGAAAATATTCCACCTTATATTGTCTTTAACGATGCAACGTTACAGGAAATGGCGCAATATATGCCAACAAGTAATATTGAGATGTTACAAATTAATGGGGTGGGTGCGATCAAATTGGAACGCTTTGGGCAGCCGTTTATGGCATTGATTCGAGAGCACAAAGCAATTTTAGAAAAGGCAGAAAAAAGATAAGTGCGGTTAAAAAACAGAGAATTTTTCAACCGCACTTTTTTTCTAGCTTGCTCTTACATCTTGTTCATCGCGTAATTGACGGTCAAAGACTTGTGCACAATCATCGGTACCCGAACCATACCAAGTAGTATCACGCAATGCTACTTCACCTTTACGGTATTTTTCCACTTCGCTTTTCTTCACCAAATAACCCGTTACACGAATCAAATCGGTGTTTTTAAGGTAAGTGGTGATGTAGCGGTAACCTTGAGCAAATGAGCCATCGATAATATCAACGACGGCATCTAAATGATCCACATAGGTTTGGTCAAAGGCAAACAAATCTCCCGTACCTGATGGGAAGTACTTATGGAATGGCGCTGATTGTTTTAAATGAGCTAATAATGTTGGTTCTTCACCCACACGAATACGATGCGCAGGCGCATTACGTTTATCTTCTTCATGATTGCTTGCACCCACTTGCGCATGTAATAAATAACGGTTGCCCGTGCGTTCAGCATACACGCCTTCATGGTTATCCGTGACTTCTTTTAATTTATCCATAATCAAGGTTGCAATTTCATCACCGCGTTGGCTTTTACCAAAGGTTTCGTTTAAGCCTTCTTGTTGCAATAAATGATTTGCTGCATCAGCGAGACCAACAATAGCAAACATCCCTGTAAAATTAGTCCGTTTGATAAAACCTTCTTTTTCGAGGAATGAGGTATTGAAGAAGTTGCTTTCTTCTACTACAAATTTATGACGTTTATCCATAGTGGATAGCGCGCATTTTGCAACACGAGGTAAAAGTTCATTGACCATTTCATCCACGGTTTTACAGGCGCGCGCGATAGTCCCTAAGCGCAAACGAGTGAGGGTATAAGCCCCACCACATTCAGGAAGTGCGTTGTAGCAGCTTGCAATACCATATTGTTCGCCTAAGTCAGAAATGTAGTAAGCATCGTTGGCAAAAGACGGTTTAGAAACCAATAAGCAGGCTTTTGCTGCTAATTCTGCAAATTCACGACTTGTTTTACTCTTATCGTAACGAATGGTCATATTTGGTGTTGGTGCTTCCAACTCAATCACCGCTTTTAAAATCAAACGCCCTGCTTTGGTGTCATAAGGCCCAATATTGGCATGACAGAATGAATCTGGCACGGTTTTATCCACATGATTTAAGAAACGTTTAATTTTGATGTAGTCTTGTTCTTCATCGGTAATAAACGGGTCAAGTAGCATGTCTAATCGCCCAATGTAAACCGGGAATGTGGTAATTGATGGCACGTGGGAATATAAAATCAATAAGCCATCTAATGCTTCATCAAGATCTTTTGGTGCGGGCAATTCAAGGAATTCACAGCCTTTTTTAATATACACATTGTAATCCGGCAAAATATAGCGAGGACGATAAATCGCATAGCCTTCGTTTAAATCACAGATCATTTGATTTTGAAGAAATTGCCATTCTTCATCCGTATAGCCTAATAATTCACGAGGATCAAATAATCGCTCGGCAATATTGCCTAAACACATGAGTTTTTGTTGATAGGTGAGCGTGTTGGATTTTACGGTATCCAAAATATCTTGAAGAGATGCAAGCATAATAATGTCCTGATTAAAAAGGGTAGCTTATTTTAAGTCAGTGAATGAGTAATGACAATTTTGACAATGTGATCCGCATCACATTTATGATATTTATCAGTCAATTCGGTTATATCATATGACGTTAAAATGTTTGGGTTTTATCGGATTTCCCATTATGATGTTGGCGTTAAACATAAACAGGAATAATATGAAAAAAGCACGGGTGATTCCCCACACCAGTTGGGCAGCCAAATCGCTATGGTCAGTCGAAGGTAAAACCATGTCGATGCTCTTATTTGCATTGGCAATACTGGGCATTGGAGATGGCTTAATTGTGCTCGCTAATTTGGGCTCTTCACCTTGGACCGTGCTTTCTCAAGGTGTGGCATTACAAGCTAAGGTGAGTATCGGTTGGTCATCATTTTGGATTAGCTGTTTGGTAATGTTAGCTTGGATTCCCTTCAAATTAAGGCTTGGGCTTGGCACCATTCTAAATATTATTGTGATTGCCTTTTTCCTTGGCTTAACCACGAAAATTGTGCCAGAACCAACCGCACTTTTTAGCCGAATTTTATTCGATGGAATTGGGCTTTTGCTTTATGGATTAGGGACGGCATTGTATTTAACCTGTCATCAGGGGGCAGGCCCGCGGGATGGTTTAATGGTGGGGCTTTGTCAACGATTTCATTTAAAAGTGGGGATTGTGAGAACAAGTCTTGAAGTGTCGGTTTGTGTATTAGGTTATATTCTCGGCGGCACAGTCGGAATTGGTACCGTTGTTTTTGCCGCCGCGATAGGTTGGATAGTGCAGTTATGCTTAAACTCAATTGCTCGCTTGCCACATCTTCCGCACGAAGGGGATAATCTCCACTAAGGCATCATCAATAGAAATTAAACCTAAATTCATTTCCTCTTTCCCTTTTGGCGGGCAGAAAGCAATGTGTTTGTCTGCATCGTTAATCGGTTTCCAACGACGAGGCTGAGATGACCGACTATTTGGATAGAATCCGATCGTTGGCACATTGAATGCACTGCTTAAATGCAATGGTCCAGTAGAGCCTGCAATGAATAAATCCGCACAAGCCAGTGAGTGTGCAAAATCCACTAATCCTTTATTCTTATCGTACACAACCACATTTGGGTTATCGATTTTTGCTGCTAGCTCATGGGCCTTTTCACTTTCACCCGGTCCTGCCGTTAAGATAATCTGGCAATCAAATTCGCTTAACAAGCTTTGTATCAATTGAGCATATTGTGACAATGAGAGACTTGTTGCTGAACCACCTGTTCCGCTATGCACAAACACCCATTTTTTATCTGCCGATAAGCCTAATTGTTCTTGCAGAAAAACACGTTGATTTTTAACCGCACTTTCAGGAAGTAAAAGATAAGGTGGTTTGGGTTCCACAATCGGCATGTTGTGTTTTTTTAAGAACGCTCGAGCCAGATCTTGATTGTATTCTGCTTCAGATTTTTCTGAGCGTGAGCGGCGTTGTGTTAAACGATGGTTATAAAGGATTTGCACCCATTTTGTTGCGGGTGCAAGACGATAAGAAATCCCACTTTTCCACGCTAATTTACCGTTATGGGTATTGGAAAAGAAGCTAATCATGCCGTCAAATTGCTGATCTTTGATTTCTTTAACAAGACGATTGAAATCCGCTTTGTCGTTCTTGGCACTATCAATGATGACATCATCTAAATAGGGGCAAATTTGAGCCAATGGGGCTGTATAAGCTGGCACAAGTGCGGTCAGTTTTAGCTCGGGATTTGAGGCTTTCAACATCGCAAAAGCTGGAAATGCCTGAACAAAATCCCCCAGTTTATCGTTACGAATGACTAAAATTTTCATGATTCTGCCTTTTGTTGTGTTCGTATTGCGGCATAAAATACAATCGTTAAGAAAAAGTAAAAAATAGTACCCGAGTTATGGGTTAGGAAACCTTGGCTCAAGCCATAGATCATCACAGATAAAATATGGGCAATACCTAAAGTGGCAATCAGCTTGATTTCATTATTCGTGGTTTTCAGACCTTTCATAAAGGCAAGTAGAGGAATCAATAACACAGCGAGCAAGGCGAGTAGTCCAACTATTCCTCGTTTTGAGAGGTCGTCTAAATATTGATTATGGGCATGCGTAAATTGTCCAATGTCACCCGTGACAATTTTTTCTTTCGTATCTAACTTACGCTTTTCTGTCGCCCCTTGAATGCCCCAGCCAAATAAAGGCTTTTCTTTTGCCATTTCAAGTGCACTTTTCCACATTTCAAAACGCGCACCTAGAGAAGTATTGCCATCATTATTATCCAAGTAAAGTTGGATATCTTTTCGTGCAACGTCAATCCGTTCCATAATTCGGTTATTGGGCATTTGGCTAATGCCAACGCTTGCTACGGCAATGATTCCAAAGAAAGTCAGGAAAAAACGTTTCGAAAGAGAATGGCGATAGATATAAAGGATAACAATAAGTAAGATAGGTAATGTCACCCATCCTCCACGAGCAGTGGAAAGTAAACTTCCTATGATGCCACATAAACCACCAATAACACTAAGAGCGGTTAATTTTATGTCTTTTTTCTGATGGGCATAGAGGGCAATAACTAGGCTAAAAATACCTAATGACATAGAAATGTCACCACCTTGAATATGCATAATTCGAGGATTTTGCTCTGGGCGTAAATTCAACATAAATTTATCATAAAGTGCAACACAGGTGGAACTCATTCCACCAAGAGGAATCGCATAATTCAAAACGCAAGTTTTGATTGGGTATTTTAACAATAAAAACAAGATAGGAATTAAGAAAACTACTCGACTTGCCGTATCGATATCGCGCATTTTCCCTCCATGAATGAAGAGGGAAAAAATAAATGTAAAGAAATAAAAAAGGTAACTATAAATTAACCATTTGTCCACTTTTGATAAGTTTAATAGTGTTCTCTTGATTAAACTATAAATGCCATAACCTAAACTGATTAACATCAGTAAAACTGGTGCTGCATTATACCCACCCTTGACAATAAAAATAGAAAGAAAGAATAGTGTTACCGCAAAATTTATGATGGTGGGTAACCAATTTTGTTTTGTTATGTACATAGATAATGGCCGATATTTTGGGGGAGATTACATTAAAAAACCGCACTAGAAAGTGCGGTCTTATTTTAGTCTATTTTTATGGATTATAAAACATCAACGCAGTTTAAGTCTTCGAAAGATTGTTCTAAGCGTTTAGAGGGAGATTCCTCCATTGTCTCTCCAGATAAATGATTGTAGGTAGTACTTAAATAGCAATAGAAATTATTCATGAAAGCCAGTTAATTATCTGGTATAAACTTTTACCTTATTTTTATTAAGATGTTTTACTAAAAACTCTTTTCAAAAATCAGATTAATATTCTTCTGTTGATAAGAATACATTTGAGGAATGTTACTTATTTGCTTTTTCCAAATAAACTGTAGTTTAGGTGTAATTCCCTCCAAATGCCAATCTCGTTTCCAAACTAATAAATTTAGAGAATAAATATGATCTTTACGGTTTTTATTAAAGGAGAAAATATCTAAATTACCTAATTTAGCAACATCTTTATAATTTCGTTTAATAAATGACACGGCTATTTGTGAAGATATTCCTTTTCCCCAGTCTTGTCCCCAACCTAAACGTAGGCCTTTGCTTTTAGAACCATATTGCCTTACTTGAGTTTTTTCATTTATCCAGTCACCTCCAATATAGAAAAATTGTCGAGTGTTTGGCTGAAAAATTAAGGTTGATGTAAGCTGTGTTAGATGTCCATTAAGCTCTTTTTCAATAAAATAATGTTGTTTTTCAAATTCAGCAGAATAAGATAGTTGCCAATGTGGGTTAAAGTGAAAATCATATTCAACTTGCACACCATTATTCCAGCGATAACGATGGTTGCCATACCAACGACGCTCATAAAAAGGTTTCACTTTTATTATATGAGATGCATTTTTATAGGCATAACCTAAAAAAGTGCGGTTTAAAATATCATCATATTCATGATTATCCCAATACTCTTTACCCCAAGCTCGATTGCCGAATAAAAAATAGTGAGAATCGAATAAATTCAAATCTCGAGAAACCGAGAAAAAATATCCAACTCCATGGGCTGATTGTGGCAACATTTTTGGGGATTTGGTCAGTACTGCACGATTAGACAATGGCACATAATTGACATTTGCTGCATGGTTGACATTTTTATCTCGGATATAATGAGCTGCAAAATCTATCTCCCAACTTTGTCTCTTATCTAATGCTTGCAGATAATTATTAATAACCAACAACGAACCATCAGGTAGATCTTTTTCCACTTTTGCTTTTTCAAATTGAGTTCTTGCTGCACTATCTTGCCTTTGATGAAATAATGCAATCGCTAACTCGATTCTAACTGGGTTTAATTCTGGGTTTTCCGATAAGACTTGTCGATAAAGCCGAATTGCTTCGTAATAATCTTGTTCTAAAAAGGCAATACGCCCTTGTGCAAATTGAGCTAAATGTTTATTGAAATGAGGATTATATTGATACAGATCTATTAATCGGGCCAGTTCTTTTCCAGATAAAGAATATATATTTTCGGATAATAGTTTTTCAATCATTTTAGGATTACTTTGAAGATATGTTATATCTGGTAACGATAATGTGTGAGCAGTCGCAGAAAATGAAAAAGATGAGTAGAATAGCCAAAATAACGCTTTTTTCATATTACACCTAATAAAATAGGCGGAATAACCCGCCTATTAACATATAAAAATAAATTAACGATAGCCACCAAAAGAAGTATTTAATGCTGAATTATTATCAAAAGTTACAATACCAGCAGCTTCTTCGGCATTTGGCCCATATAATGCACCTGTATATTTACCACCGTCATTCAAGAATACACTAGCTTTACCACTAAAACTATTACCATTTAAACTAGTTTCATGCAGAGTAATATCACGAGCAAGTGGCATCTCAATTTTTCCATCAACTTTTTTAGTATCAAAATTTACATTAAGAGTGGTTTTTCCATCTGCTTGTACGCCATTAATATTTTGAGCAATGATACTATCTCTTGCACGCACTGCATGCCCCGTATAAGTTGCAGAGCCTTTTGGAATACTTGAAGTTGGTGTTACTGTACCTTGATAACGAATTTCTTGGCGAGTTTTATCGTGATTCACCCACACACCGTAAAATGAATGATTTTGGTTATAACCAATTAGTGTTCCATCCATCGTATTACCGCCAGTTAGTCCTTTGTCACTATTATTTAAATCAAATTTTGTACCATCTGGTGTTTGTGCAGTACCAGAACCACCACCAGAACCACAAGCGACAGCTAAGGCTGATAATCCTAAAATAGCAACATTATTTAATTGTTTTAACATAACGATTTCCTCATTTTTTCTTAGTTAGAAAGATTAACTTTAATTCTAATAGGAAACTAGACTCTATATCTCAACTGTCCAGTTGTTAATTTAAAAATCATTTGGTGAATTTATTATTTGGGTTATCGTTATAATTATTAAATGCAGAAAATATTTGATGAAAAAGCACTTTTTAGCCAACGGTTACGAGTTGCTCTTGAAGCCGCTTCTTACGGTACATTTAAAGTATCAGACATTGAGAGGGAATTTAACTTACGTTATGTTTCAGGGTCTGTCACACCCCAAGCAATTTATAAATGGCTAAATGGTCAATCAATCCCTTCTTTTGACAAAATCCAAGTACTTGCCGATTGGTTAAATGTTTCTGCAGAATGGTTAAAGACCGGGGCAAGTAATACCACTTTAAATGCACAATCACTTATTGAAAAACAAGGTTTAGAGAGTTTCCTTCAATTAAATAATGAGCATAAGTATTTAATTCTCAATTTGATGCAAGCACTTCTTAGAACCTACCCATAGCCTCATCTCCTTGTGTTAAGAAACTATATTTAAAAATAAAAGAATCAATAAAATACTTGCTATAATCAAGCTATCTTTATAGGTTCCATTAAATTTATTTTCTGTTAAACAATAAAAATAAAGACATGATAAAAATAATATTGTGTATTAGTTAGTAGAATTCAATATAGAAGCGTTAATCCATTACTGATATTTAATAAATTCGAAGATTAATTCCTAAATTAAAATAAAAGGCTAAATTCTATTAGAATTTAGCCTTAATATTTAAATATAATTTACAGGATTATAAAACATCAACGCAGTTTAAGTCTTCGAAAGATTGTTCTAAGCGTTTAGACATAGATTCTTCCATTTTACGTAACCAAACACGTGGATCGTAGTATTTTTTGTTTGGCGCATCTGGGCCTTCTGGGTTACCTAATTGACCTTGAAGATAAGCTTCATTTGCTTTATAGAAGTTCAAAATACCATTCCAAGATGCCCATTGAGTATCTGTATCAATGTTCATTTTGATTGCACCATAACTAATTGCTTCACGGATTTCTTCGCGACTAGAACCCGAACCACCGTGGAAAACGAAGTTAATTGGTTTAGCAGGAAGGTTGCGTTCTTTTGCAACGAACTCTTGTGATGCACCTAAAATAGATGGTTTTAATTTTACGTTACCTGGTTTGTAAACACCGTGTACGTTACCGAATGCTGCTGCAACGGTAAAGTTAGGGCTTACAGGGTTTAATTGGTCGTAAACATAAAGCACATCAGATGGTTGAGTATATAAACGAGATTCATCGACATCTGAGTTATCTACGCCATCTTCTTCACCACCGGTAATACCGATTTCGATTTCAAGGGTCATACCTAACTTGTCCATACGAGCAAGGTATTCACGGCAGATTGCCATGTTTTCTTCCATTGGCTCTTCAGATAAGTCAAGCATGTGAGAAGAGAATAATGGACGACCAGTTTCTGCAAAGTGTTTCTCACCCGCTTCAAGTAAGCCATCGATCCATGGAAGTAATTTTTTCGCCGCGTGGTCAGTATGAAGAATAACGGGTACACCATATTCTTTGGCTAAAGTATGAACGTGTTTCGCACCTGCGATCGCACCTAAAACATCTGGACGTGCCCCGGTGGTTGGTTTGATACCTTTACCTGCGTAGAAAGCTGCACCACCGTTTGAGAATTGGATAATTACTGGCGCTTTTACATGTGCAGCGGTTTCCAATACCGCATTTACGGAGTCAGAGCCCACGCAGTTCACTGCAGGGATTGCGAAGTTGTTTGCTTTGGCATAAGCAAAGATTTTTTGTACATCTTCACCTGTTACTACACCTGGTTTTACGATATCTAATAATTTAGCCATAGTTGTGTTTCCTTTTGTTTTGGAGGATTCATTCCTCCGTTTGAAAAATCAATATTTATCCCCTCTGTGCAGAGGGGATAGAAGCCATTTAATTAACCGTTCGCACGTTTTTCAAGAATTTCTACTGCTGGTAATACTTTACCTTCAACGAATTCTAAGAATGCACCGCCACCGGTAGAGATATAAGAGATTTTATCTGCAATACCGAATAAATCGATAGCTGCTAAAGTATCACCGCCACCTGCGATAGAGAATGCATCGCTGTTTGCAATCGAGTGAGAAATGATTTCAGTCCCTTTACGGAAGTTAGGGAATTCAAACACGCCAACTGGGCCATTCCATAAAATGGTTTTTGCATTTTTGATGATTTCAGCTAATTGTTTAGCAGATTTATCACCGATATCGAAGATAGATTCGTCATCTTTTACTTCAGTCACTGATTTTTCTGTTGCAGGTGCAGTTTCAGAGAATTCAGTACCAACACGTACATCAACCGGAACAGGAATATCTGTGCTTGCGGCTAATTCTTTTGCTACAGGGATTAAATCTGCTTCATATAATGATTTACCCACATTGTGGCCCGCTGCTGCAATGAACGTATTTGCAATACCACCACCCACGATAATTTGGTCAGCAATTTTTGAAAGAGAATTTAATACTTCTAATTTAGTGGAAACTTTAGAACCGCCTACGATCGCGACCATTGGACGAGCAGGTTCTTTTAGTGCTTTACCTAATGCATCTAACTCAGCCGCTAATAATGGACCTGCACAAGCAACCGGTGCAAACTCTGCTACGCCGTAAGTTGATGCTTGCGCACGGTGAGCCGTACCGAATGCATCCATCACGAATACATCACAAAGTGCGGCATATTTTTTACCTAATTCAGGATCGTTTTTCTTCTCACCTTTGTTCACGCGAACGTTTTCTAAAACAACGATTTCGCCTTCTTTAACATCCACACCGTTTAAGTAGTCTTGCACTAAACGCACATTGAAACCTGCGTCTTTTAAGTAATCAACAACCGGTTGTAAAGAATCTTCAGGTTTGAATTCGCCTTCAGTTGGACGACCTAAGTGAGAGGTAACCATCACTTTTGCGCCTTTCTCTAAAGCCAGTTTTAACGTCGGGATAGTCGCACGAATACGCGCATCAGATGTCACTTTGCCATCTTTTACCGGTACGTTTAAGTCTGCGCGAATAAATACACGTTTACCTTTTAAATCTAAGTCGGTCATTTTGATTACTGACATAAGCTTTCCTCTTGGGTTAGTTAAAATTAAACGGGGACATTATACCTAGTTCTTACTAGGTTGTAACGATGTAGATCAAATAAAAAAGTGAATTATGCTTATTTAGGGCAATCGATTACTTGCCATCGGCGATCGTAGCAAATAAATAATTCGTTATGGCTCGCCCCTAAATAAGCGCCTTTTAATTGCGGATTATTTTGCTTCATCCATTGAAATAATTCTTTACGGCTTAATTGTTCGTTTGGCAAAGAAAGCGATTCAAATAATGCTTTCTCTTGTTTGAAATAAGCTTCTGCTGAATCAAACGCACAGCTACCGTGTTTTTCCCATTCGCCTTGCAACAATTTTGCGCCTGGCGAGATTGAAAGGTAAGGCTCGAACGTTTCAATTGGAAGTGGCGATAAATCACCATTACAAAAACGAGGGTGATCCGTAACAGAGCGTGCATTCGCATTTTGCGGCCATAATCCATGCACTACCCAGCCAAATTGATTTTTTGTACTACATTGATATTGCGCTGAATCAGGTAAATTATTGCCATATTGCGCACGTTGTTTTTCACAGAATGCCGGCGACCAAGATAAGGCCAACATATAGTAATCAACTGGGGCATTTTTATTTTGCCCAATAGCATCATCACGCATGATGACATCATAATTCCCAAAATCTTTGGTATTTTTGATCGCACTTTGGCTTTGTTGTTGTGTGGTTGTTGGGGCTGGTTTTGTATCTTTTTTGTGTTCAGTAAAATATTGCCAAATGCTAAATGCAGCAAGGGCAATAAGGGAAAGAGTGGAAACCTGTTTTTTCATAAAAATCCTGTTTAAATTTTGTCAATTTTGCTTTTGTCGGCTATAATTCGCCGCTTTCTCATATAAAGGAATGGTATGGCGTTACTGATCACAAATAAATGCACAAACTGCGATATGTGTCTCCCCGAATGTCCGAATGAAGCAATTTCAATCGGCGAGGAGATCTATGTGATCGATCCTGTACTTTGTACGGAATGTGTTGGTCATTATGACACGCCAACCTGCCAAAAAGTTTGCCCGATTACCAACTGCATCAAGCCAGATCCTGAGCATCAAGAAAGCGAAGAGCAGCTTTGGGAACGTTTTGTGATGATTCACCATTCGGATAAGTTGTAGAATTTACCTGATCTTTTTCTTTTCGTCCAATGACTATGAATAAAACGAAGTTAATCAAAATCGCCATCATTCTGATTTATCTGTTCAGTCCCATTGATATTTTGCCTGAAGCGGTGCTTGGCCCATTAGGTTTAGTCGATGATGCGGCAGCCATTGCCTTATTAATTCGAATTTTATTGAAAAAATAAAAACTTGAATAAAATCAACCGCACTTTGTTTTTCTCATTCTTGCAAAATTCCGTCAATTTCTCTAAACTACGCATCGGAAAATTTCTTCCCTCATCATTTCACTTTAAACGCTACCCGTGAGTAGCAAAAGGAATCTCAATCATGACAAACGTCAATCAATATGGCTGGAAAGCCTTGGTTGGATCAGCTGTCGGCTACGCGATGGATGGATTCGATCTTCTTATTCTTGGATTTATGCTTAGTGCCATTTCGGCCGATCTTAATTTAACTCCCGCACAATCTGGCTCATTAGTTACCTGGACTCTTATTGGTGCTGTGGTGGGTGGTATTGTATTTGGTGCATTAAGCGATCGTTATGGGCGTGTACGTGTACTAACTTGGACAATCGTCCTCTTCGCCGTATTTACCGGTTTATGTGCAATCGCACAAGGCTATTGGGATTTATTAATTTATCGCACCATCGCGGGGATCGGTTTGGGTGGTGAATTTGGTATCGGTATGGCATTAGCTATTGAAGCTTGGCCCGCAAAACACCGTGCAAAAGCCGCGTCTTATGTGGCGTTAGGTTGGCAAGTTGGTGTGTTAGCGGCGGCATTACTCACCCCTGTATTGCTTCCACATATCGGCTGGCGTGGCATGTTCGTTGTTGGTATTTTCCCTGCATTTGTTGCTTGGTATTTACGAGTACGCTTACATGAACCTGAAATTTTTTCGCAAAAACAGACTGAACTTTCAACCCAAAAAATATCTAAACTGGAATCTTTCAAACTCTTAGTGAAAGATAAAGCAACCACAAAAGTGAGCCTTGGTGTGGTGGTGTTAACTTCCGTACAAAACTTCGGTTACTACGGTATTATGATTTGGATGCCAAACTTCTTATCTAAACAACTTGGTTTTAGTTTAACAAAATCAGGTTTATGGACGGCTGTTACGGTATGCGGCATGATGGCAGGGATTTGGATTTTTGGTCGTCTAGCCGATAGAATCGGGCGTAAACCAAGTTTCTTATTGTTCCAACTTGGTGCGGTGATCAGCATTATCACTTACTCTCAATTAACCGAACCAACCGCTATGTTGGTGGCCGGTGCATTCTTGGGGATGTTTGTGAACGGCATGATGGGCGGTTATGGCGCATTAATGGCAGAAGCTTATCCGACAGAAGCACGTGCAACGGCACAAAATGTGTTGTTTAACTTAGGTCGTGCCGTAGGTGGTTTCGGACCGGTTGTTGTCGGAGCGATTGTCTCTGCGTATTCATTCAGCATTGCGATTGCTTTCTTGGCGGTGATTTATGTCATCGACATGGTAGCGACAGTCTTCTTAGTGCCCGAATTAAAAGGCAAAGAATTGAGCTAAGTGCAGTCAAAAAAAATCAAGTTTTTGAAAACATCGGGGTTAAAACCGATGTTTTTTTATTTATGAAAAATCAGCCAATTTCAACCGCACTTTGTGCTAAACTATGGGCATTTTTCCCCTGTTTTAAAGAATTACCGTGTACGCTAAACGTTCAGTTTCTACCCGTATTGCTAAATATTTATTTGTGGTCATTATCTTCATGGGCATTATTAGCTCATTGAGTTTGATCGTGATGGCCAGTAATAAATCGGACGCGGAAGCCATTAATATTTCCGGTTCTCTACGTATGCAAAGTTATCGCATATTGACGGAAATGGAGCGGTCGCCAGATACGGTTGAACAGAATTTAGTGCGCTACCAACATAGTCTCAATGCTAAGGCCTTACGCAATGTACAACAACAATTGTTTGTGCCTTCTGAAGTGCAAGAATCCTATCAGAAAATTCTTAAACGTTGGGTGATGATGTCTGATCTTGCTCATTTACAACAGGTAGAAAAATACTATGCAGAATTAAAAAGTTATGTGCAAGATGTGGACGATTTTGTTTTAGAGCTTCAACGTTTTTCGGAACAAAAATGGATCATTGCGGTTTCAGTACTTTGCTTCTCTATGTTGCTGATTGTTGTGATGGTTTCTTACGTAATTTGGTATTTAAAGAAAGAGGTTGTTAAGCCTCTAGAGTTAATGACGAAAGCCAGTATGCAAGTGCAAATGAGGCAGTTTAACCATATCCAGCTTGATACAGAAAGTGGTAATGAGCTTGGTGTTTTGGCGAAAGTGTTTACCCAAATGTCATCAGAGTTAGGGCGGCTTTATTCCCGTTTAGAAGATGCGGTAAATGAGCAAACGCAAAAGTTGCGTCAAACCAATCGCTCTTTAACAACACTTTATCAAAGCTCTCAGTTACTTACGCCAACAAAGATTAATGATAAAATTCTCAGTCAAGTGCTCAATCATATTCGTGTTAGCGAACATTTACGCTACATTGAGTTAGAAATTCTAGGTGCAGAACATTGGGAAATTTCCTTTGGACAAAAAGATCCTAAACAATCACTTCAAGTCGAAGAGCTTTCCATTGAAAATGAAAACTTAGCGGTGCTCTCGTGGCAAGCCGGTTTGCCTTGCCCTGATCCTCGCATGATGAAAAACTTAGGGCAAATGGTGGCAAAAGCCTTGTATTCACACAAAACGCAACGCCAGCAAGAGCAACTCTTATTGATGGAAGAGCGGTCAATCATTGCAAGGGAATTACATGACTCGTTGGCACAAGTGCTGTCTTTCTTACAAATTCAATTAACGCTGTTAAAGCATAATTTGAAGAAAGAAGACGAGGAATCAAAAGAGAAAAGCATTGCCATCATTGGTGAATTTGAACAAGCCTTATCAGATGGTTATTCTCAATTACGAGAATTATTGGCGACCTTCCGTTTAACGGTGCAAGAAGCCAACTTACAGGTTGCCTTGGAACAAGTTATCGAAAGTTTGCGCTCACAAACGAAGATGCAAATGACCGTAGAATGTAGTTTGCCCTCACAAAGTTTAAATCCACAAGAATTAGTGCACGTTCTGCAAATTGTACGTGAAGCAACGTTAAATGCGATGAAACACTCCAAAGGCACACGTATAGAAGTAAAAGCCCATATTAATGCTGAGGGCGAATACGAAATCCTCGTACAAGATAATGGCGTAGGGATACCTACATTAGACGAGCCAGACGGACATTATGGTTTAAATATCATGACTGAGCGCAGTCGACAATTAAATGCTCAGTTCAGTATTTCAAAAGGGGAGCAAGGCGGTACTATCGTGAAAATCACGCTTCCTCACACACTTTTTTAAGGAAAGTTAATGCAAAGTTTACAGCCGTTTCACACCTTCAATATTCCAGCAAATGCGCGTGAAATTATTGAAGCCACATCGATTGAACAAATCCAACAAGCTTGGCAAAAAGCGCAAGCTGAAAATCTACCTGTCTTATTTTTAGGACAAGGCAGCAATATGCTGTTTTTAGAAGATTTCCAAGGTGTTGTAATTGTTAACCGTTTATCGGGTATTCAACATACAGAAGATAGCAATTACCATTATTTGCATGTTAATGGTGGCGAAAATTGGCATCAGTTAGTGGAATGGTCGCTTTCACAAGGGGTTGACGGCTTAGAAAATCTCGCACTCATTCCCGGCTGTGCCGGCTCAGCACCGATTCAAAATATTGGCGCGTATGGCGTAGAATTTAAAGATGTGTGCGATTACGTGGATGTATTGAATCTCAACACGGACGAACAATTCCGTTTACAGGCGAGTGAATGTGAATTTGGTTATCGTGAAAGTATTTTCAAACATCGCTATGCACAAGGTTATGTGATTACAGCGGTTGGATTGAAATTAGCCAAAAATTGGCAACCAATTTTAAAATATGGCTCATTAGTGAATTTTGATCCTCAAACTGTAACGGCAAAACAAGTGTTTGATGAAGTGTGCCATATTCGCCGCAGCAAATTGCCCGATCCAAAAGAATTTGGTAATGCGGGCAGTTTCTTCAAAAATCCTGTGGTAAGTGCAGAACAATTTGCGAAAATCCAAAAACAGGTCGAAAATCTACCGCACTTTCCACAACCGGATGGTTCAGTGAAACTGGCAGCAGGTTGGTTAATCGATCAATGCCATTTAAAAGGATTTCAAATCGGTGGCGCAGCGATTCATCAACAACAAGCTTTAGTGCTGATTAATAAAGGCAATGCCACTGGGCATGATGTGGTTAAGTTAGCACATCATATCCGTCAAACCGTGGCAGATAAATTTGGTGTGTATTTACAGCCAGAAGTGCGCTTTATGGGCGCGAATGGCGAAATGAATTCAGAGCAAGCCATTAGTTAATTTATAGAGGAAAGCAATCATGAACTTTAAAGACATTTTAGAGACTTTACCAAGCATTGATCATTTAACGGGTTTAGATGTATTAAACGGTGAAACCGTGATTCATCATATTCCTGCTGCACCAGGCAAACTTGGCTCGCTTCGTCTTTATAATGCACTGGCTGAAAAATTTAATGGAAAATTAGACCGCCCTTCAGCGCAGCAAGGCATTGAATGGTTTGCAGAGCATGTTGAAGATGCCAAACAAAATCCTGGAAAACACCCTAATATTGATCTATTGTTTAAGGTTGTGGCAGAGGATGTAGTTTATTCACTTGTGCCATTAAATTAATTTGGAAAATTTTTAGTGATTAATTTGAACTTTTAATCGTTAAAAACTGTCAAATAAAACAAATTGAGGTATAATGACAATAGTTGTTATACAATAACAAATAAGTAATGAATCGGGGCGTTGCTCCGCATGCTGTGAGGAGAAGAATGAATAAAGAAACTCAAATGATGTTAGTACCTCAAGGTAGCATCGAAGGTTATATTCGAGCAGCAAACGAATATCCGATGCTGACTGCAGAGGAAGAAAAAAGCTTAGCAGAACGTTTGTATTATGGCGGTGATATTGAAGCAGCGAAAAAGTTAGTTTTATCACACTTACGTTTTGTTATTCATGTTGCGCGTGGTTATTCAGGTTATGGATTACCGCAAGCAGATTTAATTCAAGAAGGTAATATCGGATTAATGAAAGCGGTAAAACGTTTTAATCCGGAAGTAGGTGTTCGTCTTGTATCTTTTGCGGTGCATTGGATCAAAGCTGAAATCCATGAATATGTCCTTCGCAACTGGCGTATTGTGAAAGTCGCTACTACGAAAGCACAACGTAAATTGTTCTTTAACCTACGTAAAACCAAACAACGTTTAGGTTGGTTCAATGAAAACGAAGTGGATATGGTGGCGAATGAGCTTGGCGTGTCAAAAGAAGATGTCATCGAAATGGAATCCCGCATGACAGGGGCCGATGTAGGCTTTGATTTGCCAACAGACGATGATGACGAAGCTTATGCACCTTCTTTATATTTAGAAGATAAAAGCTCAAACTTTGCGGCAGAACTTGAAAGCGAAAACTTTGAAGAACAAGCTACAGAAAAGTTAGGTACAGCCTTAGCTAATCTTGACGAACGTAGCCAAGATATTATCAAAGCACGTTGGTTAGATGATGATAAAGCCACACTTCATGATCTTGCTGCAAAATATAATGTGTCTGCAGAACGTATTCGTCAGCTTGAAGCGAACGCACTGAAAAAACTTAAAAGTGCGGTAGATTTCTAAGCCATTTTGATAAAAAGAAAACCTGTCGATTATCGACAGGTTTTTTTATTTATTTCTTCTTGGATTTCCCCCACATTTTATCTTCTTGGCCTCGCCATAAGCGCTGAATATTGTCGTGGTGACGATAAATCAGCAAACAGCAAACTAAGGCAACGGGGAAGGTAAATTCCGGTTTAAGCCACCAAACATAAAATGGCACGAGAAGTGCAGTGATAACCGCACTTAATGAAGAATAGCGACTAATTAAGAAGACTAACAACCACGTACCTAGTGTTGAGCCGGCGACGCCCCAAGAGATGGGTGCTATGGCACCGAATGCAGTCGCTACACCTTTCCCGCCTTTAAACTGAAAGAAAATAGGGAAGATGTGCCCCAAGCAAGCCCCTAATGCAACCATGCCTAATTCAAATTGCGTAAGCCCTAAATAATAACCCGCCCAAACAGGTAACATCCCTTTTAAAATATCGCAAATTAATACCGCAAGCGCCGCCCAACGTCCGCCAATACGTAATACATTGGTCGCACCAGGGTTATGAGAGCCATTTTTTCGCGGGTCAGGCAAGCCTGCAACCTTACAAATCAAAATTGCACTGGAAATCGAACCCAGTAAATAAGCAAAAATCATATAAAAAAGGGCAAATAGGCTCATTTTGTGCTCCACAATCTTGATTGTATTTGAAAAACTTGTTCGTTATTTTAACCAAACTTGATAGCATAAGCCCACTATATTTTTACAGGAATGAGAGATGGATCGTATTTTTATTGAAGAATTAGTGGTCTTCGCACAAATCGGTGTGTATGACTGGGAACAACAAATTAAACAAAAGCTTGTTTTTGATTTGGAAATGGCATGGGATTGTCAAAAAGCCGCAGAAACGGATAATGTGCAATACTGTCTCAATTATGCCGAAGTGAGCCAATTTATTTTAGATTATGTGCAAGCTAAGCCATTTTTATTGATTGAGCGAGTGGCTTATGAAGTAGCAGATCAATTACAACAACGTTTTGGTATTTCATGGTTACGCCTCAAATTAAGCAAACCGAAAGCCGTTGCTCAAGCAAGTAATGTGGGGATTATTGTAGAACGAGGCGAGTTGAAATAATCACTGAAAATTGACCGCACTTTGGAAATCTCAAACCAAAGTGCGATTAATTTTCAAGGTGTTTTTTACAGTGAAATAATATGCGCCAGTTCCACTTTTAACTCAAGTAAATTCTTACATAGTCATTCCTGAATATATGTTTTTAGTTTCGAAATAATGACAAGAATTAATTCTAATAGATAGATAAACTAATGCGTTATCAAAATTATGACATTGTTAGTCTGGCTTAAGCTGTCATGCCTTTCTAGCGTATAAAAGCTCAAGGTTATTTTATGTAACTTTTTAGTCTAAAAATCCTTTATTACCTCTCTTGAATTTCAATGTATTATGGTGTTAAATCAGCACATATTATAAGGGTATAAAATGATAAAAATAAGTTGTAGGAATTTATGTGCCAATTACTCGGAATGAATTGTAATACACCGACGGATATTGTTTTTTCTTTTGAAGGTTTCCGTCGTCGTGCTGGTCTTACTGATTGTCATTCGGATGGCTTCGGTATTGCTTTTTTTGAAGGTCGTGGAGTGCGTATTTTTCGCGATAACCACGCAGCATCACAATCCCCGATTGCGGATTGTGTAAAACAATACAATATTAAATCACTGAACGTGATCGCCCACATTCGTAAAGCAACACAAGGAGGGGTCACCATTGAAAACACCCATCCCTTTATTCGTGAAATCTGGGGCGAAAACTGGGTGTTTGCTCACAATGGTAATTTAAAAGAATTACCAGACATGTCTGAGAGTTTCTGTCAGCCTATTGGTTCAACTGATTCAGAAGCCGCATTTTGTTATATGGCGGAATATTTGAAAAATCGTTTCCGTCGTAAACCGTCTGAAATGGAAATTTTTAACGCGATTCAAGATATTGCTAAAGCACTCTCAGAAAAAGGCACCTTTAATTTCATTCTTTCAAATGGAGAATGGATGATCGCCCACTGCTCAACCAATTTGCATTACTTAACACGTAAAGCCCCTTTTGGTAAAGCGCACCGCATTGATGATGATGGCGTCATCGATTTTAATGATTATGCAAAAGATGGCGACAAAGTCACAATCATTACGACTTTTCCACTCACTAAAGATGAGCCTTGGGTCAAAATGGAACATGGTGGTTTCGTCTTCTTCAAAGAAGGGGATAAAATTGCTGAGGTCGTCGGTGTAGCTAAAGAAATGGAAGATGATGGTACATTAGGCAATCGCGCAGCAGCCTAATAACAAATCACAATAAAAAGTGCGGTCAAAAACATCAGAGATTTTGATCTGACCCCAAAAAGTTAGACTGTTATTCAAAGGATTGTTTTCGATATTGTATCGGACTCAGTCCTTTTAATTTTAGTTGAATCCGTCGATGATTATAGTAATCCAAATAATCCCTGACGGCATCAACTATCTCTTCTTTTGTTTTAAATTCCCGACCATAAAAACATTCTGTTTTTAATCGTCCAAAGAAACTTTCCATTGCGGCATTATCTAAGCAATTCCCTTTTCTCGACATACTTTGAATGATGCCATGTTCAGCTAAAATTCGACGATAAGCTACCATTTGATATTGCCATCCCTGGTCTGAATGTAAAATGACACCACAAGCTTTATTTAATCCTTTGACGGCTTGCATTAACATGTCCTCTACTTGCGCCCAATTTGGGGAATAGCTGAGATTATAGGAGACTATCTCATTGTTAAATAAGTCTAAAATTGGAGATAAATAGACTTTACTCCCATCTTTCGCCTTAAACTCGGTGATATCGGTCACCCATTTTTGTTTCGGGGCCGTTGCACTAAAATCGCGTTCAAGATGATTCGGTGCAATTACCCCTATCGTGCCTCGATAGGTGGTAAATTTCTTGCTTTTTCTTGACCGCACTTGAAGTCCAAGTGTCTGCATTAAACGTTGAACTTTTTTATGATTCACGCCTGGCAAGCTGGCATGAACACGTCGGTAGCCATAATCAGGATGATTGGCTTTGATGCGTTTAATGGCCTTTTTCAGCTCCTCATCCTTATCCAGTTTAATCTGAAGTTTCGCAAAAAACGTACTACGCGCTAACTGTGCAAAGCCTAAAAGCCATTTTAACGGATAGCGTGTTCTTAACCTTTGGATAATTTCCGTTGCTCGGCTTCGTCCTGAAGTCTGAGCCTTCTCAACTCCTTTAGGTAGGCTACCTCCGCTTCAAGCTGTAAAATTCTCAGGCGTAAACGGTCTTCTTCAGTTTTGGGTGGCGGTGGCATTCTGGCATATTTAGGTTTCATAGGCGGTCGTCCTGATGGTTTACGGGGAATAAGTCCCTTTATGCCACTTTTTTCAAACTGTTTCAACCATATCCCGATTAGGGCGTTGGAAGAAATATTGTAAAAAACGCGCGGCTTCTCTGATACTCATTTTTCGATTCAGAATAGGTTGAAGAACCTGTAATTTGAATTCGATTGTGTAGTGTTTACCCATAAAAAATCTGCACCTCAATTGTTGGTTTGTTGAGTCCAACTTTTGGGGTGCAGATCATTTTGACCGCACTTTCTTTATCAGCAATTAACGCATTGTCACAAATTCTTCAGAACCTGTTGGGTGAATCGCTACGGTATTATCAAAGTCTGCTTTCGTTGCGCCCATTTTGATTGCCACAGCAAAACCTTGAATCATTTCATCCACACCAAAACCAATACCGTGTAAGCCCACAATTTTCTCTTCTTTGCCAACACAAACTAACTTCATTCGGCAAGGTTGGCGATGTTCAGTGACAGCGGTGTACATTGCCGTGAAAGAGGATTTATACACTTTCACATTTTCTTCACCATATTGCTCAATCGCTTGCGGTTCAGTTAAACCCACCGCACCAATTGGCGGATGGCTGAATACCACAGTTGGCACTAAGTTATAATCTAAATGTTCAGTCGGTTTATTATTAAATAAACGCTCAGATAAGCGACGACCTGCTGCTACGGCAACGGGTGTTAATTCAATACCACCTTCGATAATATCTCCCACAGCATAAATACCAGGCACGTTTGTATTTTGGTATTTATCGACAATAATTTGTCCGCGTGAGTTGGTTTTCACCCCTGTTACTTCAAGATTAATCACATCCGTTGCCGGTTCACGACCAATCGCCCAAATTAACGTATCTACCGTGGTTTCACGACCATCTTGTAATTTCAAGGTAAGTGAACCATCGGCATTTTTTACGACTTCTTCAGGCAACGCTTTGGTATGTAATTGAATTCCATCTTGTGCTAACACTTCAACTAATGTCTCTACAATTAATGGATCCTGATGACGCAATGGGGCGTGTTGGCGCACAAATAAATGGGTTTCGCTGCCTAAGCTATTTAAAACACCCGCTAATTCAACAGCAATATAACCCGCACCAACCACTGCAACACGTTTTGGTAATTCATTTAAAGCAAATACACCATTTGAATCAATCCCGTATTCTGCACCTTTTACCGCAGGAATACTTGGACGACCACCTGTAGCAATTAAAATATGATCCGCTGTCACTAATTCTGTTGAACCATCTGCATAGCTTACTTCAATCGTTTTCGCATCTTTAAAGCGAGCAAAACCATTTAGAACATCCACATTATTTTTTGCTAATACATTATTGTAAGAGGTATGAATACGACCGATATAAGCTTGACGACTCTCAACTAATTTCGCGTAATCAAAGTTTTTCACTTCGACATCAAAACCATAAGCGGGTGCATAGCTGTTAATGGCTTCTGCAATTTGTGCGCCATAAAACATCACTTTTTTCGGTACACAACCTACGTTCACACAAGTGCCACCGAGGTGTTTTGCTTCGATAATGGCACATTTTTTACCGTAGCTTGCTGCACGGTTAATTGAGGCAATCCCGCCAGAACCGCCACCAATCGCAATATAATCGTAATGTTTAATCATTGTAATAATCCTTTTTTTACTTACTTAAATTTTCTCCTATTTTGCCTAAAAGTGAGGAAGAAAGCTATAAATTGATGTAATTGGAATTGTCTATATGAAAAAGGGGAGGATTGATCGTTTTCAGCATAAATTTCAACATACAAAGTAGATTTTCGTTATAATGCTGACTTGCACTCTAGCAAATAAACCGCATTGAATTATCTTAAAAGATAAAAAACTCAAAAATTAATCAGCCTATCTAAGGAATAACCTACATGGCGATCTGGAAAAAGACATTCACACTCAATCAACTTAATGAAATGAGTAAAAACTGTGCTATAGAACATTTAGGTATTGAGGTTTATGCGGTTGGAGAAAACTGGATTGAGGCCAAAATGCCTGTAGATCATCGCACAATACAGCCTTTTGGTTTGCTACATGGGGGCATATCTGTTGCCTTGGCCGAAACTATTGGATCTCTGGCAGGATTTCTCTGTGTAGAAGAGGGACAAATAGTTGTCGGCTTAGACATTAATGCGAATCACCTCCATTCAGTAAAACAAGGTTTTGTGATTGCTAAGGCAATCCCTATTAGTTTAAGTAAAAATATCCATGTATGGCAAATTGACATTCGTGATGAACAAGATAAACTTTGTTGCGTTTCTCGATTAACGCTTTCTATTAAACATTTATGAATAAAACTCAAAAAATCGGTGTTATCTTAGCCAATCTTGGTACGCCGGATGAACCTAACGCCAAAGCAATTTCACGTTATTTATGGGAATTTCTCACAGATCCTCGAGTGGTCGATTTACCCCGTTGGAAATGGTATCCCCTTTTAAAAACTATTATTTTACCGATGCGTTCTAAACGTATTGCACAAAATTATCAAGCTATTTGGACCGCTCAAGGCTCTCCGCTGCTCGCTATTACAAAGCAACAACAAACAGGTTTACAAGCTTATTTGACTGAACAAGGCATCAATGCACAAGTCGAAATTGCCATGACTTACGGCAATCCTTCGATGCAAAGTGCGGTCAAAAATTTACTCAAAAATGATGTAGAACGCATGATTGTACTACCACTTTATCCACAATATTCCAGCACCACAACAGGTGCATTAATCGATGCATTCAATCGTGCGATTGCACAAGAACGCGATATTATGCCTTTTGAGTTTATTCATTCTTATCATCTTGATAAAAACTACATTAATGCGTTGGTGGATTCTATCAAAGTGCGGTTAAAATCGGATGAATTTTTGCTTTTTTCTTATCATGGCATTCCATTGCGTTATGAGAATATGGGGGATTATTATCGTCAGCATTGCAAACAAACTACGATTGCGATTGTGGATAAGCTCGGTTTAACCGAAAACCAATGGAATATGACGTTCCAATCTCGTTTTGGTCGTGAAGAATGGTTACAACCTTATACCGATCATTTCTTGGAAGAAGCTGCTTCTCAAGGGATTCAAAAAATCGTGGTGATTTGCCCTGGCTTCTCGGTGGATTGCTTAGAAACCTTAGAAGAAATTGAGGTTGAAAATAAAGAAACATTCTTAAATCATGGTGGTGTGTCTTATCACTATATCCCTGCGTTGAATGCAGAAAAAGCCCATATTGAAATGATGGGAGAACTGATTTTGGATAAGTTGAAGTAGTTAATCTCCCCCTAGCCCCCTCTTTGCGAAAGAGGGGGGGGGTATTTTATTGGCAAATAAATGCTTTCCGTTCTTAGCTCTCTCAAATACTCCCTAAAATATTAAAAGTAACTCATAAAAAAGCCCCTCTTTTGTAAAGAGGGTTTGGGGAGATTTAAAAAGATAAATAAAAAGGCGAACCTTTCGATTCGCCTTTTAAGATTTCTTTCTAATCAAAGATTAGAAGTATACACGCATACCTACACCGATAGCTCTGTCTTTAACTTTACCAGTATAAGTATCATTAGTGTAAGATTTAGTTGTTACGTATTTACCTTCTAAGAACACTACGACTTGTTTATGAAGTTTGTAGTCTGCACCAAGTAAGAAACCGTGAGTTTTATCTTTATTAACGTCACCTTTCACACGTTCGTATAGGTAGTTACCATACACTTTAGACGCTGGCACAACCTGATATGCGAAACCAGGAGACACATAGAATTTGTTTGTTTTTTCATCATCAAATTTTTCATGACCATAAGCGAAGTCACCAGTTAATGTGAAGTCGCCAAATTTATAACCTAATGATGCTAAAAAACCATCTAAACGGTGTTTATATGACGCATCAGTTTCAAAGCTAGTGTGGCCATAAGCGAAACGCGCATCTAAATCACCCGCTGTGTATAATGCACCGAAACCAAATGCATTTTTGATAGCTGGATCAAGTGCTTTGCCTTTTTCATTATTTTTTTGACCAAAGTTATAGTTTGCACTTAATTGTAAACCTTCAATACCTTTATAGTCATAACGAACTACGCCAGTACCATCTTTTGGGATATATTCTTCTTTTGGAATGAAACCGTATTCATAGTCATTCGCTTGTACTAACTCATCTGCGATAGTTACTTGACGACCAAATGTGATGTCACCTGTCGCTTTGCTACCTAAACCTACGTAAGCACGTTTAGCGTAAAGTCTACCAAATTTATCACGAGAATCAGTATCATCAAAACGGAATTCTAAACGACCTAATGCATAGAAATCGTTATCTAAGTTATGTTTTACAGTGATGCCGAAACGTGAGCCTGCATTACGTAAAGCAGAGTTAGCTTTTTTAGTTGATTGACCAGCGGCGTTGTACTGTTTTTTATCCGCCTTTTCCATGATTAAACGAAGAGAACCATTTAATTCAACTTTAGTACCTTCGTTGTCGTAAACTACTGCTGCGTTTGCTGCTGAAGCGGCAAATGCAGAAACAATTAATGCTGCTAGTGTCTTTTTCATAATTGTTATTCCTTTGGGTTATGCTCTACGATTTTTGATTGAAGCAATTTTTCATAAAAAGTTCAATCTCCGAAATAGACGCCACAAATATTACAAAATAAAGTTATGGTGTCAATGGGAGGATCTACACCAATTTACTAAAATCTGATCAAGATCACATTTTTCAAACAATAAAGTTTGTTTTTTAATCAATCCCAAATTGACTTGCTGACATTTTAAATATTCGGCCAGATCGATTTCTTGTTTTATTTATTCTTTATAATCGCCTAAGTGTCGAAGAAATAATGGGTATTTGATAGCGTTAAGCGCACTCCACTGAAAATGAAATCACCTCTTTAATACTTTTAGCACCTAATGCAATCATAATTAAACGATCGACACCTAAAGCCACGCCTGATGTATTGGGAATCCCTGCTTGTAATGCCGCCAGGAAGCGATGATCGATTTCATGTTGTGGTAAGCCTGCTTTTTCGCGTAGGCGGTTATCTTGCTCAAAGCGGTGTTGTTGTTCACGGGCATCAGTTAACTCGTGAAAACCATTTGCTAATTCTAATCCTTTATAATAAAACTCAAAGCGTTCTGCCACACGACTATCTTCTGGACTAAGTTGTGCAAGTGCAGCTTGTGAAGAGGGAAAATGATATACAGCAACAGGTGCTTCTTGCCCGATGTTAGGTTCTACCACTTCGCTGAATAAAAATTGTAATAATGTGTCCCTGTCTTCATTTTCATCTGCCATGAAATGGTGTTTACGAGCTGCTTCAACTAATTCTTGACGAGTTGCAGAAAGTGGGTCTAATCCTACATATTCTTGAAATACGAACTGATAACTTAAGGTTTCTGCGGGTTTACAATCAAGAATTTGTTGTAATAAATCATCCACTTCATTCATCAGACGATACATATCAAAGTACGGTCTATACCATTCAAGCATGGTAAATTCTGGATTATGCCGATTGCCAGCCTCCTCATTACGGAATACTTTACTAATTTGAAAAATTGGCCCACTGCCAGCAGCCAGTAAACGTTTCATGTGATATTCCGGACTAGTGGAAAGCCAGAGTGTTTTTGATAATTCGCCAAAAGGTGCAATAAATTCGGTATTAAAGGTGGAAAGATGGAGATCGGTTACGCCAAATTCGCTTAAAACAGGTGTTTCTACCTCTAATAATCCACGATCAGTAAAGAACTCGCGAATATCAGCAATAATTTTTGCACGAGCCAGTAAATTTTTTATTGGAGCAGAAGGTTGCCATAGTGTTTGTTTATCGCTAAGTGCGGTCATTTTTTTCTCCATTTTTGGCACTAAGAGGAATGATATTATTGTAAACAAGAGCGATTTTTAACTCAATAATCCAATTGAATGGTTTATAAACGAAAACAGTTATCATCCCAAAATATATAAAAACTAACTTTTTTGAGTTAGATCACACTTTTAGTATTTTATCCGTTTATTCAGGAAAAAAGGTTACTAATTTGTAAACAAAAATGGCAGAATGGTAGTATGTTCCCTATTGCTTTTATTAGGGCGTTTCATTTTTTTACTTTTAATTGGAGGATATCGTGCAAACGGTTAATGTCGATATTGCTATTGTTGGTGCCGGTGGCGGCGGTTTACGTGCAGCAATTGCAGCAGCAGAAGCAAACCCTAACTTAAAGATCGCATTAGTTTCTAAAGTTTATCCTATGCGTAGCCATACGGTTGCTGCAGAAGGTGGTGCGGCCGCAGTAATTAAAGAGGAAGATTCCTACGATAAACACTTCCACGATACCGTTGCCGGTGGTGACTGGTTATGTGAACAAGATGTGGTGGAATATTTCGTTGAACATTCTCCGGTGGAAATGACTCAACTTGAACGTTGGGGCTGCCCTTGGAGCCGTAAAGCCGATGGTGATGTAAACGTGCGTCGTTTCGGTGGGATGAAAATCGAACGTACTTGGTTCGCAGCAGATAAAACCGGTTTCCACTTATTACATACTCTTTTCCAAACATCCATTCAATATCCACAAATTCAACGCTTTGACGAGCACTTCGTTTTAGACATCTTAGTTGATGATGGTCATGCTCGTGGTATGGTTGCGATGAATATGATGGAAGGTACACTTGTTCAAATCAACGCAAATGCGGTTGTGATTGCAACTGGTGGTGGCTGTCGTGCATTTAAATTCAACACCAACGGCGGTATCGTAACTGGTGATGGTTTATCAATGGCATATCGTCATGGTGTTCCTCTTCGTGATATGGAATTCGTCCAATATCACCCAACCGGCTTACCGAATACCGGTATCTTAATGACTGAAGGTTGTCGTGGTGAAGGCGGTATCTTAGTGAACAAAAACGGCTACCGTTATTTACAAGATTATGGTCTAGGTCCTGAAACCCCAATCGGTAAACCTGAAAACAAATATATGGAACTTGGTCCACGTGATAAAGTTTCACAAGCATTCTGGCAAGAATGGAAAAAAGGCAACACCTTAAAAACTGCAAAAGGCGTCGATGTAGTTCATCTTGACTTACGTCACTTAGGGGAAAAATACTTACATGAACGTCTTCCATTCATTTGTGAATTAGCCAGTGCTTATGAAGGTGTAAACCCAGTTAATGAACCAATCCCTGTACGTCCTGTTGTTCACTACACCATGGGTGGTATTGAAGTGGATTACAACAGCGAAACTCGCATTAAAGGTTTATTTGCTGTGGGTGAATGTGCGTCTTCTGGTTTACATGGCGCAAACCGTTTAGGTTCTAACTCGCTTGCAGAATTAGTGGTTTTAGGCCGTGTTGCAGGTGAATATGCCGCACAACGCGCAGCGGAAGCACAACCTGCAAACCGTGCAGCAGTTGATGCGCAAGCTCAAGATGTTGTAGCTCGCCTTGAAGCACTTTATAACCAAGAAGGTAACGAATCTTGGTCTGAAATCCGTGACGAAATGGGTACCGTTATGGAAGAAGGTTGTGGTATCTACCGTGACCAAGAAAGCATGCAAAAAGCAGTAGATAAAATTGCTGAGCTTAAAGAACGTTATAAGCGTATTCGTGTTGCAGACCGTTCAAGCGTATTCAATACCGATGTGCTTTACACTGTAGAATTAGGTTACATCCTTGATGTGGCACAATCTATTGCAAACTCTGCAATTGAACGTAAAGAGTCTCGTGGTGCACACCAACGCTTAGACTACACTGAACGTGATGATGTGAATTATTTACAACACACCCTTGCTTACTACAATGGCGATGATGCACCGCGTATTGAATACAGCCCGGTGAAAATCACCAAATCTCAACCAGCAAAACGTGTTTATGGTGCTGAAGCAGAAGCGGCAGAAGCGGCTGCGAAAGCTAAGGAGCAAGCAAATGGCTAATTCACCGGTAATGACTGTAGAAGTATTACGCTACAACCCAGAAAACGATCAAGAGCCACATTTAAGCTCTTATCAAGTACCTTATGATAACCAAACCTCTCTTTTAGATGCGTTAGGTTACATTAAAGATAAACTTGAGCCGTCTCTTTCTTATCGTTGGTCTTGCCGTATGGCGATCTGCGGTTCTTGTGGGATGATGGTTAATAACAAACCAAAATTGGCTTGTAAAACGTTCTTACGTGATTACAGTGGCCACATGCGTATTGAACCATTGGCAAACTTTCCTATTGAACGCGACTTAGTGGTTGATTTAAGCCACTTTATCGAAAGTTTAGAGGCAATTAAACCTTATATTATTGGTAACGAAGCACCAGCATTAGATGGTAAACCACATCCATCGAAAGAATTGCAAGTAAGCCGTACTAAACAAACTCCGGCACAGCTTGAAAAATATCGTCAATTCTCAATGTGTATTAACTGTGGTTTATGCTATGCGGCTTGTCCGCAATTTGGTTTAAATCCTGAATTCTTAGGCCCAGCAGCAATTACGATGGCACACCGTTACAACCTTGATAACCGTGACCATGGTAAAGCACAACGTATGCCATTATTAAATGGTAAAAACGGTGTTTGGAGCTGTACTTTCGTGGGTTATTGTTCTGAAGTGTGTCCAAAACACGTGGATCCGGCTTCTGCAATCAACCAAGGCAAAGTGGAAAGTGCCAAAGATTATGTTATCTCAATGCTAAAACCAAAAGGCTAAGGGGAAGAATATGTCAGTAACAGTAAGTAAACGTAAAAAATATGTTCGCCCAATGACGGCTACTTGGTGGCAAAAATTGGATTTCTACAAAGCGTATATGGTGCGTGAAGCAACCTCTATCTTTGCTGTATGGTTCTGTATCGTATTGCTTTATGGCGTACTTTGCCTTGCAAGCAATCCTGTTCCAGGTCTAGGCATTATTGATTTCATCGGCTTCTTAAGAAATCCAATTGTGGTGTTCTTAAATATCATCACATTAATTGCGACTTTATATCACACAGCAACTTATTTCGTGATGACACCAAAAGTGATGAACATCATTGTTAAAAATGAGCGTTTACCACATCACGTGTTAAGAAATGCACTTTGGGCAGTTACAGCTGTGATTAGTGTTATCGCATTAATTTTAGTTTATATGTAGGGAGAGAAAAAATGGTCGAACAAAATCCAAAACGCTCTGGTGAACCACCAGTATGGTTGATGTTTGGTGCTGGCGGGACTGTCAGTGCGATTTTCTTCCCTGTGGTAATCTTAATCCTTGGTTTATTGTTACCATTCGGATTAATTGATCCACATAACTTAATTACATTCGCTTATTCTTGGATCGGAAAATTAGTTATCTTAGTTTTAACAATTTTCCCTATGTGGTGTGGTTTACACCGTATCCATCATGCGATGCACGATCTTAAAATCCACGTGCCAGCAGGCGGATTTATCTTTTACGGTTTGGCAATGATTTACACAATTTGGGTGTTATTTGCTGTATTAGGTTTGTAATTTAAAACAACACTAAATGGATAAATAAAAGTGCGGTCAAAAAAATGATCGCACTTTTTTTATTCTTTAAGCATAACTAAAATATTTTCTTAATCCAGAAAAACAAAAAACCCGACATTACGTCGGGTTTTCTTTTATCAAAAACTTTGATAATTATTCTGCAACAACGATAACATCTAATGTTGCAAATACTTCACCGTGAAGTTGGAAACGAACATCGTGATCACCAAGAGTACGGATTGGACCATTTGGTAAACGAACTTCGCTTTTCGCAATTTCAACACCAGCTGCAGTTACGGCTTCTGCTACATCACGAGTAGTGATTGCGCCGAATAAACGACCTTCATCACCTGCTTTAGATGCGATGGTAACAGAACCTAATGCAGTCACTTGTGCTGCACGAGCTTGAGCTGCTGCTAAACTTGCTGCTGCCGCTGCTTCTAACTCTGCACGACGTGCTTCAAAGTGTTCAATGTTAGCTTTAGTTGCCATAACTGCTTTACCTTGTGGGATTAAGAAGTTACGAGCGAAACCAGATTTAACATTAACTTGATCACCTACGTTACCTAGGTGAACGATTTTATCTAAAAGAATTACTTGCATTTCCTAACTCCTTCTTAATTGTGATGAGAATCAGAGTAAGGTAATAACGCTAAATAACGAGCGCGTTTGATTGCGCGTGCTAATTGGCGTTGGTACTTCGCACGAGTACCGGTAATGCGGCTTGGTACAATTTTGCCGCTTTCAGAAATGTAGTTCTTTAATGTAGCGATATCTTTGTAATCGATTTCAACAACATTTTCCGCTGTGAAACGGCAGAACTTACGACGACGGAAATAACGTGCCATTTGGCTGTCTCCTAATCTATAAATTCGATTTGCTCGGCATGCAATACTAACTGTGTTAAACCATTTGAGGTTTTATGTGAAGTAATAAACCCCACCACAAGAAGTTTACTGCCGACCGTAATGCTTTGAGTTTTTTCTATTAACTGATTGCCACTGACTTGAACTGGCATCTTTAACCACGCTTGACGTGATAAACCACTTTCGACTTGTTCGGAACGATGTTCCAGCCAAAATTGGCAATGTGCAATCCCGTTAGGGCTTTTGCTTCGCTTGGGTAATTGGCACACTGTGCCGATTAACGAGAAGCGATTATCAAGTTTTGAATTACTCTTCAGCATCCTCAAAATCGTTGTTTTCAACTTCAGCTAAAGGTTTACGTTCTTCTTTAGCCGCTTTCATTGGGGACGCTTCGGTTACGGCGTGCTTAGTATGGATAACAAGACTGCGTAATACAGCATCGTTATAACGGAAAGTCGTTTCTAGCTCGTCGATGACTTGTTGAGGCGCTTCTACATTCATAAGCACGTAATGTGCTTTGTGTAATTTGTTAATTGGGTACGCTAATTGACGACGACCCCAATCTTCTAGGCGATGAACTTGACCACCAGCTTCTTTAACAGAACCTGTGTAACGTTCGATCATACCTGGTACTTGCTCGCTTTGGTCCGGATGAACCATAAACACGATTTCGTAGTGACGCATTACTGCTCCTTACGGGTTAATCAGCCTTTGACGTAGACTAGCCACCAATCTGCAAAGGCAAGGAACGAAAAAATGAACGTGGCTAAGGATGCCGATTATACAGTTTTTTTTCTAGACTTCAAATCATTTGCATGCTTTTCAAACAAAAAAACCGATATTAACAACATCGGTTTTCTTTTTTATTTCTAAATTAACGACTACGGAAAATGATACGACCTTTGCTCAAGTCATAAGGTGTCATTTCTACCGTTACTTTATCGCCTGTTAAAATACGAATATAATTTTTACGCATTTTACCTGAGATGTGTGCAGTTAATACATGACCATTTTCTAATTCAACACGAAACATGGTGTTAGGTAAAGTTTCTAAGATTGTACCTTGCATTTCAATGCAATCTTCTTTTGCCATTTTATCCTCTAAAATTATGATTTTTTTGACCGCACTTTTTGCGGGTTATAAATGAAAAACGGGCGGATTATAGCCGTTTTTGGCGTTAGACGAAAGATTAAAATGGTATTTTGTTGAAATCCTCATTCTTTTTTTAATAATTCAATTATATATAATGTTTCAACGCTGGATCAGATAGAAAATTTCATTTAGCATACAAAATATAGAGAAAAGATAAGGCGTTTGAGTCTTATGCCGCCTTCCTTTCTAAAAGGATAACAGCGCTATCTTGAAAATAGCTAAAGCAATTTTACGATGGTTTGATAAAATTATATGTAAACAAATGACTTCAACTAAGGGCTATTTATGGCTATACCTAAAATAATTGTAATTAGTTTAAAACATTCAAAAAGAAGAGAAAATATTGCTAAACGCCTTTCCGGTTTGGGGTTGGACTTCAGTTTTTTTGATGCAACAGATGGGAAAAAACTATCCGCTTCTGTATTAGAATCTGTCGATTATGATTTCTATCCAAAACACTATTTATCACCTAAGCCATTAACACTCGGCGAAATTGGTTGCGCAATGAGCCATATTAATGTTTATGAATATATTATAGAAAACAATATTGAAAGTGCTATTGTTCTTGAAGATGATGCTATAGTTTCACATTATTTTGAGGAAATTGTTCAGGATGCGTTAAATAAAGTTGGAAAAAAATATGATTTGATCTTTTTAGATCATGGTAAAGCCAAATCATATCTTTGTAAGAAAAAACTTTATGAAGGCTATCGACTTGTACATTATAAGTCTCCTTCGAAAAATTCTAAGCGGTTTATTACCTGTACTGCCGCATATTTAATTACACAATTGGGCGCTTCAAAATTGCTTAACTATGCTTATCCTGTACGAATGCCTTCAGACTACTTAACAGGACTTATTCAAAAAAACAAAATGAATGCCTATGGAATCGAACCACCTTGTGTATTCAGAGGTTTGAGTATTGATTCTGAAATAAATCAAGTTGAAGAGCGATATGAATAAGTTAAAAGCCCTAAGATTAAAAATAGGGAAATGGATACTCGATAAATCATCGAGAGTAAATAATCCCCAAAGTTTAGAACATCCTAAGAGTTTCTTATTTTTGCGACAAGATGGGAAAATTGGCGACTATATCGTGAGCTCTTTTGTTTTTCGAGAGATAAAGAAATTTAATCCATTGATAAAAATTGGTGTTATCTGTACGAAAAAAAACGCTTATCTATTTCAAAAAAATAAAAATATTGATGAAATTTATACTGTAAAAAAAAGAAATATTTTAGACTATATTAAAAAGGGGCTATTAATTAGAAAAGAAAGATATGATGTTGTCATTGACCCAACCCTCATCATTAGAAATCGAGACTTGTTGCTCTTGAGGATAATCAATGCTCATAATTATATTGGCTATCAAAAAGAAGATTATAATATTTTTAACGTAAATATTACTAAAGATAGCCATTTTTCAGAAATTTACAAAGAAGCTTTAGCTAAATCAAACATTAATTTAAGTGATGATAGCTATGATATTCCGCAAGATGACTTAATTAAAGAAGAAATTCTCCAGTTTATTACGGATAATAAGTTAAATAATTTTATTGCCATTAACTTTTATGGAAATGGGAAAAATAGAAAGTTTGATGATGCTCACATTATAGATTATTTAACATATATTAAAGACTTTTATAAGCATCAGTTAGTCTTGCTTGCAACGCCGGATACTCATGAACATTTAAGTCGTATCGCTAATCAATTTAATGATGTGTTTGTTTATTCAAGTCATCATATAATGATCTATCATACTATTGAATTAATTAGAAATTGCACACAACTTATTTCGGTTGATACATCCACCGTTCATATTGCTTCAGGGTTAAATAAAGCGATGATTTGTATTTATTCGCGAGACAAAGATAATTTTATACATTGGCATCCCAACTCCAAGAATGTGTGCCATATTCTGCATTACAACGATAATGTGAATGAGCTCTCCCCGAGAGAAATAAAACCAGAGTGGTTAGATATTTAAAGATATAAAACCACAAGCTTTATTATTTATTAGACTATCTTTATGAACTCAAAGAAACATTTAGGCCATACAGCCCGCAAACGCTTTGGTCAAAACTTTTTACATGATACATCTGTGATTCAAGGTATCGTGGCGGCGATTTACCCACAACCCAATCAATTCTTAGTAGAAATTGGTCCGGGACTTGGTGCATTAACAGAGCCTGTTGGTGAACTTGTCGATCATCTGACTGTGGTCGAGCTTGACCGAGACCTTGCTGAACGTTTACGTCATCATCCATTTTTACATCAAAAACTCACCGTTATTGAAACGGATGCGATGCAATTTGATTTTGGTGAGCTTTATAGACAAGAAAACCTAGCAGAAAAAGGCCAGAAATTACGCGTGTTTGGTAACTTGCCTTACAACATCTCCACCCCATTGATGTTCCACTTGTTTAAGTATCATGATGTGATTCAGGATATGCACTTCATGCTGCAAAAAGAAGTGGTCAAACGCTTATGCGCAGGGCCAAATAGCAAAGCTTACGGTCGTTTAACCATTATGGCGCAATACTTCTGCCAAGTGATGCCTGTACTTGAAGTGCCACCTTCTGCATTTAAACCAGCACCGAAAGTGGATTCAGCCGTTGTGCGTTTAATTCCGCATAAAGAATTGCCACACCCAGTGAAAGATTTATATTGGTTGAACCGTGTTTGCTCCCAAGCGTTTAATCAACGTCGAAAAACATTACGCAATGCACTTTCAACACTATTTTCACCTGAAAATCTGACTGCACTTGGTATTGATTTAAATGCACGTGCAGAAAATTTGGCTATCGCAGATTATGCGCGTTTAGCAAACTGGTTAGCGGATAATCCTCCAGCTGATATTAATAAAGATGAAATCTTAGATTCAGAAGAATAAAAAGAGCGGTCAAAAATGGCAACCTATTTCGTCGGTGATTTGCAAGGCTGTTATGATGAATTACAGCTTTTATTAGAACGTGTAGATTTCAATCCTACGCAAGATAAACTTTATCTTGTGGGGGATCTTGTCGCGCGTGGGGATAAGTCACTTGAATGTCTTCGTTTTGTAAAATCACTTGGTAACGCAGCGCAAACCGTACTAGGGAATCACGATTTACACTTAATTGCGACCGCACTGGGTATTAAAAAAGTGAAACCACGTGATCGTGTTGATGCTATTTTTAATGCGCCCGATTTTGATGAACTGATTCATTGGTTACGTCATCAACCATTACTTGTGCATAATGAAGAATTAAACTTTCTGATGGCGCATGCTGGTATTTCGCCTGATTGGGATTTGAAAACTGCGAAATCTTGTGCAGCCGAAGTGGAACAGATTTTACAAAACGGTGATTTTCATTATCTCATTGAAAATATGTATTCCGAACAGCCTGATCGCTGGTCGCCAGATTTACAGGGCTTAGCGCGTCATCGTTACATTATTAATGCTTTCACTCGAATGCGTTTTTGCTATTTGGATCATCGCTTTGATTTTACTTGTAAATCCCCTTTAAAAGATGCACCAGATGAACTCACGCCTTGGTTTAATTTAGATAACCCACTTTATAAACAAATTCCCATTGTCTTTGGGCATTGGGCAAGTTTAGTCGATGAGCCCACTCCACAAGGTATTTATGCCCTAGATACTGGTTGTGTATGGAATAATCGAATGACTATGCTGCGCTGGGAAGACAAACAATGCTTCACACAAAGTGCGGTCAAAAATTACAGTGATTTTTAAGGAAATGCTATGCTCTCTCTTACAGCTGAATCTTGTGAACTGTTTAATATTCCTTTCTACCAATTTGCCCAAATGAAAAAATTCTGCCCAGAAGATATTCCGGCGATTAAAGCGGATTACAAATTACATTGGGATAACTGGAAAGCGATTATTCAAGAAGTGGCAAAGCAGCTTGGCACACCTTTTGCGAAACCGCATATTGAAAGTTGGACCAATGGTTGGCAGGTACGTGCGCATTTCTTCGCTTATTTTAAATACGAGTTTAATCAAAATTCTGCAGCAATCTTTTCCGTGCTATTAAATCGTCGTCGATTAAGAGTGTGCTTAGATTGGCATTGCTATCGTGCAGATCGCTCACAAATTAATGTGCAACAATATAATCAGTGGCTTGAGCAATTTGATTTCAAACAATTTGCTGATTTTGATATTTGGCGAGAAGATGAAAGCGAATATGATGATTTTCGCCAAGTGAAGGACATTTCTGAAAAAGATCTCCTCTTACGTTCAGATGAAGATTTTTGGTGCATTGGAAAAAGCATTGAAAAAGCTGAACTTCATCAAATCGACCCAGTTTCATTTATCACCCAAACCATTCAACAGTTACAACCGCTTTACGATCGCTGCCATCAATAAAGTGCGGTCATTTCCATTAAATTTTTTCGTCTTTTTATTTGTTATGCTATCATTACATTAGTTTAACATTTTTAACAATTTTACTTTTAGGAGTACTTTATGAAAAACGTCGTGATCGTTGGCGGTGGCGCCGGCGGCATAGAGTTAGCGACATTTTTAGGCGATAAATTAGGTCGCAAAAAACAGGCTAAAGTGACGCTTGTGGATCGCAATGCGACCCACTTGTGGAAACCCTTATTACATGAAATTGCTACAGGTGTGATGGATGATGGCACCGATTCTCTGAGTTATCGTGCACACGGTAAAAACCACCATTTTAGCTTTGAGCAAGGTTCAATCACACGTATTAATCGTGAGCAAAAATATGTTGAACTTGCTCCTGTTTATGGGCAAGAAGGTGACATGCTCGTGGTTGCACGTCGTATTCCTTATGATTACTTAGTAATTGCGATCGGTAGTAAATCGAACGATTTCAATACAAAAGGCGTGGCTGATAACTGTATTTTCTTAGACAGCTCTGATCAAGCACTTCGCTTTCAACAAAGAATGTTAGAATTATTCCTTAAATTCTCTGAAAACCGTGCATTAGACGATATTGGTGAAGAAGAATTTAAACAGAAATTAGTCGATGAGAGCAAAGTCAATATTGCGATTGTTGGCGGTGGTGCAACTGGCGTGGAATTAACCGCAGAGCTTTATCATGCGACTGAAGACTTATCTTCTTATGGTTACGGCAAAATCGATAATTCTTGCTTGCAAGTCACCTTAGTTGAAGCGGGCCCGCGCTTACTTCCAGCATTACCTGAAAATTTATCTGCTGCGGTATTAGATGAATTGCAAGAAATGGGTGCAAATGTGAAATTAAATACGATGATCACAGAAGCCCAACCAAATACACTTATTACCAAAGATGGCGAAGAAATCAAAGCTGATCTGATTGTGTGGGCAGCGGGTGTTCGCACCTCAACGGTGACACAGCAATTCGATGGATTAGAGCTTAATCGCATCAATCAATTAGTGGTAAAAGATACTCTCCAAACCACGGTTGATGACAGTATTTTTGCCATTGGTGACTGTGCGGCATTAATGCAACCAAACGGTAAATTAGTCCCGCCAAGAGCGCAAGCGGCACACCAAATGGCAAAAGCTTGTGCAAAAAATATCTTTGCACTTTTTGAGCAAAAACCATTAAAAGCATTCAAATACAATGATAAAGGGACCTTGGTTTCTCTTTCAAGCTTTACCGCATTGGGTAGCATTTCAAATAAATTTGGGAAAAATCCACTGACTGTTCAAGGTAAATTTGCACAGTTTGCGTATTTATCCTTATATCGTATGCACCAACATGCTTTGCATGGATGTATTAAGATCGGCTTGATTATTTTAGTGGATAAACTTAACCACTATTTAAAACCAAGATTGAAATTACATTAAGAGAACACTAAGTTTACATATGAGCAGTTTCTAGAAACTGATATATTGAGTTAAGGCCTGACAACAATATTATATCGTTGTCAGGCCTTTTAATTTTAGTTAAAACGTATAATTGACATTTAAACGAATGTCTCGACCTGGCTCAGGTAATGTTGATACCCCTGCACGTTGGCTATGGCTTCGATAATACTTGTTAAACGCATTATCTAGAGCAAGATTCACATTAATATTTTCAACCGGTTTCCATGTAATATAGAAATCACTTACCCCATATCCAGGGCGTTTAGTGGTTGTTGCACCACCGCCACGATTATTCGTCGTTGAGTCATAACTGGTATGTTGTACAAAGCGACCTTTCCAGCCAATTTCAATATTAGGTTGAGTAAAGCGATAAGATACGCCTGTTGTCCAAGTACGTCCAATCGGAATAGCTGTCACGGTACTATCTACTGTTCTGCCATCTAATTCAGGTTTACTATAAGCTACACCTGCACGTAATGTTAAACCTTCATATTTGTAAGCTGCACCGACTTCATATCCGTGGTTTCTTAGCTTGCCTGCATTTTGGATTTCGTAAAAACCAGGACGAATAAGTGTAAATGCGTGAGTATCTTTTACCGTTTGCCAGAAATAGCTTCCATTTAACGAGAAATTATCGGCTAATTTGTAATTGAAACCCACTTCTGCATTACGGGATTTTTCTGGTTTAATATTTGATGCTATTGAGTAAACCGCTGTCTTACCTCGAGTTGAACCTGACGATAGCATTACTTCATGGAAACGAGGGCTTCGTGTTGCATAGTTTAAGCTTGCATTAAAACTTAGATCATTATTCACTTCATAAATTAAACCAACACTCGGATTTACACTTCCCTTATGCGATTTTTTGCCATTCATTGCTCGGAAATCAAAGTGATCATAACGTAATCCGGTTGTTAAAGTAAAAGCACCTAAACCCCAGATACCTTCTGTATAAACACCGACATCACGTTTCTTTTGAGTTTTCATTTGAACACCGTTTTGTACGGTGAGCGAATTAGGTTTACCTTCTTGATCACGATAATTGAGGCCGTATTTAACGAGATGAGATTGACCGATTGCACTTTCTAAATTTAAGTTTGCCCCATTAGCAATTAAGCGTGTTTTTGAATTTTCACTCGGTTCTTTACGATTGATCATAGAATGATATACATTAGCTTTAGCATTTGTTACAAAGCCCATGTTCGTACCATTCCATTCTAAATTTGTCGTATCATTTTGTGTTATACGATAGCGAGGAGCATTATTTGCCTCATTATTGTCTTGCGCAAAATCAAACTCTTCACGAAGGGCACGAACACCATAATGACGTTCTTGACGATGACTGACTTCGATTCTGTGGTTTTCATTGACATCAAAACCAAGTTTAGCTAATAAGCCACGCTGTCCTAATGCACTATTTTTTACTTTATAGCCATTACCGTCTTTATAATCACGTTCAGTCACAAAATTAGCAGAAATTAATGCATCTACCGGACCAGCTTTAGAATAAACTGTTGCCCCTTTAGACCAGCCACTATTTGAACTTACACCTGCATTAACTTTGAAGCCGATATCTTGTCCTTCTTTGAGCAAATCTTTTGCGCTAACTGTTTCTGCAACAATTGCACCGCTTGTAGCTCCAATTCCAGCACTTGCTGAACCCGTCCCTTTTTGCACATCGACACGTTTTAATAAAGACGGATCAAACATGAAACGACCTTGGTGATGGAATAATTGTGCATCGGTATAAGCACCATCAATTTTTACATCAACTTGATCTTGTCCCATACCACGAATTGTAAACCATTGTGAGGTACCACGACCGCCACCAAAATTAATTGCTGGTTCATCCTTTAATAAACCTTTTAATTCGGTCTCAGTGCTACGCTCCATTGTTTTTGTCGTAATCACATTGGTTTTACTTTTTGCCCCACTATTTTCGGAAACAACATTAATCACATCTAGTTGTTCTTCAGCTTGGGTATTCGCTGCAATAAACACAGCAAGTGGCAATAAGGCAAAATTTGCTTTCTTCATAAGTACACCTTTAATAAAATTAAAATGATAACAATTATTATTTATTTTTATATGTTGAGTCAAGATTTCTTTGCGTTTTTGTTGTCTAAGTTGGCTACATATAAAAAAGCCCTGTATAAACAGGGCTTGAATCATCTTTTATTACTTAGAAAGTATATTTTACTGTTGCGTAATAAGCACGACCAGGTTCGTTATAAGTATGAGCATTGTAATTTGTACTGCTTGATGAACGATAAATACGTTTATCAAATAAGTTACTTACGCCAACACGAATGCTGATTGTGTCTTTCCAATTATAACCTGCACTTAATCCCCAAACTGCATAGCTACCAATATCTTCTGAGCCAGCAAGCTGATTAACGTATTTATTGTTACCATTTTCCATACGGTTTTCCGGATTTTTACGGGATTTTTGTTTACCGTATTGCGTATAAGTTAACATCGCATCCAAACTATCGGTAATTTGATAACTTAAGCTTGAATTCAAGGTATATTTTGGCACGATAGAAAGCGGATTACCTGTATCTTTATTTTTGGTTTTATGCATATAAGTGAAGTTATTCACCCAGTTTAATTTATCTTGGATTAATGGTAATGTCAGATTACCTTCAAAACCTTCAATCACCGCGCGGTTTGCATTACCCCATTTATACAAATAGTTACCTAAGTTAGTTAAACCAATAAATTCACCATCAGATACGATTTTGTTACGATAGTCATTACGGAAGTAAGCCACAGAAGCAAGAAGCCCGTCTTTATTATATTCAACTCCAATTTCTTTATTCCAGCTGGTTTCTGGTTTAATGTCGCTATTACCTTGGAAATAACAAGTTTTATTATTTGGTACATTCGTTGGACAACCTTGGCCTAAGGTAAACAACAAGTAATTCGGATTAGTTTGATAAAGGTTCGGTGCTTTATAAGCTCTTGCTATCCCACCTTTGATTCTCCAATCATCGTTGAGGCTTTGTAAGAAGTTTAATCCACCACTTACATTAGAACCTGAATAGGTGTTGTAATCATAACGTAAAGATGGCGTTAGGATGGTAGATTGGGTTGCTGAAATATTATCTTCAACAAATACTGCCCATTCAGTTTGACTGCTATGACCACCTCGTACATTTGAGATACCACTTGGTAAACGTTCTTTCAAATCATAAACTACTTTATTGCCAACACGTCGTCCGCCGAGTAACTGTGTCATCGAAGCGTCATCATCTAAACTGCTATGCGCACCTTCAAAACCAACTGTCAGCATATGATCTACACCCAAGGTAAATGGAATATAGAATTCTGAACTAAAACGTGTATTTTTAAGAATGGAATCGCTAAAAGCTGATGTACTCGAATAACTGCCCTCTGGACCACCCGCTAAGTATTCTGGTAAACGGCTGTTTTTCGTTTTATCAAAAGTAATATAGGTTTTATTGTCAAAATGATCGAATTTACCTTCATAGGTTAAAGCATAGTTTTGACGATATAAACGAGCAGTTTCAGCTTTACTTCCTGCCAAGGTTTTGGTTTCAGGATAGTTTTTATTATTGTAAAGCCCTGCTGAGCTATTTTGTGTATCACCGTTATAAATATTACCTTGACGGTTAAAACCAGAATCCAAGGTTAATTTATTTTTCTCATTGATATTCCACACTAAACGGCCATTAATATCTTTATTACGTACACCTTCACGACCGGCAATAGCAGGATCGCCATTAATACCGACTTCATCCGCTTGCGTTTTGTTCCAGTTACCATATAAACGGAATTGCAATACGTCTTTAATTAACGCTCCGCTTAGATTAAAACCGACACGGTTCGTTGCGCCTTCGTCGCTATCTTCGGGTTAGTTGGTGTAATAACTTAAGCTCCCGTGTAAATCATTGGTAACAGGTTTAGTGATAATATTCACCACTCCACCCATTGCACCTGAGCCATAGCGTGCAGCCGAAGGACCACGTAATACTTCAATTTTTTCAATCGCTTCAACTGGTACCCAGTTACTGTCGCCACGAGAGTTACGTTCACCACGCACACCATAACGTTCTGCATTACGAGAGGTGACTGGTTTACCATCCACTAAAATCAATGTATTTTCTGGTCCCATACCACGAATATCAATTTGACGTTTATTTCCGCGTTGTCCTGTAGATGAGTTACCTGTTAAATTCACACCTGGCATAGTACGTAATACTTCAGAAACATCATTTGTCGCTGGGCGTTTCTCTAAATCTTTTGCTGTCACAAGAGAAGAACCAAGTGATTGTTTTACCTGATCTTCCGCAGTAACTTTAATTTCCTCAAGTTTCTCTTCTGCATAAGAATAGTTTGAAAAAAGCGCGATGGTTAACGCACTTAATGCGAAGAATGATGTTGTTTTTAAATGATTGGATTTATACATTAAAATGCTCTCCTGGCATATGTGGAATAAATAATGTCCGAGGATTTTAGTACAACATTATTTTCATGTAAATAATAATTCTTATCATTATAATAAGTGCATTAACTAGAATAGGTAAAAATACCAAAATTTTTGACCGCTCTTTCTTGCAATCCAAACAGATTCTAGTATCATTCACGGCTCGCCAATTTGGCGAGTTTATTTCTCGTGTCGGGTTCCCTACCCCCGATTAACTAACTAAAAAGGTCTTAAAATGAAAATTAATACTCTGATCTTCAATGATCAACAAAAACGTTTTGCTTTAATTTTATTAAGCTTGTTTCATATCTTCATCATCACAGCCAGTAATTATTTCGTTCAAATTCCCTTTGAAATCAATTTAAAATTGACCGCACTTGGTTTTGCTGATGATTTCTCATTCCACAGCACATGGGGCACACTCACTTTTCCATTCATTTTCTTAGCCACTGATTTAACGGTGCGTGTATTTGGGGCGAAAGAAGCACGTTGGATCATCTTTATCGTGATGCTCCCTGCGCTTATCGTGAGTTACATTGTTTCGGTTGTTTTTTCTAATGGACAATATCAAGGCTTAGGTGCATTAAGTGAATTCAATATGTTTGTTTTCCGTATTGCCCTTGCTAGCTTCTGTGCTTATGTATTCGGACAATTATTAGATGTGTTAGTTTTCAATCGCTTACGCCAATTAAAAACGTGGTGGATTGCCCCGAGTAGTTCAATGACATTTGGCTCTCTTGCTGATACTTTTATGTTCTTTGCTGTAGCGTTTTATCAAAGCAGCGATCCTTTCATGGCAGAGCATTGGTTTAGCCTTGGATTTGTCGATTATTTATTTAAATTATTTGTTGGCATTATCTTATTTGTACCCGCTTATGGCGTGGTGCTTGGTATGATTTTGCGTAAGCTTCAATCACTGACAAATTCTCAATATGAATTGAAAATATAACGAGGATAAAAGGCGTGTTAAACACGTCTTTTTATTTCTGTTCATGCACAGATATTTCTTCGGAATGTTGACTCACAGATTACCAAGTATTATGGAAACTATTTGAATGATTATAATAATGCCATTGATTATCTCATTGAACAAGTATGATACCAAGGCAACCCATATCTGCTAGCATCAAATTTGATGCACCGAATAAGAAAGGATGGCTATTTGATGATGGTTGTTCAAATTTTACTAAAATTTGTACTTTCTTTTTCACCCAAACTGTGTCTTTCCAGGCAAGCTCCGACACATCGACGTTGACGTCATCTTGGCTTTTAATAACAAATTTAGCGCCTTGAATGGTAAAGCCGACAGGCAGAGAGCTGTTGATGATCCAACGTTCGACAGTACCAACTTTAGCCGAAATATCAACACGACGCGGATCGAAGCGTTGTTTGTTGATTAAGCCATTCGTGACATCCAATTCAAAGGTGCGTTCTTGGGCGATTTTACTTTCGAGCATAGCCATGGCATCAGTATTAAATTGCTCATTCATCTTTTTACTGAATGCTGAAATGTCACCTTGTGGGCGAAGTTCTAAAACGGTGTTATCTGCAAAATCATTGCTTGAGCTGAACACATTTTTGACTTTGTCGAAGAAACCACGTTTAGCCCCAGAGATGAGCGATACACCTTCTCCTTCGCTTAAATTGACTAATACTTCAGCACGTTCACCTGGTGCAAGAATGAGAGAATTAATTGCTTTACCTTGTGGTAAAAAGCCTAGGTCTCGCGAAACGAGCAACATATCTTGCTCATTATCTAAACGCAGATCATAGGCTCTTGCTAATGACGCATTGAGCAAACGCAAACGCACCCAGCCACGAGGGACGTCAAGATAAGGCGCTTCCTGTCCATTAACGAGAAGACGATTACCGACAAAGTGCGGTTGATTTTGCTTAAATAATTGTAATCCGTTGCCGTTAAATTCCATGTCTTGTAAGATTAATGGAATATCGTCCACGCCATATTTATGAGGAAGTTGTGATTTTAGGCTTTGCTCATCTTCAATCAACCACATTCCCACAATGCCGCGATAGGTTTGATAAGCCGAGTTAGCCAAGGTCGCAGAACGATACCAGCAAGTCGCGGCAGGTTGGTCTATAGGGATAATTGGTGCCCAAGATTCCCCTTTTTTGAGGACTTTTGCCGCGCCACCAAATAATTCGCCACTAGCTTGTAATCCCTGAATAGAGAGAGCAATACTTTGTGGCAAATTGTTGTGATAATTGAGTTTTGCAAAAGAACCCGATTTGATGCGAATAGTGGGCCCAAGATAATTGCCGTTAAAGCCCCATACACTGACATTATGGGAGCCATCTAATTTGTAGCCGGTTTCTTCCATATTAAGAATAATTGGGCGGCCACGTTTCGCTTCCATCAATGGCGGAATGGTTAATTTTTCACGAGATGCCGCTAATACTGATTGAGGTGTGGTAGCAAGTGCGGTTGAAATTGCAGTAGTTTTTAATAATTGGCGACGAGAAAGACGCAACATATTATTTTCCTTGTGCAATTTCAGCATCGAGTTCTGCGATGCGTTTTTCCATCAAATCGTGGCAGTAAGTAGCAAGTTCGCGGACATTGTCTTTTGTGTAGGATGACACGTCAATCGGATCCATCATTTCACAAATTACTTTACCGTTATCCCAACGATTTAAATCTATTTTATTATGTGTAGTTGAACACACAACGGGGACAATTGGTACGCCAGCTGCAATTGCTGCATGGAATGCCCCTGTTTTGAATGGCAATAAGCCGCGACCACGGCTACGAGTGCCTTCAGGGAACATCCAAATTGACAGGTTGTCTTTATTGATACGACGAGCAAGTTCTGTCATCGTGCTGTGTGCTTTAGAGCGATTTTCACGATCTAAGAAAATATTGCCCGTCACCCAATACAAAATGCCGAAGAAAGGAATCCAAATCAGGCTTTTTTTACCTACACTCACCGTGCGAGGTAATACCATGTAAGAGATGGTCACCATATCAAAATTATTTTGGTGGTTACCGATATAAATACAACGCGGCATATTCTCTTTATTTTGTGGAAAACGGTGTTCTACTTCTAAGCCAAATAAAGGGTATAAGCGGCCAAACCAGCGAGCCATAATACCCACATTGCTTGGATTTTTGAAACGAATAAAGGAATAGATCGTACCGAGCACACAAATTAAAATACAACAAAGTGCAACGATGAGAATTCTGGCGATTTTTAACATAGAAAATACCTAATTAAAATTTTTGGAAAGTATAGCAAATTACACAAAAATGTGTGCTAATCTAATGAAAAAAATGACGGAATAGTTATGAAACCCATTTATTTTATTGCAGATCTTCATTTGAGCGAAACGCATCCAGAATTAACCGCACTTTTTAACGATTTTATGCAAAACAAAGCACAAGAAGCCCAAGCGGTTTATATTTTGGGGGATCTTTTTGATTTTTGGATTGGTGATGATGAGACCTCACCTTTAATTTCACAAGTCAAACAGCAGCTTAAAAAACTGACAGAAAAGGGCATTGCTTGTTATTTTATTCATGGCAATCGAGATTTTCTCGTCGGGAAAAAATTTGCACAAGATTGTGGTTTAACGTTATTGCCAGACTATCATTGCGTTGATCTTTATGGTGTGAAAACCTTAATTTGTCATGGTGATACCTTATGTATTGATGATGTGAAGTATCAGCAATTTCGCCGAAAAGTGCATCAAAAATGGCGACAAAGATTGTTTTTATGTTTGCCATTAAAAGTGCGGTTAAAAATTGCAGAGAAAATTCGTGCGAAGAGCAAAGAAGATAAGCAGTATAAGTCGCTGGATATCATGGATGTGAATTTAGTGTTTACGGTACAAACAGTGAAAGCATTTGGTGTTGAGCGGTTAATTCACGGTCATACGCATCGAGAGGCCATTCATCAGGAAAAAGCGTACACGCGAATAGTGTTAGGCGATTGGCGAAAGGATTATGCCTCCATTTTGGAAGTAACAGAAAACGGTTATCGGTTTATTTAAACAAAAAGCACAGGATTAAATCTGTGCTTTTTTGTATTAAAACGTGCTGATTTTCAACCGCACTTTATTCTACGGTTACCGATTTCGCTAAGTTACGAGGTTGATCCACGTCGGTTCCTTTAATTAATGCCACATGGTATGACAATAATTGCATTGGAACGGTGTAGAAAATTGGTGCAATAATTTCATTCACTTTTGGCATAGTGATTATTTTCATGCCTTCACTTGGTGTGAAGCCTGCTTCTTTATCTGCGAACACATAAAGCTGACCACCACGCGCACGTACCTCTTCAATGTTTGATTTCACTTTTTCAAGCAATTCATTGTTTGGTGCCACCACGATAACCGGCATATCCGCATCGATTAACGCTAATGGACCGTGTTTTAATTCACCCGCTGCATAAGCTTCAGCATGGATATAAGAAATTTCTTTTAACTTCAATGAAGCTTCCACCGCGATAGGGTAGAACTCACCACGACCTAGGAAAAGCGCATGATTTTTCTCGGCAAAGTCTTCAGCTAATACTTCGATATCTTTATCAAAGGCAAGCGCTTTTTCAATTTCAGCAGGCAGTGATTGTAACGCTTTTACAATTTCCACTTCTTTTTCGTTTGAGATATTGCCTTTTACTTTACCAATTGCAGTCACTAACATTAATAATGCGGCTAATTGAGTGGTAAATGCTTTGGTTGATGCCACACCGACTTCTACGCCTGCACGAGTCATGAATGCAAGATCAGATTCACGTACTAAAGATGAACTTGATACGTTACAGATCGTTAAGGCAGCCATGTAACCTTTTTCTTTTGCCAAGCGAAGTGCGGCAAGAGTATCCGCTGTTTCACCTGATTGAGAGATGGTCACTAACAAGCTATTTGGGCGAGTGACAAATTTGCGATAGCGGAATTCAGACGCGATTTCGACATCACAGCTCACGCCAGCAAGTGCTTCAAACCAGTAACGAGCGGTCATCCCTGCATTATAAGAGGTACCACAAGCCACAATTTGAATGTGTTCAACTTTTTCTAAAATTTCTGATGCGCCATTACCGATAGCATCCACAATCACGTTATTGTGAAGGATACGACCTTCCATGGTATTGATTAATGCATTTGGTTGCTCATAGATTTCTTTTTGCATGAAATGGCGGAATTTGCCTTTTTCTGCGGCATCATTTTCAAGGTTGGATTCGTGTACTTCACGTTCTACTTTTTGACCATTCGCATCGTAAATATCCACGGTACGACGTGTAATTTCGGCAATGTCGCCTTCTTCTAAATAAATGAAACGACGAGTTACGCTTAATAACGCGAGTTGGTCAGATGCCAGGAAATTTTCACCAATCCCTAAACCAATTACTAATGGACTGCCTGAACGCGCAGCCACTAAATGTTCTGGATGTTCGCGATCTAATACCACCATACCGTATGCACCGGTAAGTTGTTTTACGGTTTTTTGTATGGCTTCAAGCAGAGTAGAGGCTGAACGCATTTCCCATTCAACTAGGTGAGCGATCACTTCTGTATCGGTTTGAGAATTGAACACATAACCACGAGATTTAAGCAATTCACGTAATTCTTCATGATTTTCGATGATGCCATTATGTACGACAGCAAAGTTACCCGAAGTATGTGGGTGAGCATTGGCTTCAGATGGTTCACCATGAGTTGCCCAACGTGTGTGCGCAATCCCTGTACCACCGATTAATGGTTTTACTGCAACTGCTTCATCAAGAGCTTTTACTTTACCTAAGCAGCGCACGCGGTGTAATTCATGGTTTGGATCCACGACAGCAACACCCGCAGAGTCATAACCACGATACTCTAAGCGGTGTAAACCATTAATTAAAATTTCTGCTACATCACGTTGTGCTACCGCACCAACAATACCACACATAGTTTTTCCTTATTTACTCAAATTAAAAGTCTTGTTTTTCTGACCGCACTTTATGCCACATCTACACAAATTACTTCTACGCCTTGTGCCATTATGGCGTCTTTGTCGGCCTGAGATAATTTGTTATCGGTAATCAGTACATCAATTTGCTGCCAGGTTAATTCCACATTTGGCATTTTTCTGCCAATTTTTTGTGATTCCACCATCACAATCACTTCACGAGATACTTCAGCCATCACTTGGCTTAAGCGAACTAACTCATTGAATGTTGTTGTCCCTCGTTCTAAATCAATGCCATCGGCTCCAATGAATAATTGGTCAAAATCATAAGAACGTAGCACTTGTTCGGCAATCTTGCCTTGGAAGGATTCAGAACGCATATCCCAAGTACCTCCCGTCATTAAGAGCGTCGGTTCATTTTCGAGTGAGCGTAATTCGGTTGCCACCGAAAGCGAATTTGTCATCACAACTAATCCTTGCTTGCGATTAAGTTGTTTAATCAATGCGGCGGTTGTACTGCCACTATCCACAATAATGCGATTGTGATCACGAATACGTTCTGCAGCTGCCTTTGCTAAGACTAACTTTCGTTGCGAAAGTTCATTATCTTGTTCTTCTTCGATGATTTCTTGTGGCATTAAAATAGCACCACCGTATTTACGAAGAAGAAAACCATTACTTTCCAATGCAGTGAGATCTTTTCGAATTGTCACTTCAGAGGTGTCAAATAACTGTACTAGCTGTTCTACACTGACTTCACCTTGTTCTTGTAGCAGTTGCATAATGGCATGTCTGCGTTGTTGGGTATTTCGGTGTTGAATATTTCGTTTCATTATTTATGTTCCGTAATAAGTTTCGGTTCGGAATTATATCGACAAAATTATGATTGTAAAGCTAAAATTTAGACAATAAAAAACCCTGACAAAGCAGGGTTTAATTTTAATTCGTTTTAAAACAAATTATTTAATTGCGTCTTTTAATGCTTTACCAGATACGAAAGCAGGTACTTTCGATGCGGCGATTTGGATTTCTGCACCTGTTTGTGGATTACGGCCAGTACGTGCTGCACGTTGGTTAACTTTGAATGTACCGAAACCAATTAATTGTACCGATTCACCTTCTTTAAGGCTGTTGGTGATAGCGTCTAAAGTTGCTTCTAATGCAGCTTTAGCTTGTTTTTTGTTTAATTCAGCTGCACTTGCAATCGCATCAATTAAATCTGTTTTGTTCATAAATTTGTACCTTCTGTTAAATTAAAATTTGATTTTATTTAGCTAAGTCTAGCCGTTATTAGCTAACGCTCGGTAAAGGATAATCGAACTTTTTAGGAAATAAAAGCATGATTTGTAAAAATTGTGACAAATCTCACGTTATTGCTCAATTTTTATACCAATATTGGAGATTCCCTCCTGTTTGATCTCGTTCCGGAGGGATAAAATCAAGTCAACATCACGTTTTTCACAGTCTTTGAGTAAACGATAGATTTGCCATTGAAGGTCAAGTTCCTCTTCAATTTCTTCACGGCTTTTTAGTTCGCTCTCAGAAAGATCTCGATTTTCTTGTGTTTCTAACAAAGAACAAACCGTACCTAACGAAATTTGGCTGATTTGAATCGCTTTTTCGAGTGTTTCACCTGCGATAATGGCATGCAATAATTCACCTAACGCTTCACAAGCATCGAGAGCGGGTACCACACCAAAGAAGTCATAATTATTCACATCAGGAATAATCTCTTCGAGCTTCTCCAATTGGTTTTCGAAATTGATTTTCGCCCCTTTAACGGTTAGAAATTCCCACACTAAATTTAAAATGTTGTGATAGGTCTTTTCTGCTTGTTCCTGTTCGGTCATTTGACAAAACAAGGTAAAATTCGGCGCCATACGTTCGCATAAGCAGGCCATAAAGGTCAGATGTTGCCAGCTTTCAACATTTTCGAGACGCTTGTGAATTGGGTTTCGCATTTTTTTCTCGCTTATTTATGATAGGCTTTAGAAAATTCGTGAATGGCATCCACGAAGATTTTTGGTGCACTTTCCGGCACGTCTTGGTGGATTCCATGACCTAAGTTAAATACATGTCCGCTGCCTTGACCAAAATCGGATAAAATTGACCGCACTTCTTGCTCGATACGCTCTGCAGGTGCATATAACACACTTGGATCCATATTGCCTTGTAGCGCCACTTTATGACCTACACGCGCTTTTGCATCAGCCAAATTAACTGTCCAGTCTAATCCTAGCGCATCGCAGCCTGTATTAGCCATGGCTTCTAACCATAACCCGCCGCCTTTAGTAAATAAGGTTACCGGTACTTTACGACCATCGTGTTCACGAATTAAACCATCAACGATTTTATGCATATATTGCAGAGAGAAGTCTAAATATTCACGATGACCTAATACACCGCCCCAAGTATCAAACACCATGACCGCTTGTGAACCTGCTTTGATTTGTGCGTTTAGGTATAAAATCACGGAATCCGCTACTTTATCTAATAAAAGGTGTAAGGTTTGCGGTTCGGCATACATCATTTTTTTGATTTTATTGAAGGTTTTGCTGCTACCACCTTCAACCATATAAGTTGCTAGGGTCCATGGGCTACCAGAGAAACCAATCAGTGGCACTTCGCCTTTTAGTTCGCGACGAATTGTGCGCACAGCATTCATCACATATTGAAGTTCGCCTTCAGGGTCAGGAATGGGTAAATTTTTGACCGCGCTTTTGTTTTCAATTGGATGGGCAAATTTCGGACCTTCACCTGCACCAAAACTTAATCCTAAGCCCATCGCATCAGGAATAGTCAGAATATCTGAAAATAAAATAGCCGCATCTAAAGCATAGCGACGAAGTGGCTGTAAAGTAACTTCACAAGCTAAATCCGCATTGCGGCAAAGAGACATAAAATCGCCCGCTTCTGCACGTGTTGCTTTATACTCTGGCAAATAGCGTCCCGCTTGGCGCATCATCCATACGGGGGTCATATCCACTGGTTCGCGTAATAAGGCTTTTAAATAACGATCATTTTTTAATTCAGACATGGGCTTTCCTTTATTTATTTTGTTCCGCTTTGCAAAGCTCAAGCGTAGCATTAATTAATTTGAGTGCGATAGTACCTGTTGGCGGTAATTCTGGCAAGGGGGCAGCGCTAGAAAACCATTGTGCATCATGCAGTTCTGTTTCTTGCAGTTGAATTTCTCCACTGTCGTAATCGGCTAAAAAGCCCACCATTTGTGAATTAGGGAATGCCCAAGGTTGGCTACCGAAATAGCGAATATTTTTAATGCGAATGCCGGTTTCTTCAAACACTTCGCGGTGAACCGCATCTTCGAAGGTTTCACCCACTTCCACAAAACCGGCGAGCGTGGTGTACATCCCCGCTTTGCCAGGCGTGTAATGGCGTTTATGGTTGGCTAATAAAATCTCTGTGCCACGGCGAACGGCGACAATAATCGAAGGGCAAATAACGGGGTAAGTACGATAGCCGCAACTTGTGCATTGAACCGCAAGCTCATCGTGAGTTTGTTCCGCTTTTTGACCGCACTTTCCACAAAATTGATGGGTTTTCAAAAAATGATTGATTTCTACACCTCGGCTTAACAAATGAAAATCTTCAGTCGGTAAGGACAACAAACTCCGTAAGGAAAGGTATTCTCGCTCATCTTGATCATTTTCTGCCACAAGCCATAAAGGTCGTGATTTCCATTTCCCGAGCAACATTGCTTTTTGCGTTGTGAGGCCGAGTTCTTTTGCTGATCCAAAAGGCAGATCATTTTCCTGCCAATAAAGTGTCGATCCTTTGGTGAACAGCCAATATCCCTGATCTTCGGGCTGAATTGCATTCATATTTTTCTCTTTTTGTTTCAAAAGTGCGGTCATTATAAAAGGGATTTTTAATAAAACGAATAAAAAAAGACCGCACCTTAAAAGTGCGGTCTTTTTTTCGCTCATTTTAACCGACAACAAAAGGTAAATAACCCGCTCGGATGGCAAAAGGAATTGAAGTAATAATCACCCCAAGCACCAATACAAGTACTAACAATGCTTTACCGCCCCATACTCTGTATGGCAAGTTAGGATGAATAGCACGTGCTTTCCAAACTAATGCTACCGGTAAAACCACTGCGTAGAACGCGAACATTTGACCGGCGTAACCTAGTGCGAGAATAAAACCTTCCGGATAGAAAAGGGAGAAAAGCACTGGGGGAATAAAGGTCATTAAACCTAATGAAATACGCCCTGCATGAATATCAAAAGATTGTTTGAGTAAGTCTTCGATACATTCTAATAAACCTAATGCCACCCCTAAGAATGAAGTTACCAATGCTAAAGTGGAGAAGATTTTTACCGCATTCGCAATAATTGGGCTTTGGGTGATTTCTAAGGTTGCTTTCACTAAGCCATTTAAGGTTGCGTCTTCACGTAAAATTTGTAAGAACTCATTTTGGCTGAGTAAGCCATGCGTCGAAAGCTGCCATAAAAAGTAAGCAAATAACGTGATACCAGAACCGACTAAAATCGCAATGCGTAAGGATTTCACATTACCGTCTAAGTATTTATTTAAGCTAGGAATCGAACCGTGGAAGCCAAATGCCGTGAAAAATACAGGGCTTGCAGAAATAATTAAGGCATTATCAATCGGCATCGCCATTAAGTTATCAAATTTAATGTTTGGTAACATTAATGCGAGCACTAAGATAAAAGTGGCAATCATCACAAAGAATAGGACACGGTTAATTTTATCCACACTGTGTGTACCGATGACAATAAAACTACCGAAGAAAATGGTGAATACAAGCACCGCGATTTTGTTCATGGTGTCTTTATCCCCCATGGCTGGGAGTAAATCCATTAATAAGGAACCACCACCACTTACATAAGCAGCAATTAAGGCATATAAAAAGACAATTAAAACAGCGGTGGAAATAATTCGCCCCGCTTTACCAAAATATTGTGCAGCAAGTGTGCCGATCCCCGCATCGCTGTCAGCAGTTTGATACAGTTCCACGAATAACAATGCGGTGAATGTGAGTACCGCCCACAAGCCAATTAATAAGAAAACCGTCGCCGTTAAGCCAATCCCTGCTGAGGTGAGCGGCATTGCCAACATCCCCGCACCAATCATAGTTCCTGCCACAAGCAAGGTACTTCCCACAGTCTTGTTCATTCTACTTTCCTTTAATTGTAATAATTAATTTACGATGATTGTATTTTAATCTTTACAGTGTGTAAAGTGGAGAAAACAAATTTCTTCTACAAAATGTACGGTAGAAATGACCGCACTTTCCCGATAAAATAACCGGCAAATCAATTAAGACGAGAGACAATAGTAGGAGAGCGCTTATGATTTATAGTATGACAGCCTTTGCACGCCTTGAAATCAAGAAAGATTGGGGCGATACAGTTTGGGAAATTCGTTCGGTTAACCAACGTTATTTGGAAAACTTTTTCCGCTTGCCAGAGCAATTTAGAGGCTTGGAAAATGCTTTGCGTGAGAAACTTCGTCAAAATCTCACTCGCGGTAAAATTGAATGTTCATTGCGTATTGATAGCAAAAAACAAGCAGCGGCTGAGCTCAATTTAAATAAAGAATTAGCGAATCAAGTGATTCAATCTTTACAATGGATTAAGTCGCAAGCTGGCGAGGGTGAAATCAATTTAGCAGATGTATTGCGTTATCCTGGCGTGGTGGAAGCGGCTGAGCAAGATCTTGATGCCATCAGTCAAGATTTGTTGACAGCTTTTGATGAATTGTTGGTGGAATTTATTGCAATGCGTGGGCGTGAAGGCGAAAAACTACAAGCCATTATTCAGCAACGTCTAGATGGTATTACGGTAGAAGCCGAAAAAGTGCGGTCACAAATGCCGGCCGTTTTACAATGGCAGCGTGAGCGTTTATTGCAACGTTTTGAAGAAGCGAAGATTCAACTTGACCCACAACGTGTTGAACAGGAAATGATTTTATTGGCGCAACGTGTGGATGTGGCGGAAGAATTAGATCGTCTGCAAATGCACGTGAAAGAAACCAACAACATCTTGAAAAAAGGTGGGGCAGTGGGTCGTAAACTAGATTTTATGATGCAAGAGCTCAATCGTGAATCTAACACGTTGGCATCAAAATCCATTAATGCTGATATCACCGCTTCCGCCGTGGAATTAAAAGTATTAATCGAACAAATGCGTGAGCAAATTCAAAACCTTGAATAGGAAAAATCATGGCAACATTTATTTCATTAAACCACTATGATTTGGTGGAAGTGGCTGGCGTCGATGCGGAGAAATATCTGCAAGGCCAATTAACGTGTGATGTGGTGCATTTAGCAGCTGGCGCTTCAACGCTTACAGCGCATTGCGATCCTAAAGGCAAAATGAACTCGTTGTTTCGCTTAATTAAGCTTTCAGCAGAGCAGTTTTTGATTTTAATGCCGAAAGCTTTATTAGCTCCACTCGATCAGTTAAAAAAATACGCGGTGTTTTCAAAAGTCACTTTCCAAGTATTGGATTGGCAAATTGTTGGCTTGATTGGTGAAAAGTGCGGTCGAATTCATGCGCAGATTGAATTAGATATTGATGAAAATCGTGCAATTTTGCTCAATCCTACACCGTTAGATGTCACCTTTAATGGCGATGAAAAACAATGGCTTTGTGCGGATATTCAAGCGGGCTTACCAAGCTTGAGTGCGGAAACGCAAAATGAATTTATCCCGCAGGCATTAAATCTACAAGCGATTGAACAAGCAATTTCTTTTACTAAAGGGTGCTATATCGGGCAAGAAACTGTCGCACGAGCCAAATATCGTGGCGCCAATAAACGAGCGATGTATGTGCTTTCAGGAAAAACCACGGTTACACCGAAAATCGGCAGCGAAATAGAAATGCAGTTAGAAACAACTTGGCGTAAAACGGGCACGATCGTAAGTGCGGTTAATTTTGACGGCGTTTTATGGTTACAAGTGGTGATGAATAACGATTTAGAAGAAGGGATGCATTTCCGTTTACCTGAAGATGGAACTGTTCTAAAAATTGAATCTCTTCCTTATTCCATAAATAGCTAAAAATAGTTCCTTTTAATCTATTTTACACTTAAAAATCCTTGGTAAAGTCAGCCTTTGCAAGGATTTTTTCGTTATATGATTTTATCATGAAAATTTATTTTCTATCACAATTCCTGTATTTTTATCAGATTTTTTGAATAGTTAAAAAATTGTTACAATAAAAGGTGAAAATGTTAAAAAATTATGAGATCTTTGTCACATTTTTAACAAATTTCACTAAATAGGGTATAGGCTTTTTCTTCAAAAACCATAGAATACGCGCAATTTTTAGTTACATAAGAGGATTAAGTATGACTCTATCTTTTATTCTTAGTGTTTTTCCCATCATTTTATTAATTTATTTAATGGTAAAGCGTAATGCATTACCTTCTTATGTTGCATTACCTTGGATTGCAACTTTAGTGATGGGCGTTCACCTTCTTCATTTTAATACCGACATCGTAACGATTAGTGCGAATGTGACCGCTGCTATTGTGGCTGTTCAAACACCAATTACGGTGATTTTTGGGGCAATTCTGTTTAATAAATTTTCAGAAGTATCTGGTGCAACCGATACGATGCGTAAATGGTTAGGCAATATTAACCCAAACCCAGTTGCACAATTAATGATTATCGGCTGGGCATTTGCTTTTATGATTGAAGGCGCAAGTGGCTTTGGTACGCCAGCTGCGATTGCCGCACCAATTTTAATGGGATTAGGTTTTAATCCATTAAAAGTCGCCATGTTAGCTTTGGTGATGAACTCAGTTCCGGTTTCTTTTGGAGCAGTAGGTACACCAACTTGGTTCGGTTTTGGTCCGTTAAAATTAGATTCAAAATCGATTCTTGAAATTGGCTCGATGACAGCGTTTATTCACTCCATTGCGGCATTAGTGATTCCATTGATGGCATTACGCATCATGGTGACCTGGAAAGAAATCCGTCAAAATATTGTTTTTATTTATATCAGTGTATTTTCTTGTATCATTCCTTTCGCCATCATAGCTCAATTTAACTATGAATTCCCATCATTAGTGGGTGGCGCAATTGGTCTCTTTATTTCTGTATTTGTAGCGAATAAAGGTATTGGTTTAGCGAAAGTTGAAAACAAGTTAGATAATAATGCGGTTAGTACGGGCCAAGTTGCTAAAGCATTACTCCCTACTGGTTTATTAATTTTATTCTTAATTGTTACACGTATTCCTGAATTAGGCTTAAAAGGCTTAATGAATAACAAAGATGTGTGGTTCTCCACCGTGTTAGGTTCATTAGGTACATTTGAAGTCAGTAAAGGTTTAATTTTTAGTTTAAAAAATATCTTTGGTTCAGAAGTGAGTGAAAGCTATAAACTACTTTATGTGCCTGCGTTAATCCCATTTGTCATTACCGTATTAATTTCATTACCACTTTTCGGCGTGAACTTCAGCAGAGCAAAAGGTATTTTTAGTGCAAGCTTAAGCCAAGTAAAAAATCCATTTATTGCCTTAATGGGAGCCTTAGTTATGGTAAACTTGATGTTAGTAGGTGGCGAGCATTCTATGGTGAAAATCATCGGTCGTACCTTTGCAGAAGTGACCGGTAGTGACTGGACAATCTTCTCATCTTTCTTAGGTGCGGTAGGTGCATTCTTCTCGGGGTCAAATACGGTATCTAACTTAACATTCGGTAGCGTACAATTATCGACCGCTGAAACCACCGGTTTATCTGTGACCTTAATTCTTGCGTTACAATCAGTTGGTGGAGCGATGGGTAACATGGTATGTATTAATAATATCGTAGCCGTTTCTTCTGTATTGAATATTCAAAACAAAGAAGGAACAATCATTAAGACTACGATTGTACCAATGGTCGTTTACGGTATCATTGCAGCCCTTTGCGCAAGTTTCTTAATTCCGCTATTCTACGCGCTCTAAAATAGAGGCAAAAAGCAACCGTACTTTATCGGCGGTTGCTTAACTTTTATCGAATATTTTACTTTTTATTTTCTATTACTGTTGGAGTAATTATTTATGAACGTAAATTTCTACGTTACCTGTATTGCTGATGTCGTAAAAAGCGGTGTGGCGAAAAACACCGTATTACTACTGGAGAAACTCGGTTGTAATGTTATCTTCCTTGAAAAACAAGGCTGTTGCGGGCAACCTGCATTAAACAGCGGTTACACCAAACAAGCCATCCCTGGCATGAAAAACTTAGTCGAAACCTTTGAAGTGAACGATTATCCCATCGTTGCCCCTGCAGGTTCCTGTGTTTATGCGATTAAAAACTATCCTGACTATTTCACCAAAGTGGGTGAATTAGATTGGGCAGAGCGCGCTAAAAAAGTGGTGGATCGTTTCTGTGATTTAACCGATTTTATTGTCAATAAACTTGGTGTAACGGATGTCGGCGCATATCTGCCAGGTAAAGCAGTTTATCACCCTTCTTGTAGCTTATCTCGAAAATTAGGTATTGTTGATGAGCCCATTGCGCTTTTAAAAGGAGTGAAAGGTTTAGAATTGCTTCCTATTCATAATCAGCAAACTTGCTGTGGTTTTGGGGGAACTTTCTCTGTGAAAATGGCAGAGATTTCTGGCGAAATGGTGAAAGAAAAAGTTGAGCATATCGAAGAGGTTGAACCGGAATATTTAATTGGTGCCGATGTCAGCTGTTTATTAAACATTGGTGGTCGTTTACAACGCGAAGGCAGCAAGATCAAAGTGATGCACATTGCGGAAGTATTAATGCAAGGGGAGAAATAATATGTCACTAAAAACCAGTCATCTTCCTTTTAAAGCGCGTGTTGATCACGAAGTACATAATACTATCATGCGTAAAGCGGTAGTGAAAGCCCAAGAAACTATTGGTGCTAACCGTCAAAAAATGGTGGACGAATTAGGTCATTGGGAAGAATGGCGTGATTTATCTAAACAGATTCGTAACCATGTTTTAGCTAATTTAGATGCTTATTTGTATCAATTAAGCGAAAAAGTGATTGAAAATGGCGGTAAAGTGTATTTTGCTGAAACTGCCGAAGAAGCGAGTGCTTATATTCGCAAAGTAGCATTAGAGAAAAATGCGAAGAAAATCGTAAAATCCAAATCCATGGTGACAGAAGAAATCGGTTTAAACGACGTGCTTGAAAAAGAAGGTATGCAAGTGATCGAAACCGATTTAGGGGAATATCTCTTACAAATTTCAGGTGATAAACCATCCCATATCGTTGTACCAGCAATTCATAAAGATCGTCATCAAATCCGTAAAGATTTAGCTGAGCGACTCGGCTATGAAGGTGAGGAAACACCAGAAGATATGACGAGTTTCGTACGCAAAAAAATTCGTCAAGATTTTTTAGAAGCGGATATTGGTATTAGTGGTTGTAATTTTGCCGTAGCAGAAACTGGCTCAGTTTGTTTAGTAACGAATGAAGGTAACTTACGTTTAGCCACTACTTTACCAAAAACACATATTGCCGTGATGGGAATGGAGCGTCTAGCACCAACCTTCCAAGAGGTAGATGTGTTAATCACGATGCTTGCTCGTAGCGCTGTAGGAGCGAAATTAACCGGTTATAACACTTGGTTAACGGGTCCTCGTGTTGCAGGTGAAACGGATGGACCTGAAGAATTCCATTTGGTTATTGTGGATAATGGCCGTTCAGATATTTTAGCGTCTGAATTCCAAGAAGTTTTACGTTGCATCCGTTGCGGTGCTTGTTTGAATACCTGTCCGGCATATCGTCAAATCGGTGGTCATGGATATGGTTCTATTTACCCAGGGCCAATTGGTGCCGTGATTTCTCCGTTACTAGGCGGCTACGATGAGTTTAAAGAATTGCCGTATGCTTGTTCATTATGTAACGCATGTAACTCTGTCTGCCCGGTGCGTATTCCATTAGCACAGTTAATCTTAAAACACCGTGAGAAAATGGTAGAGTTAGGTAAAACGCCTGCGATGGAACGTTTATCTATTTTTGGTTTCACCACAGCCAATGCCAACCCAATACTATGGAAAACAGGTGTGAATATTGGTGCGAAATTAGCGGGTAAGCTGATCAAAAATGGGAAAGCACCAATTACATTTGGTGCATTGGGTGAATGGACAAAAGCACGAGATTTACCACAAGCAGATGGCGAAAGTTTCCGTCAATGGTTTAATAATAGAGAGAGAGGGTAATAAGCATGGATTTACAAAATCGCGAAAATTTTCTTAATAAATTAGCGGCGAAAATGGGTAAAGCCCGTGCTATCGTACCTGAACCGATGGAAGCACCAGTCAATACATACCCAACTGAGCGTTTAACCCATTTAAGTGCGGTTGATTTAGCGAATGAATTTACCAATTCTGCTAAAACCATGATGGTGGACGTAAATGTGTGTAAAGAGTCTGATGCAGTACAAACCTTACTTGCTCTCTGTGAAAAATATGGTGGCGGTGATGTTGTGCTTAATTCCGATGAAAGATTGACTGCACTTGGTATTCCTGCAGCGCTTGAAGCGAAATATACTTGCCATACATGGTCACCAGAAACGGCACAAGATAATATTAGTTTTTCTGAAAAAGCTAATCTTGGTGTGGTTTATGCAGAATATGGTTTGGCGGAAACGGGCGGAATCGTCTTATTCTCTGACGCAGATCATGGACGTTCAGTGAGTTTATTACCTGAAAAATCGATTGTTGTTGTACGTAAAAGCCAAGTACTACCACGTGTTGCACAAGTGGCGAAAGTATTACATGATAAAGCACAACAAGGCGAGCGTATGCCATCTTGTATCAATATTATCTCAGGTCCAAGTTCAACCGCAGATATTGAATTGATTAAAGTGATTGGCGTACATGGTCCAGTAGCAAAAATCTATTTAGTCATTGATGACTTATAAGAATCATCCATGATGAAAAGAGAGAACTATAATGTTCTCTCTTTTTTTATTTTTTTGAAATCCGCTATAATTCTGAAAAACTCATGAATTGAACACTATGACTTATTATCTTGGCATTATGTCTGGCACCAGCCTTGATGGGGTGGATATTGCCCTTACTGACATCCAATCTAATCAAACCAAATTAATTGCGGCAGGTTTTACGCCGATGCCGGCAAATTTACGCGAAAAAGTGACCGCACTTATTCAATCGGGCGAAACGTCGTTACAAGCATTGGGTGAACTCGATCATCAATTTGGTTTGCTTTATGCCGATTGCGTAAATGATTTTTTACGTAAACACCAGTTAAAGCCAGAACAGATTGAAGCCATTGGCTGCCATGGCCAAACAGTGTGGCATTCCCCAAAAGGTCAATTTCCGTTTACCATGCAAATTGGCGATATGAACTTATTAGCTGCAAAAACAGGCATTACGGTCGTTGGCGATTTGCGCCGTAAAGATATGGCGTTTGGTGGACAAGGGGCGCCTTTAGTACCCGCTTTTCATCAAGCGGTATTTTTTGATCCTCATTGGACAACGGTGGTGCTGAATATTGGTGGTATAAGTAATGTATCGTTATTGATACCCGAACAGCCTGTCATTGGCTTTGATACGGGAACAGGTAATACCTTGCTTGACCAATGGATCGAAAAACATCAAAGCAAAGCTTACGACCAAAATGGTGAATGGGCGGTTTCAGGTCAAGTGAATCCAGATTTGTTAGCGGCATTATTAGATGAAGATTTCTTTCAGCTTCCACCACCGAAAAGCACGGGGCGTGAATTATTTAATTTGGCTTGGCTAGAGAGGAAAATTCAAAAAATAGCAGGCAAAACGACCGCACTTTTACCACAAGATGTGCAAGCTACTTTGGCTGAATTTACCGTGCAAAGCATTGTTTTAGCCCTTAATAATATTCAGACGATATTACCATGTCGATTACTTGTTTGTGGCGGGGGGGCTAAAAATCAGGCGATCATGAATGGTTTAAAACAGGCGTTGCCAACTTGGCGTATTCAACTGACGACGGAATTAGAGCTTGATATCGATTATGTGGAAGCGGCAGCTTTTGCTTGGTTGGCTTATCGTCGTATGCATAATTTACCCGCTAATTTGCCGAGTGTGACGGGCGCCACAAGTGCGGTCAGTTTAGGGGCGATTTTTCCAAAGGAATAAACCATGGCAGAGAATTTATTACAAACCCTTTCAACTCTAATTACTGAACAACGAAATCCCAATTCCATGCATATAGATAGCTTATCTGCATTGGAAATTGCGCAGTTAATGAATCAGGAAGATAAGCAAGTGCCTTTGGCAATTGAAAAATGTTTACCTCAAATTGCCCAAGCGGTTGAACGTATCGTTGCTGCATTTCAACAAGGCGGTCGATTAGTCTATATTGGCGCAGGAACCAGTGGTCGATTAGGCGTACTCGATGCGTCTGAATGCCCGCCAACATTTGGTGTGTCACCTGAAATGGTGAAAGGTATTATTGCAGGCGGCGAGCGCGCATTACGTCATCCAATTGAAGGGGCGGAAGACAGTAAAGCACAAGCCGTGGTGGACTTACAAACAATTCACTTTTCCTCAAAAGATGTGTTGGTGGGTATTGCTGCAAGTGGACGAACCCCTTATGTGATCGGTGCATTGGAATATGCGAAACGTTTAGGTTCAGTGACGGTTTCGATTGCAAGTAATACGAATTCAGCGATGGCGAATATTGTGGATATTGCCATTGATACTGTCGTGGGACCAGAAGTGCTAACTGGCTCGAGCCGCTTGAAATCAGGCACAGCACAAAAATTAGTACTGAATATGCTGACTACGGCTTCTATGATTTTAATGGGTAAATGCTATCAAAACTTAATGGTGGATGTGCAGGCAAGTAATAAAAAACTGAAAGCTCGTGCCATTCGTATCGTCATGCAAGCCACGGATTGCGATAAGGCTCTCGCAGAAGAGACATTAAAGCAGGCTGATCAAAATGCGAAATTAGCGATTATGATGATTCTGAGTGGATTAGATCGTGCTCAAGCAGAGGCTTTATTAGAAAAACATCAGGGCAAGTTACAACTTGCATTGAAATAAGCAAAAATAAAACGCTAGGCATCAAACCTAGCGTTTTTTATTATTTAATAGTTTGCTTAATTAGCAATCTTGTTTGCCGTAAGCATCTTGACGAAGGATTTGACGAACGCCTTCCTCAAATTGTGCTAAAACTTGATCCGCGTCTTTTGGATCTTTACCGCGAGCATCAAGGTAGAACTTGATTTTCGGCTCAGTACCAGATGGACGAGCGATTAAGCGGCTACCGTTTTCTAATACGAATACAAGGATGTCGCTTTGGCGATCAGTTTTAGTGTGGTCGATGAATTGTGCCACTTTAACACCACCTACTTCAGCTGGAGGCGTGTTACGAAGTGCGGTCATTAATTTACCGATTTCAGATAAATCGCTTACACGGATAGAAATTTGACCACTTACATAAGCACCGAATTCTTGTGTGAAGTCATTGGCATAATCCGCTAAGGTTTTACCTTGTGCTTTTAAGTGACGCACTAAATCTAAGAATACGATCGCCGCTGAAATACCGTCTTTATCGCGTACTTTATCTGGGTCAACTAAGTAACCAAGCGCTTCTTCGAAACCGAATAATAAGCCTTGAACTTTACCGATGTATTTGAAACCGGTTAAGGTTTCTTCTGATTGGAAGCCGTATTTTTTCGCAATTTCAGCAAGCGCTGGAGAGGACACTAAAGAACACGCTAATACGCCTTTCTCACCTTTTGCATGATATTGTTTTGCTAAATACCAACCTAAGAAACAACCTACTACGTTGCCGTGTAAAGGTTTCCAGTTACCTTGTGCATCTGGAACAGCTACTGCTAAACGGTCTGCATCAGGGTCATTGGCAATAATGAATTCCGCATTGTGTTCTTTTGCCACTTTAATGGCTAAATCTAATGCCCCTTTTTCTTCTGGGTTAGGGAAGTTTACTGTTGGGAATGTGCCATCTGACCATACTTGTTCTGCCACAATATGAGGTTGTGGAAGACCTGCTTTGGTTAAGGTTTTGCTTAATACTTCATAGCCTACACCGTGCATTGCGGTATAAACGTAGTTAATGTCTGCTTTAGGTTCTTTAGCAAGAGAAGCCGTTTTTTCAATATAAGCGTTAACTACTTCATCATCTAACACAACATAATCTTGGCTACGAGGTAAATCTTTTACATTACCCACTGCGACTTTGTCGATTAATGCAGCGATATCTTTATCTGCAGGCGAAACGATTTGGCCACCGCCGTTCGCTTTGCCTAAATACACTTTATAACCGTTATCTTCTGGTGGGTTGTGACTTGCTGTCACCATAACACCTGCTGTGGTATCAAAATATTGAATTGCGTAAGCTAATACTGGAGTGGGTAATTTACGTGGAAGTAAATAAGCTTTAACGCCTGCCCCCGCCATGATTTCAGCGGTATCACGTGCGAAAACATCAGAGTTTTTACGACCGTCGTAACCAATCACGATAGAAGGTTGTTTGTCGTAATCTTTTAAATAATCCGCTAAACCACCTGCTGCTTGTGCTACTAAAACACGGTTCATCCCCATAGGGCCTGCTTGTAATGGTCCACGAAGCCCTGCAGTACCAAATTGTAAACGGCTACTAAAGCGAGCTTGTAATTCAGATTGTGCTTTTTTATCACCATTTTTCGCCGCGGTTAAAAGTGCGGTTAATTCTGCATGAGTTTCTGCATCAGGATCTTGGTTTAACCAGTTTTGTGCAATATCAAAAAGCGTTGTCATGATGTTTTCTCCTTGTAAAAAGTAATTCTGGATAGACTAACGGAAAATGGATCGGATTAAAACGACTATTTTTCTTTTTTCCTGAAAAGATAAGCTTTTTTTGATCGCAATCGTTTTCTAATAAAATAAAAACAGCGTAAAATATTCACGCTGTTAAATGATTTTAGATTATGAAATTTAAAATTTATTTGCTGAAATCCACCAAAGCATCACGAGTAATATCTGTGATATTCTTATTGCTTGTTAGTGTCATTGCTACACGCATTTCTTTATGAAATATATCGAGCATATTCTCTACGCCACGTTGACCATCTGCTCCAAGAGCATATACAAAAGAACGACCAATCATAGTAGCATCAGCACCTAATGCGATCATACGTACTACATCTAATCCATTACGAATACCACTATCTGCAAGAATTTTTATATTACCTTTGACTGCATCAGCGACATAAGGTAAAGCTTGAGCTGTTGATGGCGTACCATCTAGTTGTCTACCTCCATGGTTGGATACCACGATCCCATCAGCACCAAAGCGAACAGCATCTTTAGCATCTTCAGCATCTAAAATACCTTTGATAACCATAGCACCATCCCAATAATCACGTATCCATTCTAAATCTTTCCACGAAATAGAAGGGTCGAAGTTGTCAGTTAACCAACCAATGTAATCATCTAACCCTACCGGTTTACCCATATATTGAGAAACATTACCTAATGTAAATGGACGCCCCTTCATGAGCATATCGTAAGACCATAATGGATGAGTGAAACCTTGTAATGTTCGACGAAGCCATTTATATTCGCCACTCATGCCTGAATGCATATCACGATAACGTGCACCAGGGGTTGGCATATCTACAGTAAAGACCAATGTCTTACAACCTGCTGCTTTTGCTCGTTCGAGCGCATTTTTCATAAAGCCTCGATCTTTTAGAACATAAAGTTGGAACCACATGGAACGTTTGAGTGTTGGAGCTACTTCTTCAATTGGACAAATTGACACAGTTGAAAGCGTAAATGGAATACCTTTATTATCGGCAGCTTTTGCAGCTTGAACTTCACCACGACTTGCGTACATACCACATGCACCTACAGGAGCCAATACTAACGGCATAGAAAGCTTTTCACCGAATAATTCAATTTCAGTATTTAATTGAGACATATCATTGAGCACACGTTGCCGTAATGCTATGTTAGATAGATCACTTACATTACGTGTAAGTGTATGTTCGGAATAAGAGCCACCATCAGCATAATGAAACATAAATGGAGGAACCTTACGTTTAGCAACTTGACGATAATCGTTTGCGGATGAAATAATCATATTTACCTCATTATTAATGATAATTATTATCTTCCATTGTAAGTTAAATTCATTAATAAAGGTATTAGTTTTTGAAGATTTGTAATTGGGCAATAAAAAATGCACGATTTTCCATCCGAATCGTGCATTTAATTGATTTTGATCGTGAAGAGTGAAATTACTAAAGGAGGAGAGCTGAACCCCATTTAATAATATCAAAGAAGAATTTGTTTTGATTGGTGGCAATACCATCACCCGTTTTCTTCAATGTACCATCGTCATTTTTGGTTTCATCTACCATGCCATTTATATATTGACCTTTTACGACATCTAAATCTTCTTTGGCTTGAGTTCGTAAGATTTGACATGCTTTAGGATCTAACGAGTCAACATCCCCGACTTCTGTACGGAATTTCTTAAATTGATAAGTTGCGTAATTCATTGATTTTTCATCTTTTTGAATCATTTTCACATAGTTTTCCCCGATGATTTTTTCTAACGGATAGAAAAAGACATATTGGGAATGAATGTAGCTATCTTCTTTAGCGAAGTGTTGTTGTTGAATTCGGGTCAAATTCGGATAGATACATTGTTCAGCTTGTTTACTTGACGTTGCCCATGTTTTCGCATTCACATCTGAAAGGAGGTAATCCGCTTGTGCAAATTCTGCGGGGATCGGCGATTGTGATGGGCCAAATAAACCACAAGCACTTAAGAGTACAGTTGCGCCGAAAATAATAAATTTTCTCACTTAAATTTCCTTATAATATCTAGATTGCCAAAATTTTAGCAACAACAATCTGATTGTAAAGTGATTATCTAATAGCGACGTGATTTTCTTTCCCGAAGTAAAAAACTTCCGTTATAATGACCGCACTTTTTACACTTATAAAGGAAAGAACAATGCAAAATCCAAAAGATGATGTTTTATATGCACCAGTTGAGTGGGTTGATCATAGCGAAGGTTACACTGATATTCGTTTCCACAAATCGACTGATGGTATTGCAAAAATTACTATTAACCGTCCAGAAGTGCGTAACGCATTTCGACCGCAAACAGTTAAAGAAATGATCCATGCTTTTTCTAACGCTCGTTTCGATGAAAAAATTGGCGTGATTGTATTAACCGGTGAAGGCGAAAAAGCATTCTGTTCTGGTGGTGACCAAAAAATTCGTGGTGACTACGGCGGCTATAAAGATGAAAGCGGTGTGCATCATTTAAATGTATTGGATTTCCAACGCGATATTCGTACTTGTCCAAAACCAGTTGTAGCAATGGTGGCAGGTTACGCAATTGGTGGTGGCCACGTACTTCATATGTTATGTGATCTAACCATTGCAGCAGACAATGCAATCTTTGGTCAAACTGGTCCTAAAGTAGGTTCATTTGACGGTGGCTGGGGTGCAAGCTATATGGCGCGTTTAGTGGGTCAGAAAAAAGCACGCGAAATTTGGTTCTTATGCCGTCAATATAATGCGCAAGAAGCATTAGATATGGGCTTAGTGAATACTGTCGTGCCTTATGCTGATTTAGAAAAAGAAACCGTGCGTTGGTGCCGTGAAATGTTACGTAACAGCCCAATTGCGTTACGTTGCTTGAAAGCTGCATTGAATGCGGACTGTGATGGTCAATCAGGTTTACAAGAACTCGCGGGTAATGCAACCATGTTGTTCTATATGACTGAAGAAGGTCAAGAAGGGCGTAACGCATTTAACGAAAAACGCGCACCAGACTTCAGCAAATTCAGACGTAATCCTTAATTTGAACATAAAAAGTGCGGTTCAAAATCAGTGTGTTTTTAACTGCACTTTTGAAAATATATTGAAATCTTTATTGCTATTTGGAAAATATTTTTATGGGTTGCGAAAAACAATATAATTATGTGATTAGTTTAATCAAAGAAACTAAACGTCGCAAACATATTGAACAAGAATTTGGTCAGCAAAAAATCCCTTTTTCATTTTTTGATGCGGTCACACCAGATCGTATTGAGGATGTTGCAAAGAAATTTAATATTACTTTAGATAGGTCACCAAACGCCAAATTATCGGATGGTGAAATTGGTTGTGCATTAAGTCATATTGCGTTATGGGATCTGGCAGTAGAAAATAATTTAGATTATATCAATATTTTTGAAGATGATATTCACTTAGGTGAGAATGCGAAGAAGTTATTAGAGATTGATTATTTGCCTGATGATGTTGATGTGCTAAAGCTTGAGGCTAATGGAAAAATGGTATTTCGTAGGCCTAAAGTAGTAAAGTGTCATAGAAAGATTTACCCTATCACATTTAAGCAGTCAGGAACTGCAGGTTATACAGTCATGGCAAAAGGTGCGAAATACCTTCTCAAACAGGTAAAAAATAAACCGCTTGAAATTGCAATTGATTCTCTTATCTTTGAGGATTTTTTAAATTTAAAGGATTACAACGTGGTACAGCTTTCACCCGGTATTTGTGTACAAGATTTTGTTGTGAATCCAGATAAACCTTTTGAAAGCAGCTTGCAAAAAGGTAGAGATTTAGTTCATGAAAATCAGACAAAATTTTCAGTGGTTGAAAGAATAAGAAAAGAAATTATAAGATTAAAGCGTAAATTATTTATGAAACACGTGCCTTTTAAATAAGGGAAGTGCGGTTAAAAAATTATTTTTAACCGCACTTTTGCTATCAAGGAGAACAAGATGAAAACCAAATCATTTAATCTTTATCGTTATTCTATTCCCGTCGACAGCCAATTAATTTTACGTGGACGCTTTTTGAAACGTCGAGAAGGTTTGATTGTACGTGTTGCTTGCAGCCGTGATGGCTGGGGCGAAATTGCACCTTTGCCTGGGTTTAGCGAAGAAACCATCGAACAAGCGCAAGAGCAAGCCATTGAATGGCTGACGAATTGGTGTCATGCAAGCTGCGAAGCACCAAGAGTCCCCCTTGACGGTTGTTATCCTTCTGTTGCCTTCGGTATTAGCACGGCGATGGATGAGATGAAACGTTATTTAAATGAGGAAGGTAACTATCACACTGCACCTTTGTGCTATGGTGATCCTGATGAGTTATATTCAGAATTGAATCAAATGCCAGGTGACAAAGTCGCTAAAATCAAAGTCGGCATGTATGAAACGAATCGTGATGGTTTAATTGCCGACATGTTTTTGGAAGCCATTCCTGATTTGCAATTACGTCTAGATGCGAATCGTCAATGGACTTTAGAAAAAGCCTTAAAATTTGCGGAGAAAGTAAAACTGCAACATCGTTCTCGTATTCAATTTCTGGAAGAACCTTGTAAAACTCGTGAAGAAAGCCGTCAGTTTGCAGCTCAAACAGGCATTAATATTGCTTGGGATGAAAGTGTGCGTGAGCCAGGCTTCCTTTTAGAAAAAGAACCACACTTAAGTGCCATTGTGATTAAACCAACACTGGTTGGTTCGCTACAAGATTGTCAAAAGCTGATCGCACAAGCACATTATTTAGGCATAAAAGCAGTGATTAGCTCGAGCATTGAAAGTAGCCTTGGATTAACGCAACTCGCTCGTATCGCGGCACAATATACACCCAATGTGACGCCAGGATTAGATACGTTAAATTTAATGCAACATCAAGTATTACGTGCGTGGCCAGGCTCAGATTTACCGCTAATTGATTTAAATTCAGAATTTATTACCAAAATCGTCTAGAGATACGACCACCATTACACAAAAAATCGCTATAATTCGCACAAGTTAAAGGATGTGAAAATGTCAAAAAAATTTAATATTTTGCTGTTAAATGGCCCAAACTTAAATATGTTGGGGGCAAGGGAACCGAAACATTATGGTTCGCTTTCGTTATCTGCCATTGAAGAAAATATGGTAAAACTTGCGGCGCAGTATGATGTGAATTTGGCGTGCTTTCAAGCAAATAGCGAAGAAAAGTTAATCGATAAGATTCATCAAAGTTTTCAGAAAGTGGATTTTATTTTAATTAACCCTGCGGCTTATACGCATACCAGTGTTGCATTGCGTGATGCCTTGCTTGCTGTGTCAATTCCATTTGTTGAAATCCATTTGTCTAATGTACATAAGCGCGAGCCATTCCGTCACCATTCTTACTTTAGTGATGTGGCTGAAGGGGTGGTTTGTGGCTTAGGTGCGAAAGGTTATGAGTTTGCTCTTCAATTTGCGTTAGATTTTTTAAATAAAAAAGCATAAAATTTCACAAAATTTACAGATTTTCGCAGAAATTTATCGCAAAGTGCGTGATTTTGCGGTAATCTTGCCGACACAAAAACAGGTTTCAAAATGACCGTACTTTAGAAATCAATTCTGAAAGTGCGGTTAACAATTCATTATTATTTTTAGGAAGAGCGTATGGACATTCGTAAAATCAAAAAACTGATTGAATTAGTAGAAGAATCGGGTATCACTGAATTAGAAGTGCAAGAAGAAGAAGGTACAGTACGTATTAGTCGTGCGGCACCAGCTGTTGTACCTGCTGCAATTCAATATGCAGCGGCGCCTGTCGCACCCGTTGCGGCTCCTGCAGCTGCTCCAGCGGCAGCTGCACCTGCTGAAGCGCCAGTCGCTGAAGTTTCTGGCCACCAAGTGCGTTCACCAATGGTAGGTACGTTCTATCGTAGCCCAAGTCCAGAAGCGAAAGCTTTCGTTGAAGTGGGACAAACAGTCAAAGTAGGCGATGCACTTTGTATCGTTGAAGCAATGAAAATGATGAATCGTATCGAAGCAGACAAAGCTGGTGTGGTTAAAGCAATCTTAGTGAATGATGGCGAAGCGGTTGAATTTGATCAACCATTAATCGTTATTGAATAATCCCTATTAATCTGAAATGGCGAGAGTTCTCGCCTTTTTTCACACAAGTAGAAATTGTTATGTTAGAAAAAGTTGTGATAGCTAACCGTGGTGAAATTGCACTACGTATTTTGCGTGCCTGTAAAGAATTAGGCATTAAAACTGTGGCGGTTCACTCTACCGCCGATCGTGATTTAAAACACGTATTACTTGCAGATGAAACAGTTTGTATCGGACCTGCGCCATCTGTAAAAAGTTATTTAAATATCCCTGCCATTATTGCCGCAGCAGAAGTAACCGGTGCGGATGCGATTCACCCTGGTTATGGTTTCCTTTCTGAAAACGCAGATTTTGCAGAGCAAGTTGAGCGTTCTGGTTTTATTTTTATTGGCCCAACTGCAGACGTCATTCGTTTGATGGGGGATAAAGTTTCTGCAATTAAAGCAATGAAAAAAGCGGGCGTGCCTTGTGTACCGGGTTCAGATGGTCCAGTAGGCAGCGATATCGCAAAAAATAAAGAAATTGCAAAACGTATTGGCTATCCAATTATTATCAAGGCATCTGGCGGTGGCGGTGGTCGTGGTATGCGTGTCGTTCGTAGCGAAGATGCACTTGAAGAATCTATTGCGATGACAAAAGCTGAAGCAAAAGCCGCGTTTAACAATGATATGGTTTACATGGAAAAATATTTAGAAAATCCACGCCATATTGAAATTCAAGTTTTAGCGGATACACACGGTAATGCAATCTATCTTGCAGAACGGGATTGTTCTATGCAACGTCGTCACCAAAAAGTCGTGGAAGAAGCACCTGCGCCGGGTATTACAGAAGAAGTTCGTCGTGACATCGGCACTCGTTGTGCGAATGCTTGTGTTGAAATTGGCTATCGCGGTGCAGGTACGTTTGAATTCTTGTATGAAAATGGTGAATTCTATTTCATTGAAATGAATACCCGTATTCAAGTAGAGCACCCAGTAACAGAAATGATTACCGGTGTAGATTTAGTGAAAGAACAATTGCGCATTGCAGCTGGTTTACCACTTTCTTATAAACAAGAAGATATCAAAGTGAAAGGTCATGCAATTGAATGTCGTATCAATGCAGAAGATCCAAAAACATTCTTACCATCTCCAGGTAAAGTTGCTCACTTGCACTCACCAGGTGGTTTAGGGGTTCGTTGGGATTCTCATGTATATGCTGGTTATACCGTTCCACCACACTACGATTCTATGATCGCAAAATTAATCACATACGGTGATACGCGTGATGTCGCAATCCGTCGTATGCAAAATGCATTATCTGAGACGATCATTGATGGTATCAAAACAAATATCCCACTTCATGAACTCATTCTTGAAGATGAAAACTTCCAAAAAGGTGGTGCGAATATCCACTATTTAGAGAAGAAATTAGGGATGTATGATTAACATGAAACGGCTAACGTAAGTTAGCCATTTTTATATCTTTTGATAATTAATATATTTTCTTTGAAAAGATATTTTAAATCTCTTTATAATGTGTACCTATTTATTTTTACCTAAGGAAAAACAATGAAATTTAATCTCTCTAAATTAAGTTTAATAATTCTTGCAACTGTAACGTTAGCTGCCTGTGGAAGTAGTGGTGGTAGCAATACTCAACCAGCTGATCAAGCAAAAACACCTGAGCCAGTAAAACCAGCTGAGCTAGTAAAACCAGCTGAGCTAGTAAAACCGGCTGAGTCAGTAAAACCAGTTGAGCCAGTAAAAACAGCTGAGCCAGTAAAACCAGCTGAGCTAGTAAAATCAGCTGAGCTAGTAAAACCAGCTGAGACAGTGAAACCCGCTGAGACAGTGAAATCCGCTGAGACAGTGAAATCCGCTGAGACAGTGAAATCCGCTGAGACAGTGAAACCAGCTGAGCAAGTGAAACCAGTTGAGACAGTAAAACCAGCTGAGCCAGTAAAACCAGCTGAGCCAGTAAAGCCAGCTGAGACAGTGAAACCAGCTGAGCTAGTAAAACCAAGTGAGCTAGTAAAACCAGCTGAACAACCAAAAAATGAAGAACAAATTGTGCTTAGTCGAGTAGGATTTGAAGTTAACAAAGAGAATGGAGTAATTACTACAATTGAAAGACAAATACATGATGACAATAATGTGAATCTCGTTAATGTTGAAGGTCAAGAAATTGAAATTATTCCATCAGGGTATTATGAACGTCCCGGATTCATTGGAATTAATGCAAAAGAACTGCTAGAGGAGTTTTCTCCTAAATCGCAACGTAGTGTTAGCGGTAAAAACTATAAGAACATTCGTTGGGGTACATTTACAGATCCTTCGCTGAACTCTTATTATCATGTTGCATTCGGTGTAAATCCAACAACAGAAATGCCTCAATCAGGTATAGTCAATTATACTGGATATGGTAGTCATTTAGAGGCAGCTAAAAAAGAGGGATATTTCTTATCATCAGCCAGACTTACTGCAAATTTTGCAGATAAAACACTAAATGGAACAATTTCTTTAGCGAAAACAGGTTTTAATGATGTCCTCGTATCAAATGATATTGCTGGAGGCGCTCTTCCTCCTCATCTACATTTTGATGATGTTTCCTTATCTGCCAAAATTCAAGGCAATCAATTTAGTGGAATAAATAGCCAAGGTGTTCAGGTTGAAGGTGGCTTCTATGGAAAAGATGCAGACGAAGTGGCTGGAACTTATCAAGGAAATGATAAATTTGGTGTTTTTGGTGCTAGAAAAAATTAGAAAATTTTTGTAAATTTTAAAGCAAGCCTTTGGCTTGCTTTATTTTTCTTTATAGGAATAAAAAATGACTTCACAATCTAAACTTATTTTATTTTTAAACTCTTCATTATTGCTTAGTTCATTCTCTTTTGCACTAGAGAAGTCTCCTCAACCTCGGGATGAGCGGTTTGATGATCAGCTTCAGCTTGCGAAACCTGACTTATCCACTCAAAAGCCACAAATTCCAGAAAAACGTGATGATAAACATACACTTTCTATGACGAAAGAAGAATTAGCAAAACACCCTGATTTGATCGTACGTGGATTGATTCCTGCAGTGTTGCAAAATAACGGTGACGTCGTTCAACTATTACTGCCGTTGTATCAAAATTTGCCAAAACAAGATCCATTTTTACTTGAGTGGGCAAATGCAATTAATGCTCGTGAAAATGGTCGTTTTTCGGAGGCGGTAACTCGTTATCGTACTCTATTTTCTCAAGATTCGACCATTCTGCCATTGCGTTATCAGTTAGCACAGGCACTCTTTTTAAACAATGATAATGAGGCGGCCAAAGATCAATTCCAAAAACTGAGAGCTGAACAAGTTTCACCCGAGTCTACCGTCATGATAGACCAATATCTTTCTGCGCTTAACCGCCGAGATCAATGGAAGTTTCGAGGTGGGTTGAGCTTCTTAAACGAAAGTAATATTAACAATGCACCAAAACCTGGCACTCGCATTGGAAATTGGAATGCCTGGGATCGCGAAAGTGCAACAGGGTTTTCTTATTTTGTAGAAGCAGAGAAAAAGTGGTCATTACCTCATAATTATTTCACTAAGTTTTCTATTGAAGGTAATGGGAAATATTACTGGGATAATAAAAAATATAATGAATTTAATGGTAGAGTTGGCGCTGGATTGGGTTATCAAACAGCACGTTTTGAGATTTCATTGATGCCATTTACAGAAAGACGATGGTATGCAGGTGGCTCCTCAGGGAGTGAGTCAATGAAGCAGTATTCGAAGAATTCAGGTGCTCGTTTAGATTTAACCTATTGGCTGAATGAAAAGTGGCAAATGTCAACCGCACTTGAATATGGTGAACAGCGTTATAACACTCGTAAACACTTGAATGGTAATAATTATCTTTGGTCGAATACGTTATCTTATTTTCCTAAGAGTGGTCAATTTTGGTTCATAGGTGCTGATTATAATCGTGAAAATACGCGAGATGAAGACAATGCTTATCAACGTAAAAATCTCCGTTTAGGTTGGGGGCAAGAGTGGGGCTGGGGTATTTCAACCCGAGTTTCCCTTGCCTATGCGCGTAGAACTTACAAAGGTGCTGATTTATTTAATATTCGTCAGAAAAATAATGAATATCAATCAGCAGTAACATTATGGCATCGTGATCTTTACTTTTTAGGAATCACGCCTAAAATTACATGGTCTTATCAAAAAGTGTCAAGTAATCACCCATTTTATAGCTACGACAAAAATCGTATTTTTCTTGAAATGGGTAAAACATTCTAACGGGAGTTCATCATGGATTTATCACAGCGGTATAAACAAGCAGCCAAGGAGGCTCGCTGGGCATTAGGTTTAGCTATTCTTTATGTGATTGGATGGTGTGTTTGTGCTTATTTACCGAAAGACTCGCCAGGGCCGATAGGTTTTCCGTTGTGGTTTGAATTATCCTGCATTTATTTACCTATTTTGTTTGTCGTCATTGGGTATTGGATTGTCAAAATTGTTTTTTTAGATATCCCGTTAGATGTTGAGTCAAAGGAGAATAAATAATGAATTTAGGTATTATTCTCCCCTTAATTATCTACTTAATTTTTATCTTTGGCGCAGCATTATTTGCTTATGTAAAACGCAGTAAAGGGGATTTTCTTACGGAATATTATGTGGGAAATCGCTCCATGACGGGCTTTGTCCTTGCGATGACAACCGCTTCCACTTATGCCAGTGCCAGTTCTTTTGTTGGTGGGCCAGGGGCAGCTTATAAATATGGGCTAGGTTGGGTATTACTCGCCATGATCCAAGTGCCAGCTGTGTGGTTAGCCTTAGGCACATTAGGCAAAAAGTTTGCATTACTTTCTCGCGAAACCAATGCGCTTACCATCAATGATTTATTTTTCTATCGTTATAAAAATAAATATCTCGTTTGGATTTCCAGTCTAGCATTGTTGCTTGCCTTCTTTGCTGCTATGGTTGTGCAATTTATTGGTGGAGCGAGATTGCTCGAAACGACGATAGGGATTCCTTATACTCATGCCTTACTTATTTTTGCCTTAACGGTTGGTATTTATACGTTTATTGGTGGTTTCCGAGCCGTCGTGTTAACCGATACGATTCAAGGTACAGTAATGATTTTTGGCACAATCGTGCTATTAGTGGGCGTGATTTACCATCTCGGTGGCGTAGAAAGTGCGGTCAATAAATTAACTGAAATTGATCCGAGTTTAGTGAGTCCTTACGGCCCAAATGAGATGCTTGATTTTCAGTTTATGGCATCCTTTTGGATTTTAGTTTGTTTCGGTGTGGTTGGCTTACCACATACAGCTGTGCGTTGTATGGCTTTCAAAGATAGTAAAGCCTTACATCGAGGCATGCTCATTGGTACGATTGTCCTTTCAGTCATTATGTTAGGGATGCATTTGGCGGGCGCTTTAGGACGTGCTGTTGTGCCAGATTTAACGGTGTCAGACAAAGTCATTCCAACCTTAATGTTGGAAGTGCTTCCGCCAATTGTTGCAGGGATTTTCTTAGCCGCACCGATGTCGGCGATTATGTCCACAGTTGATGCGCAACTTATTCAATCCTCCTCAATTTTTGTGAAAGACTTATATCTTGCAAGCAAACCTGAAGCCGCAAAGAATGAAAAACGAATTAGCCGTATTTCATCCGTCATTACACTTGTTTTATCGGCGTTGTTAATTCTTGCGGCACTGAATCCACCGGATATGATTATTTGGCTGAATTTATTTGCTTTCGGAGGATTAGAAGCTACATTCCTTTGGGTGATTGTATTAGGCATTTATTGGGATAAAGCAAATACAACAGGGGCAATAAGCTCAATGCTGGTGGGATTAAGCAGTTATGTGCTGCTGACTCAATTTGGCATCAAATTATTGGGGTTTAATGCGATTGTGCCTGCACTTGTATTTGGTTTGATTGCGTTCATCTTAGGCAATCAATTCGGCGCCAAAAAACAGTAAAAATGGACCGCACTTTATGATTTACCAGATCCTGGCGTTGTTTATTTGGAGTAGTGCCTTTGTTGCCGCGAAATACACCTTTACAATGATGGACACCATTTTGATGATCCAAGCCCGTTTATTAATGGCGGCGCTTATTGTGATGCCGCTCTTTTTTCGTCGTTGGAAAGGCGTGTCTAAACCGATGCGAAAACAGCTTTGGTGGCTAGGTTTTTTCAATTATACTGCGACCTTTTTGCTGCAATTTATTGGCTTAAAATATACAAGTGCGGCGAGCGCAACAACCATGATTGGATTAGAGCCGTTATGTGTGATTTTTGTAGGGCATTTTTTCTTTCAAGATCGTGCGAAATGGTATCATTGGGTGTGTGGGGCTTTTGCCTTTTTAGGCGTAGCCATTTTAATTCTAGGTGGGCAGGGCAATGAAGGCTCAAGTGAAATTAGCTTATTGGGATGCTCATTAGTGGTAGCGGCAAGTATTGTGTTTGCTTGTTGCTTGCGTTGGACGAAAAAAGTGGTAGCAACGGTTTCAGCACAAGCCTATACATCAATTTCGATTGTGTTAGCAACCATCACCATGCTGCCATTTACGTTATTGATGACTGAAAACTGGGATATCCATTTTAACTGGCTTGGTTTCTTCGGTTTGATTTATCTCGGTGTAGCATGTAGTTGGTTTGCCTTTTGGTTGTGGAATAAAGGCTTAAATTCGGTGGATGCAAAAATCTCGGGAATTTTGACCGCACTTGAGCCGATTTTTGGTGTCTTTTTGGCAGTACTATTACTCAACGAAGAGGTTTCACTTGTTTCAACGCTTGGGATTATCATTATTGTGGCTTCAGCCCTAGGAGTAAGTTTATTACCGAAATGGTTACATAAAGAAATTAATTAAAAGGAAAAGAAAATGGCGTGGATTCAAATTCGCTTAAATAGTACAAATGAAAAAGCTGAGAAAATTAGTGACTTTTTAGAAGAAATTGGCTCAGTTTCGGTCACCTTTATGGATAGCCAAGACACACCGATTTTTGAACCACTTCCAGGCGAAACGCGTCTGTGGGGAAATACCGATGTGATTGCATTGTTTGATGCAGAAACTGATATGAACGAAATTGTGAGTTTGCTTAAACAAGCCCATCATTTAGATGAAAACACCGCTTACAAAATCGAGCAAATCGAGGATAAAGATTGGGAACGTGAATGGATGGATAACTTCCACCCAATGCAATTTGGCAAACGTTTATGGATTTGTCCAAGCTGGCGTGAAGTACCGGATCAAAATGCGGTTAATGTGATGCTTGATCCAGGTTTAGCTTTCGGGACAGGTACTCACCCGACAACCGCACTTTGTTTAGAGTGGTTAGATGGTTTGGATTTAACTGGCAAAACCGTCATCGATTTTGGCTGTGGCTCAGGAATTCTTGCCATTGCTGCCCTTAAATTAGGGGCAAAAAATGCAATCGGTATTGATATCGATCCACAAGCGATTCTCGCCAGTCGCAATAATGCTGAACAGAATGGGGTTGCAGATCGTCTGCAACTTTTCTTATCTGATGATAAACCTGCAGATTTAAAAGCAGATGTTGTTGTGGCAAATATTCTGGCTGGACCATTAAAAGAGCTTTACCCGATTATTTCTCAATTAGTGAAAGAGGACGGTGATCTTGGATTATCAGGCATTTTAGAAACGCAAGCACAATCGGTATGTGATGCGTATACGAAATCATTTGAATTGAACCCTGTTGCAGTAAAGGATGAGTGGTGTCGTATTACAGGTAAATTAGCCATAACGTCAAATTCTTCGAACTAGTTCTTTATTGGGAGAATATTTTGAATAATACAACACGGGAATTTATAACAAAAGATGAGTCTTTATATATAAAAGGCTGCGCGGTTATTCTGATGTTAATTCATCATCTTTTCCCATTTGCTGATCGTATCCCTAAATCGACTGAAATTATCTGGCTCTTTGGTGATAATCAATTTGAAGTATCATTAGGTTGGTGGGGGAAATATTGTGTTGCTATATTTTTATTTATAAGCGGCTATGGTTATTCTTTTTCAAAGGATAAACCTATGCAATATTATACGACTAAAATAGTTTCAATATATCGAAAAGTTTTTATTGTATTTTTAATATATATTCCTATTGATATTTATTTTCATGTTAAAAATGTAATATCAGATCTAAATTCAAAATCTATATTAATGAATGCAATAGGATTTCATTCCAATTATAATGAAGAGTGGTGGTTTCTATTTCCTTATATCTTATTAGTATTAATTACACCTGTATTACATAAACTTCGTCATCATTTAGTCTCACTATTTGCAATGGCGATTATTATCCACAATATGTCTGGTAATGGGATCATTGGCCACTTCTTCTGGTGGGCTATTGCCTATATTATTGGATTTATTTTTGGTGTATTATCCCTAATTTAAGTAAATTCAACTCTAACATTATTTTTCCTTACTGTTATCTATAGTGTTCTATTTTATTATGAACTATGGAATGAATAATTTTGGATTTGAAAGTATGGTATTTCTTATACCATTAATGATTTTTTAATAAAAACGCTTTACAGAATTACGCCATTAATTTTTCGTAAGATTATAGCTGGCATAGGTAAAAAATGTTTAATAATTTGGCTTGTTCATTCATTTTATTGCTATCATTTTGCTGGGGAATTTATTTATTCACCTAAATATTCAATATTTATTTTAATTAATTTATTGATTGTTTCATCTTTAAGCGCAATAGTAATTGAGTTTATAGAAAGGATGCTTTCAACAACTTTTTTCAATATAAAAAATATCGTATTAAAAAAGGTTTCATAGGCGTGATACTATGCAGATCGAATTTTGTCAATTAAAAAAGTGCATTTTTTGAACAAATTTCCCTTTGCAAAAAAAAGAAAAATGCGTAATATAGCACCCCTTGTCGGTGACTGCAGTTGCCTGACTTGCTAGAGATTAGGACTTGTAATTGGGGATAACATAAAATGCGAATTGGTTCTTATGAATTAAAAAATCGTATTTTATTGGCACCCATGGCGGGTATCACGGATCAACCTTTTCGACGTTTATGTGCCCATTACGGGGCAGGATTAACGTTTTCAGAGATGATGTCCACTAATCCTCAGGTTTGGCATACAGAGAAATCGAAACTTCGTTTAGCACATAGTGAAGAGCTAGGATTAAATGCGGTGCAAATCGCAGGTTCTGATCCTTTAGAAATGGCCCAAGCTGCAGCAATTAATGTAGCCTATGGTGCTGAAATTATCGACATCAATATGGGTTGTCCCGCAAAGAAAGTGAATCGAAAACTGGCGGGCTCCGCACTGCTTCAATTTCCCGATTTAGTGGAGAAAATTTTAAAAGAAGTCGTGAATGCCGTTGATGTGCCAGTGACGTTAAAAATTCGCACAGGTTGGGATAAAGCAAATCGAAACTGTGTGCAAATCGGAAAAATTGCAGAACAATCTGGTATTCAAGCTTTAACCATTCATGGGCGGACGAAAGAATGCTTATTTGAAGGGGAAGCGGAATACGACAATATTCGAGCAGTCAAACAATCAATTTCAATTCCAGTCATTGCGAATGGTGATATTGATTCTGCCTCGAAAGCGAAAAAGGTACTTGAGTATACAGGTGCCGATGCAATAATGATCGGTCGTGCCGCACTAGGCAATCCATGGCTTTTTCAAGCCGTCGAGGCGTTAGTGGAACATGATTCGATAATTCAAACATCAAGTTTGCGTGAAAAGTGCGGTCATATTTTGCGTCATATTCAAGAACTCCATCAGTTCTATGGCGAGCAAAAAGGCTATCGAATAGCCCGCAAACACGTAGCTTGGTATTTACAGGGAATTCAACCCGATTCCGTTTTTAGACAGACTTTTAACGCAATTAATGAACCGAAAGAGCAGTTAATTGTGCTGGAAGATTTTTTAAATTCAATTTTGGATAAAGAAAAATGTTAGAACAACAACGTAGTCCGTCTGAAGCGTTAACCGTTTCAGTTTTAAACTCTCAATCACAAGTAACAAACAAACCATTACGTGATTCGGTAAAACAAGCTTTACGCAATTACTTATCACAATTAGATGGTCAAGATGTGAATGATCTTTACGAATTAGTATTAGCGGAAGTTGAACACCCGATGTTAGATATGATTATGCAGTACACCCGCGGTAACCAAACCCGTGCAGCGAACATGCTAGGAATTAACCGTGGTACATTGCGTAAGAAATTGAAAAAATACGGTATGGGCTAATTAAAATTAGCAAAAAGAAAGGCGAACATCATGTTCGCCTTTTTATTTATTGAATGGTAAAACTAATTGGTACGCTTACTGAAGACGCAAACCCAGCAGGTTTTGGGCCGATAGGTCTCGCGCTTCTTACTGCCTCAAGTGCTGCGTTGTCTAAGCTTTCATCACCAGACGATTTAGTGACACGCTCTCCAGACAGAGAACCATCTCCTCCAACACTAAAACTGACGTTAACAATACCTTGTTTACGCATCATTTTTGCGCGTGCTGGATAGCGTTTATGCCGTTCAATTTCACGTCGAATAGCTGCACGATAAGCATTTAGCTCATCCGTATTGATACCTGAGCCACCTTGAACGCCATTTGTACCAGGTTGACCTGTGGTCGTTGCTTTAGAATTTGCCGTAGCCGTTGAATTGATGTTCTTATCGCCAATCGGTAGGCTCTTCGGCATTTCTACCGCTTTCTCTGCTTTTACCTCATTTTTAGGTTTTTCTTTTGGCTTCTCTTTCGGTTTTGGTTTCGGTTTTTCTATTGGTTTTTCTGGCTTTTTCTCAGGTTCTTTTTTCTTCTCAGGCTCTGGTTTCTTCGTTGGATCCGCGACGACTTCCTGTTTTTCAGGTTCCGGTTCTGCCTGTTGAGGTTCGGGTTCCGGCTCAGGAGCGGGTTCTTCTATTCGCATTTCCTGAATCATTTCCATTGAAATCGTTGTAGATATTTCATCTCCCGCATTACTTGCAGCTTCACTTGGCTTATGCCAGTTCCAAATCAATGCGACTACAATAGCACCATGAATTAATAGAGAAATAAGCAAGCCTAATAGTGATCGTTTAGCTTGTTGGCTGTTCATTGTTTATGCCCTACTCCGACGCCTCCCACTGCTGGCGTATTTTTGCTTGAAACGCCTTTATCTTTCATCGAAACAATAGCGACATTTTTAATTTCGTTTTTCGATAACATATCTGTAATCGTCACGAAATCTTGGAAAGAGGCATCTGCATCAATTTTTAATGTGACTTTCTGATCTTTATTCCAACCTGCGATCTCTTTTTCAAGCGCTTCTTGTGAGATTGGTTTGTCATTAAAATAAAGTTGTTTATCTGCCGTCACGGTCAATAATTTAGCTAATTCATCTGATTTGAATGCAACCGTTGAACTGGCTTTGGGTAGATTAACTTGAATTTTCCCTTGAGAAATAAAGGATGCGGTGATCAACACTATCGCTAATAACACCAACATAATGTCGATGAAAGGAATAATGTTGATTTCATCAAATTTTTTCACGATTATTCCTTATCTTTTTGAGCGTTTAATACTTTCCATTTCAATAAGTTAACTTCTACTTTACGACCTAAGCCGTTATAGAACATCATAGATGGAATAGCGACTAAAATACCTAGTGCGGTTGCTTTTAATGCAAGAGAGAGGTGCATCATAATTGCGCCTGCATCGACATCACCGCCAGCCTGACCAATTTGATAAAAAGTTAATAAGATACCAATTACCGTTCCTAACAAACCCACATAAGGTGCGTTTGCACCAACGGTTGAAATGATCGTCATATTACGATTTAAATCAATTTCAAGTGAATGGATATTGGAATATTTAGCGACATTGATACGGCTTAAAAAGATAAAACGTTCAATCACGGTAGCAAGCATGATTACGCTCATAAGAAGTAAAAGCCCGATAATAATGTAATCACTATATTGTTGTAAAAACTCAAAAAGCTTTGGCATCTGATAGTCCTTTTATGTGTAATAAAGAATATAAGGTTAATTGATAATGAATTTCAATTAGGTTATGGATTCTATCAAATGGAAAATAGAGCGTAAATATAAATTAAAAAAATGAGTATTTTTTTACCGCACTTTGGGATAAATCAGAAAAGTGCGGTTGTTTTGAGAGGTATTTTAAAGGGATTGTAGGTAATCTAAGACGACTTGATGATGTTCACCCGTTTTGAATTTATTAAAAACGTGCTGAATTTTGCCTTGTTCATCAATGAGAAAGGTAATGCGATGAATACCATCATAAACACGGCCCATGAATTTCTTTTCTCCCCATACGCCAAATTGTTCTGCAACCTGGTGATCTTCATCAGAAAGTAAGGTGAAGTTGAGTGCTTTTTTCTCTATAAATTGAGCGAGTTTTTTGGGTGCATCTGTACTGATACCTAAAATAACGACACCTAATTTTTCTAACTCACTTTTAGCATCACGCAAACCGCAGGCTTGAGTTGTACAGCCTGGTGTTAAGGCTTTTGGATAAAAATACACGAGTACTTTTTTACCTTTGAAGTGACTAAGTGAAACTGGTTGATTGTCTTGGTTTAAAAGTGAGAATTGAGGGGCTAAGTCACCCGCTTGTAATGTTTTCATAAAAAATCCTTAAAAATGTAAAAAATGATTTGTAAATTCAAACTATTTTAGCGATTATAACCAAGTATTTTCAAATATTATTGTTAAACGCAGAATAGATGTAAATGGAGAACTTATGACTACGCAAACCCCTTTATTTTCAGGCAGTATTGTTGCTTTAGTAACCCCGATGGATAACCACGGAAGCATTGATTTTGAAACATTAGAAAAACTTATCGAGTTTCATATCAATGCGGGTACAGATTCAATTGTATCTGTGGGTACAACGGGAGAGTCTGCCACATTAAGCATTGAAGAAAATGTGAAGGTGATTGAAAAGACTGTGGAATTAGCGAAAGGGCGTATTCCAATTATTGCTGGCACTGGTGCAAATGCGACGAGTGAAGCCATTATAATGACAAAATTATTACGTGATAGCGGAGTCGCGGGTTGCTTATCTGTTGTGCCTTACTACAATAAACCGACTCAAGAAGGCATGTTCCAACATTTTAAAGCGATTGCTGAATGTACAGATTTACCACAACTTCTTTATAATGTGCCAGGTCGTACCGGCAGTGATATGAAACCTGAAACCGTAGCACGTTTAGCACAAATTGATAATATTGTAGGGATTAAAGAAGCAACTGGTGATTTAGCTCGCATCACTGCGATTAAAGAATTAGCTGGTAAAGATTTCATTGTATTAAGTGGGGATGATGCCACAGGGCTAGAAGCGATGAAATTAGGTGCAGAAGGTGTCATTTCTGTGACCAATAACCTCGCAGCAAAAGATATGGCGGCAATGTGTCGTTATGCTTTAGCGGGCGATTTTGCGAAAGCAGAAGAAATTAATGCCCGTTTAATGCCTTTACATAAGAATTTATTTATTGAATCAAATCCAATCCCTGTCAAATGGGCAGCATATCGTTTAGGCTTAATTAAGACTCCATACTTACGTTTACCACTTACCGTGTTAAGCGAAGGCGCGCAAGTCAAAGTAGAAGAAGCATTAAAAGTTGCAGGATTAATTTAATGAATTAAAGGGTTGTTTTTACAGCCCTTTAAACTTTCAGCTCTTTTATTTGTCAAAGAGCGGTCATTATTCTAATTATTTTTTATTGAAAGGATTGAAGGAATGAAAAAAATCGTACTGAGTTTAGTCGCAGCAGCATTGTTATCGGCATGTTCAAACAGCGTAGAAAAAATGCAGACGGCTAATGACACTTATCAAAATTCTGATCGTGAAATACCGAGCTTTTCTCCTTTAGCAAGTGGTGGGGTAACATTGCCGCAAGCTGATCCGACTTATGAACTTCCTCAGCTTAATGCGAAAAAAGAACGCGTGGATATTCGTCCGCCTTCAACCCCATTAGCGATTATTAAAAATTCTTTAACACAATTTGATGGCGAACGTGCATTGATTGTTTATACGGATGCACAAGCAGAGCTTTATAACCTCAAACAAATTGAGCGTTTATTGAAAGAAGAAGGCACGAATTCAACTTTAAATGGTGCGGTATTAATTAGCGATTGGGCGCCAACGGGTCGTGCAGATGATAAAGCCAATACAGAGATCCGTTATAAAGTAGAACAAGTGACAGCGAAAGACGCAAGTGCGCTAGCCGTTTCGGTAGAGCAAATGCGTCATGATGGCGTAATTTATACGCCAAATCAAGTAAATAAACAGCGATACGCATCCGATCGTTTAAATCGTTTTGTTTCTGCGATCACTAAAGCTTATAACAAGCAACAACAAGACTTAACCGGCACATCAACGATGCCTTTTCAATCGAGTGTAATTACTGATACGAATGGCAGAATGGCATTAGGTATGAATGCAAGTTTTGGTCAAGCATGGCAACGTTTAGGTTCGGCCTTACCTAAATTAGGCTTTAAAGCGACATCGGAATCTGCTGGCCGTGGTTATCGAGAATTAAAATATAAACCATTGGATAAACAAACGTGGTTACGCTTAGGGGCGAGTCAACCTCATTTAGAAAAAGGCATTTACCAAATGCAAATCTTAGCCGTGGGTAAACAAAGTGCGGTCGTCATCACTGATGAAAAAGGTAATACATTACCAAATGACGCTGCTCAATCGATTTATTCGGCATTAAATGTATTGCTAGCACGATAGTATAAGTTGAGAAAAAAGTGTGGTTCAATTGAGTTGACCGCACTTTTTTATTTGTAGAAGCGTTATTCAGCTTTCACGCCTAAGTGACCCATTTTTACGCCGAGGTTACCGAGTGAAACTGGGTCCAAATAATCCCCTAAGAATTTGAATAACTCACTTAATTCTGTAAATGAGCGTTTGATTTTTACTTGATCTTCTACTTTACGCACAAATTCATAACGCACATTTTCGCCTTCAAAATAAGCCGTGAGCGTGAGATAAATGGTTTCAAAAAAGTGGCTTTGAGCACCTTCTTCACCTGGGTCACTGATACGGACATTCCAAGTATTGTTAAATAAAACTTCTGTTTTGATTGACATATAGACTTCCTCTGTTTGTTATTTTTTATACTGAAATTGAAACGAAAAACCCGATGATAAAATTTCTGAAATCAAAAACTTTATCATCGGGCTTTTCAAACCAATTGCTCACATATTTTGCTTTTCGTTGGTAACTGCCTTTGCCTTTACGTTTTTTCTCAACGCGTTGGCGGAATAATTTGTCGTGTAATAGTGCCATCACAGCATTATCTTTCACGACTCCTTTGGCGTGTTGATAAATGGGCTGATTTTCAACCGCACTTTTTGTTTTTTTTGTCATATTTACCTCTAAAAAATTGCCGTGAAGTGTTTCACGGCAAGTCATTATAGCGAAAATGAATAAAATTACAAAATGGCGAGTACGCTTTCAGGTGGTCGTCCAATTTTGGCTTTTTCACCTTTTACCACAATCGGGCGCTCTAATAAGGCTGAATTTTCACTGATGGCTTTTAATAAATCATCATTCGTTAATGCAGGATTCGCTAACTCTAATGATTGATAAAGTTCATCCTTGGTACGCATCATTTTTCTGACATCATCTAATCCTAATTTATTAGCCAGTTGCTGCAATGTTTCAACAGAGTAGTGTTGTTGCAAATAAAGTTCGATAGTTGGTTGGATACCTTTTTCTTCTAATAAAGCTAAGGTTTCACGGCTTTTTGAACAGCGCGGATTATGGTAAATCTTAACAGACATAACGTTTCCTTCTATTTTATGTTGAATGAGTGGATATAGGATTGATTTAAATTTTAACTTATAATGACAAAAAATACTTGTTTAGGAAAACTTTATGTTAGAAATGCTAAAAAATTGGTATAGTCGTCGCTTAAGCGATCCGCATGCGATGGGACTACTTGCCATTTTGTTATTTGGCTTTATTGCGATTTATTTCTTTAGTGATTTAATCGCTCCGTTGCTGATTGCCATTGTATTAGCATATTTATTGGAAATGCCGATTAATTTTTTAACGAAAAAATTAAAATTTCCTCGAATGCTTGCCACGTTAATTATTTTTGGTGGCTTTCTAACCTTAGCGTTATTAATTTTCTTCGGGCTTGTACCAACATTATGGAATCAAACGATTTCCTTATTAAGCGATTTGCCGGCCATGTTTAATAAGTTACATGAATGGTTGTTGGCCCTTCCTGAGCATTATCCTGAACTCATTGATTACACCATGATTGACACCTTTTTTAGTGCGGCTCGTGCGAAGATTTTGGGCTTTGGTGAATCCGCAGTGAAATTGTCGATTACTTCATTAATGAACCTTGTATCACTGGGTATCTATGCATTTTTAGTGCCATTAATGATGTTCTTTATGCTGAAAGATAAAACTGAGCTTCTTGCTGGAGTGAGTCGCTTTTTACCTAAAAACCGTCTTTTGGCCTCTAAAGTATGGAATGAAATGCAGCAACAAATTGCGAATTATATTCATGGCAAGTTGTTGGAGATTTTGATTGTTGGCGTGGTGACTTATATTATCTTTTTAAGCTTTGGTTTAAATTATCCGCTGTTACTTTCTGTTGCCGTTGGTCTTTCTGTGTTAGTTCCTTATATTGGTGCGGTATTAGTGACGATTCCTGTTGCTTTAGTCGCCATGTTCCAGTTTGGCATTTCCCCAACGTTTTGGTATTTGATTGTAGCCTTTGCGGTAAGTCAACTTCTAGATGGAAACCTGTTAGTACCGTATTTATTCTCTGAAGTTGTTAATTTACATCCTTTAGTAATCATTATTTCGGTGCTGATTTTCGGTGGATTATGGGGGTTCTGGGGCGTATTTTTCGCTATTCCATTGGCAACGCTCGTCAAAGCTGTGCTGAATGCATTGCCGGATTAGACAGAATTAAAGCGATAAAAAGAAAGTTGACGAAAGTCAGCTTTTTTGTTCTTTTAATTTTTGGATATCCAGAATTTCGACACAATCTGTTGTTCCTGCTTTAATACGCCATTTAATATTAAATTCGTACAGACTAATACCGTAAATACGATCGGTTTCTTTACCTTGTTGATAAGCAGGGCGGGGATCTTGTGCGATCACTTCTGTAATGAATCTTACTAAGTGCGGTCGGTTTTTGTGATATTTTTCAACCGCACTTTGGGCGATTTCTGTAAATGCTATATTTAATTTGGCAGGTGGTTTTTCTTGCGCAAAACTTGACTTTGCCTCAGGTTCACTATCAGCATAGGCAATATAAGGCTTAATATCAAAAATAGGTGTGCCATCGACAAGATCTACGGAACCCAAATGCAGAAAAACACGCCCATGAATACATTCCACTTGGCGTAATTCAACTTTGGATAAGCCTAGCGGATTAGGGCGGTGTGTGGCGCGTGAGGCAAATACACCGACACGTTGATTGCCGCCTAAACGAGGGGGGCGAACAGTGGATTGCCATTTCCCATGAGATATTTTGTCGAATTGGAAAATAAGCCAAAGATGGCTAAATTGCTCTAATCCTCGCACAGCCTCTGGTGAATTATACGGAGGGAGCAGTTCCACAATACCAATGCCATCTTGTACTAAATCAGGCTGGCGTGGCACCGAGAATTTTTCTTTGTAAGGCGTGTGAATCACCGCAATTGGGTGAAGCGTCAGTGTTAAATCATTCATAAAAAGGCAATTTCCGTGTAGAATACGCCCTTTATTGTAATCAAAAGTGCGGTCAAAAAAAATGACAAATCGTAAATTGAAAATGTGGTGGGAAACTGCTCGCCCAAAAACCTTGCCTTTGGCATTAGCTTCTATTTTTACTGGCTCAGCATTGGCATATTGGGCGGATAAAGAAAGTTTTAATCTCACCGTGATGTTACTTTGCTTGCTTACCACCATTTTATTGCAAGTCCTTTCCAACTTTGCTAACGATTACGGCGATCATCAAAAAGGGTCAGATACCGAAGAACGTATTGGGCCTTTACGTGGTATTCAGCAAGGTGCAATTTCTGCGAATGAGCTTAAATGGGGCTTAATTTTAATGGCGGTGGGAGCATTTTTCTCAGGTGCATTTTTAATTGGTATCGCATATAAAAGTCTTACTGATTTATTGGCCTTTGCTGGGTTGGGTATTCTTGCCATTATTGCTGCCATTACTTATACCGTAGGGGCTAAACCTTATGGTTATTTAGGTTTAGGTGATCTGTCAGTGTTGCTCTTTTTTGGACTATTAGGTGTAGGTGGAACCTATTATCTACAAACTCACAGTATTGATAGCTTAATTACTTTACCTGCGTTAGGCTCAGGTTTATTAGCGACAGCCGTTTTAAATATCAATAATTTACGTGATATAGAGCAAGATGCGAAAGTAGGAAAAAATACCCTAGTTGTGCGTATTGGCCCGAAGAAAGGACGTATTTATCATTGTATTTTATTAAGCGTTGCAGCTTTATGTTATGTGCTATTTGCGGCATCAACAGCATTGAGTCCTTGGCATTTCTTATTTTTATTGGCATTTCCATTGTTATTAAAACACGCATTATTTGTTTATCGCAGCAAAGAGCCTACAGTATTACGTCCGATGTTGGCTCAGATGTCAATGATTTCTTTATTGATCAATATCTTGTTTAGTTTAGGCTTGCTTATCGGCTAGATCGGCTTATACTAGAGAAAAAATTTTACCGACAAGGGGAACATTATGTATATTGATACTTCAGAACTTTGTGATATTTATGCTGATCAAGTAGATGTGGTTGAGCCCATTTTTTCGAGCTTTGGTGGTGTCAGCAATTTCTACGGCAAAGTGACGACAGTAAAATGTTTTGAAAATAATGGATTAATTGCCGAAATTCTCGAAGAAAATGGTAATGGCAGAGTGCTTGTCGTCGATGGTGGTGGTGCAGTACGCCGTGCTTTAATTGATGCTGAGCTTGCACAACTTGCCGCAGATAATGACTGGGCGGGTATTATTGTTTACGGTGCAGTACGTCAAATTCAACAGCTTGAAAATATTGATGTTGGAATTCATGCGCTCGCACCAATTCCTGTTGGTGCAGAAGATAATAATCATGGTGAAAGTGATCTTCCAGTGAATTTTGGTGGTGTGACATTCTTCCCTGAAGATTATATTTACGCGGATTTAACCGGCATTATTCTTTCACAAGAAGCGTTAGATTTAGAAGATTTCGAAGAATAATTTTAAAATTTATGATCGTTTTATAGTGTGGTTAGAAATAACCGCACTTTTTTTGTTAAAATTTTTTTGAACAAGATCACATTCTAAACATTTGTTAGTTGAAAGTTTGTAACATTCATTTAACATCGTAAATAGTTCATCTGTAATCAGTTTGGAGGGACTCATGAACGAAACAAACACAACAAAAAATTATAAAAGTGGGATTATCTTTCTTCTGGCGATAGCCTGTTTTTTTATTTTGTTAAAAACCTTACCTTTTGCGCCTAAGGAAAATGCTGGTTTAGCATTATTAGCCTTTGTTGCGATCCTTTGGTTAACTGAAGCATTACATGTAACGGTTACTGCGCTATTAGTGCCTTTACTTGCGATTGCACTTGATTTGGTGACAACTAAACAAGCTTTAGTGGCTTTTGCCGATCCAACCATTTTCTTATTCTTTGGTGGATTTGCGTTAGCGACGGCTTTGCATATGCAAAAGCTTGATAAGATGATTGCTAATAAAATCATGGCGATGGCGCGTGGTAATTTATTTGTAGCTATCATGTATCTTTTCTTAATTACCGCGTTCCTTTCTATGTGGATGAGTAATACAGCAACAGCAGCCATGATGCTACCTTTAGCCATGGGGATCTTAAGTAAGCTTGATAAAGAAAAAGAACATAATACTTATGTCTTCGTATTATTGGGTATTGCATATAGTGCGAGTATTGGTGGGATGGGTACATTAGTGGGTAGTCCACCAAATGCTATTGTCGCAAGTAACTTACATTTAACCTTCTCTGATTGGTTATGGTATGGCTTGCCAATTATGATTATTTTGATGCCATTAATGGTTGGTACGCTTTTCATTGTATTTAAACCAAAACTTAACTTACGTTTTGAGCAAAATTTTGAACGTATTGAAATGAATGGCCAACGGGTTTTAACGCTTGTGATTTTTGCTGTGATTGCGCTTTGCTGGGTATTCAGTAGCTATATTAATCCAATGATTTCAGGTGTATTAGGCCTTGCTAAAAATATCGGTAGTTTTGATAGTGTGGTCGCATTACTTGCAGCTGTCATTATTTGCTCAACGGGTGTGGCAAATTGGAAACAAATTCAAGAAAGCACTGACTGGGGTGTATTGATGCTTTTCGGTGGTGGTTTAACCTTGAGTGCGGTATTAAAAGATTCTGGTGCAAGTAAAGTGTTAGCTGATGGCATAGTATTCTTAGTTCAAGGGCAACATTATTATCTGATAGGCCTGCTGGTTGCAGCATTCATTATCTTCTTAACCGAATTTACGTCAAATACGGCGAGTGCGGCATTATTAGTACCAATTTTTATTTCTATTGCGCAATCCCTCGGTATGCCGGAAATTGGTCTTGCTTTAATCATCGGTTTAGGTGCATCTTGTGCCTTTATGTTACCAGTGGCAACACCGCCAAATGCAATCGTGTTTGGTACAGGTGAAGTTCGCCAAAGTGACATGATCAAAGCTGGATTTATCTTAAATATTGTGTGTATATTTGTTATTGCGACAATTGGATATTATTTCTGGTTGAACTAATCATATAAAGAAAAGGGCGTGTTGGATATATTCAACACGCCCTTTTGTTATTTCAATAAAGATTATTCATCTTTACTTGATTTATCCTCTTCTTCTACTTCAATCTCAACTTCATCTGCTTTATCTGCCGCACCATTGATCGTTAAGCAAATCTCGCTAGAAATTAAATGTTCTAAGATTGTGGCAAGCTCGTGTAATTTCTCTTTGTCATCATCAAAATAACCTTCTTCTTTTAATTTAGCAATAAAGGCAGAGAATACCGCTTTATCGAAGAATTCCGGTGCGTTAATGCCATGTAATACTGAAAGACGTTGTGCCACTAATTGGCTCTCTTTTTCTAATAAGCCACGGGCAATTTCAGGATCTCTACGTAAAATACTCACTGTAATATAGTAGCGTTGTAGGATTTCACGTATACCAGCAGACCAAAGTTGCAAAATACGAACTTTAGAGCGGTGGATAGATAAGAAATTATCATTGGCTTGAATAACCTCTTGACGCGCAAATTCATCAATAATGGCTTTAATTTGTGTATCTAATTCTTCTTCAGTGAAATGAAGGAAGAGTTCGCCTTTTAAGAATGGATAAATTTTACGTACCGCATCCAATAATAAATCTTTTTGGATTGCTTCATAATGTAAAACGATACTCGCAACAAGTGAAGGCAACACAAATAAGTGTTGAATATTATTGCGGTAATACGTCATGAGAACAGCGGAATTACGTTCTAAACGAATAATTTCCCCAAAGTTATCTTTTTCAACTAACACGCCAACACGATCTAAGCTTAATACGTGGTCAAGCATCGCTTTTGGTGTATCAGTTGGCAGTACCACATCAGTAGAATACGGTACATTCTTTAACATTTCTTGATAACTAGAGAGTTGTTCTAATAACTGTTCATGAGAAAGCGCACGCTGACGAGAAGAGAGTAGAGCGGTCCCCACTAAATTCATCGCATTGACGGCTGCAGCTTTATTAATATTCACCATCACTTGATTAGAAACAGACCCAACCGCATGGTTAAACCAGTGAGGTTTATCTTCATGATGTTGTTCTTTCCATTCTGGATAATGGTGATTGAGGTAATTGGAAAGCGTGATTGGCTCACCGAAATTCACAAAACCTTGACCTAAATTACGTAATTTTTTAATCACACGTAAAACTAAGCCTGCATTTTCTTTTTCTTTCGCTGCACCACGTAATTCTTTCGCGTAAGTATCTACTTCTAATACGTGCTCATAACCGATATACACAGGCACCACAGAAATAGGACGAGTCTGGTTATGTTGTAGTGCTTGTAGCGTCATTGACATCATACCTGTTTTCGGTGCAAGCAAGCGACCTGTACGAGAACGCCCACCTTCAATGAAGTATTCGACGGAATAACCGCGGTGGAATAATTCCCCTAAATACTCACGGAAAATTGCAGAGTAAAGGCGGTTACCTTTAAACGTACGGCGAATAAAGAATGCGCCCCAGCTGCGGAATAAAGGACCCGCTGGCCAGAAGTTTAAGTTGATCCCCGCTGCAATATGTGGTGGTACAAGACCTTGATGATAGAGCACATAAGAAAGCAATAAATAGTCAATGTGGCTACGGTGACAAGGCACATAAACAATCTCATGTCCTTCTAATGCTAATTTACGCACACGGTCCGCATTTTGTACATCAATCCCTGAATAAAGTTTGTTCCATAACCAACGTAAGAAACGATCCGCCGCACGAAGGCTGGAATGGCTTACATTAGCCGCGATTTCATGAAGCATTTTTTCGGCTTCAGCATAGGCTTTCTCGCAGCTGATATTTTTTGATTTTGCCTCATCTTCAATGGCATTTTGAATTGCTTGAGAATTTAATAGCTTATTAAACATGGCTTCGCGGTTTGGCAAACGAGGCCCTGTCGCGGAAATGCGTTGTTTAGCAAAGTGTATTTTAGCCACGCGAGCCAGTTTTTGCGCAATTTTTTCATCTGAACCGTGCTCATTTACCATGTAACGCAAAGAAAGCGCTTGAGAAAAACGCACAAAAGTGTCACGTCCAAACCAAATCGCTGCAAAGGTTTTTTGAATGCCATTCAATAAACGCAGATTCGGTAAGCTTGCTTTATCTTCTTTACCTGGTGAACGTCCCCAAAGTACAGAAACAGGAATGAGTTGTACATCTAAATCAGCTGTATCAAGGTGCAGTTCTAAGTATTTATTGAAGACTTTGGTGGTTTCATCTTTTGCGCCTTTTGATTTAAAAAAGCGACGACCTTCGTCTAAATAGACATAACGTGGTAATGCTACGCCATCAATTACATTCTTTTCAGCCGGATCAGGCAAACCTACGCTCAGACAGTTACGACGGAAAATGACGAAGTCAGTTTGAGAGGTGTAAGGCAAAACATAAAGAATAGGTTGATTGATATTGAGTTGAAGCTCTTCAATTGGTTGAGCGGGGATTGGATTATTTTTTACTAAAACCGAAAGCGGTAATTCTAATAATTTACGATAAGTACTTACGATGCCAGACATAATTAACGTTCTCTTTTTGTTAGACATTTCTAGGTATTGTCAGGCATTTTAACACATTCGACCAGTCAAATTCTAAAAATTTACATTTGAGATTTGTGATGAACACTCAAAAATATGAAAAAAATTGACCGCACTTTTATCGCTAGAAAATAGTTGTTGCAATCATCATCTTTCTGTATATACTAACAGTTATTCTGTATAAAGTAACAGGAGTGTATATGAGACCATTAACTGCCAGACAACAAGAAGTGCTGGAACTCTTAAAGCGCCATTTAGAAACTACGGGTATGCCGCCAACTCGTGCAGAAATTTCTCGTGAATTAGGCTTTAAATCCCCTAATGCGGCGGAAGAACATTTAAAAGCACTTGCTCGTAAAGGTGCAATTGAAATTGTTGCGGGGGCTTCTCGCGGTATTCGCATTATTGATGACAGTGCAAATGATGAGGAAGAAGAAGGCTTACCGCTCATCGGTCGTGTGGCCGCAGGGGAGCCAATTCTGGCTGAGCAACATATTGAAGGTACTTATCGTGTTGATGCTAATATGTTTAAGCCTCAAGCTGATTTCTTATTAAAAGTATATGGCCAATCCATGAAAGATATCGGCATTTTAGATGGCGATCTTCTTGCTGTTCATAGCACAAAAGATGTGCGAAATGGACAGATTGTTGTTGCACGAATTGAAGATGAAGTGACAGTAAAACGCTTAGAACGCAAAGGTTCTGTTATTTATCTGCATGCAGAAAATGAAGAGTTTCAGCCGATTGTCGTTAATCTTGAAGAACAACCTCGTTTTGAAATTGAAGGGATTGCAGTAGGGATCATTCGTAATAACGCTTGGATGTAATGATGAAAGTGCGGTGAGAAAATAAAGTGTTTTTTGACCGCACTTTGTCTATTCTGGCTATTTGCCATTCGGCTTATTGCTCTCTATAATGCCAAAAAATTTTCAAATCAAGGAAGGAAACATGCAGTTTTCCAAAATGCATGGCCTTGGCAATGACTTTGTCGTTGTTGATGCTGTGACGCAAAATGCCTATTTTACCCCTGAAACCATTAAACGTTTAGCCGATCGTCATCGTGGTATTGGTTTTGATCAGCTTTTAATTGTTGAGCCACCTTATGATCCAGATTTAGATTTCCATTATCGTATTTTTAATGCAGATGGTAGTGAAGTGTCGCAATGTGGAAATGGGGCAAGATGTTTTGCGCGTTTTGTCACCTTAAAAGGGCTGACTAATAAAAAGGATATTGCAGTAAGCACGCAAAAAGGAAAAATGGTTTTAACGGTAAAAGAAGATGGGCAAATTTGCGTCAATATGGGCGAGCCGATTTGGGAACCGAATAAAATTCCTTTTGCTGCCAATAAATTTGAAAAAAACTATATTCTACGTACCGATGTTCAAACGGTGCTTTGTGGTGCAGTATCAATGGGCAATCCACATTGTGTTGTTCAAGTGGAGGATATTGAAACGGTTAATATAGCAGAATTAGGTCCACTCTTAGAAAGCCACGAACGTTTTCCTGAAAGGGTAAATGCTGGATTTATGCAAGTCGTCAATCGTAACCATATTAAGTTGCGTGTATATGAGCGTGGTGCAGGTGAAACACAAGCTTGTGGCAGTGGGGCGTGCGCGGCGGCGGCTGTTGGGATTATGCAAGGTTTGCTTGATAATAAAGTGCAAGTTGATCTACCTGGTGGTAGCTTGCTTATTGAATGGGAAGGCGTTGGCTCTCCACTTTATATGACGGGTGATGCGACTCATATCTATGATGGAAACATTCACCTTTAATCTCGCCTAGACGAGTCTTCATTAGGCACCTCTCCTTTTTTGTGGTATATGCCTCATCGATTCTACTGGTTCTGTATGATAACTTTTGATTTTGGTCAAGTTTTGTTTGAGTGTTGAACTCATCGTACGAGTGGGGATAATGCTAAAAAAGCCGTCTATTCTGACCGCACTTTTTTAGCCTTGACAGAGTCTTTCTCTCAGATCTTCTGCTGTTTTGCTGGTTTTAATTCGCTCAAAAACGATGCCCGCTTCAGGATATTCTTTATTGAGATAGCGTAGCCATTGTTTGATGCGGGCAACATGATAAAAACCGGAATCATGGAAATTTTCCATTTCCGCATATTTTTGCAAGATCTTTTGAATATCCGCCCAAGGCATTTTTTCGCAATTTTGTTTGAGTACAAGGCTTAAGTTTGGGATATTTAATGCACCACGTCCGACCATTAGATCTTTACACTCGGTCGCTTTTAAACATGCTTGACCATCTTCCCAACGCCAAATTTCACCATTAGCAATTACAGGGATCGCTAAGCGAGATCTCACTTCACCGATTTTTTCCCAATTAATGCGATCGGCACGATAGCCATCGGCTTTGGTTCGACCGTGAATGGTAATTTCAGTCGCGCCACCTTGTTGTACTGCATCGGCAATTTCAAACGCTTGTGAAGTACAATCCCACCCTAATCGTACTTTAACGCTAACAGGCAAGTGGCTAGGTACAGTTTGTCGTAAGGCTAGAGTCGCTTGATAAATTAATTCAGGTTGTTTGAGTAGGGCTGCACCTCCGTTACTGCCATTAACGGTCTTAGAAGGACAGCCACAATTTAAATCAATACCATGTGAGCCAAGTTCAATGGCACGATGGGCATTTTCAGCAAGACAGTTCGGATGTTGACCTAAAAGTTGGACGCGAACAGGTGTTCTAGAAGGTGTAAAACCCTGATTTTTGAGTTCAGGGCAAAGACGATAAAAGAGCTTTTCAGGTAAGAGTTGATCTACTACGCGGACAAATTCGGTGATGCAGAGATCGTATTCATTCACTTCGGTTAAAAGCTGGCGAACGAAAGGATCAAGTACCCCTTGCATGGGAGCGAGGATAACACGCACTATTTCCAGCCTTTCACTTTACAAATTAAATCGTAAGCAGCTTGGATTTGTTGTGCCTTTTCTTTAGCCATTTCCATCATTTCTGGCGGTAAGCCTTTAGCCACTAATTTATCCGGATGATGTTCATTCATTAAACGACGATATGCACGTTTTACAGCATTACGGTCATCGCTTTCACTCACACCCAGTACTTTATAAGCATCACTTAATGTTGGACCTGAAGATTGTTGGTATCCGCCTTGTTTTTGGTACTGATAGCCACCTTGCTGTTGATTGCCACCTTGTTGGTATTGGCGATAGAATCCACCTTGAGTAAATTGACGAGCTGCAATTTCCATTGCCAGCATTTGCTCAAACTGCATACGGGAAAGACCAAGCTCTTCAGCCACCACATAAAGGACTTCTTTTTCTGAGTCATGTAATTGAGAATCAGCAAATGCGGCTTGCACTTGTACGTGCAAGAACATTCTTAGTAAATCAGCCCGTTGTCCACATCCAATGCGGAATTCGCGAATCACCTGACGTAGTGGAAAATCGGTTGCTTTACCTCGACTAAATGCCTCTTGAGCAAGTTTGCGATGACTCTCATCTAATTGCATCTGGTTCATCAGCTGATTTGCCAGTTGGATATCTTCTTCCGTCACACGACCTTTGGATTTACTCAAATGCCCAAGTACCGCAAAAGTAGTTTGCATGAAAAGCGCTTGTCGGGTCGTTTTTTTCTTAAAAAAGCTTGAGTTAACAGAACCCATCTCATAAAGTTTTTTATCTGCGATTGAGCCTAAAATGAGTCCAGCGATGGCACCGAAAAAACCACCCCATTTGAAACCTAAAATAACCCCGATAATCTTTCCAAAAAAATACATTCTCTTCCCCTAAAGTGCGGTCAAAAAATAAGTCTTTTTGACAATAATGGGCAGACGTAAATGTCTGCCCTTACATTAATATGGCATTTTTCTTATTTTTCAAGTAGCAAATTACACACCATAACTTTCACGATAAGCCCGCATTGCCGGCAAATATTGCTGATAATCGACTTCGTTTTCAATGAATTGCATTAAATCATCAAAATCAATAATGGAAAGGACTTGGCACTGGTAGTCGCGTTCCACTTCTTGAATGGCGGAAAGTTCGCCTTTGCCTTTTTCTTTGCGATTTAATGCAATAAATACGGCGGCTAATTTGGCATTGTTGGCTTCAAGAAGCGCCATGGATTCACGAATAGCCGTGCCGGCGGTGATGACATCATCGACTAATAACACATTGCCAGTTAATGGGTTGCCGATTAAATTACCACCTTCACCGTGATCTTTTGCTTCTTTGCGGTTAAAGCAAACAGGTGTATCTCGGTTAAATTGATTGAATAGTGCAATGGAAACGCTCGTTGCAATTGGAATACCTTTGTAGGCCGGACCAAAAATAACATCAAAATCGACCGCGCTTGATTGAATTGCCTTCGCATAGTATTCACCTAAGCGAGCAAGATCTGCGCCCGTGCTAAACAATCCAGCATTGAAAAAATAAGGGCTTTTTCGACCTGATTTTAGGGTGAACTCACCAAATTTGAGTACTTGGTGGCTCAACGCAAATTTAATAAATTCGATTTTGTAGCTTTCCATTTTTTGTTCCTATAAACCTAATGCTTGACGTTGTGCTGCGAAGATTTGTTCGCAGCCTTGTTTTGCTAAGCCCAATAAGGTGAGTAATTCTTCGTGGCTGAATGGTTCGCCTTCTGCCGTACCTTGCACTTCAATCATGCGGCCATCTTCCATCATCACAACGTTCATGTCTGTTTCGGCGGCTGAATCTTCCACATATTCCAAATCACACACGGCTTCACCTTCAACGATTCCAACTGAAATTGCAGCAACCAGACCTTTGATTGGATTGGTTTTTAATGTACCGTTCGCGATTAAACCGTTGATAGCATCACATAAAGCCACTGCTGCACCGGTGATAGAAGCAGTTCTTGTACCGCCATCCGCTTGAATCACATCGCAGTCTAAGGTAATAGAACGTTCGCCGAGGGCTTCTAAGTCAATCATTGCACGCAATGAACGTGCAATTAAGCGTTGAATTTCCATGGTACGTCCACCTTGTTTGCCTTTTGCGGCTTCACGTTGCATACGGCTGTGTGTCGAGCGTGGCAACATGCCATATTCTGCTGTCACCCAACCTTGATTTTGTCCTTTCAAGAAACGCGGTACACTTTCATCAACACTCGCCGTACATAAAACTTTGGTATCACCAAATTCCACTAATACTGAGCCTTCAGCATGTTTCGTGTAATTACGGGTGATTTTAATTGGACGAGATTGATGATTTTCACGATTATTTGGACGCATTCTGAATTCCTTTATTTTTATTGATAAAAAAGCGTGCCTATTTTAGCACGCTTTTCACTGTTTTATGGATTTGCTTGCTCAAACTCACGAATTTTATTAAAGACATCTTGTAAATCTGAGCCGTAGTTGATTTTTTGCAATTCAGGAACAGAGTTTGATTTCACTAACATTCTTAGTGGTTGAAATTGCATATTGCACAAGTAGATTTGTTGATGTGGCAACATATGTTGTACAAAGTGTGTGAGTGCATGAATCCCCCCAGTATCGAGCACGGTCACGGCATCGCATTGCAATACGATATGTTTGATCTCGTGATCCGTATATACGGTTTTATCATGCAAATCCGCAAAGAGTTTATCTGCCGCCGCAAAGAACAATGGGCCACTGATACGATAAGCTAACACATCATTCAGATCTTCTGGTGCAGGTTGTTCAATAGCTTTTGTCATTTCTGCAATGGTGCGGATAAATAAGAGGCTCGCTAATAATACGCCAACTGAGATGGCAATCACCATATCGAATAATACGGTGAGAATTAAGCAAGTGAACAACACCGCAATTTCATTTTGTGTGGAACGACGAGCCAAACGAATAATTTCAGGCACGTTTGCCATATGCCAAGCCACCATTAACAACAATGCGGCCATGGAAGAAAGTGGCAAGTAAGACAGGGCATTCGCAAAGAATAACAGTGAGAATAAGACTAAGAGTGCATGAACGACACTCGATATTGGTGATACCGCACCCGATTTCACATTAGCGGCTGAGCGCGCAATAGCTGCGGTTGCGGTAATCCCACCTAAGAATGGCGAAACAATATTCCCTAAGCCTTGAGCGAGTAATTCATTATTGGAGTGATGTTTTGTGTCAGTCATGTTATCTAAAATGACCGCACAAAGTAGTGACTCAATCGCACCTAATACGGCCATAGAAAAGGCTGCAGGTAAGAGAGTCTGTATGCGATCAAAATTCCAATTGATGACTTCACCTTGTGCGTTTGGAATATTCCAAGGTAAGGCAAATTCAGGCAAGACATTAGGAATGCCATTTCCCGTTGTGCCATCCGCTAAGGTGTAGTGGAATGCCGTACCAATAGTTTCAACCGATAAACCAAATTGCCCTAAGGCTAATGCCATCAGTGTACCAATAACCACAGCAGGTAAATGACCTGGCACAGGTAAACGAAGTTTGTGCCATTGTGTGAGAACAAATAAGGTGGCCACACCAACAGCGGTATCAGCCCAGCTAATCGTCGGAAGTGCGGTCAAAATAGCCTGTACTTTTTCAATATAGTGAGATGGCATTTGGGCAATATCTAAACCTAAGAAATCTTTGATTTGCAATGTACCGATAGTAATGCCAATCCCGCAGGTAAAGCCAAGTGTAACGGGGAGAGGTATATACTCAATTAACCGACCCAATCGAGACAACGCCATGATGACTAAAATAATCCCCGAAAGTAGCGTTGCCATGAGCAAGCCACTGAGTCCAAATTGTTGAGTAACGGGATATAAAATCACAACAAATGCCGCGGTTGGTCCAGAAATATTGAAACGCGATCCACCAGTTAATGCAATTACAATCCCCGCTACGATAGCCGTATAAAGACCATGTTGTGGTGGAACACCGCTAGCGATCGCTAAGGCCATGGAGAGGGGAATTGCAATGACTCCTACTGTGAGTCCCGCAATAATATCTTTAATCAATTTTTGTTTTCCGTAACCTTCACGGAAAGATTCTTTCAATGCGCTAAATGGTTTTACAGCCAGAAACACATTTTTAGAAAAGAGAGATTTGATTTGCATAAAAATACGACGATGGAAAAGAGATAAGTTTATATTTTAGCTAAAAGGAATAGGATTTTTTATGTTCTAGCTCAAAAAACTTGACTAATCTTAGATAAATCTTTATATTTCACGCACTTCAAAACGGTGAGATGTCCGAGTGGTTGAAGGAGCACGCCTGGAAAGCGTGTATGTGCGAAAGTGCATCGGGGGTTCGAATCCCCCTCTCACCGCCATGAACCTTGTCAAATAACGTCTATCTTGTCAAAAAACAACGTAAAAACAATGATTTAGTTATATCTAATCTGTTTCTTTCGTTGGTCTATGTTTGTCTTTGTTTCCGTTTTTAACCCCCTATTTAACCCCCTGTTAATTTTGGGGATCTTAGGTGGGGATTAAAACGTTTAGTTTTTAATCATACAAAGGCATTTCATTATGAAAATAATCAAACCTCTTACAGACTCAAAGATCCTATCATTTAAAGCACAGGAAAAAGAATATACAAAACATGATGGAAAAGAATCAGGGCTAGGAATCAAAATTAATTCTAGCGGCTCTAAGATTTGGTATTTTTTCTATAAATTAGATAATAGAAAAAGAAAAATGAGTTTAGGCGAATAGGGCAAGATGTGGCGAAGAGCTGGATAGCTCAACTTAAAGAAAAGGGGCAGATGATCAATGCTGCAACAGAACAAAGCGCAAGTATTAATCAATTAATTGCTAACGGTTAACCGAGAAAACCAAGATTAAAACAAAGGATAGAACATGATGCAACAACAAGAACAACCACTATTGATCCTTTTGAACGCATTGAACAACCCAAAAAAAACACAAGTAAGGAAAACACAATAAAATTTCTATACAGTGGTTATTAATGTTCTCAAGAATAAAATTTTGACATCTAAATATTCAATCTTACTTTTCTCGTAAAATCTGAATCCAATCACCGCCATATTTCACGTCAACGCATTGTCAAAAAAATGAATACATAAAACAAAATTAAATAAAAATTAAAGATTGCTTATTTTTCCTACTTATCAAATAATGCCGTCGCAATGACAGCATTAAGACTATTTTATAGATGTTCCTTGTTTTGTTCCCTTTGTATCTATGATTTTTAATTAAATTGAATAAAATCAATACGTTGCTTAAATCTGGCGAATCCCCCTCTCACCGCCATTCAAATATTTTCTTTTCTAAATTTAAAATCATTTTTTAACTAATCATTGTTGAGATCTGGAATTTACGCTATTTTGTCTTGCACAAAATATGCGTTGAATTGATTACTTTCGATAAAAAGCACATTAGAGAAATAATGACAGATGGAGATGAGTTATGGCACGCCCTAAAGGATTCGAACCTTTGACCCACGCCTTAGAAGGGCGTTGCTCTATCCAGCTGAGCTAAGGGCGCATTTCAAGGGTTACATCTTTTGTATGGCATTTCGAGGGAAATATAAAAGAAGTGGTCGGCGAGATAGGATTTGAACCTACGACCCACTGGTCCCAAACCAGTTGCGCTACCAAGCTGCGCTACTCGCCGACGATTGAGCATAATTATAGTGAGCTTTTCTTTTCAGTCAATTAATTTTTTTAGATTTATCTTTCAACTGCTCAAAATTATTCCAGTTTTTACAACCGCACTTTTGTTGTCTTTGTAAAATAAGGCGTTCTCAGTTAAAATAGCAAACGTTTACTTAATTCCACCTAGAGGAAAACGCATGACCGCCCAAATTATTTCAGGTACTGAACTATCAAAAAAAATCAAATCTGATGTTGCCAGTAAAATTGAACATTATCGTGCTCAAGGTAAACGTGCACCAGGACTTGCAGTAATTTTAGTGGGTGCAGATCCTGCTTCTCAAGTCTATGTGGGCAGTAAACGTAAAAGTTGCGAAGAGATTGGAATGATCTCTAAATCTTATGACTTGCCTGAAACAACAACAGAAGCAGAACTACTTCAACTTATAGATCAATTAAATGCAGATGAAACCATTGATGGTATTTTGGTTCAGCTTCCATTACCCGAACAGATTAATAGCGCATTCGTTATTGAACGAATTAGCCCTGAAAAAGATGTAGATGGCTTTCACCCTTATAATGTTGGACGTTTATGCCAACGTATTCCAACTTTACGGGCTTGTACCCCTTATGGCGTAATGAAATTATTGGAAACCACAGGTATTGATTTACACGGTAAACATGCCGTGATCGTTGGTGCATCAAATATTGTGGGACGTCCGATGTCGCTTGAATTATTATTAGCAGGCGCTACTGTTACGGTAACGCACCGTTTCACTAAAGATTTAGAGCATCATATTCGTCAGGCAGATGTTTTAGTAGTGGCTGTTGGCAAACCTCGTTTTATTCCCGGCGATTGGATTAAAGAAGGGGCAACCGTAATTGATGTAGGCATTAACCGTATTGATGGTAAATTGGTCGGTGATGTGGAATATGATGTAGCGATACAAAAAGCGTCTTATATTACGCCAGTACCGGGCGGAGTGGGACCTATGACGGTTGCTATGCTGATGTTTAATACACTTTATGCTTATGAACATAATAATCAACTTGTGTAAAAAATAAAAAAGTATAGTTAAATAGCACAATCAAAGTTATTTGGCTCCCAAAATCTAGACTTATTTACTTAAGACAGACCATGATAAGCAACGGCGGATTGCTAATTTCTGTTCGAGTATACAATCATATTCCAGATGATATGATACTATCAAATTGTTCTTTTAGTAGGTTGTATTTGAAATATTGTGAGTTATTGGATAATAAAAAACCCTGCCTAAGCAGGGTTCTTCACACAGATTCAAATTATTTTGTACCTGGGATTTTGAAACGGCTGTTAAAGCGTTCAACACGACCACCAGTATCAACAACACGTTGTTTACCAGTGTAGAATGGGTGGCAGCTACCGCACACATCAAGGTTGATATCTTTGCCTAAAGTTGAACGAGTTTTGATCACGTTACCGCAAGAACAAGTTGCAGTGATCTCTTTATATTCTGGATGAATACCTTGTTTCATAGAAAACCTCAAACTGAAGCCACGCCGCTATAAATGCTTTCCACTTACACCGCGTGAGTTAATAATCGCCGATAATCCGGCACCAAATAGACTGCGAATTATACTGAAAAAATCAAATTGATCAAGAGGTGCGCTTTAGTGATAGAATCATCGCCAAGTTCTTACTTATTTTGACTGCATTTTAGGAAAGTTATGTTAGCCCAATCCTCTGTTGATGTCCCTTTTGCCCATTCAGTTTTACAATGGTATGAAAAGTTTGGGCGTAAAAATTTGCCTTGGCAACAAAATAAAACCCTTTATGGTGTTTGGCTTTCCGAAGTAATGTTACAACAAACCCAAGTTTCTACTGTTATTCCTTATTTTGAGCGATTTATCAAAACCTTTCCTAATGTGACCGCACTTGCTAATGCATCACAAGACGAAGTGTTACATCTGTGGACGGGACTCGGTTATTACGCCCGTGCAAGAAATTTACATAAAGCCGCTCAAACCATTAGAGATGAATATCAAGGTGAATTTCCTACACAATTTGAGCAAGTTTGGGCATTAACAGGCGTGGGGCGATCGACGGCAGGAGCAATTTTATCTTCTGTACAAAATCAACCTTATCCGATTTTAGACGGTAATGTAAAACGCGTCCTTTCTCGTTATTTTGCTGTAGAAGGTTGGCCTGGTGAGAAGAAAGTCGAAAATCAATTATGGCAGTTGAGCGAACAGGTTACACCAACAACGAGAGTCGCTGAATTTAATCAAGCGATGATGGATATCGGTTCGGCTATTTGCACCCGAACAAAACCTAAATGTGATCTTTGTCCTCTAAGTAACGATTGTTTAGCCAATAAACTCGAAAAGTGGACAGCGTTTCCTGGAAAGAAACCCCAAAAATCGTTGCCGGAAAAGCAGAGCTATTTTTTGATTTTATCTCATCAAGGAAAAGTCTGGTTAGAACAGCGTGAAAGCAAAGGCTTATGGGGTGGATTGTATTGTTTCCCTCAGTTTGATGATAAACAAACATTGCTGAATTTTCTGAACGAACAAGGAATTACCGAATATCAAGAATGGGTGACTTTCCGTCATACGTTTAGTCATTTTCATCTAGACATTCATCCTATTTATGTTGAAGTCGATCGAAAATCTGAAGATGGCGATCGTTCAGATTGGAAAAAATTGTCAGAAAAAGGAAAAGAATCTCGATCTGGTCTATTAAGTGCGGTCAAATATTGGTATGATCCAACGTCACCAGAACAGATCGGGTTAGCTCAGCCTGTGAAAAATTTATTAACGCAATTTGTAAGGAATTATTATGGCTAGAACCGTTTTTTGCGAATATTTGAAACAAGATGCAGAAGGGTTGGATTTTCAACTGTATCCCGGTGAATTAGGTAAACGTATTTTTAATTCAATTAGTAAACAAGCATGGGGCGAATGGATCAAAAAGCAAACCATGTTAGTGAATGAGAAAAAGCTCAATATGATGAATGCCGAACATCGAAAATTATTAGAAGAAGAAATGGTGAATTTCTTATTTGAAGGCAAGGAAGTGCATATTGAAGGTTACGTTCCCCCATCTAAATAACAAAAGATTATGAAAAAGTATTTATTATTGGCGCTACTTCCGCTTTTATATGCTTGTAGCGACTCGCCAAGCCATCGACGTGGCATTAATTATGACGAAGTGTTTGCAAAAGACACGCAAGGTTTAGATATTTTAACGGGTCAATTCTCTCACAATATCGATCGTATTTGGGGAGTAAATGAACTTTTAGTGGCGAGCCGTAAAGACTATGTGAAATATACAGACTCTTTCTACACACGTAGCCACGTAAGCTTTGATGAAGGTTCAATCATCATTGAAACACAAAAAGATCTTAATCGCTTACATAATGCGATTATCCATACTTTATTGATGGGCTCGGATGCGAAAGGTATCGACTTATTCGCTTCTGGTGATGTACCGATCAGTACGCGTCCTTTCTTATTAGGTCAGGTAGTGGACAATAATGGCCAACAAATTGCTAACCAAGTTATCGCAAGCAACTTCGCCACCTATTTAATCCAAAATAAATTACAAACTCGCCGCCTGCAAAATGGTAACACCGTGCAATTTGTGGTGATCTCAATGATTGCGAATCACGTTGAAGTGCGTGCACAAAAATATCTTCCATTGGTACGTAAAGCCGCAGAGCGCTATGGTATTGATGAAAGCTTGATCTTAGGTATTATGCAAACAGAATCTAGCTTCAACCCCTACGCAATCAGTTATGCGAATGCGATTGGCTTAATGCAAGTGGTGCCAAGTACGGCTGGTCGTGATGTGTTTGCCATGAAAGGTAAAGGTGGACAACCATCAGCTCGTTATCTGTATGATCCTGCAAATAATATTGATGCGGGTGTATCTTATTTATGGATTCTACAAAATCAATATTTAGATGGTATTACGAATCCAACTTCTAAACGTTTTGCAATGATTTCTGCTTATAATAGTGGAGCTGGAGCAGTGTTGCGGGTATTTGACAGTGATAAATATGAAGCTATTTATAAAATCAATCAAATGTATCCTGAACAGGTATATCGTATTCTCACTACGGCACATCCATCTTCACAAGCGAGAAATTACTTGTTGAAAGTAGATTCAGCACAAAAGAAATTCCGTGTAAGACGATAATTTCGGTGATTAAATACAATGCTCGAAAGAATTTTCGGGCATTATTTTTTTAGAAAGAGCGGTTATTTTTAATTGAGTTTTCAAAAAACGTTCTTTTTATAGACGTTTTGGTTATTAACCATTCAAACAAACTAATTTTTTCACTTTTTTTGAATTTAGTTGTTGACCAATACTCAAAAAAATAGTTTAATACGCTCCGTTGTCAGGCAGTAGCCAATAACGATAACGCCTCGATAGCTCAGTCGGTAGAGCAGGGGATTGAAAATCCCCGTGTCGGTGGTTCGATTCCGCCTCGAGGCACCATTTCCTCCTTAGTTCAGTCGGTAGAACGGTGGACTGTTAATCCATATGTCGCAGGTTCGAGTCCCGCAGGAGGAGCCAAATTTTAAGAAGCCGCTATTTAATTAGCGGCTTTTGCTTTTCTCTTTGCAAAATATAATTTCTTCATTTCTTTCCAAATAAAAAAATAAATTTTTTCTTAGTATTTTTTTGATCTAGATAAATATTTATAAAAATAATTCAAATAAATTTGTTATGTAGATCACATTTTTATCTTTTATACTTTGCATTCCTTTTTAATCCCTTTCATAATATCGCCGTCATTCAATAAGTGCTTATTAAATGAACAGTTTATAACTAACTCTATAAGGATTCAATATGAATACAATAACTAATAAAAAGTGGAATAAATTTGATGTCGCATGGGTATTAAATTTATTTGGTACTGCCGTTGGTGCCGGTGTGTTATTTTTACCTATTAATGCGGGGATGGGTGGTTTTTGGCCATTAATTATAATGGCGATTCTAGTGGGGCCAATGACTTATTTTGCTCATCGAGGCTTGGCTTATTTCGTATTATCTTCTTCTAAACCTGGCAGTGATATTACTGAAGTAGTTGAAGAACATTTTGGTCCAACAGCAGGAAAATTAATTACACTCTTGTATTTTTTTGCGATCTTTCCTATTTTATTAATTTATGGAAACGGTATTACTAATACGGTTGATTCTTTTATCGTAAACCAATTAGGTATGGCTTCACCAAACCGTGTAATTCTTTCTTTTGTATTAATTGCGGTATTAATTTCGGTAATGCTGTTCAGTGAAAAAGTAATGTTGAAAATCACTGAATTATTAGTTTATCCATTGGTATTGATTCTCTTTGCATTATCAATCTATCTCATTCCTCAATGGAATGCATCAATGCTTTATGAGCTTCCTACTACTGGTGGTTTTATCACTACATTGTGGTTAACTATCCCAGTATTAGTCTTCTCTTTTAACCATTCTCCGGCAATTTCTTCTTTCACGCTTTCTCAACAACGTGAATATAAAGATTTTGATACAACGGAATATCACATTGGTCATACAGAGAAAGGGGCTTCAACTATATTACTTTTCTTCGTGATGTTCTTTGTGTTTAGCTGTGTATTAACGTTAACACCGGTAGAGTTATTAGAGGCAAAAGCACAAAATATCAGTATCTTGTCTTATCTTGCGAATAAATTTGATAATCCATACATTTCTTACTTTGCACCATTAGTGGCTTTCTTAGCGATTACGAGTTCATTCTTTGGCCATTATTTGGGGGCACGTGAAGGCTTAGAAGGCTTATACCTCAAAATGAAAGGTGAAAGTGTGAATCGTAAAAAATTAAATTATGGTACTGCAGTATTCTTCTTATTAACATTATGGGGCGTAGCAATCATTAACCCAAGTATTTTAGGGTTGATTGAATCACTTGGCGGACCAATTATTGCGATGATTCTTTTCATTATGCCAATGTATGCAATCCGTAATGTACCTGCGATGAAACGTTATCAAGGTCGTTTTAGTAATGTATTTGTTACAGTAATGGGATTAATTGCTATCTCTGCGGTCGTATATGGATTATTATAAGCGACTTTTTAGGTTAGCTTAGGATTGAAAATAATATGATTAGTGTATTTGATATGTTTAAAGTGGGGGTTGGGCCATCCAGCTCCCATACTGTCGGCCCGATGAAAGCGGGTAAACAGTTTATTGACGATTTAATCGAGCAAGGTAAATTTGATGCCGTTGCAACCTTGCACGTTGATGTATATGGTTCTCTCTCCATGACGGGGCATGGCCATAATACAGATATCGCGATCATCATGGGATTAGCCGGTTATCTACCGCACGATGTAGACATTGATTTAATCCCAACTTTTATCGAACAGGTTAAACAAACCAAAAAACTGTCGATTGCACAGGGTAAAAAAACGGTTAATTTCGATTGGGATGTCAATATGGTATTCCATAATTCTTTTTTATCGTTGCATGAAAATGGCATGACCATTACTGCATTAGATGCTGAGCGTCATGTGCTTTACCGTCAAACCTATTATTCTATCGGTGGTGGTTTTATTGTTGATGAAGCACATTTTGGTCAAGAGGAAGAGAATCCAGTGGCCGTGCCGTATCCTTATCAATATGCTGAAGATATTTTGAAACATTGTCAGGAAAATGGCTTAATGCTTTCTACGGTAATGATGAGAAATGAGTTAGCATTACGTGATAAAAAAGAGGTTGAAGCGCATTTACATAATGTCTGGAAAACCATGAAAGATTGTATTGAGCATGGTGTCAATACAGAAGGCGTGTTACCTGGCCCATTAAAAGTGGTGCGTCGTGCACCGTCACTTTATCGTTTATTGCAAGCCAATAGTAATCGTCTTGCAAATGATCCAATGCATGTCATCGACTGGGTGAATATGTTTGCCCTTGCGGTAAACGAAGAGAATGCTGCAGGTGGACGTGTCGTGACTGCACCAACTAACGGTGCTTGTGGTATTGTGCCAGCTGTGCTTTCTTATTACGAAAAATTCGTAGGACCTTTAACACAGGATGTGATTGAGCGCTACTTATTGGCTGCTGGTATGATTGGTTCACTTTATAAGATGAATGCGTCTATTTCAGGTGCAGAAGTAGGCTGCCAAGGTGAAGTGGGTGTGGCATGTTCAATGGCTGCAGCGGGTTTAACTGAAATCCTAGGCGGTACGCCAGTACAAGTGTGTATTGCAGCTGAAATTGCGATGGAACATAATCTTGGCTTAACTTGCGACCCTGTTGGAGGCCAAGTACAGGTGCCTTGTATTGAACGTAACGCAATTGCTTCGGTGAAAGCGATTAACGCAAGCCGTATGGCATTACGCCGTACCACAAATCCTCGCGTAACCTTGGATAAAGTGATCGAAACCATGTATGAAACAGGTAAAGATATGAATGCTAAATACCGTGAAACGTCACAAGGTGGCTTAGCGGTGAAAGTAGTGTGTTCTTAAGATTTCATTGATAATAAAAGAGCGGTCAAAAATGACCACTCTTTTATTTATCTAATTTAGTCTTTTTTACCAGCGAATGCTCCTATGTGAGGAGACGTATTGTTATTTACTTCTTTTGTTCTGAATATCCCACCAATTTCATTTGCATTTGGTCCAAAGAAGCCACCTTTAAGAATGACAGGATCTTGCTCTTCTGATGCAAATGAGCTGCCATTAATTTTTGCATTAAGTTGTAATGTTTCAGGAGTTTTATTATTTTCTTCTCTGTTACTGACTTCAATAGCACCATTCACAGTTTTATTATCAAAATTGACGTTAAGTTTTCCTCTAGTTGAATAGTCTGAAACAGAGTGTTTAGTATGGCTAAACATCGGTACTCGAATAGAATAAGTCGCACTTCCTTTTGGCATATCGCGTACATCGGTATATTTACCATTAATAAAAGCATACTCATGCCACTCTGAAATATTGGAAGAAAGTAATCCAACCACTAAGTTATCTGAAGAATAAACCGATACTTTACGAATTTGATCGGGTAGATTATCTTGACCTGTTTGAATATTTCCACCGATAACACGTAACCAACCACTTTGGCTTATTCCATCTTTACTTACTTCAACAAGATCGAATGTTTTTCCTTCAACAGTAATTTGTGAAAGTTTATCAGAATTATTAAACTGAACAGGATTTTGTGAGAGAGATGTCAAATTTACATTAGCAATATAGTTTTTTCCTTCACTGCTGATGGTTTCTTTGGGCGTTTCTGGAGATGGGGTTACTGGATTAGGATTCTCAGAACCACCGCCCCCAGAACCACCGCCCCCAGAACCACAGGCTGAAATTAATAGTACAGATAATGCTGAAATTAAGAAATGTCTTTTCATTTATGAATACTCCTTAGCAAATAACAAGTCGTTTTTGATTTTAGAGATAACTTATTATTTTTACAAGTATTATCTGTCATTTCTCTTTCACATCAATAATCACCACTTCTGATTGAGATCCTAATCGCATTGGAATGCCCCAGAAGCCATAACCAGAAGTGACAAAAACATGTGGATTGCCAATCTTTTCATAGCCATAATCCAAACGATACATCATTTTCGTGATTAAACTGGCTGGGAATATTTGCCCTTTATGTACATGCCCTGAAACTTGAATGTCAAGCGGAAGTGAAGCATGTTTTTCAATATCTGTTGGGCGGTGATCCAATAGGATAGTCGGTAAGTCAGTATTCACTTGTTTTAATAATGTTTCGCTACTTGGTCTATCATGAGCAAGATCGTCATTTCGTCCAATAAGTACCAATTCATTATTTAACGTTAATGTTTCATCTCTTAATACGGTAATACCCGCTTTGCGAATTTCTTGATCAATTCGATCTTGGTCTCCAAATAAATCGTGATTGCCTAGTGTGGCATAAACGCCCATTGGCGCTTTGAGTTTTGCTAGATGAGGTTGCATTTTTTCGGCTAAATAGGCATTGACGTTATCGTCCATAATATCGCCAGGCAGTAAAATGATATCCACCTTTTCTTGCTGCATAATGTCAGCTAGTTTATCCAATTCTTTCCCACCAAATAATTTACCTAAATGGAGATCGCTTGCCATGCCAATTCGAAATGGTTTAATGGGTTTATCTAGCGTAATTTCATAATGAATAACACGGGTTACATAGGCGTTATACACACTTAAAGTAATGATACCAATAAATAAAACGGGATAAGCTATACGCAAAGTGCGGTCGATTTTGGTGATGGATTTGGATTTTCGGAAAAGGAAGTGAATACCTCCCACGGTGATACTCGCAAAGGCTGAAAAAAGAAGCAGCGCGAGCACTAAAGCAATAAGTCGAAATACCGTAAAAAGCTTTAAAAAATGACAAATAACTAAGACATTAGGAAGCAAAAAACTGGTAAAAGTGATAGTTCGTCTTGCCTTTTGGGAGAGTGGTTTGTTTAGCCACCAAATCAGCGTTTTATTAAAAATATAAATCAGCAGTTGTAACAAAATAATAGCTGCCGTAAATATAAAGTAATAACGAGTTTCCATTAGCGATTCCTAAATAAAAGTGCGGTCGTTTTTGACCCAGTTTTGAAGTGTGGAATAATAAATTTCTCTGTTCCCAAAGGCAAATTTTTTCGCTAAAATGCGGCTCGTTTTAGTTAATTTAAGAAGGAAAATCCAATGTTTGGAAAAGGCGGTTTAGGCGGTTTGATGAAACAAGCCCAACAAATGCAAGAAAAAATGCAAAAAATGCAGGAAGAAATTGCCCAATTAGAAGTAACAGGCGAAAGCGGTGCAGGTTTAGTAAAAATCACGATTAATGGTGCGCACAACTGCCGTCGTATTGAGATCGATCCTTCTTTAATGGAAGACGACAAAGAAATGTTGGAAGATTTAATCGCTGCCGCATTCAACGATGCAGTCCGTCGTGCAGAAGAATTGCAAAAAGAAAAAATGGCTTCTGTGACCGCAGGCATGCCATTACCTCCAGGAATGAAACTTCCATTTTAATTCATTGGGTGTGTGAATTTATCGCTTCACACACCATTCATTTTCTCCCATCATAAATACTATGCAAAGCAGTCCACTTTTAGAACATCTTATTGAAAACTTTCGTTGCTTGCCGGGTGTAGGCCCGAAATCAGCGCAGCGCATGGCTTATCATCTTTTACAGCGCAATCGTAGCGGTGGGATGAATTTAGCTCGTGCATTAACGGAAGCGATGTCTAAAATTGGGCATTGTTCGCAGTGTCGTGATTTTACCGAAGAGGAAAGGTGCAATATTTGTAACAATCCTCGCCGTCAAAATTCAGGTTTGCTTTGCGTGGTGGAAATGCCGGCTGATATCCAAGCAATTGAGCAAACAGGCCAGTTTTCTGGACGTTATTTTGTCTTAATGGGGCATTTATCGCCTTTAGATGGTATTGGGCCAAAAGAGATTGGTTTGGATTTATTGCAAAAACGTCTGGTAGAAGAATCTTTCCATGAAGTGATTTTAGCGACCAATCCAACGGTAGAAGGCGATGCCACAGCCAATTATATTGCTGAAATTTGCCATCAACATAATATTAAAGTAAGCCGTATTGCTCACGGGATCCCTGTCGGTGGGGAATTAGAAACTGTGGACGGCACAACCTTAACCCACTCTTTCTTAGGTCGTCGTCAGATCGACTAATCTTATGCGCCTGTTTATTGCCGAGAAACCCAGTCTTGGGCGAGCTATTGCCGATGTATTGCCAAAACCTCATCAACGTGGTGATGGTTTTATTAAATGCGGCAATGATGATGTTGTGACTTGGTGCGTGGGGCATTTGCTCGAACAGGCAGAGCCGGATGCCTACGATCCGAAATTCAAACAATGGCGTTTAGAACATTTACCCATCATTCCTGAAAAATGGATTCTGTTACCGCGAAAAGAAGTCAAAAAACAACTTTCTGTGGTGGAAAAACTGATTCATCAAGCTGATGTTTTAGTTAACGCAGGTGACCCGGATAGAGAAGGGCAGTTGCTGGTGGATGAAGTGTTTAGTTATGCCAATTTATCAGCGGAAAAACGTGATGGCATTTTACGTTGTCTGATTAGCGATCTTAACCCAAGCGCGGTCGAAAAAGCGGTACAAAAACTCCAACCGAATCGTCATTTTATTCCATTAGCCACCTCTGCACTGGCGCGTGCTCGTGCGGATTGGCTTTATGGTATTAATATGACTCGCGCTTATACCATTCGCGGTCGCCAAGCGGGTTATGATGGTGTGCTTTCTGTTGGGCGAGTGCAGACCCCCGTATTAGGTTTGATTGTTCGACGCGATTTGGAAATTGAACATTTCCAACCAAAAGATTTCTATGAAGTGTTGGCATGGATAAAAGACGAAAAAACATCTGAAAATCCGACCGCACTTTTTTCTGCACTTTGGCAACCAAGTAAAGCTTGCGAAGACTACCAAGATGAAGATGGTCGTGTGCTGTCTTTAGGCTTAGCCGAAAATGTGATGAAACGCATTACCGATCAACCTGCCGAAGTGACCGAATATGTAGATAAGCGCGAGAAAGAAACAGCGCCTTTGCCTTACTCGTTGTCAGCATTGCAGATTGATGCGGCAAAACGTTTTGGGATGTCGGCACAGAGCGTGTTGGATACGTGTCAGCGGTTATATGAAACCCATCGTTTGATTACCTATCCTCGTTCTGATTGTCGCTATTTGCCGGAAGAGCATTTTGCTGAGCGACATAAAGTGATGAATGCCATTTCACTGCATTGTCAGACTTATCAAACCTTGCCATCGGTGGTGGATAGCGAGCAGCGTAATCGTTGCTGGAATGATAAAAAAGTGGAAGCGCACCATGCGATTATTCCGACGGCTAACACACGCTCGAGCAATTTAAGCATTGATGAACAACGTATTTATGAATTGATTGCACGCCAGTATTTATTGCAGTTCTGTCCCGATGCGGAATATCGTAAAAGCAAAATTACCTTAAGTATTGCGGGTGGTACTTTTGTGGCGCAAGCTCGTAACTTGCAAACAGCAGGTTGGAAAGCGTTGCTTGGCAAAGAAGACGAAGATGAAAATCAAGAGCCGTTATTGCCGATCGTGAAGAAGGGGCAGATCCTGTATTGTGAACGAGGCGAAGTGGTGAGCAAAAAAACGCAACCGCCAAAACCATTTACCGATGCGACATTGCTTTCCGCCATGACAGGGATTGCACGTTTTGTGCAAGATAAAGAATTGAAAAAAATTCTGCGTGAAACGGATGGGCTTGGCACAGAAGCCACGCGTGCAGGTATTATTGAATTGCTGTTTAAACGCGGTTTTTTGACGAAAAAAGGACGCAATATTCACAGCACAGAAACAGGGCGGATCCTCATTTCAGCTTTGCCGGATATTGCTACGCAACCTGACATGACGGCACATTGGGAAGCGCAATTAACCGATATCAGCCAAAAACAGGCGAGTTATCAGCAATTTATGTTTACGCTTAATCAAATGCTGCCGGATTTAGTGCGTTTTGTTGATTTCACCGCATTACGTCGTTTAAGTCAGATTTCAAAAGGTTTAAGCACACCAGCAACAAAACGAAAAAGAGCGGTCAAAAAATCGGAAGATTTACATGCTGAAAAGTGATTAAACTTAATACAATTAAGCAAAAAAAATGGGAAAGCGCTTGCGAAAAGCAAGAATTTTATATAACATTCACCACCAGTTTTCCTGCGAAATTGCAATTTATAAGAAGAAAGAATAATGTACAATATTTTATTATTTGTTTATGTATTAATTTGTATCGCCTTAATCGGCTTTATCCTTGTTCAACAAGGTAAAGGTGCGAACGCAGGTGCGTCATTTGGCGGCGGTGCATCAGGTACGATGTTTGGTTCTGCAGGTGCAGGTAACTTCTTAACCCGTACCAGTGCAATCTTAGCAACTGGCTTTTTTGTGATTGCTTTAGTGTTAGGTAACATTAACTCTCACCGTGGCAACGTACAAAAAGGTTCGTTTGACGATTTATCTCAAACTGCTGAACAAGTTCAACAACAGCAACAACAAGTTGCTCCAGCGGTTGAAAACAAAAATAATGATATTCCGCAATAAGGAATAAAAACAGAATAAACGCTCTGGTGGTGGAATTGGTAGACACGCTATCTTGAGGGGGTAGTGGCCGCAGGCCGTGCGAGTTCAAGTCTCGCTCAGAGCACCATTTGACTAAACAAAGCCCCGCGAAACTAATCGCGGGGTTTTGTTTTATCCAGGTTTCACAAGGGTTTATAGCACTTTCACCCATCATATCTAATCGTCTCTAATTGTCTTTAATCGCTGTTTTTAGTAACACTATTAGTAACACTGACTTAGTTGATGTTACTATATCTATTATCTTGTATTACTGCGTTAGGGAAGAAATCTTATGTCTAGAACCAAAAAACCTTTAACAGATACAGAAATCAGAAAAGCAAAGCCAAAAGAAAAAGAATATCCATTATCTGATGGTAACGGTCTTATTCTAAGAGTTAAGCCAAACGGATCTAAAATTTGGCTATTTAACTACTATCATCCAGTCACAAAAAAAAGAACAAATGCTGGCCTTGGAATGTATCCCCAAATCCAATTAGCAGATGCTCGTGCTAAACGTGAAGAATATCGTGCGTTACTTGCTAAAGGTATTGATCCACAAGAAGAAAAAATCCGCATCCAACAAGAATATGAAAACCGTCTAAAAGATACGTTCCATTCTGTTGCAGAAAGTTACTTTAATGGTATTTACAAAGAAAAAGCTAAAAATCCAGAAACACGAGAAAAGAATTGGGAACGATTGAAAAATCATATCTTCCCTTATATTGGCGATAAGCATGTATCAGAAATAAAAGTAAAAGAGTTAGTTAGCATTTATGAAAAAATAGCAGATAGAAGTAACACGCTCAAAAAAATCCACCAGCTTGTCAGTGCAATTATGGATCATGCGATAACAAAAGGTATCATAGAAAGCCATAACTGCAGATTGGCCGTGAAAAACTTCTATATAAAATCATCTACGCCACATCCCACTATTAAACTTGATGAACTCTCAAAATTATTCCAAGACTTAGAAAATGCTCGTATAGGGAAAAAAACCTATTTATTAATTTGTTGGTCATTCTTAACTGCATTACGACCAAAAGAGGCAGTAAATGCGGAATGGTCAGAAATTGATTTTGATAACAAGTTGTGGAATATCCCCAAAGAAAAAATGAAAGGGCAAGCAGACAAAAAACGACCGCATACTGTGCCTTTATCTTCACAAGCAATTCAGCTTTTAGAAGTGATGAAACTGTTTTCAGAAAATAGCTCTTTTGTTTTTGCTGGGCGCTCATCAAAAAATCAACCCATGAATAAAGCAACCGTAAATGTTGCTCTAAAACGTATCGGCTATAAAGATAAATTAACTGCTCACGGCATCCGTGCGTTTATTAAAACATTCTTAGCCTCTCATAAAGTTGAACGCAATGTATCTGAAACTATTCTCTCTCATTTATTAGAAGGCGGAGACGACTTAGAAAATACTTACAATCGATATAATTATTTAGAAGAAAGAAAACCCATAATGCAGCTTATCGGTGATTATTGTGAATCTTGCGGAATGAACTTAAATTTATAATTAGTATATTAAAAAAGTTTTTTATAGGTTTTAGTCTTCACCTCTTCACCTTTGGTATTTTTTATTTATAAATCAATGTTTTAAGTGGTGAAGACTACCCTTTTAACCCTTCACCAAGTCTTCACCAAAAGGTGAACACTCAATAAAAAAGCGGGATTTAACCCGCTATTTTTAACTAAACATTTCATTTCGAAAACTATCAAAATCCTTAAAATGGATATTTGTCCTACGTCCAGTTTTGGTATGTCTCTTGATGAAATCATGTTTATTGCCATTCTGTTTTAAGGCTTGCTCAACCCCTATTACAAAGTTGTTCAGCCCTAATTCACCGATATTCATCGCCTTTGTATAGGCTAAATATGCTGGGTAAAGGTGGGTTCTTATTTTGTCTAATCCCATGTTTGTAACACCAATAAAAAGCCCATCTGTTTGTTCTGTCGTGTAGAAATAACCAAAGAAGTCTGTAAGTGGATCAGATAGTTTTTTTACTTCTAACGCCTCTTGGCTTTCCATTTGTGCTTTTAAAGCCTTTTTCGCATCATTTGGATCAGGGAATGAATCAAACACCTTGCGGATAATTCCGCCCACTTCTAGGGTGATTTTATCCATAAAATGCGGATCACGTTCATCTTCTGGCACTATCTTTTTGAAGTCAAAAATAACACGTCTTCGATCAACTCCACCAGAACGCTCTGTAAATGAACAAGGTCTATTATTTATCAGCATAACTAGGGCCGTGATTTTTACGTCAAATGGATCTTGATAATTATATCTTACCCTTACAGTATCCCCGCCAGTGATAGATTTCAAACCGCTGCCGTCTCCAGCATATTTTGATTGTTCAGGGCATAAAATCAGCGTTTTATTTTCAAGTCCAGATAGTCCGCGTTCATCATCAAACTTTTCTAAATTACTTGATGCAGTGTTTTTTACACCAGCCAACAAAGTGGCGATACTGGCAAACACAGATTTACCACTTCCCCCCTTTCCTGTAATTTCAAAGAACATTTGCCAGTTGTAACGATTGGTTAAGATCGCATATAAAACGGCTAGGATGTTTCTAGCTTTATCTTTGTTTCCATCAGATACAAAGCTCAACCATTTGTCAAAGTGTGGCGTATCTGCAGCCTGTTTATCATACTTATGAGGAATAAAAGAGGTTAGCCAGTTTTGCCGATTATGCGATTCAAATTCCATTGTATTGCGATTTAACACACCATTCTCAAAGGCTATCAAATCGTTAGACATTTCTCCCATTCTTGGCAACTGGGCTTTTAATGTCTTGATTAACCGCTCTATTGTAGAATCGCTGTAGTTAAATTCATTTTCATCGAGAAATTTAACTGCTTTCTCTTCCAAGTCATCATTTTCTTGTTTATTCCACGTTTTGCCATCATAAGCATAGATTTCCCTGCAACCACGCTGTAGCGCCATATCTAAATTTAACCACTTTTGAAAGGCTCGTGATTTTTTGTTCGTTCCGTCTTTTTCTTTTAATTTCTCTGGCGGTACTATTTTCTCTGCGAAGTCTGCAGTCTCTTTATCATTACGTAAGAGTTGAATATAACCACTTAAATCTTCTTTAGTCTGCGCTGCAGCATCAAGAAGTTTGACTTCTATCGCATCAGAGTTTTTAGCTAAGTTTTGGCAAATAGCCGTTATTTCAGCTTGTGCCAGTTCACCATATTGAACAAGTTTTACTGATCGTTGATCTTCTTTGACTATGCGGATAGAAGAAATATTCTCTAATTGGTTTTCAGCAAGAATAACTGGTTTTATAGTGCTGTCTAATCCGTGAATTAAAGAACATAACAAGAGCCATTCTTCACCCTTTCCGTTATCCCATGCTTGCCAGGCTTTACGCCCAGCAAGAATAAAAATATCAGAGTAAGGTTCATGTGGTTGATCCGCAAGGTGCGGTGCATTGATTAATTTAGCCATTGTTTGCCTCCTTGCTCCGCATCAATCCCTAATCCAATTCCTGCGCATTGCTTAAATAGAAACGTATCTTTAAACTGAATCACTCTAATTTGCGCAGTAGGGTAGATTGTTTTGAAAGGCGCTATCGCCTCCTCAGCCTCTGCACGTTCTCTTCTTCCCTCTGCGTGAATAATGGGCGCGCGTGCATTGCCTAAGCTAATTTCTAGCGTGTAATGGTTTAAATTAATGGCTCTGATATTTGTGAGTTTACCCTGTTTAGCATAGGTGTGATGAAGGCTTAAAATATCCCCTTTGCTTTCTCGCATCGCGACAACAGTCAGCATAAATAAATCATCAACAACGTGAAAGCCAGCAGTTAAAATAAAAGCAGTTTTACTCATTATTTCCCCCTTGCAATTTATCACCCTCAATGCGTTCAATATTGAGTTGGTTTATTTGTGTGATAACTTCACCGAACTTATGAATTAAGTAGTCATTAGCTTGATTAAAGTTTCTGATTGTTTCTTGGTTATTTGGGTTAAGTTTTGCACCTTTTGCCTTAACCATTTCATTAAATAACTTTCCGCCTGTTTTTAATCTCACCACTAAATCAGTAAGTTCATCTCTAAACTTGATTTTGTGATGGAAGTCATCAGGATAGACTTCTAAACATTTACGGTTGCTATCTAAAATCAGTTTGAATTGGCGCGTAAGCTGGCTACATTTAAAAGCTAATGGATTCGCGTATAGTTTCCCTTGATATTTGTTTTTGGTCTCGCTACCTACGTTTCCTTGCGTATTTTTAACCAGTCCAGAATTGGGCTGGTTGGTGTTAGCAGAATGCAGATTTGCATTGCGGTTATCTTTCCACTGTTGAAGTTGTTGCATTGGGTTACTTGGTTTCATATTGTGCCACCTTTCTAATTGTTGCTGCTTTCTTGATTTGTTCGATTGATGCCGCCAGTCCTTTGTAGTGTCCAGAGTGTAGATAATCTTCTGCAAAGGCTAAGAATTGTTTAATCCGTTTGTAAGATTTCTCTAACTGCTCTGGTGTCGGTGTATAGGGTGCTTTGAATGCTTTGATTTTTTTAGCTTTCATTTTCTCCCCCTATCAAAACCGAGATCACTTCTAACACTCGACCGCAAATATCAGCTTGCCCTATTTCGTGCTTACATCTGATTTTTGCCTGTAACGCCTCTCTAAGAGAGCCATATTCGCCTGCTATGAATTGGCTGCCATTGTCATAAACAAAGATTAATTGATAGGGTAGGTTCACTTGCTCAGTCATTGCTTGCCTCCTGTAAACCTTCAATAAAAGCTATGCGTTCTTCCATATCAATCTTGATATGGCTCAATAGGTTCTTAATGCCTTTGATAGTGTAGGCAATATCAAAAGAATCCATTTCATCGAACAAATCAGGGGTGATAGATAACGCCAATAACATGCTTTCTAATTGTCCTAATCCGTCCATATGGAGCTTTAACGAATTAATCTGGCATTGTTCTACTTGGATAATGCGGTTAGCCATGTGCCACCTCCATTTCAGCAGATACAGAAAGGGTAGGAAGTGCCGCTAAAGCGCGGTTATTTTTGGGGTAGATTTTCATTGTTGGATTTCCGATAGATTTAGTTAATGTAAGAGTATCGCCCGTAAATGGGTGCGATACAGACTCAACTACCGCTATCGAACGGCTAGCCTTATTCGTGCGGATAAACTCCGCCTTATTTCGGCTTATCATCTGTACCGCAAATTCGATATAAGACAACGCATCCGATTTTTCAGGAACGTGCAAGGAATGAATTTTAGGTAAAAAAATACCGCATTGATAAGGGTTGCGGTTGCCCTCGATAGTAGTAGTGCTTTCAATACTACCCACATTCTGCCCTGCTGGCAAGCTGTGATTTTTTACAGAGTAAGATTCAGCTTTAACATCCACCACTGGTGTAAGTTTAGGGTTTTGATTAATTCTGCCAACAAATAACAAGGTATCGCCATCGGTAAAACGTGAGCGTGCTTGTTGTTCATTATCGGCAAGAAGTCTGATTTTGATTTGAGGTGCGCGAATAAGCGCAAAAATGAATTGATACATTTGCGTAAGTTCCTGATGTTGGTTTATAGGAACTACCGCTAGACTTTCCACGGTCGGGCGGTAGAACGTAACAAGGTGGAAAACTGCCACATCAGGAGGGCAGCCAGTCAAAGACTGCTCATTACGCTCTACCATTGAGAGAATGATCGGATTTAGATTGAAAACAAAATCCGCATATTCTTTAGGTGTGCGAATGTTACGAACAAAAAAAGCACGGTCTAATGGAGTGCTATCGTTCGCCTGATGTAAATAGTTCAGCTTTCCACGGCTGGCAATCACTTTTTCTGATTGCGGGAAAATAATGCCAAAACTCACCGCACTTTGTAAAGTAGGGTTTTGTAAATGTTTGTTGAAAATATTTCTAATTTGATTAGAATATTTATGAATTAAGTTCATTTTCATTTCCTGTTTGAATTTAATTGCTTGTTCCAAATACGTTTCTAGTTACGCCATAGTTTCTTTTTCCTCACTATGGCGTTTTTTTCTATTAAGCACGTGCAGCCTTCTGTTCTTCAATCCATTGATTCACTTCTTCTAAATCCCAGCGGACAAAGTTTTGTGAAAAGCGGATTGGTTGAGGGAATTTCTTAGCTTTTACAAGCTCGTTGAGTTTGGTGCGACCAAAGCCAACAATATGGCAAGCGGTTTCACCAGAGATTAGTTTTTGTTGTGGGTTTAAATTTAGATTCATAAGAAAATACCTATCGTTTGTTTAACACTGTGGAATAGCGTTCTATTCCGTTGAGTTGTTCGAACGATAGGTATTTAACCGTAAATTTAATTTTGATGGTCTAGAATATTCCGATTTACATAGAATGTTCCAGATAATGAAAAAAATGTTCTAGATTTCTTATTTCTCTTCAAGATCTCCTAATATACCACGAATAAATTTAGAGCTTGGCGGCATTAGCCCTTTTTGAGTGAAGTCTTGTACTATCTCACCATCTTCCCTCATGTTATCTTCGCCTTTTTTCTTAAAAGCTTTGATTATATCTGTTTGATTTTTATAGCCATATTGAAGATCGATTAAATTAACGATCAATCTAGCCATTGTATTTTTTGTTTTTGTTGAGAGTTTATCGCTTGATTTTTCCTTTTCTAACTTGAAAATCTTAGCGTTTAACTTGCCTATTTCTTCAGGTATTTTATATTTATCGTCAATTACGCCCATGCTAGCTAAAAATACCATTAGATCATCATGTAAAATACAAACTTTAGACATGGGAAATGTCGCATTGTAACTATTACCTATAAAAATTTCGGAGTCATGCTCATCTGAATTGACACTTAACCTCATGGGAAAAGAAAAGATCTCTCCATTTAATATGGTATTAAAAACATGGTTTGGAATTGTAAAATAACCCGAAAACCCAAAACTAAATACTTCAGAGCCGTTGAACACTTTACATCTTTCTCCTAAAAAAGCATCGTCCACTTTATCTTTATAAAATAATGCCACTTGTAGATTTTTGCTTTCGCATACTAAACAACTTCTACCTTCAAGAATTTCAACTACTTTAGATTGCTCATTCTCTATTTTGAAGTTACAGTAAAAAGGATCAATAGAAACTCTATTATTTGGAATTTTTTCTCTATCTATCCTTGTAATATACCTACTATTTCCTTTTAAAAGGAGGGATGAAACTAATACCCCATCACGCAAATAATCTAATAAATCATCTCTATCTATTTTGATTCCATAGTTTATAGACATATAGGCAGCAGCTTTCTCTAGTGAATACGCTTTCTTAGGCAGCATTCTTTTTTCTGGTTCCATAAACGCCCCTTTCGCATTTGTCCTTATGATAGGAACGCACCAACAAGATAAGGTTTCTTGCTTTCGGGGATCAGCCTAGGTGCGCTTTATTCGGTTATTTGTTTTTTATATCTACACTAATATCTATTAAAGTGGTTTCTTTGCCGGTGTTGCCGTCTATCCAGTTTATCGTGCCGGTAATAAGTGGCTTTTGCCTTTCCGGTAATGTTTTCTTGATAACTGCGTTATTTATTTCATATTCTACAGGGCGGTTTTTTCTTTCTTCCCACTCGGCGGCCAGCCGTTTATTTTCTTTCCGGTGCTTATATTCATCGTAAATAAGCCAACCGATAGTAAATGAAAGCCCGCCGGCTAAACCAAAGGCCACAATAAACCACCAGTCTTGAAAGGTAACTATTGCTAATACGACAAAAAAAGCAGCAACCATACACTTTATTGCAACTAGTATCAGACCCATAGTTCCCCCTTATTTTTACTGGTTATTATAACAAATAACATAGTAACAAAGGGGGGAAAATTCAATAGTATAAGGAAAATATTTTATTATTCATCACTTACCGGCATTGATTCTTTTTTGCTGTTTTAGCATGGCATCAAGTTGTTTCTTGGCAATAAAGTAAATCGTTTCTAACGCGTCCATATTCGGGCTATTTGGTCGGCTGTCTATTTCTCGCTTGGCCGCATTACATTTACATTTTAATGCGTGAATAACTTCACTTATTGGATAGGGTTCTTCATCATCGTAAAGGCTGACAAAGGTAAAAAGTGCGGTCGATTTTTTATAGTGGTTCACCGCTGAAAGAAGTAAGTTTTGTTTTGCCTGTTTACATCTCATAAATCAATCCCATTAAATTGTTCCAATGCCTGTTTGTGTTCTTCTGATAACTCAAAAATCAGATCGCCATATTCAAGTTGATAGGTGCCGAATGACATCAAGAAAGCTACTGCCGGATCGATTTTGTTTGCGGCCTTCTTCTTGTTTGGCTTTATGTTGGCGTTGGCATCGGTTTCCATCACCACATTGGATAACGCCCAGGTAAGCACCGGATCGCCGTTGTGTTCTATCATCTGTCTGTTTATTAAAACTTCCGCACTTTTTGCCACTGGGCTAAATCGTTGGTATGTTTGCGGGAATGGCTCTACTTCAAGCCCAGCCGCTTGTAATTGTGTTCGTAAATGGGTTGCGTTCCATACATCAAAGCCTGTCATCTTGATATTGAAACGTTCAGCATCTTTCAGAATATCGTCTCTGATTTTGTCGTAGTCGATGCAATCCCCTTCCGTTGCTATTAGCCAACCACTGCGCACCCAGTTTCGATACATTGCGCGGTTTTTATTTGCCACGTTGTTAAGTTGGAATTCGGGAATGTAGTGCCGTGTAAGCAAGCGCACTTTGTTTCCGTGTGGGAATGTATAACAAAGGCTTGTTAAGTCGTTGGTACTTGATAAATCTAGCCCTAAATAGCAATCTTGATGAAGTAAATCGCTTTCCGTGTACTGCCGTTCACATTGCGCCCAGTTTCCATCACCTAGCCACGGCGTAGAGCCTTGACACCATACATTAAAGCGCTTAGTTAGCATTTCTACCCATTCGGACGGAATACCCCTAGCCTTCTTGATAGTGTTCTCAAAATCAAGGTAAGGAATGGATTTACCTATATTCGGATTTGATTTTATCCAGTTCTCTTGATTGTCGATTTCGTTTTCTTCGTCTAACTCAAAAATCAACACAAATAGGCTTTCATTCTGATCATTTCCTTCAAGGATTTGAGCGCAATAATCATAATGCTGTTTACAGGCTGAAATAACGTTACTTCCGGCTGTTGTAATAGCAAAGAGTAAACCTTCAGGACGTGCGCCTTGTCCTAGCTCTAACGCGCTATATACGCTGTTGTCCGTGTGTAGGTGATATTCATCAACAATCGCTAAACTAGGGTTTGTTCCTTCAATGGTTGAAGATTTAGCGGCAAGCGGTCGCATAATGCTGTTATTCTTCGGATTGATTAGCTTGTGTTGTTGAATATTAAGGCGCTTTTTCAATGGCGCTGAAAGTAAGCACATTTGACGAGCATCATCAAAAACAATTCTTGCTTGATCTCGGCTAACGGCTGCGGTGTATATATCCTGTTGTCCGCCTTCCATCACTAAAAACCAATTGGCTAAAACGGCTGCTACCGTTGATTTTGCGTTCTTTCTTGCTACTTGAACGTAAGCAGAGCGATATTTTCTTAATCCCGTATCTTTTCGTTTAAAGCCCAGAATATTGGCAAAGAGGAAAACTTGCCAATCTGAAAGAATAATCGGCTCACCTCTCAAGTGTCCTTTAACGTGTGGGCATAGTTTCGAGAAAGCGATAAATTTTTCTACCGCACTTTGATCAAAGAAATAATCGGGATTGTTTAAATCGTTAAAATAACGCTCTACGGCTTGTTTTATCTTCTTACAAGCCACTATTTCACCTGTTTGAACTTTTTTCGCGTATTCGTGCCAGATTTCCATTTTTCGCCTACATTGTGAGGATTTCATCCAACATATCAGTAACGTCTGTTTCTACTGGATTTTTACGGCGACTTACCGGGTCAAAGCCCAAAAGTGCGGACATCTTGATCATCACTTTTTCCGCATCAGCTTTCGCTGATAGTGCCGGATTGCGTGATTGCGTACCTTGACTGTTTACAATGGAAAAGCCGTTTTTCGCAATATCCGCTACCGCACTTCGGAATAGTGAATAGTTAATACAGTAGATTTCAAGATTGGTTAAATCTTCCGGTTTAATATCGCCACGATCCGAAAGCTGCGTAATGCGTGCTTTCCATTGGCTTTTAGCCAGTTCGTCTAAGAAATCAGGGGCTTTATATTTGGTTCGTTTCGTCATTTATGCTTTTCCTTATTTTCAAAAAATTTGCCTTGCGTAAAAATTTGAGTAGGGGGGCGGTTCTTTAGGCTTGCCACTTTCTTTCAAAAACTCCCCCCACCTTGTCTAATCAATCTTCTTCGCACCAAATCCGCGTTGGTCTATCACTCGTGTTTTATAGCTATGGCAATCACGACATAAAGATTGATGGTTAGATTCAACCCAAAATAGCGGGTCTGCTTGTCCGTTCTCGACTGGCTTGATATGGTCTATCACTGTAGCGGGCGTGTAGATACCTTTCTCTAAGCACATCACGCAAAGAGGGTGATGCTTTAAGTACTGTGCTCGGTATTTGCTCCACTTATGGTCGTAACCGCGTGCGCGACTGCTTGGTCGGTTGTCCTTTGGCTTATGCTCTTCACATCTGCCCGACTTCACTTTATTTCTACATCCTGGATAACTACAACGTCTTAACGGTTGATAAGGCATATCGGTTACTAAATCCTTAGTAAGCGCAAGGCTCTCTATAGACTTCCCATAATGCGGAAATCGTCATGGGTGCTTGTTTAAGATTGGCTAAATCTGTTATAGCCTCACGGTTTGTGTAAAGGTAGGCAATATACATTAAGCAGCCGACTTTAATTGATGGCGTAAACGGAACGGTATTTTCGGTTTCTTCATCACCAAAGGTTTTGCCTATATGCTTTTGGCATACTTCCAATGTAGCGACCTTATAGGTTTCGAGTAACGCATCATCTAAATCATGATCGAGATTTAAATGTTGCTTAATTTCTTCTAGTTCAATTTGTGCCATTGCCTAATAACTCCTTACAGATTAGTTGAAGTTCACGGTGAGATTCCTTGCTGTCTATGATATTGGTTATCTCAAGTAGCCTTGTACCATACTTCACTCGCATAGTGCGATCGACTTCTATCCCATAACGAACCCTAACCCTTACAATGTTCTCCCCTAGAGGCACTGCCCCAGAGAAGAACTCTCTACCTTGTAATGGCTCAACTGCAGCTCGAACATTAGAGATAGTTCTCCATTTACTCACAATGCCGCCATAGTCGTTCTGTTCGTTTACTTGCTTTTGTAAATCAATCACCTTGTTATATTTCCCCGCTTTAAGCATCACTGCCATTGCTTGCCCCCTGTTCTTGTTCATCACCGCGTTTAACTTCTACGGTTTGTTTCCAAGCCTGGCTAAATTCATCTCCACCTTCATAAGGCGGTAAACCTTCACGGCGGCGAACTTCATTTGGAGACATTACACCCGCTTTGATTGCTACATCATAGCTACTGAAACGTTCGCTTTGACTGGTGCGTAATAAGTCGCTTGTATCAAATTCGATTAAGTAACGTTTCTTGCTGTTGCTGCCTAAATTAATCATCAAGGCATCTTTGAGTTGTTGTTCAAAGTTAGTAAGCCAAGGGCGCAAGGTTTGAGAAAGAAATGCGCGGCTCGCCTCACTAAAATTCGCATAGCTACTATTCGAGTAGTCTTGTAAGAAAATTGGGCTAATATTGTAGATTCGGGCTATATCGGAAATGGTAAACGTGCGACTGGCTAACCATTCTGCATCTTGGTTTGTCATGCCTAATTGTTTATATTCCATTGAGCCTTCAAGAATAGGCGTTTTACCCGCATTCTTTGCCCCCTTGTAACGTTCAAGGGCTTTGACGGCTTTCTGCGCTTTTGCATCATCTAACCATTCTGCCGTTGAGATAAGCCCGCTTGCCATCAATCCGTTTTTCATAATGGCTGCACCATGGCGTTGCTGGGCTAAACCTAATCCCACCGTTTCACGACAAACTGTTATCGGAGAACGCCCCATAAATCCATCAACAGAACTATGGCGTAAATGTAAAATCTCATCTTGAAGATAGTTTTTTGTTACCCCGTTTAAGTCTGTGATTTGATAAATATATTCACCCGTTACTTTACGGAAGATATTTACCGCACTGGGTTGATAAGGAGTAAGGCTTATTGGTTCGCCTTTGTTATTCCACTCAATCACGGCATAAGCGTTACCATTTAGCAAACAATGGCGCATCATCGTATTTTTGAATTGATACGGTGTTTGGCTGCGGTTTGGCATTTCATTGAGAAGATATTCAACAGGATGACGATAGATTCTTTCTCGGCCATCTTCTTTTAATGCGTATAGATAACAAGGCATTGATGCCACCGCCTCCGAAATGACGGTAACGGCATTCATCACGGCAGGTAACGATTCTGCAGTTTGTGGACTGACAAATTCGCCCGCGCCTGTATTGTTTACGCCCATGTAAGATAAAAGCTCTTCTATTGTGGTTGGCTCGCTACGTTGCTCTTTTCGTCTAAAAGGATTCCACATATTAAGCCTCCATCACATCAAGCCACTGTTTCAAAAGTGCGGTAGAGTGTTCTTGTGTTTTTTCTTTGGCCGCGACCATTGAACGCTTAGCAATTGCTACGCTACTTTCAGGATAGGCAGGAATGCTTGTTACGGTAACTTCAAAGAGTTCGGCTTTTTGTACGGTTCGTTGGCAAGGCTCTACATCAAAATTCCATGTTTCTTCTTTAGCCCAAAAGCCGAAAGACATTCCGCTAATATCGCCGCGTTCAACACTTACCAACAAATCACGCCCTAAGGTGGTATCAGGTGGTGTTAATTCAAAACGTAAGCCGATTGAATCTTCTTCTAGTTTTAATGTTCCCGCACTAGTGCGACCGAGTAACTTGGTGTAGTCGTGTTCAAAGAGTGCGCGAACATCTTCGCCACTGGCTAAACTTTCACTGAATGCTTTAGGCGCAAAGGATTCTACAAAATCACAGTAAAGCACTTGTGAAGGGCTGTTCCATTTGACCGCATAACCAACGAGCTTTTGATTCTCTTCATCCGTTGAAATGGTTGCAGAGCGGATTTCAAATTCTTTCTTCATTTTTCACCTATTAAGCAAAAAAGGGCTTTCGCCCCTCTATGATTTATGCCGTTGTCTCAATCAATTTAATTGCGTTGGAATCTACTACGCCACCGCCTAAATATTTATCGGTGTGTACTTTATAGAATCCCGGTTCGGTTAAGTTGTCCGGACGGGTTCGCACGCCTGTTTCGTGATCTACAATGAAATATCCGCGTTTGAAGTCACCGAAGGCAATTACTGCTTTGTTTGCTCCGCCTGTCGGCATTGTTTCTAAGAAGTGGACTGGGCGACCTAATAATGTTGCTGGGGCATCGGCTGTTAAACCATCGCGCCAGATATAATCCCCGTTTTTGTTTTTAAGTTTTTGTAATGCTGCTGCAATCGTTGATGACATCACCCAAACCGCATTTTTACGGTATTTGCTATGAAGTGTATAGAACGCATCGATTAAAGTATCTGCATCAATCTTCGCTACACCTGCTACTTCAATTTTTTGAAGTTTGCCGAATGGGCGCACTTTATCGTTTTCAGTTGTGCGTTGGTAGGTTAAGAAGCCTTTTGATTTCTTGTTACCATCACCGGAAGTTAAATCTGTTTCTTCTGTTTCTGTGAAGGTTTCAGAAATTTCATCAGTTAGCCAACCTAAAACATCAATGCTTGAGAAGTCCAAAATCTCTTGAGTAGTTTTTGGATAAGCGTAGATTGAATTTAATGCAATGGTTACTTCGTGCAGTTTCGGGCTTGCTGTACCATTGCGTACTGTGCCCTCGGTGCCATGTTCAACGGTTGCACCGCCAGCAGATACTAATTTTTTGTATTCTTTCGCACCGATAGGCAAGCGAACGACATTACAGAGCTGGCGTATGACGCTATCGTCTGTTAAGCGTTTCATGACCTCTTTATCTAATTGAGGAATGACTGAATAGCCGCCATCTTCACCGTTAGCTGTCGTTAAATTGCGAAGTTCACCGGTTTTAATGTAATGGCGCAATTCATCATTTGAAAATTGTTTCGTGCTGCGAGTTTCTAATGATTTAGATTGCGCACCAAGATTACGTTCTTCATCTGCTACGGTTTCGTATTTACTGATTTCATCACTCAATTGTTTCACTAAATCTTTCAATTTATCAAAATCTACTGATTCAGTTTCATCTAATGAACGATTTTCTTTTTCTGCTTTATCAAGCATTGCTCGCATTTCTGCGATTTTTTCTGCCTTTTGTTGGCGTAACTCAATTAATTTTTTAAACATAACTTGTCCTTTATTTAGTCTTAATTAAGACGGCTTATAAAAAGCCCACAGAACAATATATATACAAAAAATATAAAGTAAATACCTTAAATTTCAATAGTTTAGATACGGTTAGATACGTTGAGTAAAATATTTTATTCAGTGATTTTTTAGGTGATTTTGGGTTTGAAAAGATAATTTAAGATAGGAATTTATCTATTTTTATAGGTGAAGACTGGTGAAGACTTGGTGAAGACTTGAATAGGTAGTCTTCACCCTTATAAATATATAATAAATAATGATTTTTCTTATTTTTTAGCAAAAGTGAAGAGGTGAAGACTATAATAGAAAAAAGTTTTTGATATACTAAGATTCAGTAAAATTTACTTAGTAACACCGTTAGTAACACCAATAAAAACAACTGAAAATAATTACATTAAAAATCAATGTGTTACATATCAAATTCATTTCTCGCTCAGGCACCAACTATAAACCGACTTAATTAAGTCGGTTTTTTTTCGCCTAAAATTTGTTTAGACCGCTAGTTATTATCCCCTGTTTTAGTTACAATCGGTCAATTTCTTTTTCTTTAGAAACCCATTAGGAGAGCATTATGAACTTCCCTCAAATCGCCCAACAAGTGATTGATAAACTTGGCGGCAAAGAAAACATCGCCACAGCAGCACATTGCGCAACGCGTTTACGTATTGTGTTAAACGATGAAAGCAAAGTGGACAAAGAAGGCATTGATAATATTGAAGGCGTGAAAGGGCAGTTTGCTGTCGCGGGTCAATATCAAATAATCTTTGGTTCAGGTACGGTGAATAAAGTCCATGCTGAACTTACTAAATTACTTGGTATCGGCGATGTGAGTAAAGCCGAAGTGGCTGAAGCAGCATCAGGCAACCAAAACTTATTGCAACGTTTGGTGAAAGGCTTAGCGGATATTTTCGTGCCAATCATTCCAGCAATCGTCGCAGGCGGTTTGTTAATGGGTATTCACTCCATGCTTACAGCGAAAGGTTTCTTCGTTGATGAATTAAGCGTGATTGATATGCACCCAGGTCTAGCGGATTTGGTGGACTTCATTAATACCATCGCGAACGCACCGTTTGTGTTCTTACCTGTATTACTTGGTTTCTCTGCAACCCGTAAATTCGGCGGTAACCCGTTCTTAGGGGCAGCACTTGGGATGTTATTAGTTCACCCTGCATTAGCAGATGGTTGGAACTACGCATTAACCCTTGCTCAAGGCAAAATCCAATACTGGAATGTATTCGGTCTTGAAATTGAAAAAGTCGGCTATCAAGGCACGGTTATCCCAACATTAGTTTCTGCTTGGGTGTTAGCAACCTTAGAAAAAACCTTCCGTAAGTTTGTACCTTCTTATTTAGATAACCTCATTACCCCATTATTCTCGCTCTTTATTGCGGGCTTCTTAGCATTCACCGTAATTGGTCCAATCGGTCGTGAAGCAGGTTCATTAATTGCATCAGGCTTAACTTGGTTATATGACACCTTAGGTTTCGTGGGCGGCGCGATCTTCGGGGCATTCTATGCACCAATCGTTATCACAGGTATGCACCAAACCTTCATTGCGGTTGAAACACAATTATTAGCTGAAATGGCAAATACAGGCGGTACCTTTATTTTCCCAATCGCCGCAATGTCAAATATCGCACAAGGTGCGGCCTGTTTAGGTGTGGCAGTCGCATTAAAAGATCCAAAAGTACGCGGTTTAGCGGTACCATCAGGAATTTCTGCATTATTAGGGATTACTGAACCGGCAATGTTCGGGGTGAACTTACGTTATCGTCAGGCTTTCTTTGCAGCGATGATTGGTTCAGGCTTAGCAAGTGCCTTTATCGCATTCTTCAATGTAAAAGCCATTGCATTAGGCGCAGCAGGTTTCTTAGGTATTCCATCGATCAAACCGGATAGCCTTGCAATGTACAGCATTGGTATGGTGATTTCATTTGTGGTGGCATTCACGCTTTCAGTCATTTTCGTGAAACGTGCACAAGCAAAAGCATAATCGAAATAAAAAAGAAAAAGCACGAGTTTAACCTCGTGCTTTTTTGTTTGGAAAAATGCGTCTAAAAACGACCGCACTTTCAGTGAGAATTAGCCTTCTCGACAATTTAACCAAGCTGTTCTCATGCCTTGATTGTTTTTGTAATACACCGAATTATGCTCACGCGCAATCAGATCCACATGGCTTCCATCAATTGGCTCATAAGAGCGATAAATCACTTCAAAGCGATTTCCGCGTGCATTTAAGGTGCGATTTTCCACATGATCAAACGGCACCGCTTTTCCACCGTCTAATTGGAAATAAATACCAAAATTATCTTTCATGCGGCTTTCTCTTGAAAGCGGGAAGTAAGTCGTTAAATAAGAATTCGAGCCCGTTTCTGAATTACGGCAAGAATAGTAATAACGTTTGTAATCTTTCGGATTGTTTAATTCCGCTTGGCTAATGTTATTTTTAAGGAATCGGGTCTTAACGGTTTTCTTTGGTTGTTGTGTTGTGGTACAAGCAAACAAACCTACGAATGCAGCCGTGAGTAATGCTATTTTCAATTTATTCATCGATAAAGTTCCGAGAGTAGAGTGAATGAGAAAGGGAATATGATAGCGGAAATTGGGGATTGTGCAAGATATTGAATGTCTATGATTGGTTTTGATTAAAGTACAGTTAGTTTTTAGTAAATTTTATTTGTTTTATATTTATAAAATATAAGTAGAATTATACTCTTAATATTTCTATTATGTGACTAGATAATAAATTATTTATATGGAGTATTCAATGCTTAAAAAACTTAAATTACAGGCAGGGACATATCCTAGCTCAGATGAAAACTTGGAAATAGAACTTAGCCCTGTGACTGTTTTTATTGGACCAAATAATAGTGGTAAATCTCAGGCCTTAATTGAAATAGAAGGATGGATAGCTAATGGAGAAACAGAATTATTAAATGTAATTAGTAACTTAGAGTTTGAACGTTTAACCCGCGAGCAAGTTTATGAAAAAATGTTAGATAGAATAAAAATTGCTCCTTCAAAGGGTTTTACTCCCTATAGTAACGATTATTTCTTGATTGGAAAGTATGGTAAGAATAATCAGATTTATTTGCTTGATTTAATCAATACTGCGCTATCTCCAAATAAGGAGAACTTCAAAAATTCACAATTAGCAAAAGTTTTATCTTATTTTACAACAAGGCTTGATGGATATAGTAGATTATCTTTAGTTAATTCACAAAATGCGGGTGATTTGCAAGGAGATCCTATAGACAGTTTTTCTAAATTATTTAAGGATCAGGTATTAATGTCTAAAGTTAGAGATGTTATTTATGGTGCTTTTAGAAAGTATTTAGTAATTGATCCTACTAGTTTAGGCAATCTTAGATTGAGATTGTCTGAAGAAGAACCTAAAGATAGTTTAGATAAAAGTCTTACTGAGGAGGCAATCGCTTTTCATAAGAATGCAATTTTAGTGGAGAATGCTAGTGATGGTGTTAAAGCATTTATAGGAATTATAATAGCTTTAATTGCCGGAGAGTCTGATTTCATATTAGTTGATGAACCAGAGGCATTCTTACATCCAACACTATCCTATAAATTAGGTAAAGAGATCACATCCATATTAAATAATGATAAAAGACTATTTGTTGCAACCCATAGTGCTGATTTCTTGATGGGGTGTGTACAAAGTAATGTTGGTATTAATATCGTGAGACTTACTTATGGGACTCAGGGGGCAACAGCGAGAATTTTAACGCAAGATAAGTTGAAACCTTTGATGCAAAATCCATTATTACGTTCAATAGGTGTTTTTAATGCGCTCTTCTATAATGCGGTTGTAGTTACTGAAGCCGATGCTGATAGAGCTTTTTATCAAGAAATTAATGAACGTTTATTAAAGGAAAAAGATCCAAGAGGGATTGAAGGATGTTTGTTTCTAAATGCTCAAAATAAACAGACTGTTTGGGATATTGTTAAGCCATTAAGAGATTTAGGTATTCCTGCGGTTGGGATTGTTGATATTGATGTTATTAAAGAAGGGGGCGTTAATTGGAATAAAGTTTTAGATGGTATATATATTCCTGAGCGAAATAAAAGCTCCTTCAGAACAAATAGGGAAAATCTAGTAAACGCATTTGATGGAAAAGATTTTAAACGTAGTGGTGGAATTAATTTATTAACAAAAGAAGATCAAGAATTCTGTTCAAATTTCTTTGATAATTTAATGGAATATGGGAGTTTTGTTGTTCCAATAGGAGAAGTTGAGAATTGGTTAAGTGATCTTGATATTGATAGAAATAAAAACGGTTGGCTAAGAAATATTTTTGAAAAGATGGGAGATGATCCTAGTTCTGATCACTATATTAGACCAACTCATAATGATGTTTGGGATTTTATAGGAAAAATATCACAATGGATTAATAATCCAAACAGAAAGGGGATTCCAAAATAGTTTTTATCAATACATATGAAAGACCACCTAATTTTAGGTGGTCTTCTTACTTTAATAAGGCATATTTACTTCATCGCCACACCCAACCACTTCATCATCTCTCTCTCATCCCAACCTTTACGTTTGGCATAATCTTGAGCCTGGTCTTCATCAATGCGACCTAAAGTAAAATAGTTGCTTGCAGGGTGGGTGAAGTACCAACCGCAGACGGAAGCTGCCGGCCACATGGCATAGCTTTCGGTGAGTTTCATGCCGATGCGTTGTTCAACTTCTAATAAATCCCAAATCAAGGCTTTTTCCGTGTGTTCTGGGCAGCTTGGGTAACCAGGTGCAGGGCGGATGCCGACATAGTTTTCATTGATTAAACCTTGATTGTCGAATTCTTCTTGCGTGTAGCCCCAAATGCGGGTGCGAAGCTCAAAGTGCAGGTATTCTGCCATAGCTTCGGCTAAGCGGTCGCCTACGGCTTGTAGCAAGATGGCGTTGTAGTCATCGCCTGCCGCTTTATAGCCTTCCACTAGCTCCATTTCTTCAATACCCGCACAGACGGCGAACATGCCGAACCAGTCTTTTTTACCGCTTTCGCGATCGGCGATAAAGTCGCTTAAGCAGAAGTTAAATGGGCTTTTGCTGTTTTTGCCACGTTCGGTTTGTTGGCGTAAGCCGTAAGCCGTGCCAATGGTTTGCGTGCGTTCTTCATCAGCGAAAAGCACCACATCATCGCCTACACGTTCTGCAGGGAAGATACCTAAAATACCGCTTGGGTTGAGTTTGTGGTTTTGCTCTAATTCATCTAAAACCACTTGCGCATCATTCCAAACTTTGCGTGCTTCTTCGCCGCCTTCTGGATAATCAAAGGCATCAGGATAGCCGCCCATCAAGCCCCAAATGCGGAAGAATGGCGACCAGTCGATAAATTTACGCAGCTCAGCAATCGGCACGTTTTTAAATTCCACAATGCCAGTTTGATTTGGTTTTGGTGGCACATAATCTGCCCATTCTCCACCAAAGCCATCAAAGCGGTTTGCACGTGCATCTTCAATGCTCAATTGCTTACGCAGTGGTTTTCGGTTAGAGAAAGATTGCTGAATTTTCTCGTAATCTTTCTTGAATTGTTCCCATAATGCCGCACGGCTTTCTGGGTTCATCAAGGTCGCGCATACAGTTACCGCACGGGAGGCGTTAGAAGTATAAAATACGCCGTGTTCTTTATATTTTGGATAAAGTTTAATGGCCGTATGTTCTTTAGAGGTGGTCGCACCGCCAATCATCACTGGCAGATTTAAGCCTAAACGAGTCATTTCACCTAAGAAGTATTCCATCTCATCTAGAGAAGGGATAATCAAACCACTTAACGCGATGATGTCCGCTTTTTCATCAATGGCGGTTTGAATGATCTTGTCCGCAGGCACCATTACGCCTAAGTCAATCACTTCAAAGTTATTACATTGCATCACTACGCTTACGATGTTTTTACCGATGTCGTGCACATCGCCTTTTACGGTTGCAATCACCACTTTACCGTTGCTTGAACCTTTTTGTTTGGTGGCATTGATAAACGGCTCTAAATACGCCACGGATTGTTTCATCACGCGTGCGGATTTCACCACTTGTGGCAGGAACATTTTACCGTCACCGAATAAATCGCCGACTACGTCCATGCCCGCCATCAACGGGCCTTCAATCACATCTAATGGAGTTGGTAATGTTTGGCGAGCTTCTTCAGTATCTTCCACAATGTAAGTGGTAATCCCTTTCACCAGCGCGTGTTTTAAACGTTCTTCCACTGGCCAAGTGCGCCATTCTGCCACAGAATCGACCGCACTTTCATCGTTGCCTTGGTTACGATATTTTTCTGCAATATCGAGTAGTTTTTCGGTGGCATCAGGGCTGCGGTTTAATACTGCATCTTCCACGATTTCACGCAATTCAGGATCGAGATCGTCATAAATCGCAAGCTGTCCTGCATTCACAATCCCCATATCCATGCCTTGTTTGATGGCGTGATAGAGGAAGACGGCGTGAATGGCTTCACGCATCACGTTGTTACCACGGAATGAGAAAGAGACATTCGACACCCCGCCTGAGATTTTCGCATGCGGTAGGGCACGTTTGATACGACCTGTAGCGTTGATAAAATCGACACCGTAGTTGTTGTGTTCTTCAATCCCTGTACCGATAGCAAAAATATTCGGGTCGAAAATAATGTCTTCTGGTGGGAAACCCACTTGGTTGACCAAAATGTCATAAGCACGGCTACAAATTTCAACTTTACGCTCTTCGGTATCAGCCTGCCCCACTTCATCAAATGCCATCACCACAACGGCAGCACCGTATTTACGCACCAATTTAGCCTGATGAATAAATTTTTCCTCGCCCTCTTTCAACGAGATAGAGTTCACAATCGGCTTACCTTGCACCGACTGTAAACCTGCCTCAATCACTTCCCATTTAGACGAGTCGATCATGACTGGCACTTTAGCTGCATCCGGTTCGGTCGCCATAATATTAAGGAAACGGGTCATGCATTTTTTGCCGTCTAATAATGCTTCATCCATATTGACGTCAATCACTTGCGCGCCGTTTTCTACTTGGTCGATAGCAATTTCAATGGCTTCGGCAAATTTATCTTCTTTAATTAAACGCTTAAATTTCGCCGAACCCGTCACGTTATTACGTTCACCCACGTTCACGAATAGGCTTTCATCATCAATGTTGAGCGGCTCTAAACCTGATAAACGCATCGCGGTTTTAATTTCCGGTAATTTACGTGGCGCAATACCTTGCATGGCATCCGCAAAGGCTTTGATATGCTCTGGTGTTGTACCACAACAACCACCGACAATGTTTACAAAGCCACTTTCAGCCCATTCCTTAAGGTGTGCGGCCATTTCTTCTGCACCTAAATCGTAGCCACCAAAGGCATTTGGTAAGCCTGCATTTGGGTGGACGGAAACATAGGTTTCGCTGATTTTAGACAGTTGTTCAACATACTGGCGAAGTTCTTTCGGGCCTAGTGCACAGTTCAAACCGAACGTTAGCGGTTTGGCATGGCGAAGCGAGTTGTAGAACGCTTCAGTGGTTTGCCCTGAAAGCGTACGGCCAGAAGCGTCGGTAATGGTGCCGGAGATCATGATCGGCAATTCCACACCTAATTCTTCAAATACGGTTTCAATGGCGAAAACGGCCGCTTTAGCGTTAAGCGTATCGAAAATAGTTTCGATCATGATTAAATCAGCACCGCCTTCAATTAAGCCTTTGGTCGCTTCAGCATAGGCATCGACCAATTCCATAAAAGTGACATTACGGAACCCTGGGTCGTTTACATCAGGGGAAATCGAGGCAGTGCGGTTAGTTGGCCCTAACACGCCAGCAACAAAGCGAGGTTTTTCTGGTGTGCTGTATTTATCTGCAGCTAAACGTGCTAATTTTGCTCCTGCAAAATTCAACTCAAAAGCGACTGCTTGTAAGTCATAATCTGCTTGTGCAATGGTGGTAGAACTGAAGGTATTGGTTTCAATAATATCTGCACCCGCGGCTAAATATTTCTCGTGAATCGCAGAAATTAACAGGGGCTGGGTGAGAGTGAGCAAGTCATTATTACCACGTAAATCAACCGCACTTTCTTTAAAACGCTCGCCTCTAAAATCAGCCTCGGTGAGTTTATATTTTTGGATCATCGTCCCCATTGCACCATCTAAAATGAGGATGCGTTCAGCGAGGGATTTTTTCAGTAATTCGGTTTGATTATGTGACATAGACAGCTCTTTTTAAAATCAATCAATATTGCTCGAAATAATAGGGATAAGCGTGGATACTGTCAAATAAAAGGGGAGAAAGCGCGGTAAAAAAATAGAATGTTTTCAAAAAGAAAGGCGGACAAATTGTCCGCCGAATGGTTAGCAATATTTGCTGTCCGAGTAAAAAAACAGATTAACGTAAAAATGCCGGAATATTTTTTTCGTATTCACTGATGGCATCTTCGTGTTGTAATGTCAAACCGATGTTATCCAAGCCATTTAATAAACAATGACGGCGGAATTCATCCAGTTCAAAGTGATAAACTTTGTCACCTACAGTGACGGTCATCGCTTCCAAATCCATATGGATTTGTTTGCCTTCATTTGCCCAGACCCATTGGAAGATTTCTTCCACTTCTTCTTCGCTTAAACGAATCGGTAACATGTGGTTATTTAAGCTGTTGTTGTAGAAAATATCTGCAAAACTTGGTGCGATCATCACTTTGAAACCGTAATCGGCTAATGCCCAAGGTGCATGTTCACGAGAAGAACCGCAACCTAGGTTTTTACGTGCTAATAAAATGGTCGCGCCTTGATATTGTGGATAATTCAGCACGAAATCTGGATTTGGTTTAGTGCCTTCTACATCCAAATAACGCCATTCATGGAATAAGTGTTTGCCGAAACCTACGCGCGTAATCGCTTGTAAAAATTGTTTTGGAATAATCGCATCCGTATCCACGTTTGCTGCATTCAATGGCACTACTAAGCCTGAAAGTTGTTTAAATCCTGCCATTTTCTGCTCCTTAGTTTAATGTGACGTCACGAATATCAACGAATTTACCGAACATTCCCGCTGCGGCAGCCATGGCAGGACTCACCAAGTGAGTACGACCGTTACGACCTTGGCGACCTTCAAAGTTACGGTTTGAAGTGGAAGCACAACGTTCCCATTCACCTAAACGGTCATCGTTCATCCCTAAGCACATTGAGCAGCCCGGATTACGCCATTCAGCACCCGCTTCGATAAAGATTTTATCCAAGCCTTCTTTTTCCGCTTGTTCTTTCACTAAACCGGAACCTGGTACCACTAAAATACGTTTTACATTATCGGCTTTTTTGCGGCCTTTCATGACAGCCGCTGCCGCACGTAAATCTTCGATACGAGCATTAGTACAAGAACCGATAAATACTTGATCTACAGGGATATCTTTTAAATCAGTGTTAGCGTCTAAGCCAATATAATTCAATGCTTTTTCTGCTGAAGCACGAGTCACGGGATCGGTCATTTCCGTTGGATTAGGCACTCGTTGATCGATACCGATTACTTGGCCTGGGTTGGTGCCCCAAGTGACTTGCGGTGCGATATCTTTGGCTTCTAATGTAATGACGGAATCAAATTGCGCGTCATCATCAGATTTTAAGGTTTTCCAATAAGCGACTGCATCCTCCCAATCTTTACCTTTCGGTGTATGTGGACGGCCTTTTAAATAGTCGAAAGTGGTTTCATCCGGTGCGATTAAACCCGCTTTCGCGCCCATTTCAATCGCCATATTACAAACGGTCATACGACCTTCCATAGAAAGGTCACGAATCGCTTCACCGCAGAATTCCACTACATGGCCTGTACCGCCCGCCATGGTTGTTTTACCGATAATGGCAAGAATAATGTCTTTTGCGGTAATGCCTGGCGCGACTTTGCCGCGCACTTCAATTTTCATATTTTTTGCACGAGCTTGTTTTAAGGTTTGGGTAGCTAATACGTGTTCTACTTCAGATGTACCAATACCAAATGCCAAAGCACCGAATGCACCGTGAGTGGCGGTATGGGAGTCACCGCAGACGATCGTCATACCTGGCAAAGTTAAGCCTTGTTCCGGTCCCATCACATGCACAATACCTTGTTCTTTGGTGGTCATGTCGAATAATTGAATACCGGTCGCTTTCGTGTTTTTTGCAAGCTCCAGTACTTGAATTTTTGCTTGGCCTTCAAGTTTGTTCACATCACGTATTTGGGTAGAAATACTGTGATCCATGGTACCGAAAGTTTTACTGACTTGACGTATTCGGCGGCCTGCAACACGCAAACCGTCAAAGGCTTGTGGGCTGGTCACTTCATGGATTAAATGACGGTTAATATACAAAATCGGCGTTTCGCCTTCAGCTTCGTACACCACGTGGGCATCGAATAATTTTTCGTAAAGAGTTTTTGCCATAATTTTTCTCAATTCGTTAGAGGCTTTTGTTAGAGTAGTAAGTGCGGTTAAATTATTACTCGTAAATCCTGAAGATTTACTCGCTCCTTCGGAGCCGTTGGCAGAGCCAACGTTCAAAAAGCGTTGCTTTTTGTGGGTGTTTTTAAACCGCACTTTAATTGTTTTTATTAGATTGCATTAGCGATTAACGTACCCATTTCCGCAGTTGAAACAGGGGCAGAGTCATCGGCTAAATCACCGGTACGGTGACCATTTGCTAAGACTTTTTGCACGGCATTTTCAATCGCATCAGCGGCATCATTTAAGTTGAAGCTATAACGCAACATCATTGCCGCAGAAAGAATTTGTGCGATTGGATTGGCAATGCCTTTGCCTGCGATATCTGGTGCAGAACCGCCAGCAGGCTCATATAAGCCGAAACCTTCTTCGTTTAAGCTAGCAGATGGCAACATCCCCATAGACCCTGTGATCATCGCGGCTTCATCAGAAATAATATCGCCGAAAATGTTAGAGCAGAGGAGTACATCGAAAGATTCAGGCGCTTTGATTAATTGCATAGTCGCGTTGTCGATATAAATATGATCTAAGGTCACTTCAGGGTAGTCTTTCGACACTTCAGTCACAGTTTCACGCCATAAGATTGAAGCTTGTAATACGTTCGCTTTATCCACAGACGTCACATGTTTACGACGTTTCATTGCCGCATCAAAAGCCGCATGCGCAATACGTTCGATTTCATACTTGTAATAAACTTCGGTATCAAATGCTTTGGTTTGAGCACCTTCACCTTCACGGCCTTTAGGCTGACCGAAATAAATCCCGCCGGTTAATTCACGAACAACCACCATATCAAATCCTTTCGCTGCAATATCTGCACGTAATGGACAGAATTTTTCTAAGCCTTTATAAAGGGTAGCAGGACGAAGATTGCAGAATAATTTGAAATGTTTACGCAATGGCAACAATGCACCGCGTTCTGGTTGTTGATCTGGTGGTAAATTTGTCCATTTAGGGCCGCCTACAGAGCCAAACAAAATTGCATCCGCATCATCACAACCTTTTAAGGTGTCTGCCGGTAATGGGCAACCGCAGTGATCAATTGCAGCGCCACCCACATAAAATTCGTTAAAGTTAAGTTTGAAACTGAATTTTTCTTGGACTTTGTTTAATACTTTAATGGCTTCAGCCATGACTTCCGGACCGATACCGTCTCCCGGTAGAACAGCGATGTTGTATGATTGCATATTATTTTTCCTATTTCTTTCACACTAAAGTGCGGTTAATTTTTTTCATATTTTCTCCCCTCTTTTATAAAGAGGGGCTGGGGGGAGATTTTAACGATATAAAATTTACCACTGAGGTTGATGTTACTTCTGCCAAATCTCCCCTAACCCCTCTTTGCTAAAGAGGGAGATTGGGTTAGTGATTTTTGTGGCTTTTAATGTCTGCAACTTTATGAGCACGATAAATGGCATTAATTGCATGAACTAAAGCAAGTGCGGAAGATTCAACGATGTCTGTCGCTAAACCAACACCATGGAATTTACGGCCTTCGTGTTCAATCACGATATCTACCTGACCTAACGCTTCAGCACCTTCGCCTTTTGCAGTTAAGTTATAGTGGGACATTTTGATATCTAAACCGGTTAAATTCAAGATCGCATTGTAGACAGCATCAACCGGACCATTACCACCGATAGAAGAGGTACTTAATTTTTTACCATCCAATTCTACTTGAACAAAAGCAGTTGCTGGATATTCTTTAGTGGAGTGTGCAGAAAGTTTATCTAACACTAAACGATCTTCATCACCTTGTTGCATATCAATAAAGGCTAAGGCTTCCAAATCATAATCGAACACTTGGCCTTTTTTATCCGCCAATTTTAAGAAGGCTTCATACAATTTGTCTAAATCGTAATCTTGTTCGGTGTAACCCATATCCGCCATGTGACCTTTTACTGCTGCGCGACCAGAACGAGCGGTTAAGTTTAATTTCTCTTTCTTCAAGCCAATCGTTTCTGGTGACATGATTTCGTAGGTATTTTTGTTTTTCAACATACCATCTTGGTGAATACCGGAAGAGTGAGCAAAAGCATTTGAACCCACAATCGCTTTATTTGGTTGAATTGGCATATTACAAAGTTGGCTCACCATTTGACTGACACGGTGAATTTCTTGCGTGTTGATACGTGTATCCACGCCCATAAATTCTTGGCGAACTTTCATTGCCATCACGACTTCTTCAAGTGAAGTATTACCTGCACGTTCACCAATACCGTTTACGGTACATTCAATTTGACGAGCACCATTTTGTACTGCGGTTAAGGAGTTAGCGGTTGCCATACCTAAGTCATTGTGACAATGCACAGAAATCACAGCTTTGTCGATATTTGGCACGCGGTTACGCACTTGAGCAATGATATTGCCGTATTCATTTGGTAAGCAGAAACCAACGGTATCTGGAATGTTTACGGTGGTCGCACCCGCATTAATTGCGGCTTCAACAATACGACAGATATTATCGATGCCCGTACGGCCTGCATCTTCGCAAGAAAATTCCACATCATCAGTGTAGTTACGTGCACGTTTTACCGCTGCCACAGCCATTTCAACGACATCATCAAATGTACGTTTTAATTTGGCTTCAACGTGTAATGCGGAGCTCGCGATAAAAGTATGAATACGGAAAGCTTCCGCCACTTTTAAGGCTTCGTAAGCCGCATCGATATCTTTATTTACCGCACGGGAAAGTGCTGCAACACGACTATTTTTGATATGACGCGCGATAGTTTGAACAGATTCAAAATCGCCTTGAGAAGAAACCGGGAAACCCACTTCCATCACATCCACACCTAAACGTTCAAGTGCCAAAGCAATTTGTAACTTTTCTTTAACGGTTAAGCTTGCTTTTAACGCTTGTTCGCCATCACGCAAGGTGGTATCAAAAATAATAACGCGATCTGTCATAGTATTTTCCTTCTTTTATCACTCAAAGTGCGGTCATTTTTACCGTGATTTTAAAACGAAAAAACCCGCAATCTTAAAAGTGCGGGTTGATAATAGATTTTTTACATAAAGGTGTTTTTTATCCACAACTTAGCCGCACAAAGAATGTGAGAGCAGAAGGTTGAGAGATAAAGAAACAACTTGGTACATAAAAAGATAATCCTATAAAAAATTCTGTAAAACGCTGTTCATATTACCGATAAAAGTTTTACTGTCAAACCATTTTTTAGTGATTTATATTTAATGTTGCTATATTTTCATTATTGTAAAAGTTTATTATTCTAAATTTGTGGCGATGTATGGGGTTTGTCTCTAAAAAGAACTTTGATAGAGCCATTTTTATACTGCTTTATTCATTATTTTTGGTATGCAGATTTTTTCTAAAATTTTTTCGCTTTTTACGATCTGAATCGCAAAATTAAGACAAATCTTTCATTTTGGGAGACCAACCTTGTCATAATTCTCTTTTTAAAGGAGAGAATAAATGAGTGATTTTGCGTCGATTTTATTGCGGTTGTCACAAGTCCCCAAATTGGGCAGTGTGCGAATTCAACAAATTCTAGCCCATGTAGGTATAGAAGACTTATTAAATTATGATGAAGTTGCATTTCAACAAATGGGCTGGAAATCTTTGCAGATTCGTCGTTGGTTTCAGCCTGAAATGAAATTCATTGAACCCGCTTTGAGTTGGGCCGAAAAAGAAGGGCATCATTTAATTCACAGTTTTTCAGATGACTATCCTTTTTTACTCAAACAAATTAGTGGTTTTCCGCCTTTATTATTTGTGAAAGGCAATTTAACCGCACTTTCTGCTCAACAAATCGCCATGGTGGGGAGTCGCTATTGTTCGGCTTATGGTGAATATTGGGCAAAATATTTTGCGACAGAACTTTCTCTCGCGGGATTGACGGTCACGAGTGGACTTGCATTAGGTATCGATGGATTTAGTCACCAGGCGGTGGTGGATATTCAAGGACAAACCATTGCCGTATTGGGCAGTGGATTAGCGCACATTTACCCCGCGAAACATCGCCGATTAGCCGAGCAAATTATCGAAAATAACGGGGCATTAGTTTCTGAATTTATCCCTACGCAAGCACCGATTGCCGAAAACTTTCCTCGCCGTAATCGCATTATCAGCGGGCTTTCATTAGGAACATTAGTCATTGAAGCCACAGAGAAAAGCGGTTCACTCATTACAGCACGTTATGCCTTAGAACAAAATCGCGATATTTTTGCGCTGCCGGGGAATATTCAAAGTGAATACAGTCAAGGCTGCCATAAATTGATTAAGCAAGGGGCGATGTTGGTGGAAAATGTTAAAGATATTTTAGATAGCCTCAACCATAGTGTTGTTTTTCAGCCGCCAGTACATGTGCTAATCAATCAGTCGATAACTCAACCGCTCACAGCAAAAACACCAGCTGTGGAGCCGAGTCATCCTGAACTTTATCAACATATCAGTTATACACCAATAAGCCTCGATGATTTATCTGCAGCATTGAATTTGCCGGTGGATTCGCTTTTAGTACAGTTATTGGATTTGGAATTACAAGACTTAATCGTCAATGAGAATGGACTCTATAAGCGGGTAGCGTAAACGGGGTGGAGCGAGGAGGCTATCCTGTGCTAAGATACGGTTTCGTTTTAGAAAGGAGAACCTATGTTAGCCATTATTTCCCCAGCAAAAACCTTAGATTTTGAAAGTGCGGTCAGAAATCTGCCTGTTTCTCAACCGCACTTGACGGATTATAGTGAACAACTGATTGAAATCTGCCGTCAATTATCTCCCCAAGATCTTTCTTCCTTAATGTCTATCAGCGATAAACTTGCAGGCCTAAATGTCGCTCGTTTTGCGGAATGGACAAAATCTCACAACGAAAAAAATTCACGCGCAGCCATTTGGGCATTCAAAGGTGATGTTTACACCGGCTTAGATGCTGATAGTTTATCTGATGAAGATGTACAATTCGCTCAACATCATTTACGTATGCTTTCTGGCCTATATGGCTTACTTAAACCCCTCGATTTAATGCAACCTTACCGCTTGGAAATGGGCACAAAGTTAGCGAATCCAAAAGGGAAAGATCTTTATGCTTTTTGGGGAAATATCATCACTCAATCTGTACAACAGGCACTTGATGAGCAAGGTGATCGTGTGTTGATCAATTTAGCTTCAGATGAGTATTATAAATCAGTGAAAGAGAGCCAATTAGACGCACAGATTGTTAAGCCAGTTTTCTTAGATAATAAGAATGGTCAATACAAAGTGATCAGCTTTTATGCGAAAAAAGCTCGTGGTTTAATGTGTCGTTTTATCATTCAAAATCGTTTACAGTGTGTTGAACAACTGAAAGAGTTTAACCTTGGTGGTTATTGGTTTGATGCAGCATCCTCTACTGAAAAAGAATTTGTATTTAAGCGAGATATTAATGAATAAAATTCTTGTTATATTGACCGCACTTTTACTCTCAGGTTGTGCGGCAAAGGTGAGTCAGCTTCAAACGCCTGAAAAAATTGAGTACAACGGCAAAACCTATAAGCTTACTGCAAGCCAAGATTTGGGGACGATTGCACGTTACGTTTATCTGATGGAGCCAGATACATTAGAAAATTGGCAATCTCAGATTGAAGTGTTGTTTGATCGCGATCTGGTTCGTACTATAGAACAACGCGTGACATTACGTGAGAAGGTATACCGTAATTTAGGTGTAAAAGATTTCAAAATCCTTGCTAATTCAACGAATCCGAAAAAGCCTGCCACAGAGTTAACTGGTTATGTCATTTATGCACCAACAGAACAGAATCCATCTTGGCAGGTAGATATTGCAAAAGGAAAAAATATTCCTTCTTGTGGTTTTGTACAATATCAATATTCTCAAAAAGTAGAACAAGGTAAAAAATTTCAACGTTTAAGTAAAGTAAAGATAGTAAGACATTTAGAAAAATATTTAGTGGCGAAAGAAAGTAAGACACTACAAAAAGCAGATTTGTCTTGGAAGTGTGAAAATCATTTTAATCACTAAAACTTATAACTAGATCAAATCTGGCGTAAATTTTAAAAATTTTGCTAGAGCAGAAATAGTGGATAGTGTAATCTTATTATTAGTTATTTTTAGAATGCAAAGTAGGTAAGTATGATTAAAAAAATTGCGGTATTAACCAGTGGTGGCGATGCACCAGGCATGAATGCTGCTATTCGTGCTGTTGTACGAGCAGCACTTGCAGAAGGGCTTGAAGTATTTGGGATTTACGATGGTTATCAAGGCTTATATAACAATAAAATCAAACAGCTAAACCGTTATAGTGTATCAGATGTGATTAACCGTGGTGGTACATTCTTAGGGTCTGCTCGTTTCCCTGAATTTAAGGATCCTGCCGTCCGTGAGAAATGTGCGGAAATTTTACGTTCACATGGTATTGATGCCTTAGTAGTTATCGGGGGGGACGGTTCTTATATGGGGGCAAAATTGCTCACAGAAGAACATGGTTTCCCTTGCGTAGGTATTCCAGGCACGATTGATAACGATGTAGCAGGCACGGATTACACAATCGGTTATCAAACAGCCCTACAAACAGCAGTGGACGCCATTGATCGTTTGCGTGACACCTCAAGTTCTCACCAACGTATTTCTATCGTAGAAATCATGGGTCGTCACTGTAGTGACTTAACTATTTCTGCAGGTATTGCCGGTGGTTGTGAATATATCGTGGCATCTGAAATGGAATTTAATCGTGAAGAATTAATTCGCCAAATTGAACGCAGTATTATTCGCGGAAAACGCCATGCGATTATTGCGATTACTGAATTAATTACAGATGTGCATTCTTTAGCTCACGAAATAGAATCCAGAGTAGGACATGAAACTCGAGCAACGGTATTAGGCCATATTCAACGTGGTGGCTCACCTTGTGCTTTTGACCGAATCTTAGGTTCTCGTATGGGCTCGTATGCAGTAGACTTATTGTTACAAGGGAAAGGTGGCTACTGCGTGGGCATTCAAAATGAAAAATTAGTTCACCATGATATTATTGATGCAATTAACAATATGCGCCGTGAATTTAAAGCAGATTGGTTAGAAATGGCTAAACGTTTAGAATAATCTTTTTACGGTTATTTAAAACAAAAGAAATCGGGCTAAAATAATCATTGTTTTAGCCCGATTTTTATATGCCGTAGATTAGGCTTTTCGGTTATTTCTCTTACGTTGTAAGAAGTACACTAAAATGAGTAATAATGCACAAGCGAGAGAAACGATAAATAAGCTACCAAAGAATCCATTCCAATGGAAAGATTGAATAATCCATGCTAATGGCGCACCTGCTGCTGCTGCACCAATATAGGCGAAGAGACTAACGAAACCGGTAGAAGAACCTGAAGCATGTTTATGGGAGTTTTCCGCAGCCGCCATTGCGATAAGGAATTGTGGACCGAAGATAAAGAATCCCATCAGGAAGAACAATCCACACATAATGAAATAGTTATCGCTAGGGATGAACCATAATGCTAAGGAAGTTGAAATAATACCTAACACATAAATAATGTTCATTTGGGTACGGTTTCCGTTGAAGAATTTATCAGACCCCCAACCTGCAAAAAGCGCACCTAAGAATCCGCCGATTTCAAAGAAAGAAACAGCAGAGTTTGCTTTAAGTAAGTCATAACCGTGGGTTTCTGTTAAATATAAGTTACCCCAGTCGTTGATACCAGTACGGATAATATAAATAAAACACCAAGAGAATGCTAATGCCCAGATAATGCTGTTTTTGAACACATAAATTTTAAGAATTTCCCAGTTAGATAAACCTAAACCTTCACTTTCATGTTCTTTTTCAGCAATATCATTACGCCATTCACCAACCGTTGGGAGACCCATTGAAGTCGGGCGATCGCGCAATAAGAAACAAAGAGCAAAACCGATGACACAGGCTATAATTCCTGGCACGATCATACCGTAACGCCATCCCCAATAAAGGGCGACGGCACCAGATAAAATTGGAATGAGTGCACCACCTAAGTTATGTGAGGTATTCCAAATCGCCCACCATAATCCTCGTTCGTTACGTGAGTACCAAGTGTTTAGAATTTTTGAACATGGAGGCCATCCCCAACCTTGGAAAAAGGCGTTGATCATCCAAAGGGTGATAAACATAAAGATAGATGAACTCATACCGAATAGAATATTAACGACACCCGTCATCATTAAGCCAATCCCCATAAAGTAACGAGGATTAGAACGATCACCAAGTACACCTGATAAGAATTTTGACACACCGTAGGTAAGATAAAACGCCGTACCCATGATCCCGATATCGGCTTTTTGTAGCCCTAAGTCCGTCAGCATGGCAGGCATAACGAAGTTAAAGCTTTTACGAGTAAAATAGAAAACGGCATATCCGATATAGCTAGTGATCATCAAATGTAATCGCCAGTAACGATAAGTTTTGTCGATCTCCTCTTTGCTTTTCGTAACCGGTAGATCCGGTGGTACACTGAAGATACCCATAATATTTCTCCTCTAATGATAATAATAAATTATTCCAGTATATTACAAAGCCGACTTTCAAAAGGGGACTCAGATCAAAAAACTGGGGATTTATAGGAAAAAATGGCTTGATGAATCGTTGATTTGATGGTGTAAGAACAAAGTACGGTCAAAATTTTTAAGGTTTTGACCGCACTTTGCTTTAGGATGGTTTAGATGTGTTTTATGCTTTACGTTGCAAAATAAAAACACGACAATCATAGGGATTATCCGCATCCGCTTGGCGATATTCTTCAAACTCGATGTTCCATTCAGCCCAATTAATTTCAGGGAAGAAGGTGTCACCGTCAATGTCTGCTTGAATTTGCGTGAGGTACAATTTATCTGCTTTAGGTAAATATTGTTTAAATAACTCTCCGCCGCCGAGCAACATAATTTCATCAAATTCTTTGACAAAATCGACCGCACTTTCAAAACTATTTTTCCAGATGACACCTTCATGTTCGTAAGGCGTGCGTGAAAGGACAATATTAGTCCGTTTCGGTAGTGGGCGACCAATGCTTTCGAAAGTTTTACGGCCCATAATCACCGGTTTTCCCGTAGTGTTTTTACGAAACCAGGCTAAATCAGCAGGCAAGTGCCAAGGCATTTGATTATCTTTTCCGATGACGTTATTTTTTGTTATCGCAACGATCAAACTTAATGTCATATTTTCTATCCTATTTTTCTTTTTTTGCATTATATCATAGCTATTCAGAAAATCTGAATTTGAGATGGTTTTTTTCGTGATTTTTATTAATTTTAGTGCTAATTTAACCGCACTTTTCTATTTTTTCACTGAGGACAAACTATGTCGGCAAATCGCAAAACAATCGTCGTAAAATTTGGTACTAGCACATTAACACATGGTTCCCCAAAATTGAATGCGCCTCACATGGTCGATATTGTTCGCCAGATTGCCCAGCTTCATCAAGCGGGTTTTCGTGTCGTGATTGTGACATCAGGTGCGATTGCAGCAGGACGGCATTATTTAAATCATCCTCAACTTCCGCCAACCATTGCGTCAAAGCAACTTCTAGCTGCAGTAGGGCAGAGTCAGCTGATTCAAGCCTGGGAAAAATTATTTGCGATTTATGATATTCATATTGGACAAATTTTATTAACTCGTGCTGATATTGAAGACCGTGAACGTTTTTTAAATGCGCGCGATACATTACATGCCCTGTTAGACAATCATATTATTCCTGTGATTAACGAGAATGATGCGGTGGCAACAGCTGAGATAAAAGTAGGAGATAATGATAACTTATCTGCATTAGTCGCGATTTTAGTGCAAGCGGAACAACTTTATTTATTAACGGATCAACAAGGTTTGTTCGAAAGCGATCCTCGTAAAAATCCAGATGCGAAATTGATTCCAGTGGTTGAGCAAATTACTGATCATATTCGTTCGATTGCAGGCGGTAGTGGTACAAACCTTGGTACTGGCGGGATGAGTACAAAAATTATTGCAGCAGATGTGGCAACGCGTTCAGGTATTGAAACGATAATTGCACCAGGTAGCCGACCTGATGTGATTGTGGATTTAGCCTACGATAAACCAATTGGCACGAAATTTATTGCACATCATTCAGATCGTCTCGAAAGTCGTAAACAGTGGTTATTTGCAGCTCCATCAGCGGGTATGCTGACGATTGATGAGGGTGCTGAAAATGCCATGTTAGTACAGAATAAATCGTTGCTGCCTGCAGGAATTACGGCTGTGGAAGGGTGTTTCTCACGTGGTGAAGTCGTCAAAATTAAGAATACCTCAGGTAAAGTGATTGCACTTGGTATGCCGCGTTATAACAGCGATGCGTTGGAATTAATCAAAGGGAAAAAATCCCAGGAAATTGAGCAAATTCTTGGCTATGAGTACGGTGCAGTTGCGTTACATCGTGATGATATGATTGTGTTATAGCATTAAAGATTTATCATCTACTCAAAGGTTATTCTTGAAAATATCGTAGCCAATTTTAGTGGGTAAATATATAGGAGGTATAAGTGTAGTTCCTTATTGACTAAAGAGGGGCGGGATATTGGCATGATGATAACCATTTTTTCATCTATAGCTATCGCAGTAATAACAACGGTGATAGGAAATAAAAAAAGTGCGGTTATTTTTATTTGTACCGCACTTTTAATGTTTTATTTTTTCATTACATTCCTATGACGACACAGCTTGCTACAGGTTTTGCTGTATCTTGAACAGCAGTTGCGGCATCTCGACTGCTAAATGGTCCTACGCGGACACGATTCCATTCTTCATTTCGCATAATTTGTGCATTTACACCCGCCATCGCAAGACGACCTTGTAAACTTTCTGCTTGTGCGCGATTTTTAAATGCGCCACATTGCAAACCAAATTTTTTACCACCAGCCTGTACTTGCTGTTCAGCAGGTTTCGGTTCGGCTTTTTTCGGTTGCTCTATTTTAGCTGGTTCTGTTTTTACAGGTTCTGCTTTTACCACATCCGCTTTTTTCGGCTGTTCAGACTTTTTAACTGACTCAGGCTTTTTCGCCTCTGTTTTTTCTGTTTGCTGAGCTGGCTGAGCTTGAGCTGTTTGTGCTGATTGAGCTTGTTGTGCTTGAGCTGTGGTTTTTTCTGTATTCGCTGCTTCTTGCTCTTTACGTTGAGCTTCTAATTTTTTTGCTTCCTCTGCTGCCTTTTGCTCTTTTTCCATTTGAATCAGCACTTGACGCTGCTCTTCCGTCAAACGCATATTTTTTTCAACAGAAGAAGGATTATTATCCACCGGCACAGTACGGGTTTCTAATTCTTTAATATAGTGCCATACTTCTTCTGGACGATTTGGTAACACACTTTTCGGTTGCGGTTTTTCTGGTTGAACCGTTGTTGTCACTACAGGTTCAGGCGTTTTGCTTTTTAAGAAATAAAGCCCTAAACCAAAACCTAATACCGCCACTAATGCAAGACCAATTAAGGTATTGCGATTGAAACTTTTCTGTGCTTTCTTTTTATTATTTTTTGAGCCGTTTCGACCGGCAAAATCTCGATGAGCCACGATACAATCCTAAAATATTCGATTAATTAAAATTAAAGTGTAAAAAATACTTAATTCTACTGAAAAACTGTGCATTTTTCTAGGGGATTTTGCTAACTCAAGTCCAATGGATCCACGTCTAAAATCAACCGCACTTGAGAAGGCTTTATTAACTCTGGCGAGTACCGACTTAATGCCGTGTGTAATTGTTTCCGAGAAGCATGCTGTAATAATAACTGCCAGCGATACTGCCCCGCTTTTTTGCTGAACGGTGCGGGAATCGGCCCCAACACTTGCAAGCCTTCAATTTTTTGTTCATAGAAGAAAGAGGCTAATTGTGACAATGCATTTTCCGCCTCTTCAGAATGACGACATTGTGCTTTAAACAACGCTTGGAAACTAAACGGAGGCAAGCCCATATTATGGCGTAACTTCAGCGTTTCTTCTGCAAAGGCTTGGTAGCCTTTTTCAAGCAAGGTGGTTAATAACGGGTGATCCGGATAATGTGTCTGCAAAACCACTTCGCCCTGTTTTTCAGCTCTGCCTGAGCGTCCTGCAACTTGTACATAAAGTTGCGCTAAACGTTCTTCGGCTCTGAAATCAAGGGAAAATAAGGCATTATCTACATTCACTAAAGCAACCAAAGTGACATTCGGAAAATGGTGTCCTTTAGCTAACATTTGTGTGCCAATTAAAATCTGGCTTTTACCTTGCTGAATATCCTCTAAATAACCTTCAAGCTTGCCTTTTCGTGCTGTGCTATCACGATCGATACGTGCAATATTATATTGAGGAAAACGTGCTTTTAGGGTTTCCTCCAGTTGTTCTGTACCTAAACCCGTTGTGACTAAATGTGTTGAACCACAATGGCCACATTGCATCGGCACTGTTTTTTGTGCACCACAATGATGGCAGCGTAAAACGCGCTGATGTTGGTGATAAGTATAAGGTTTTTCGCAATGATGACATTCATCAATCCAGCCACATTCATGACATAACAACACGGGCGCAAATCCACGTCGATTAAGGAACAACAACACTTGGTTGCCTTTTTCTAAGTGTTCTTGCATACGTTGCAATAGCGGTTCGGATAAGCCGTTTTGAATTCGTTGATGTTTTAAATCAATCACAAACTGGCGAAGTGCGGTCGCATTTCCAGCCCTTTTTGATAGCACCAAATGATGATATTTACTATTTTGTACGTTATTCACACTTTCCAAACTTGGGGTCGCAGAACCTAACAAAATAGGAATATTGAGTTTTTGCGCTAACACAATGCCTAAATCTCTCGCATGATAACGCCAACCATCTTGCTGTTTAAACGAGCCGTCATGTTCCTCATCTAAAATGATTAAGCCGAGATCTGAAAACTGGGTGAAGAGCGCCGATCTCGTACCAATCACGATCGCACTCTGTCCTGTTTTTGCTCGCTCCCAAACATTTAAGCGCTGTGTATCATTCAAGTTGGAATGCAATACATCAATTTCTACATTAAAGCGAGCTTGGAACCGTCTCACGGTCTGAGGGGTAAGTCCAATTTCAGGAACAAGCACTAAAACCTGTTTGCCTTTCTTTAAAACTTCTTCAATGTATTGCAGGTAAATTTCAGTTTTACCTGAACCGGTCACGCCCTCTAACAACCACACATTAAAGCCTTCTTGGAAAAGTAACTGGCTAAATGCAAGGGCTTGTTGCTTGTTTAAGGTCAATCGATTATCAAGATTAACTAAAGGATTATTCCCTAAAGCTTGCTGCCAACTTTTTTGTTCTGTAGGCACAATAATCTCTTCCACATAATCTTTGCCTTTAAGGGATGACCAAATTGCGGAACTAATTTCATTGTTACCTTTTTCTAGATCTTGCGTGAGCAACAAATTTAAGGCTTCAATTTGTTTTTTAGCGCGTTTTAATTCACCCGATTCTAATGCTTGTTTTCCAAGGTCCGTAATACGCCAAAAAGTGCGGTCATTTTTTACCGCACTTTCTCCATTACGAAGTTTGACTGGCAAGGCTTGAAACAACACATCACCTAATGCTGCACGATAATAATTAGCCGACCAAGCTAACCAATCCCAAGTTGTGGAATTAAAAAGTGATTCAGCATCAAGCACATCAATAATCGGTTTTAACTTTTCTTTTGCTACATCCGAAGAAGCGGGCAAATCTACCACGATCCCGACTCGTTTTTGCGAACCAAAAGGCACCAACACGCGTCCACCTACGACTGGCATCAAGTCGGGCGAATAGAGATAATCAAAAAATCGGGGAAGCGGTACGGCTAATGCAACTCGGACAATATTCATAACAAAAAACAATTAAAAATTTTCGCTATTATACGGGAATTAGGTGGAAAAATCCCACAACCTTGCCTTTTAGTGTATAATCGCCGCCAATTTTAATTAAGCGAATAAAAACCATGACAGAAGAGCAAAAAACCTTTGCTGATCAAAAACGTAAAACCGTTGAAACGGCTGAATTTACAGAAGATGGTCGTTATAAACGTAAAGTTCGTAGCTTTGTGTTGCGGACGGGTCGCTTAAGTGATTTTCAAAAAAACATGATGAACGATCACTGGGCTGATCTTGGATTAGATTATCAAAACACCCCTTTTGATTTTGCCGCGATTTATGGCAACACGAATCCCGTTATATTAGAAATTGGCTTCGGAATGGGGAAATCTTTAGTGGATATGGCTGAAGCGAATCCTGATAAAAATTATCTCGGTATTGAAGTGCACACGCCTGGTGTGGGTGCCTGTATTGCTTATGCGGTAGAAAAAGGCGTGAAAAACCTTCGCGTGATTTGCCATGATGCCACTGAAATTTTACGTGATTGTGTGAAAGATGGCGAATTGGGCGGTTTACAACTTTTCTTCCCTGACCCTTGGCATAAAGCAAAACATCATAAACGCCGTATTGTTCAACCGCACTTTGTAGAGCAAGTCGTCCAAAAATTACAACGAAATGGCTTTATTCATATGGCAACGGACTGGGAGAACTATGCAGAACAAATGCTTGAAGTGCTTTCAGCCAATGAAAATTTAGTCAATACTGCCGAACAAGATTATATTCCACGTCCTGATTTCCGCCCTCTCACAAAATTTGAGGCACGCGGTCATCGTTTAGGTCACGGTGTGTGGGATTTATACTTTAAGAAAAAATAATCATCGAGATGATGACTATACCCATTACCTTAACATAGGAGAACATTGAAATGACAACTCGTAATCAACGTCAACGTAAAAAACTTCACTTAGCTGAATTCCAAGAATTAGGCTTTTTAGTGAATTGGCAATTTGCTGAAGGTAGCAGCATCGAAACTATCGATGAAACCGTTGATCGTTTTATTGCTGAAGTGATTCAACCAAACGGCTTAGCTTATGAAGGTAGCGGCTATTTACATTGGGAAGGCTTAGTTTGCTTAGAGAAAATCGGCAAATGTGATGAAAGCCATCGCCAATTAGTACAAAAATGGTTAGAAGAGAATAAATTGCAACAAATCGAAATCAGCGAATTATTCGATATTTGGTGGGATTACCCAACAAAAAACGCGTAATATTTTTAAGCACACTTCAGGGCGGATCATTCGCCCTATTTAATAATCATTTTCACTTATTTTTTAACAATTTATTTACATTAATAACATATTTTAAAAATATCCTTGATCTAACTCAATAAAAGTGTATATTTTTTGAAAATTACTCCTTTTAGGTAGTTACTATCTTGTCATTAGAACTGGATAATGCTCCCCTTGAAAATACCGAACTTTAAAGAAAAATATGGCGATTGAAAATCCTTCTCGCAGACAATTATTACGTGGGCAATTTTTACAATCGTTACATTCTGAAAACGCTAAAATTCAAGGTATAAATGCTATCCGTCCACCTTGGTCGGTAAACGAAACAGACTTTACAGATAAATGTACTCGATGCGGTGATTGCATACTGGTATGTGAAACCCAAATTATCGTAAAAGGTGATGGTGGTTTTCCTGAAATACAATTTGACAAAGGCGAATGCACTTTCTGCCAAAAATGTGTTTTAGTCTGCGAACAACCGATTTTTCGTTCATTAGAAGAAGAGCCTTGGGCACATAAAGTTGAGATTACAACGCAGTGCCTCACAGAAAATCGAGTGGAATGTCGAAGTTGCCAAGATAGCTGTCCGATGAATGCCATCCGTTTTCGATTACAGCTTGGTGGTGTGGCAAAACCCATTTTAGATTTAGAAAGTTGTAATGGTTGTGGTGCTTGTTTAAGCGTTTGCCCAACAAAAGCAATAAAAATTTTTAATATTGAAACAAATATCGATGAGTCAATTTAGCGAAAATGAGAACTGGTATGTATGCAGCATTGTTGTGCAAGCCAGACCAGAAAAACTTAACCAAGTCAAAGAAGCCATTTTAGCGATTCCAACTGCTGAAATTCATGGCGAAAAATCTGATGAAGGCAAATTGGTGGTCACCCTTGAAAGTAACCGTCAATTAGCATTAGCGGATCTTATGGATGAAATTAAAGATATCCCAGGAGTGATTGTCGTTTCTTTAATTTCTAATTACTTAGATGAAAAATAAATAATTTAGGTATACATGCCATTTTGTATATTCTAAAAAATTCAACAACGAGTGGGGAAAACTATGGAACTTAATCGTAGAGATTTTATGAAAGCCAATGCTGCGCTTGCAGCAGCAGCGGCTGCCGGTATGACCATCCCTGTTAAACAGGTTGATGCGGCAGAAGATATGGGCATCAAATGGGATAAAGCGCCATGTCGTTTCTGTGGTACAGGATGTAGCGTATTGGTAGGAACCAAAGATGGTCGAGTTGTTGCGACTCAAGGTGACCCAGATGCAGAGGTAAACCGTGGTTTAAACTGTATCAAAGGTTACTTCCTTTCTAAAATCATGTATGGTGCAGACCGTGTAAAAACGCCATTATTACGTATGAAAGATGGTAAATTCCATAAAGAAGGTGACTTTACACCAGTTTCTTGGGATCAAGCTTTCACTATCATGGCGGAAAAAATCAAAGACATCTTGAAGAAAAAAGAACCGAATTCAGTTGGTATGTTCTCTTCAGGTCAAACAACCATCTACGAAGGTTACGCAAAAGTAAAACTTTGGAAAGCTGGTCTTCGTTCAAATACTATCGATCCTAATGCTCGTCACTGTATGGCGTCTGCAGCGGTTGCGTTTATGCGTACATTTGGTATGGATGAACCTATGGGCTGCTATAACGACATCGAAAAAACCGATGCGTTTGTGCTTTGGGGTTCAAACATGGCGGAAATGCACCCAATTTTATGGTCTCGGATTTCTGACCGTCGTCTTTCTTCTGATAATGTGAAAGTTGTAGTTATGTCAACTTTCGAACACCGTTCGTTTGAATTAGCTGATGTGCCTATCGTATTTAATCCACATTCAGACCTTGCAATCCTTAACTACATTGCAAACTACATTATCCAAAACGATAAAGTAAACTGGGACTTCGTTAATAAACATACTAAATTCAAACGTGGTGAAACTGATATCGGTTATGGTCTACGTCCAGAACACCCACTTGAAGTTGCAGCGAAAAACCGTAAAACTGCAGGTAAAATGTATGACTCTGACTTCGAAGAATTCAAGAAAATCGTTGCACCTTATACATTAGACGAAGCACACCGTATTTCTGGTGTACCAAAAGATCAGCTTGAAACCCTCGCGAAAATGTACGCGGATCCAGAACAGAACTTAGTTTCTTACTGGACAATGGGCTTTAACCAACACACTCGTGGTGTATGGGTTAACCACATGATCTATAACGTACACTTATTAACCGGTAAAATTTCTAAACCAGGTTGTGGACCATTCTCATTAACGGGGCAACCTTCGGCTTGTGGCACAGCGCGAGAAGTGGGGACTTTCGTCCACCGTTTACCAGCAGACATGGTGGTTACCAATCCAAAACATGTTGAGCTTGCAGAAAAAAAATGGAAATTACCAAAAGGTACGATTCCAACTGTACCTGGATATTCCGCTGTACAACAAAGCCGTGCATTAAAAGATGGTAAATTAAACTTCTTATGGCAAATGTGTACCAACAATATGCAAGGGGGGCCAAATATTAATGAAGAGATTTTCCCTGGTTGGCGTAATCCTGAAAACTTCATTGTTGTCTCTGATCCTTATCCATCCGTTTCTGCGGTTGCAGCAGACTTAATTCTTCCAACTTGTATGTGGGTAGAAAAAGAAGGGGGCTATGGTAACGCAGAACGTCGTACCCAATTATGGCGTCAACAAGTGAAAGGTCCTGGTGAGTCTCGTTCTGACTTATGGCAAATTGTGGAATTCTCTAAATACTTCAAAACAGATGAAGTATGGGGCGAAGAATTATTAGCTCAAATGCCAGAATATCGTGGTAAGACTTTATATGAAGTACTTTACGAGAATGGTGAAGTAAACAAATATAAAGTACCAACGGATGTTCCAGGATACATCAATGATGAAGCAGAACACTTCGGCTACTACCTACAAAAAGGCTTATTCGAAGAATACGCAAGCTTTGGTCGTGGTCATGGCCATGACTTAGCACCATTCGATACTTATCACCAAGTACGTGGTTTACGTTGGCCGGTTGTTGACGGTAAAGAAACCTTATGGCGTTACCGTGAAGGCTTTGACCCGTATGTTAAAGCAGGCGAAGATGTTGCGTTCTACGGTTATCCGGATAAAAAAGCAATTATCTTAGGTGTGCCTTATGAAGACCCTGCAGAATCACCAGATGAAGAATATCCATTATGGTTATGTACTGGTCGTGTACTTGAACACTGGCATACCGGTACCATGACTCGTCGTGTACCTGAATTACACCGTGCGTTCCCGAACAACTTAGTTTGGATGCACCCAGCGGATGCGAAAAAATATGGCTTACGTCATGGGGATAAAGTGAAATTAATTACACGACGTGGTGAAATGGTTTCTTACTTAGATACCCGTGGTCGTAACAAATGTCCTCAGGGCTTAATTTACACAACCTTCTTTGATGCCGGCCAACTTGCGAACAAATTAACATTGGACGCAACCGATCCGATTTCAGGTGAAACCGACTATAAAAAATGTGCGGTTAAAGTAGAAAAAGCGTAGGATTTTCCTTTTGTTTTTAGTCACTCCTCTCTTTCAAGAGAAGGGAATTTAAAATAAGAGCGGTCAAATTTTGCAACATTTTCACAAAATCGGGCCGCTTATAAAAGGAAACGCAGATGAGACTTGATCCTAACCGTCGTCAGTTTTTAAAAAATGTGACAAGAACGGCTGCCGGAGTGTGTGGGGTTGGTATTATTCTTGGCTTACAGCAACAACAAGCTAAAGCTAAAGAAGGAATCGCCTTACGTCCACCTGGTGCTTTACCGGAAAAGGATTTCTTGGCAGCTTGTACCCGTTGCGGACAATGTGTCCAAGCGTGTCCATATGATATGTTGCATTTAGCTTCGCTAATTTCACCAATGGAAGCGGGCACACCGTATTTTATCGCTCGGGATAAACCTTGCGAAATGTGTCCGGATATTCCATGTATGAATGCTTGTCCAAGTGGTGCATTAAGTGAAGAGCTTAAAGATATCAATGATGCTAGAATGGGCTTAGCCGTCTTGCTGGATCATGAAACCTGCTTAAACTGGCAAGGTTTACGTTGTGATGTTTGTTATCGAGTTTGCCCATTAGTGGATAAAGCGATTACGCTTGAACGCATCCACAATGATCGTACGGGGATTCATGCAAAGCTTATTCCAACCGTTCACTCTGATGCTTGCACTGGATGTGGTAAATGTGAACAAGCTTGTGTGTTAGAAGAAGCGGCAATCAAAGTCTTACCGATGGATATCGCCAAAGGACTGCTCGGTCGCCACTATCGCTTAGGTTGGAAAGAAAAACAAAATGCGGGAAAATCCTTAATTGAGGAACAACATCCGGATGGCTTACGTCCAGCAATGGATGCTCGTACGCCAGAAGACTTACATGAGCCGGTTTATCAACCAATGCAGGTTCAGCCAAACCAAAAAGTGGCAACACCGAATCGTGCAACAATGGATTATGTTCCAAATCCAACCACAGTGCCGGAAGCTGAACAGTTCCCGAATTTGGATTTAAACATTAAGGGGGTTAAATAATGGCTGAAAAATATACCCCGAATAAGCCAAAAGATGCTGGCTTAGAAGCACGTCAAAAACTTGGTTGGTGGCATGCTTATCGCTTTTTAATTCTACGTCGAATTAGTCAATTAAGTATTATTTTAATGTTCTTAAGCGGCCCGATTTGGCAAGTTTGGATTCTAAAAGGCAATTACAGCTCAAGCATGCTTTTGGATACTGTGCCATTGACAGATCCATTGATTACCGCTGAAAGTTTAGTGACAGGTTACCTACCAGAAGTCACAACGATTATTGGTGCCTTGGTTATTGTCATATTCTACGCCATCATTGCGAGCAAAGCCTTTTGTAGTTGGGTTTGTCCAATGAATATTGTGACTGATGCAGCAGCTTGGTTACGCAGAAAATTAGGTATTCGACAATCATTAAAAATTTCACGTCAACTTCGCTATGTGATTTTAGCCGTGATATTAGTTGGTAGTGCAATAACGGGTACACTCTTATGGGAATGGATAAACCCTGTTGCAGCACTTGGACGCATATTCGTCTTTGGAACAGGTGCAACGCTTTGGTTGGTAGCAGTTATCTTCCTATTTGACTTACTTGTTGCTGAACATGGTTGGTGTGGTCACCTTTGCCCAATTGGCGCGATGTATGGTGTGATTGGTGCTAAAAGCCTAATTAAAATTAATGTAGTCGATCGCGATCGCTGTGACCGTTGTATGGACTGTTATAATGTTTGCCCAGAACCGCAAGTATTAAGACTTCCTTTGCACGGTGGATCAGAAGACAGTCAAATCATATTGGCAAAAGATTGTATTACTTGTGGACGTTGCATTGACGTTTGTGCAGAAAATGTATTTACATTTGGTTCTCGCTTTGAGAAACAAATAAAAATTAAAAATATTTAATTATTGAATGGAGTGGATTTCATGAAAAAATCATTTATTTTCATGCTGGCTTTATGTAGTGGATTGGCATTTGCCGATGCGCCGCAAGTTGCAAACAGCATTGATAAAACAGCAGAAAGTATTGCACCAGCATTTACGAATCCTTATAAAGATGTTGGTAATATTCCTGTAACCTTCCCTCACCAACCACCACTTGTTCCACACAGCATTCGTGGTTTACAAGTGACTAAGAATGCTAACCAATGTTTAGGCTGTCACTCTCCGGATGTTGCTCCAACAACGGGTGCACCTCGCGTACCTGAAAGCCACTTTTTAACACGTGATGGACAAAAAACAGAAGGCACTTCGCCACGTCGTTATTTCTGTTTACAATGCCACGTTCAACAAACTAACGTGAACCCAATTATCCAAAATAAATTTGAAACTATTCGTCAAATGCAAGGTAAATAAGGAGCTAAACCATGATTAAATCAAGCATTCAGAAAGTTTGCCGTTGGTTACGCTCTCCGAGCAAAATGGCAATTAGTGGGGTTATTTTATTAACTATCATTGGTACTATCGTTGGAACTAACCTGTTTAATGCTGGAATGGCGACAACTAATACAGAGCAATTCTGTTCAGACTGTCATACTAATGACGTTGTACCTGAGTACCAAGCGTCAATCCACTTTAGTAACCGTTCAGGTGTGAAAGCAATTTGTTCAGACTGTCACGTTCCACATGAATTTATTCCAAAAATGGTTCGTAAAATGCAGGCATCGACTGAAGTTTATGCTCACTTTACAGGTAAAGTCGATACTAAAGAAAAATTCGAAAAACATCGTTTAGAAATGGCTGAACGCGAATGGGCGCGTATGAAAGCGAATAACTCACAAGAGTGCCGTAACTGCCATAACTTCAATGACATGGACTTTACTCAACAAAAAACTGTGGCACAACAAATGCATGCACTTGCCCAGGAACAAAACAAAACCTGTATCGATTGTCACAAAGGTATTGCACATAACCTTCCACACATGGAAAAAGTACAACAAAGCTTTATTCCAGCGGATATGTTAAAAGCAAATGAAAAACCTGCTGATAACAAAGAGGCAAAATAATCTTATAGTAAAATAATAAATCGGCACTCATTTTGAGTGCCGATTTTGTTTTTATTTTTTAAGGAAATCTTTATCAGATAATACCCTTAATGGTTGCATATCGCTATTCCCCATAATAACCAAACTCGGGTCTGAGCGTAAACAGCTACCACCATAATGCCCGCCGACAGTAAAAGTACAGACCTGAACATATTGGTCTTCCACTTTTGGTAAACACCAAAGCTGTTGATAAATACTCTCCTGCTTACCAAAACGACCATCTTTACTATCAAGCACTGATTTACGCTCACCAATCAATTTCACATTATCACCTCGACGACCGGCAATGGGTTTTTGTGCATAACCATTTTTAATCAGCTCAGGCGTCAATTCAAATCCCGCTTCGAGTAGATAACGATGATTTGGGAATAATGACCACAACACTGGTAAAATCGCTTTATTACTTGGAATCGCTGTCCAAAGTGGTTCATAAACTAGAACTTCTGGACGAAGTAACACATCGATCAACCGCACTTTATCTTCCGGATAGCCTGTACGAATTGGTGGTGCCACTTCCATGCCTGTTGCATCTTCACGAAGTTGCTCTAACATAGTTTCCCAGGCCCACGTTTTCCATACTGTTTTTACCTGGTTATCTTCATCATCAATCAAACGACCACGATTATCCCAATGTAATCCCTCGGTCCCATGAATAATTTTGGCTTGAAATCCTGCTTGAACCAGTGCATTGCGCATAAATAATGCGTGATAATCTTCCTCATCATCGTGATCTTGCATAATATGAACAAGTGGCGTGGCTTCACTATGTTTCCAACAATCCGCTAATGCATTACGTAAGCCATCGGCAGGATTATCGCCTATATTCAATCCACCCTGAATTGCCCATCGATTCATAAATTCACCCGCTTCAGCGTGACAAGAAGCTGAATCTGCATTGTATTCATACACTTTCAATCCACGACTATCCATGCAGAAATCTAAACGCCCCGTAATGGTTTGATAACGGCGATTTTGCCAAGATAACCGTAAGCGAGGCCAAAGCAATTTAGGAATATTAAAATATTGTAATAACTTATCGTCTTTTAAGACTTTATCTGTGGCATGCAAATACATTAAATGCAATTCATTGGTTGCACGAATCAACTCATGCTGCGCTGTTTCAGATATCGTAAAATAGCGATATTGATCCGAATGGCTGACTTTATGCCCGCCCATTGCTTTCACATATGCCGCTTCAAATTCATTTTGCTCATTCAGCCATTTATGCTCAAACTGACCATTGTTTTCTATATGTTCAGCATGAATCTCAAGTTTCTCTTTTTCTGGTGTTGGCCGCGGCAGACTGTATTCGGTATCTTCTGTTTGGATCATCCAACCTAAAATTTCTGTATCATCAAAGGTATCATGCAGAAAATAACCACTTTCGGAAACCGTCATCGGTAATTCACGAGTCCATTGCTGCCCACTTGGTAAGCGAGAGTGAATCACGTTTTGCTCGGCAATGCGAATTTTATCTTCTAATACCTCGGTAATGATCGCCACATGCCCCGTATGTTGAAATTCACCGCCCTCCTGCCAAATTAACAATGCACCTGCTTCAGGCTTACGTTTACAACCATTTGCAAAGGCTTGTAAAGGTAATAAGGCATCATTCACCACTTGACGTAAAAATCGTAAAGAAAAGATCTCGTAAGCCATTCCTACATCTGTAAACACCATGCCATGATTGAGATATAAATAACGACGCGCAAATTCCACGCACTGCCATTTGTAGCCCATGTACTCTCTTCCCAAATAACTGCGAAAGGCGGCATCATCGGGATACTCTTTCTCATCTGCTGTATGATAATCGGATGAATAAATCGCAATGCCACCCGGCGCGTAGCCTAATAAGCTCCCGAAAGGATCGTGTGTACTGATGTTTGCTGAACGTTCAGGCATAAAAACTCCCTGTTAAATAACAAATGGAAGTAGTATAGATCTTTTTTCTGATTCCCCCCAAAGGCTTTTAAAAGAAATATCAAAATTTGAATCCCATACAATTTTGAAAAAGAAAAAGGGCTGACAGATGTCAGCCCCCAAAACAAACCTAAAAATAACCGCACTTAAGGTTATTTCACATACCAATGTGCTAATAAAATCCCTGTATTTACTGCAATATTTAATCCGGTTTTTAATGGATTACTTAAAGAAAGGCGCACATTTACATCTTGTTTATCACAAATATCATCCGTACTACCTTCACTCAATACCAACGCGACTTTCTCTGCAAATTTGAGGTGTTCCAACGCAACGCCTTGCTTATTGGTTGATACATGAATAATCTGATAACCAGCTTTACGTAAAGCCGCTAACGCGATTTCAGTACTTTCTGTTTCTAAAATACGAATATGCTTCATCCCGCCTTCAGCTACACGCATCGCAGCGGGCGCATAAAGCTGTTCAACTTGATTTGTTACCACATTTTTAATGCCATAGAAGGCACAAGTACGCACAACGCCACCTAGGTTTTGCGCATTATTGACTTGATCAAGCACGACTAAACAGTCTTCTTGACGCGGTACATCTAAATAACCTTGTAAAGAAAAAGTACGTTGTTTTTTTACTAACATACAAATGCCGCCGTGATGCTCCGTGCCGCTTACTAAGCTTAGCTCATCACTATCCACCACGTGATACACTTTTTTATTTGCGGCTAAATAACTGAAAATCTCGCCAATTCGATGCGCCATTTGCACCGTTGCCCATACGCGAACGATGCTCTCCGGACGTTCTGCAAACAATTCCAAGCACGCATTTTCACCATACACTTTCATTTCTTCAGAGCGGTTCTTTTTAATTTTCTCCGGTGCGCGTGGTGATAATGCGCCTGTTTTCTTTTCTTTCGGTTTATAACTCACGCCAGTGCTTTTTACTGTTACTTTTACCGAGCCACTTTCACCATTGGCTTTATTTAATGAAAGTTCCGCAATTTTCGGCTCTCTGACTTCTTGCTGTTGGAAACCTCGAGAAGGTTTACGATCATCCCGTTTTTTATCAAAGTGCGGTCGATTTCCCTCATGTTTTTCATTATTACGACGATCATCAAAGCGACGTTCTTTATCATTAAATGTGCGTTTTGGGCTACGCTCTTGAAAAGATTTGCTGGAATTGGTTTGGAATGATGGTTTACGTGAATTGCTCATAATTTGCTTCTCGAAGGAAAAATTGGATAATAATTCGCCAAAAAATGCGAAAATTTGTGAGCATTATAACGAAAAAAAACCTTTTTTCTATCAATCTATAAAGGAAATATTGTAAACTAGAAGACTAATTTTTAGTGTAGAGATAGATTATGTTAATCAACAAAGCTAAACGAGCAGAACAAAATTTAAAAAATTTGCCTTTTCTTCCTTTACAGGCAGATCAGGTTGAGTTTCTGTTTAGTCCGCTTGAATTCAAAGCACAAATTATAGAATTAATTCGCCAAGCTAAAAAACGCATTTACGTGACCGCACTTTATTGGCAAAAAGATGAAGCGGGACAAGAAATTCTCAATGAAATTTATCGCGTAAAACAAGATCATCCAGAATTGGATGTGAAAATTTTAGTGGATTGGCATCGCGGACAACGCAATTTACTCGGTGCAGAAAAATCTGCCACTAACGCTGATTGGTATTGTGAACAACGCCAAACCTATCAACTTCCCGATGAACCGAATATGTTCTTTGGTGTGCCTATTAATACCCGCGAAGTCTTCGGCGTATTACATGTTAAAGGATTTGTCTTTGATGATACCGTCCTTTATAGCGGTGCAAGTATCAATAATGTGTATTTACAACAACAAGATAAATACCGCTACGACCGCTATCAAAAAATTCACAATGCTGCACTTGCGGATTCTATGGTGAATTTCATCAATGATTATTTATTGGATTTCAGTGCGGTACACCCATTAGATGTGGCTAATCGCCCTCGCACCAAAGAAATTCGTAGTGCAATAAAAGCTTATCGCAAAAACCTATCAATCCATGCTGAATATCAGTTGGAAAGTGCGGTTGGTTTTTCCGATGTTTTAACCATTTCACCACTTTTTGGTTTAGGTGCATCAGGCAATGAATTAAACCAAGTTATCGAAGATTTATTCTTACAAGTGCAGGAAAAATTGGTAATTTGCACCCCTTATTTCAACTTTCCTCGCACGCTAAGAAGTAAACTTGCCCGCTTATTAGAGCAAGGAAAACGTGTCGAAATTATCGTGGGTGATAAAGTCGCGAACGATTTCTATATTCCACCAGAGCAACCATTTAAAATGGCAGGTGCATTACCCTATTTATATGAAAGCAATCTTCGTCGTTTCTGCGAGAAATTTGATGCTTACATTAAAAATGGCCACTTAACGGTACGTTTATGGAAAGACGGCGATAACACTTATCACCTCAAAGGTGTTTGGGTGGACAATCAGTATATTCTTTTAACAGGGAACAACCTGAACCCTCGTGCATGGCGTTTAGATGCGGAAAATGGATTATTAATCCACGATCCAAAACAAGAACTTCAGTCACAAGCGGAAAAAGAATTATCGCACATCCGCCAACATACCAAAGTATTGCAAGATTATTCTGAATTAGAAGAATTGACGCAATATCCTGAACCAGTGCAAAAACTATTGAAGAAGTTTGCTCGGATTCAGGCAGACAAATTGGTCAAAATGATTTTATAAATACAAAAAGAAGCCGACAAATGTTGGCTTCTTGCTTGTATCTTGCGCAAAAATATCAACTAACATTGCACAAGTGAAATAAGTTGTTATAATCGCCCAACTTTTTAATCTTATCGGAGAAATCAATGAACCCAATTTCTTATTGGCAACGCCTAAAAGTTGCATTTCAATATGTGATGCCACAAATCTATATGACACAAGCAGCAGGTTGGTTAGCTAAACAAAAATGGGGCGCAGTGACACATTTTGTGATTAAAGCGTTTGCAAAAAAATACAACATTGATATGAGCGTTTCTGAAAAAGAAAAATTCAGTGATTACGCCAGTTTTAATGAATTCTTTATCCGTCCATTAAAAGAAAATGCACGACCAATTAACCAAAATCCAGCCGCACTTTGTTGCCCTGCGGATGGCCGTGTAAGTGAATGTGGACATATTGAAGATGACCGCCTATTACAAGCGAAAGGTCACTTTTTCAGCTTAAATGATTTATTAGCGGAAGATCAAGATTTAACCGAGACCTTTAAAAATGGGGAATTCATCACCACTTATTTATCACCACGTGATTATCACCGTGTGCATATGCCATGTGATGGTACGCTTCGCAAAATGATTTACGTGCCGGGTGATTTATTCTCCGTCAATCCATTTTTAGCGAAACATGTGCCGAACCTCTTTGCTCGTAATGAGCGTGTAATTTGTGTCTTTGATACTGAATTCGGCACCATGGTACAAATCTTAGTGGGAGCAACAATCACTGCGAGTATCGGCACGGTTTGGGCTGGCGTTATTAATCCGCCACGTCATAACGAAGTGAAAGTATGGACTTATGAAGGTGAAAGTGCGGTTAAATTAAGCAAGGGTCAAGAAATGGGTTGGTTCCAACTTGGTTCTACCGTAATTAATTTATTCCAAGCCAGCCAAGTGAAAATTGCCGATCATTTAAGTGTTGATGAACCTGTGCGCATGGGTGAAATCTTGGCATTGAAAAAATAGTTTTATAACAAAGGGAAAAACAATGACAGCTCAAATTTTTGAACAAGTAAAATTAGAAAGTATTTCTGAAAAAGGCAGCTACGGTATCGGTTTACAAATCGGTCAGCAATTAGCTGATAGCCAAATGGATATTTCTGTTGAAGCGGTAGCAAAAGGCATTTTCGATGCGTTGAACCGTAATCAACCTGCATTAGAAATTAATGATTTAATGCATTCTGTTCAAGCACTTCAACAACAAGCTGCTGAAGCACAACAAGCGCAATTTAAAGCGATTGAAGAAGAAGGTAAAAAATTCTTAGAAGAAAACGCGAAAAAAGCAGGCGTAAACGTCACTGACAGCGGTTTACAATACGAAATTTTAACCGAAGGTAACGGTAACAAACCATCTGCAACTGATAAAGTACGTGTTCACTACACAGGTACATTACCAGATGGTACCGTATTCGACAGTTCGGTTGCTCGTGGAACACCGGCTGAATTCCCAGTAAATGGCGTAATTCGTGGTTGGGTTGAAGCATTACAAATGATGCCTGTTGGTTCTAAATGGAAACTCACTATTCCACACGAACTGGCTTACGGTGAACGTGGTGCGGGCGCATCTATCCCACCATTCTCAACCTTAGTGTTTGAAGTCGAATTACTCGATATCCTCTAAAAAGAAAAAGTGCGGTTGAAATGATTTAACCGCACTTTTTTTATTTTTAGCTTGCTAAAAAAGTAAAAACTCATAAAATGAACGTTCATTCATTTTTGAATGTTTGTCTTAAATGACCTTTCTCATATATAACCCTAAGAATTTTATTTTTTATTATGCGACAAGCAGAAGAATTTAAGCCAAAGATAGATGTCAGTGAGCAGATCTTTGATGCAACAGATCGTCTAATGGCAAAAGAAGGATTGCATCATCTTTCTATGCATAAGTTAGCCAAGGAGGCTGGTATTGCCGCTGGTACAATTTACCTTTATTTTAAGAGTAAAGATGAGTTATTAGCTCGATTTGCTCGTCGAGTGTTCAATAAGTTTGTAGTGGCGATTGAAGAAGGCTTTGATGAAAACCAATCTTTTTTCGAGCAATATAGAAAAATGTGGTGGAATATTTGGCATTTTCTTCAAGAAAATCCAACGATTCTGTTAAACATGAACCAATACCGATCTTTGCTGGAGTTTATTGAAACCTGCAAAGAAATGGAGTATTCGTGTTGGGATCAGTTTTGTCTCAAGGGACAAGCAGCAAATGTGTTGGCTGATTTAGATCCTCATATGTTATTTTTGTTGAGCCTTAAAACTGCAATAGTTTTAGCCTCAGATATCAAATTCCTCGGTACGGCAGTGACCGATGAGATGTTAGAATCTGTCATTGAACGCTCTTGGCGTGCAATTCAGAAGTTGTAATTTTATTGTCTTAATGGAGTTTTCCAAATGAGTGTAACTCAAACTAATAGACCAAAGCGCTCACACATTTTCTTTTTGAAATTAGCGTTAGGCGTATTTGTGTTAATTTTTGCTGCAATGATTTTTCTTAATCATATGAAAGCAAAAGGCATAGCTGATTTCTTAGCAAATAAACCTGAAACAGCTTCTCCTGTTACAGCAATGACAGTCAAGCCTTCAGAATGGACGCCGATCATTGAAACAACAGGTCTTGTTCGTCCGAATCAAGGGGCAATGTTAAGTGCACAAAGCGCTGGAACCGTCTCTAAAGTACTCGTACAAAATGGCCAAAGTGTGAAAAAAGGTGATTTGTTAGTTGAGTTAGATAGCTCAGTTGAGCGTGCCAGTTTGCAAGCTGCGCAAGCTCAGGTGGTGTCATTACGTCAAACTTATCAACGTTATGCAAACCTTGCGGGCAGCGGAGCTGTTTCTCGTCAAGAATTAGATAATGCAAAAGCAGCTTATGAAGCACAAGCGGCAAATATTGAGTCATTAAAAGCGGCGATTGAACGTCGCCAAATCGTGGCACCATTTGATGGTAAAGCCGGTATCGTGAAAGTGAATGTTGGTCAGTACGTTTCAAACGGTACTGAAATTGTGCGTGTGGAAGATCGTTCTTCTATGAAAGTGGATTTTGCGATTGCTCAAAACCAATTAGATAAATTGCATATTGGTCAAAAAGTAACGGCTACGGCAGATGCGCGTAAAGGTGAAACTTTTGCCGCGAAGGTTACTGCAATTGAGCCTGCAATTAATTCTTCAACAGGTTTAGTCGATGTTCAAGCAACGTTTGAACCAGAAGATGGTGCAAAATTATTATCCGGTATGTTTACTCGCTTAAATGTCGCTTTACCAACTGAGCATAATCAAATCGTTGTACCACAAGTGGCAGTGAGCTACAACATGTATGGCGAATCGCTTTATATTTTGACCGCACTTTCCGATGAAGATATTGAGAAATTAGGCGGCGCAGAAAAAGCAGCAAATATGTACCGTGCAAAATCAATCACTGTATTTACGAAAGATCGTCAAGGCATTTATGCACAATTAAAAGGTGATGAAGTCAAAGTTGGCGATAAAATTGTGACAGGTGGTCAGCAAAACTTAAGTAACGGGGCATTAGTGTCTGTTGCAGATAAAGCGGGCGTAGGTACTGAACAACCTGCGAATAAAACGAATCTTTAATTAGGAAAAGCGAATGAAATTTACCGATATATTTATTCGTCGTCCTGTTTTGGCGGTTTCGATTAGCTTGTTAATCATTATTTTAGGTTTACAAGCAATTTCGAAATTGTCTGTGCGCGAATATCCGAAAATGACCACAACGGTAATTACGGTGACCACAGTATATCCAGGGGCGGATGCGAACTTAATTCAAGCGTTTGTTACTTCCAAAATTGAAGAGGCGGTAGCGCAAGCGGATAATGTGGACTATATGTCTTCAAGCTCTAGCCCAAGTACGTCAACAGTCACCGTAAAAATGAAATTAAATACGGATCCGAATGCAGCCTTGGCAGATGTTTTAGCTAAAGTTAACTCAGTTCGTTCTGAATTGCCAAGTGGTATTGAAGATCCAACGGTTTCTTCATCAACCGGTGGTTCGGGGATTATGTATATTAGTTTCCGTTCTAACAAACTTGATGCAAGCCAAGTGACTGACTATATTCAACGCGTAGTCAAACCGCAGTTCTTTACCGTAGAAGGGGTGGCGAGTGTGCAGATCTTTGGTGCATCTGAGTACGCACTTCGTGTTTGGTTAGATCCAGAAAAAATGGCGGCTCAAAACCTTTCAGCCACACAAGTGATGTCCGCATTATCCGCGAATAACGTTCAAACAGCGGCGGGTAATGATAATGGCTATTTTGTCACCTATAAAAACAAAGTAGAAACCACGACAAAATCGGTTGAAGAATTAGGTAATTTAATTGTTGAGTCTAGCGGTGATAAGTTAGTACGTTTACGTGATATCGCCGATGTTGAATTAAATAAATCAAGCGATAGCTCACGTGCAGTAGCGAATGGCGCGGATTCTGTTGTGTTAGCGATTAACCCAACCTCGTCAGCAAACCCATTAACTGTAGCTGCGAAAGTACGCCCACTGTATGACAGTATTAAAAATAATCTGCCGGATGCTATTGAATCTGACATCTTATATGACCGTACAATTGCGATTAATAACTCAATTAATGAAGTAATCAAAACGATTGTTGAGGCAACGCTGATCGTATTGGTGGTGATTACCATGTTTATTGGTTCATTCCGTGCGATTTTAATCCCGGTTATCACCATTCCGATTTCATTAATCGGGGTAATTATGTTGCTTCAAACCTTGGATTTCTCCATTAACTTGATGACGTTGCTAGCATTGATTCTGGCTATCGGTTTAGTGGTAGATGATGCGATTGTTGTTTTGGAAAACGTGGATCGTCACATTAAGTTAGGGGAAACGCCATTCCGTGCGGCGATTATCGGTACGCGTGAAATTGCTGTCCCAGTTATTTCCATGACTATTGCCTTGATTGCGGTATATTCTCCAATGGCGTTAATGGGCGGTATTACGGGTTCTTTGTTTAAAGAGTTCGCCTTAACCCTTGCAGGAGCAGTATTTATTTCGGGTATCGTAGCATTAACGCTTTCACCAATGATGACCAGTAAATTGCTGAAATCCAACGAGGCTCCAAATAAATTGGAACAAAGAGTAGAGCATACCCTTAGTAAAGTAAATGCAGCTTATGCGTATGTACTTGATTTGGTGATGGTAAACCGTAAATGTATGTTGATGTTTGCGGCAATTATCTTTGCAACCTTGCCAGTATTGTTTAAATCACTTTCAAGTGAATTAACACCAACGGAAGACAAGGGGGCATTTTTGGCAATCGGTTCTGCACCTTCGAACGTGAACGTGGATTATGTGCAAAATGCGATGGCACCTTATCAAGAGATTTTAACCAATACGCCAGAAGTGCAGTTTGCAATGACGATAGCAGGGGCACCAAGCTCTAACCAATCTTTAAACGTTGTGACTTTAAAAGATTGGAAAGAACGCTCTAAAAGCCAAACAGCAATCATGAAAGAGTTGAATGAAAAAGCGAAATCCATTCCTGAAGTATCTGTACAAGGCTTTGCGTTCCCTGAAATTGATACAGGAGAGATGGGACCGCCAATTGGCTTCGTAATTAGCACATCTCAAGACTATGGCGATTTAGCGAATGTGGCAGGTAAATTCTTAGAGGATATGCAGAAATCCAGTAAGTTCGTTTATACCGATCTTGATCTTAAATTTGATACCGCTCAAATGCGTATTAAGATTGATCGTGAAAAAGCGGGGACTTACGGTATTACAATGCAACAAATCAGCCGTACGTTAGGGAGCTTCTTATCTGCCGCAACCATTGAGCGTGTAGATATTGATGGCCGTGCTTATAAAATTATTTCCCAAGTAAAACGTGACAATCGTTTATCACCGGAAAGTTTTAATAAGTATTACGTCACTGCGGCAAATGGTACCTCTGTTCCATTAAGCAGCTTGGTGACAGCAACACTAGAACCACAACCAAGTTCATTACCACGTTTCAGCCAATTAAACTCAGCGGTAATTAGTGCAGTACCAATGCCGGGTACTTCAATTGGTGATGCGATCCAATGGTTACAGGACAATGCGAAAAATACGTTACCACAGGGTTATAACTATGACTTTAAAAGTGAAGCGCGTCAGTTAGTACAAGAAGGTAATGCACTTGCCGTGACTTTCTTACTCGCGGTGGTAATTATTTTCTTAGTCTTGGCGATTCAATTTGAATCAATTCGCGATCCAATCGTGATTATGATTTCTGTTCCTTTAGCCGTGAGTGGTGCATTGTTAGCCTTAAATGCCTTCGGATTTTTGGGTATTGCAGGCTCAACGCTAAATATCTACTCACAGGTTGGTTTGATTACCTTAGTCGGACTTATCACAAAACACGGTATTTTGATGTGTGAAGTAGCGAAAGAAGAGCAGTTAAACCATGGTAAAACCCGTATTGAAGCGATCACCGAAGCGGCTAAAGTACGTTTACGTCCAATTCTGATGACAACCGCTGCGATGATTGCAGGTCTTGTACCGTTGCTTTATGCAACAGGTGCGGGGGCGGTATCTCGTTTCAGTATTGGTATTGTTATCGTGGCGGGTTTGGCAATCGGTACATTGTTTACCTTGTTCGTGTTGCCAGTGATTTATTCTTACATTGCAAGCGAACACAAACCATTACCAGTGTTTGATGAAAATGTAAAACCAATCGAAGGTCACATTAACGAACAACATTAATTGAAAATATGATAAAAACAAACCGCACGTTGATTTTTCAAGTGCGGTTTTCTTTTAGAGATTAAAAAAGCGAACATGATGTTCGCTTTTTATTTATGAAAGTGCGGTCAATTTTTTAACCATTTTTATTTTTAGCGGCTTTGTAAAGCTCCATCGCTTCTGGTAATAAGCGTTGTAAGTTTTCTTGACGGGATTCATCACTCGGGTGAGTGGAGGCTAATACATCAAGCGCACCTCTTGACCCTCCCGACATTTTTGCCATTTTTTGCCACAAACCAGGTGCCACCTGCGGATTATAGCCTGCACGCGACATAAGCATTAAGCCTTCTTCATCAGCTTCTGTTTCAGCACTACGAGAATAAGGTTTATCTAAGGCAAAATCTTTGGTTAAAGAAACGAGCTCTGTCATATCTGCTCCCATAAAAACGGATAATGCAGTTCCACCAATGGCTCCAGCAATAGAACTCATCGTACCAAAGTTGGCTTTCGCTTTACCGTGTTCTTTTAAGGCGTGAGCCATTTCATGTCCCATGACGACAGCGATTTCATTATCGTTTAGTTGTAACGTATCCACTAAACCTGTATAGAAAGCCATTTTTCCACCAGGCATAGCCCAAGCATTGAGTTCTTTAGATTTAATGACATTAATTTGCCAGTTAAATTGTTGTCCTGTTTCATTCGCTTGGTCTGCATAAGGGACCATTTGATTAAAGACATGATGAATACGTTTTGCCGTATTTGATGTCGTATCAATTGCCCCTTGTGCACGAATTTTTCCCATTTCTTGTGTATAACTACTTGCAGCTTCTTGATTGATTGAGGCAGAATCCGCACAAGATGTGATAACCGCACTTGCTAATACAGCAAACACAAAACTTTTGAGTTGTTTTTTCATAAATTATCCTTTTTGTTGAGATGACTGATTATATGAATTTATTGCGTTTTGTCGATACAAAAAGATTGCCTTTTACTTATGTACTATTATAATAGTGCGAGATATATATTTTTTAGGCGGGAGCATGACAACAAAAAAATTACCATCTTTATTTGGTGGAGCCATGATTATTACAGGTACAGCAATTGGTGCGGGAATGTTGGCTAACCCCACTTCTACAGCTGGAGTATGGTTTATTGGATCGCTTCTCACCTTAATTTACACGTGGTTTTGTATGACTACGTCTGGTTTGATGATTTTAGAAGCCAACTTACATTATCCTACTGGCTCAAGCTTTGACACCATTGTGAAAGATTTGTTAGGTAAAGGTTGGAATATTATCAACGGTCTTTCTGTGGCTTTCGTCTTATATATTTTAACTTATGCTTATATCACCTCTGGCGGCGGTATTACACAAAACTTGCTTAATCAAGCGCTTGGTTCTGCTGAAAGTGCGGTCGATATTGGACGTACTTCTGGATCCTTAATTTTCTGTTTTATTCTTGCAGCTTTTGTATGGCTTTCTACTAAAGCTGTGGATCGTTTCACCACTATATTGATTGTTGGAATGGTAGTCGCTTTTTTCCTTTCTACCGCAGGTTTATTGAGTTCGGTGAAAACAGAGGTGTTATTCAATAGTATTGCAGAAGGTGAGCAAACCTATTTACCTTATTTATTGACCGCACTTCCAGTTTGTTTAGTGTCCTTTGGTTTCCACGGAAATGTACCGAGCCTCGTCAAATATTACGATCGTGATGGTAGTAGAGTAATGAAATCGATCTTTATCGGTACGGGCTTAGCATTAGTGATTTACGTCTTATGGCAGCTGGCGGTGCAAGGTAATTTACCACGTACAGAATTTGCACCCGTAATTGAAAAAGGCGGCGATGTATCGGCATTATTAGAAGCATTACACAAATATATTGAGGTGGAATACATTGCGGTTGTATTGAATTTCTTTGCTTATATGGCCATTGCGACCTCATTCTTAGGGGTAACGTTAGGTTTATTTGACTATATTGCCGATTTATTTAAATTTGATGACAGCGTATTAGGTAGAACAAAAACCACATTGGTGACATTCTTACCGCCGCTATTGTTAAGTTTACAATTCCCTTATGGCTTCGTGATTGCCATTGGTTATGCTGGATTAGCTGCAACCATTTGGGCCGCAATCGTGCCAGCACTGCTTGCTAAAGCCAGTCGCCAAAAATTCCCAAATGCGACTTATAAAGTGTATGGCGGTAATTTTATGATTGGCTTTGTGATCTTATTTGGTGTGTTAAATATTGTGGCACAAGTAGGTGCAAACTTAGGATGGTTTGCCAATTTCACAGGATAAGTTTTCGCGTTAATGTTAATATTGTAGGGGCGTATCGAATACGCCCTTTTTAATTTTACATAGGAAACGAGATGTGTAACAAAACGAGCGTTTACGATAAAGAAAACTTCTTTGAGCTTTATCAAAAACTTCGATCTAACCCAATCAGTCTCAATGAAATAGTGGAAAAGCCGACTATGCTTTCCCTCTTACCTGATTTACAAGGAAAAAAATTACTCGATCTAGGTTGTGGAACGGGTGGACATTTGCAACTCTATTTAGAACGCAATGCGGAGAGCGTAGTAGGAACGGATCTTTCAGCTAAAATGCTAGAGCAAGCTGAACAAGATCTGCAAAAGTGCGGTCAATTTTCAGGATGTTTTTCGCTATATCAGTTACCGATGGAAAAATTAACGGAATTGCCAGAAAGTGATTTTGATGTCATTACCAGCTCTTTTGCTTTTCATTATGTTGAAGATTTTCCCGCTTTATTAGCTTCTATTGCCAACAAACTTAAGCCTTACGGCACACTCGTTTTTTCCCAAGAGCATCCGATTACAACTTGCCATAAAGAAGGGGAACGCTGGGAAAAAAATGAGAAAAAACAGCAAGTCGCTTATCGTTTAAACCATTACCGTGATGAAGGACTGAGAGAGCGAAATTGGTTTCAACAACCTTTCAAAACCTATCACCGCACGACAGCAACGATTATTAATGATTTAATCGCTGCGGGTTTCCAAATTGAGCAAATGGCTGAACCAATGTTAGCCGAACAGCCACAATGGCATGATGAATTTAAAGATTTGCGGCATCGTCCCCCTTTATTGTTTATTAAAGCAAGAAAAGTGATGAATTTAACAAAATAAACTGGTTTTTGACCGCACTTTATGGTATAAATCGCACCGCTGTTTTTGGGTTTCAAAAGCAGCGTTTTTAATTATTAACAACACACACATATCATTAAGGCTTAATCGGGGTGCCAAACGGTCGATTAGCTGATATGTGGAGGCTCAACCCCAACAAAAGGAAAATATTATGGCACAAGTTTCAATGCGCGACATGATCAACGCGGGCGTACACTTCGGACACCAAACTCGTTACTGGAATCCACAAATGAAACCTTTCATTTTTGGTGCTCGTAACGGTGTTCATATCATCAACTTAGAAAAAACTTTACCTTTATTCAACGAAGCTTTAGCGGAATTAACCCGTATTGCTAGCAACAACGGTAAAGTATTATTCGTTGGTACTAAACGCGCGGCTCAAGAAGCAGTACAAGCTGCAGCATTAGACTGTCAACAATATTACGTAAACCACCGTTGGTTAGGTGGTATGTTGACTAACTGGAAAACCGTTCGTCAATCAATTAAACGTTTAAAAGATTTAGAAACTCAATCTCAAGACGGTACTTTTGACAAATTAACCAAAAAAGAAGCGTTAATGCGTACCCGTGAGATGGAAAAACTTGAATTAAGCCTTGGCGGTATCAAAGATATGGGTGGCTTACCAGATGCGTTATTCGTTATCGGTGCAGACCACGAACATATCGCGGTTAAAGAAGCAAACAACCTAGGTATTCCTGTATTTGCTATCGTTGATACTAACTCAACTCCAGCTGGCGTAGATTTCGTTATCCCAGGTAACGATGATGCGACTCGTGCTATCCAACTTTACGTTTCTGCAGCTGCAGCAGCGGTTAAAGAAGGTCGTGGTAACGAAGCTCAAGTTGCTGAAGAATTAGCAGCTGACGCAGAATAATTTAAGTTTTGCAATAAGGCGAAGCCCTTAATAATCAAACGATTAATTGGCATAGGGGCTAAAATTTAGCCCCTATATTTTTATCTAAAAGTGCGGTCAAAATAAATCGCATTTTCGACAGAGGATTTTTAAAATGGCTGAAATCACAGCATCATTAGTAAAAGAACTTCGTGAACGTACCGGTGCCGGTATGATGGAATGTAAAAAAGCATTAGTTGAAGCAAACGGTGATATCGAGTTAGCAATCGACAACATGCGTAAATCTGGTCAAGCTAAAGCTGCTAAAAAAGCAGGCCGTGTTGCCGCTGAAGGTGTTATCCTTGCTCGTGTAGAAAATGGTTTCGGTGTATTAGTTGAAATGAACTGTGAAACTGACTTCGTAGCAAAAGATGCTGGCTTCTTAGGTTTAGCAAACGAAGTAGCTGATTTTGCAGCAGCACACAAAGGTACGACTATCGAAGCGTTACAAGCACAATTTGAAGAAAAACGTGCTGCATTAGTGGCTAAAATCGGTGAGAACATGAACATCCGTCGTGTTGCTTACTTAGATGGTCAAGTTATTGCTCAATACTTACACGGTGCGAAAATCGGTGTGTTAGTTGCGGGTGAAGGTTCTGCTGATGAACTTAAAAAAGTGGCAATGCACGTTGCGGCATCTAAACCAGAATTCGTGAACCCAGAAGATGTACCTGCAGAAGTAGTTGAACACGAGCGTCAAATCCAAATTGATATCGCAGTTAACTCTGGCAAACCAAAAGAAATCGCAGAGAAAATGGTTGAAGGCCGTATGAAGAAATTCACTGGTGAAGTTTCATTAACAGGTCAACCATTCGTCATGGATCCTTCTGTATCTGTAGGCGACTTCTTAAAATCAGTAAATACTTCAGTGTCTAACTTCATCCGTTTAGAAGTAGGTGAAGGTATCGAGAAAAAAGAAGAAGATTTCGCAGCTGAAGTTGCAAAAATCACTGGCGGTAACGCTTAATTTTCTCCATTGAGATATTATAAAAAAGCCGATATTCAATATCGGCTTTTTTGTTATCTTAAATTTGAGATGCTTTATTTCTTTGGACGAATATCGATGGCAGGGTCTGCATCTTTACGATATTTTTCTTCAATCAGTTTTTTCAGTCCATAATCGTCTTTGTCAGCTTGTTCAGAGAATAAATCTTCCTCTAAAGTGAGCTTCGGATTTTTAATCCCTATCCAATGAGCAATACCTTCCAAGAAATTTAAACCAGATTTAAAGGTTTTGTATTCCTTACGCTCGGTATCATCAGATGAAATTTTAAAGAGCGGAATATTATGATGTAATTGGCTGTGACAGTTTTGGTTAAACAAGGTGACGCCATGTTTATCATCTTCCTGATGACATAAACCATGATCTGAAAAATAAATCATCGAGAAAGTGCGGTGTGTTTTTTGCTCGTTTTCTTTGAGGGTTTCATACACTTTCTTAATAAAATCATCGGTTTTCTTAATGGATGTAATATAGCAATTTAAGTATTCATTCTTTTTTTCGATGTCATTGTCATTGAAAATTTTCGGGTAATCTTCAACGCGATCGCAAGCAAGCGGATGTGAGCCATAAATGTGTAATACAATAAAGCGTTTACCTTGCGTTGGATCTTCTAAAACTTGGGCAAATTTAGGGATTAGATCAAAATCGCTGTAGTTTGTTGAATTAAAGCTCCCACCTTTTTTCAAGAAAATGGTTTCATCAGATTTTGATGCAAGCGAGGCGACTGGCGTGTCATATTCACCTAAGAAACCTTGATTAGACAGCCAGTAGGTTTTCAGACCTGCAGACTTAATGAGATCCACTAAGCTTAAATCATAGTTTGGTTCCCATTTTTCTTTATCAGATAACGTTAACATTAAGCGCAATGAGGCGACAGTGTTGGTTCCGGCAGATGTCATCCCATCAATCAGTGTACCAGTTACTGATGACATAAATGGTGTGTCATTTACGGGGTATCCATACGCATGCAAGTAATCTTTTCTCGCACTTTCACCCAAAATAATCACATAATCTTGGTATTTCGAATTTTCTAATGTGGATTGTCCCCAGTTGCTTTCCTGTGACATTTTTTTCAATTTTTGCCATTCATCAACGATTTTAACAGTGGAATCAATGGTTTCTTTTAATGGCGCAGCAATTGGTAAGTTATAACCAATTAACAAGGTAGCCAAAGCGATAAATGTTTTATTGCGATAAAATTTCACGCCAAATTTGACCGCACTTTTGTAATGTAAAAAGACCAATAGTGGAATAGCCAATGCCGCTAAATAGCTACTCACGGGGATTTGCATGAGAAACTCTTTGGTCTCTAACATATCTGTTGCAAGAACCGAAGCGATATATTGGTAGCTTGGCGCACCAAAATTTAAGCCTGTCGGCGTATAAATTGCGTGTAAGCAAACTAAGGGGAATAAAATAAAATAGAAAGATTTTCGGCTACTACTTAATAAAATAATGAAAATAGCCGTGAGTAAAATCAGACTAATAGATGGCTCAGGAAACATCCCTGAACCTCGTAAAATCAAATAACCGGCAGCAATGGCGCAAGCCAAAGAAAAAAGTGCGGTTAAAATTTGTGAGGTTTTTGAAATCTTCATAAAGTTTACCTATAAAATCAAAACAGCGATATTTTATCGCACTTTTCTGACCAATTTCCATTTTTAACTTTTTCTCTCTTTTGCTAGAATAAGCCAAATTTTGTAACCGACAAAGGAAAAGACAAATGAGCCAACCAATTTACAAACGTATTTTATTGAAATTAAGTGGTGAAGCATTACAAGGGGATGAGGGATTCGGTATCGATCCTTCGATTCTTGATCGTATGGCGTTAGAGATTAAAGAATTAATTGAAATGGGCGTGGAAGTTGGTGTTGTGCTCGGCGGTGGTAACTTATTCCGTGGCGCAAAATTAGCTAAAGCCGGCATGAATCGCGTAGTAGGCGACCATATGGGGATGCTTGCAACTGTGATGAATGGTTTGGCGATGCGTGATGCGCTTCACCGTGCAGATGTGAATGCAAAATTAATGTCTGCTTTCCAATTAAATGGTATCTGCGATACCTATAATTGGTCTGAAGCGATTAAAATGTTACGTGAAAAACGTGTAGTTATTTTCTCAGCCGGTACAGGTAGCCCGTTCTTTACTACAGATTCTGCGGCATGCTTACGCGGTATCGAAATTGAAGCGGATATCGTTTTAAAAGCGACTAAAGTTGATGGTGTGTATGATTGCGATCCAGCAAAAAATCCTAATGCGAAGCTATACCATAAATTATCTTATGCAGAAGTGATTGATAAAGAATTAAAAGTAATGGATTTAGCAGCATTCACACTTGCGCGTGACCACGGTATGCCAATTCGTGTATTTAATATGTGCAAACCAGGTGCGTTACGTAAAGTGGTACTTGGTACAGAAGAAGGCACAACGATTAGTTAATTTTTTAAAGAATAAAATGGCGAGAGACAATCTCGCCTTTTTTATGAATAAATTTATTCAAAACTCCCTAAAAATCCAGTAAAATCACTGTGTTTTATCTTTATTTATTGAAAAGGACAGATGAATGATTAATGAAATCAAACAAGATGCTGAAGCTCGTATGGAAAAAAGCCTCGAAGCGTTGCGTGGACATATTGCAAAAATCCGTACAGGTCGTGCTCAACCTAGCTTATTAGACGCGATCCAAGTGGAATACTATGGTGCAGCGACCCCACTTCGTCAATTAGCTAACGTTGTTGCAGAAGATGCGCGTACTTTAGCGGTAACAGTATTTGACCGTTCTTTAATCAGTGCAGTAGAAAAAGCGATTTTAACGTCTGATTTAGGTTTAAATCCATCTTCAGCGGGTACAACAATTCGCGTACCTCTTCCTCCATTAACTGAAGAACGTCGTCGTGATTTAATCAAAATCGTAAAAGGCGAAGGTGAACAAGGTAAAGTCGCGATTCGTAACGTGCGCCGTGATGCAAATGATAAAATCAAAGCATTATTAAAAGACAAAGAAATCAGCGAAAATGATCAACACAAAGCGGAAGAAATCATTCAAAAAGTGACTGATAGCTATATCAAAAAAGTGGATGAGATCTTAGCAGATAAAGAAAAAGAATTAATGGATTTCTAATTGTCGAACCATGTTTTGGGGCAGGCCAAGTGTCTGCCCTTGTTCTATTCTGATAAAAAAATAAAAGCACAAAGTGCGGTCGAAAATTTATGCAAAAACAAAATCTTGTTATTTTAGGATCAACCGGTTCTATTGGTCATAGCACCCTTTCAGTTATCGAACATAATCCTGACAAATACCATACCTTTGCGTTAGTGGGAGGCAAAAATGTTGAGACTATGTTTGAACAATGCGTGAAATTTCAACCGCACTTTGCTGCATTAGACGATGAACATGCAGCAAAAGTATTGCGAGAAAAATTAGCTTCACATCACATTAAAACGGAAGTCTTAGCCGGACAGAAAGCGATTTGTGAGTTGGCCGCACATCCAGACGCAGATCAAGTTATGGCCGCCATTGTTGGGGCTGCAGGATTACTACCAACTCTTTCGGCAGTAAAAGCGAGTAAGAAAGTCTTGCTTGCAAATAAAGAATCATTGGTGACTTGTGGCCAGATCTTTATTGATGCAGTGAAGCAGTCAAAAGCAAAATTATTGCCTGTTGATAGCGAACATAACGCGATTTTTCAATCTTTACCGCCTGAAGCCCAAGAAAAAGTTGGCTTCTGTCCTTTGAAAGAATTAGGGGTCAGTAAAATTATCTTAACCGGTTCTGGTGGCCCTTTCCATTATACGCCATTAAACGAGTTTGAACATATTACTCCAGAACAAGCCGTCGCTCATCCAAACTGGTCAATGGGTAAAAAAATCTCCGTGGATTCTGCCACGATGATGAATAAAGGTTTGGAATACATTGAAGCCCGCTGGCTCTTCAATGCATCGGCTGATGAAATGGAAGTAATTATTCATCCTCAATCTATTATTCATTCAATGGTGCGTTATGTTGATGGATCTGTCATTGCTCAAATGGGTAACCCGGATATGCGTACGCCCATTGCGGAAACCATGGCTTATCCAAATCGTACCGTAAGTGGTGTGGAACCATTAGACTTCTTTAAAATCAAAGAATTGACATTTATCGAACCTGATTTTAATCGTTATCCAAATTTAAAATTAGCGATCGATGCGTTTGCAGAAGGGCAGTATGCGACAACCGCAATGAATGCAGCAAACGAAATTGCAGTACAAGCCTTTTTGGATGGATATATTAAATTTACGGATATTGCGAAAATTAACCAAGCAGCGGTTGAGCAAATGCCAGCTTCTATTATTTCAAGCATTGATGATGTCTTAGCCGTAGATAAGCAAGCACGTGAATTAGCCGCTTTGCTGATTAAAACGTTAATGTAGAATGCGTCAAAGTGCGGTTATAAATCCGAATATTTTAGAATGAAAGAACTTGATAACAATAATATTCCCGAACACGTTGCCATCATAATGGATGGTAATGGGCGTTGGGCGAAGCAACAAAATAAGCTGCGTATTTTTGGCCATACAAATGGGGTGGCAGCCGTGCGCCGTGCGGTGAGCTATGCACGACAAACGGGTGTTAAATTTTTGACATTATATGCGTTTAGCAGCGAAAACTGGAATCGTCCTGAGCAAGAAGTGAGCGCTTTAATGACGCTCTTTATGCAAGCGCTTGATCGAGAAGTCAAAAAATTACACAAAAATAATATTCGTTTAAAGATTATCGGTGATGTTTCTCGTTTTAGTGAAAAATTGCAAGAGAAGATCGCAAAAGCAGAAAAGTTAACGGAAAATAATACCGCACTGACTTTAAATATTGCAGCTAATTACGGTGGTTGTTGGGATATTGTTCAAGCGACTCAACAATTAGCTGAAAAAGTAAAAAATAATGAGATTTCGGTGAGTGATATTAATGAATCACTTTTCCAGCAACATTTAGTCACACAAGATGAGCCGCCGGTCGATTTATTAATTCGGACGAGCGGTGAACAACGTATTAGCAATTTCTTGCTTTGGCAAATTGCGTATGCGGAATTGTGTTTTTTAGATGTGCTTTGGCCGGATTTTAATGAAAAAGATTTTAATCAGGCAATTGCCTGCTATCAACAACGTCATCGCCGTTTTGGCGCGACAGAATAAGCGGAGAACTTATGCTTAAAGAACGTGTATTATCAGCCATTGTGTTGATTGCTTTGGTATTATGTGCCTTGTTCTTATTTACCCCATTTTATTTTGCCCTAGCCTTAGGCTTTGTGGCGACGCTTGGTATTTGGGAGTGGGCCCAATTTGCTCGTTTTAAAAATCCTTTAGTACGCCTTTGTATTGCGGCATTTTTAGGCGCATTTATCTTTCTCTGGCTTTATAACGAGGGTAGTTATTTAGATGCAGGTCGAGTGTTTGAAAACTACTTGCCGCTTTTATTGCTAAATTCTGTCGGTTGGTGGGCACTGGCATTAGTGTTAGTGATGACTTATCCAAGCTCTGCGAAGTTTTGGGGCAAAAATATCCCTTTACAAGTGTTGTTTGCGTTTTCTACGTTGATTCCTTTTGTTGCCGCCGTCTTACGTTTACGTTTAGATAATTATACTGCTGATCCTCATCATGGTTTATTCTTATTGCTTTATGTGTTTGTACTGGTATGGGCAGCGGACTCTGGTGCCTATTTCGCGGGACGAGCTTTTGGTAAGCACAAACTTGCACCTAAAGTATCACCGGGAAAAACATGGCAAGGCGTATTTGGTGGCATGATCACCGCAGCGGTATTGGCATTTGTGTTTATCCATTTCTCAGGTGAAACCTTATTAGGTAGTCGTGCAATGAGTGGTTTTATTGTGCTTTCTGTGGCAACAGTGGCTATTTCTGTATTGGGTGACTTAGCCGAAAGTATGTTTAAACGTGAATCAGGCATTAAAGACAGTAGTCAATTAATTCCAGGCCATGGCGGTATTTTAGATCGAATTGATAGCTTAACGGCAGCAGTGCCATTCTTCACCTACTTCTATTTCTTTGTGTTATAGGATCGAACATGTCGTTTTTGTGGTCGCTTGGCTCATTTATTGTTGCAATTGCCGTACTGGTTGCTGTACATGAATACGGTCACTTTTGGGCCGCAAGAAAGTGCGGTATTAAAGTTCATCGTTTTTCCATTGGCTTTGGTAAAGTAATTTGGCAACGTACAGATAAATTGGGCACAGAGTTTGCGATTTCAGCCATTCCGCTTGGCGGTTATGTAAAAATGCTTGACGGGCGAAATGAAGCAGTTCCCGCAGAATTAAAATCGCAGGCATTTGAAAGTAAATCTGTTGCGCAACGTGCTTTTGTGATTGCTGCAGGCCCCCTTGCTAATTTTATTTTTGCAATTTTGGCATATTGGGTAATTTATTCCGTTGGGATTCCGAGTGTTAAACCGGTCATTGAAAATATCACGCTAAATTCTCCGGCGGCGATGGCTCAAATTGAACCGAATAGCCAGATTTTGGCCATTGATGGGAAGAATACCCCCGATTGGGAAACCATTAATTTATTGCTCACTGATAAGTTAGGTTCTGATTCGGTTGGACTCACATTAACGCCTTTTGGTGAAGACCAACCTTATCAACGAACCATTAATCTGCAAAATTGGACATTTGAACCAGATAAAGAAACAGCATTTGAAACATTAGGGATTAATCCCGTTTCAAGTAAAGTGGAGATGACATTATCAAAAGTGGTGGAAAACTCTCCAGCAGAAAAAGCGGGCTTATTGATTGGCGATAAAATTTTAGCAGAAAATTCGACCGCACTTGATTGGAAAGCTTTTGTCGCACTGGTACAACAAGGTCAGTCGTTCACAATTAAGGTTGAACGTAATCAAGAAATTTTTGCCAAAACCTTGCGACCAGAAAAAAATCAAGATGGTAAATGGTTTGTAGGGGTAAGTCCGACGTTCTTAAAAGTTGGCGAACAGTATCGAACTGAACTAAAATATGGTATTCTTGATGCCTTAAAGAAAGGCATAGAAAAGACAGGTCAAATTTCTTGGTTTATTGTGAAGGCAATCGGGAAATTATTTAGTGGAGAGCTTTCATTTTCCAGTTTGGCGGGGCCAATTTCAATTGCACAAGGTGCAGGCGCATCTTCTAACGCAGGTGTGATTTATTTCTTAAGTTTTCTTGCGTTGATTAGTGTGAATTTAGGCATAATGAATTTATTTCCGTTGCCAGTTTTAGATGGTGGACATCTCGTATTTTTGGCGGCGGAAGCTATCAAAGGAAAACCTGTTTCAGAACGGGGACAAAATTTAAGTTATCGTATAGGGCTGATACTCTTGTTAATTCAAACAATGGTTGTGCTTTTTAATGATTTCTTACGTTTATAACTATTATTTTTATAGGATAAAGTCGATGAAAAAACTTCTAATCGCAAGTTTATTATTCGGTACTACAACGAGTGTATTTGCGACACCATTTGTAGCGAAAGACATTCGTATTGATGGCGTTCAAGGAGACTTAGAACAGCAAATTTTAGCAAGTCTTCCCGTTCGTAGCGGTCAGCGTGTAACGGATCAAGATGTGGCTAATATTGTACGTTCATTGTTCATCAGTGGGCAGTTTGATGATGTTAAAGCTTTCCAAGATGGTGATGATTTAGTTGTAAGCGTTATTGCTAAGCCTATTATTTCTGAAGTACATATTAAAGGTAATTCAGTTGTTCCAACTGAAGCGTTAAAACAAAATCTTGATGCGAATGGTTTTAAAAGTGGTGATGTACTAAATCGAGCAAAATTAGAAGAGTTTGCGAAAACCTTAAGAGAACATTATAAGAGTGTAGGTCGTTATAATGCGAAAGTTGAACCTATTGTGACAACTTTGCCAAATAACCGTGCAGAAATTACCCTTCAAATTGATGAGGATGATACAGCAAAACTTCACTCTGTTACTTTTAATGGAAATGAGGCCATTTCAAGTAGTAAGTTACAGGAGCAAATGGAGCTCCAACCAGATGCTTGGTGGAAGCTTTGGGGTAATAAGTTTGATGGTTCTCAGTTTGATAAAGATATTCAAGCTATCCAAGACTACTACCAAAATAATGGTTATGCCAAAGCCAGAGTGACAAAAACAGATGTTCAATTAAATGAAGAACATACAAAAGCAGATGTGACTATTGATGTAAGTGAAGGTGAAAAATACAATTTAAGTTCTGCTCGTATTGTCGGTAACTTAGGTGGTATGGCTGATGAATTACAACCATTATTAGGTCAACTTCACTTAAACGATACATTCAGTCGTGCGGATGTGCAAAATGTAGAAAGCTTAATTAAAGATAAATTAGGTGAACGTGGTTACGGTAGTGCAACAGTGAATACTGTACCAACTTTTGATGATGCAAATAAAACATTAGCATTAACCTTTGTCGTTGATGCAGGACGTCGTTTATCTGTACGTCAAGTTCGTTTTGAAGGTAATACGGTTTCTGCAGATAGCACATTGCGTCAAGAAATGCGTCAGCAAGAAGGGAGTTGGTATAACTCACAATTAGTTGAGTTAGGTAAAGTACGTTTAGATAGAACAGGTTTCTTTGAGAGCGTAGAAAATCGTATTGAACCCATTCCTGGTTCTAACGATGAAGTAGATGTCGTATATAAAGTAAGAGAACGTAATACTGGTAGTATTAACTTTGGTATCGGTTATGGTACAGAGAGTGGTATCAGCTATCAAGCAAGTGTGAAACAAGATAACTTCTTGGGAACTGGTGCTGCGGTAAGTTTAGCTGGTACACGTAATGACTATGGTACAAGTGTAAACTTGGGTTATACAGAACCATACTTTACTAAAGATGGGGTAAGTTTAGGTGGAAACGTATTCTATGAAACTTATGATAACTCGAAAAGTGATACTTCATCAACCTATAAACGTACAACTTACGGTGGTAATGTCACATTAGGATTCCCAGTTAATGAGAACAACTCATATTATTTGGGATTAGGTTACGCCTATAATAAGATCAGTAATTTTGCTACTGAATACAATCGTAACCTATATATGAAGTCTATGAATTTAGATGGTAACTCAATTAAAACCAACGATTTTGATGTTTCATTCGGGTGGAATTATAACAGCTTAAATCGGGGCTATTTACCAACTAAAGGGGTGAAGGCAAGTATTGGTGGACGCATTACCGTTCCTGGTTCGGATAATAAGTATTACAAGTTAAGTGCAGATATTCAAGGATATTATCCATTAGATCGTCAGCACCTTTGGGTATTATCAGGTAAAGCAAGTGCGGCTTATGCTAATGGTTTGAGTAATAAGCGAGTACCTTTTTACCAGTTGTATAGTGCCGGTGGAATTGGATCACTACGAGGTTTTTCATATGGAGCAGTTGGCCCAAATGCGATATATTGGCAAAAAGATAGTTATGGTAACCAAGGTTGGGTTTCAAGTACTGATGTAATTGGTGGTAATGCGATGACTACGGCGAGTGTCGAGTTAATTATTCCAACTCCTTTTGTGTCAGATAAAAATCAGAATAATGTGAGAACTTCATTATTTGTTGATGCAGCAAGTGTATGGAATACAAAATGGAAATCTGATAGGGAAGGGCTTCCATCAGCCCTTCTTACAAACTTACCCGATTATGGTAAGTTTGGTCGAGTCCGTGCATCTGCTGGGGTCGGTTTTCAGTGGCAATCTCCGATTGGACCGTTGATTTTCTCTTATGCAAAACCAATCAAAAAATATGAGAATGATGATGTAGAACAATTCCAATTCAGTATTGGTGGTGCATTTTAAAGGTTGAACTTTAGTGTATTATTTAAGTCAAAATTTTTTTCTGTGTCAGCATATTAGCTGATACAGAAAAGTTTATTAAACTCATTTAAGGATATTAAAATATGAAAAACGTAGTAAAAGTAACAGCGTTATCTGTAGGTCTTGCGTTGGCATCCGGTTTTGCCGCTGCAGATGAAAATATTGCATTCATTAATGCTGGCTACTTATTCCAAAATCATCCGGATCGCCAGGCTGTTGCAGACAAGTTAGATGCAGAATTTAAGCCAAAAGCCGATAAACTTGCAGCAAGCAAAAAAGAAATTGATGAGAAAATCGTAGCATCGCGTAAAAAAGTAGAAGCTAAAATTGCCTCTTTACAAAAAGATGCACCTCGTTTACGTCAAGCTGAAATTCAAAAACGCCAAGATGAAATTACTAAATTTGGTTCAGATGAAGAAGTTAAGCTAAATAAATTGATGGAAGAGCAAGATAAAAAAGTAGCAGAATTCCAAGAGCAAAATGAAAAACGTCAAGCAGAAGAGCGTGCTAAATTATTAGAAAGTATCCAAGTTGCAACTAATGATTTAGCTAAAACAAAAGGTTATACTTATGTTTTAGATGCTAATTCTGTTGTGTTTGCGGTAGATGGTAAAGATATTACTGAAGAAGTATTAAAATCTATTCCTGCAACTGAAAAAGCAGCTCCAGCAAAAACTGAAGAGAAAAAATAATAGGTTCTCATAATGCAAAAATCCTATTCTTTACAGGAATTAGCAATAAAGGTCGGCGGTACTCTTCGCGGTAACGCCGACGTTGTCGTTAATAGTATTGCTGCTCTTTCAAAAGCAGATGCAAATCAGCTTACATTCATTTCTAATGCAAAATTTCGACCTTTATTAGCTGAATCTAAAGCAGGTATTCTTGTGGTGTCAGAAGCGGATGTGGAATTTTGCTCACCTGAAAGTAACTTACTTATCGTCAAAGATCCTTATGTTGCTTACGCCGTATTAGCTCAATATATGGATACCACTCCGAAAGCGGCTCAAAATATCCACCCAAGTGCGGTTATTTCTGAAAAAGCGTCAATTGGTGAAAATGTCTCAATTGGCGCAAATGCCGTTATTGAAGAAGGTGTTGTATTAGGCGATAACGTGATTATTGGTGCGGGTTGTTTTGTGGGTAAATTCACCAAAATTGGTGCAGGTACACAGCTTTGGGCAAATGTAAGCGTTTATCATGAAGTAGAAATTGGACAAAATTGCTTAATTCAATCAGGTGCTGTGATTGGTAGTGATGGTTTTGGCTATGCAAATGATCGTGGCCGCTGGGTGAAAATTCCACAAGTTGGTCAAGTGATCATTGGTAATAATGTTGAAATCGGTGCTTGCACTTGTATTGACCGTGGCGCCTTAGATGCGACAGTCATTGAAGATAACGTCATCATTGATAACCTTTGTCAAATTGCGCATAATGTTCATATCGGCACAGGTACAGCAGTCGCTGGCGGTGTCATTATGGCGGGTAGTCTAAAAGTGGGGTGTTATTGTTTGATTGGCGGAGCAAGTGTGATCAATGGGCACATGGAAATCTGTGATAAAGTAACCGTGACTGGCATGGGGATGGTAATGCGTCCAATTACTGAACCAGGCGTTTACTCATCGGGTATTCCATTACAAACCAATAAAGAGTGGCGAAAAACAGCTGCACTGACTTTGGGGATTGATGGTATGAATAAACGCCTGAAAGCCCTTGAGAAAAAACTTGGCTAAGATTTTTAAAACGTACCCTAGGGTGCGTTTTATTTTTATACAGAAATATCGTATAATCTCAGTGTTTTATTATTATTTATTTTAAAGGTATTAGACGTGTCAGAGAATCAAGCAAGTAAAGTAATTGAAGCAAAAGAAATTATGACCTTATTGCCACATCGTTATCCATTTTTATTAGTGGATCGTGTGTTAGACTACAAAGAAGGTGAATGGTTAAAAGCAATTAAAAATATCAGCGTAAACGAACCTTGTTTTACCGGTCATTTCCCTGGAGAACCAATTTTACCCGGGGTGTTAATTCTTGAAGCTTTGGCACAATCAATGGGATTACTTGCATTTAAAACCCATGAATTAAAAGGTGGCGAATTATTCTATTTTGCAGGTATTGATGAAGCGCGTTTCAAACGCCCGGTATTACCTGGAGATCAAATGGAATTGAACGTTCAAGTGATTAGAGAACGTCGTGGTATTACAGCATTTATGGGTATTGCAACTGTAAACGGTGAAGTAGCTTGTGAAGCCAAATTAATGTGTGCTCGTCGATAATTAAAGAAAATTAAGGGGTAAGTATGATCCACCCAAGTGCAAAAATTCACCCAACCGCGCTTGTTGATGATGGCGCAGTTATTGGCGAAGACGTTGTTATCGGTCCTTTCTGTATTATTGAAAGGAGCGTTGAGATTAAAGCGCGTACCGTTTTAAATTCTCACATTGTCGTGAAAGGCGACACCGTGATTGGCGAAGATAACCAGATTTATCAATTCGCTAGCATTGGTGAAGTCAACCAAGATTTAAAATATAAAGGCGAAGCAACTAAAACCATTATTGGTAATGGCAACCTTATTCGTGAACATGTGACAATTCACCGCGGTACTATCCAAGGTGGTGGTGTAACACGTATTGGTAATAACAACTTATTGATGATCAATGTCCACGTTGCGCATGATTGCCAAATTAAAAATAACTGTATTTTGGCAAACAATGCAACGCTTGCAGGTCACGTTGAATTGGATGATTTCGTGATTGTTGGTGGTATGTCTGCGATCCATCAATTTGTGATCGTCGGTGCGCACGTAATGCTAGGTGGTGGCTCTATGGTTAGCCAAGATGTGCCGCCTTATGTGATGGCACAAGGTAACCATGCGCAACCTTTCGGTGTCAACCTTGAAGGATTAAAACGCCGTGGTTTTGATAAACCAACTATGCATGCTATCCGTAACGTCTATAAAATGATTTACCGTAGCGGTAAAACCCTTGAAGAAGTATTGCCTGAAATTGAACAAATTGCACAAACTGAATCTGCAATTAGTTTCTTTGTTGAATTCTTCAAACGTTCTACTCGTGGCATTATTCGTTAATTAATGTTTCTTTTCTCGTTAAGAGAAAACGATGAATGACAAAGAGACCGCACTATGACTTGCTCAAAGTGCGGTCGTTTTTTAGGATAAATTTAATGATAAAAGAAAATCCGACTATTGCGATTGTTGCCGGTGAGGTCTCTGGCGATATTCTTGGTGCTGGTCTCATCCAAGCGCTTAAACGCCACTATCCGCAAGCTAAGTTTGTCGGGATTGGTGGTAAGCGAATGATTGCTCAGGGTTTTGAAAGCTTTTTTGATATGGAAGAGCTTTCCGTGATGGGCTTAGTAGAAGTGCTTAAACATTTACCTCGATTGCTTAAAATTCGTCGCAGTGTCATCGCACAACTTTCTGCGATTAAACCGGATGTATTTATTGGTATTGATGCACCAGATTTTAATCTTACCGTTGAACTGAAATTAAAAGAAAAAGGGATTAAAACCATTCATTACGTGAGTCCATCTGTCTGGGCTTGGCGTCAAAATCGTATTTATAAAATTGCTAAAGCAACCCATCAAGTATTAGCCTTTCTTCCTTTTGAAAAAGCCTTTTATGATCGTTTTAATGTACCTTGCCGTTTTATTGGGCATACCATGGCGGATACCATCCCATTAAAACCAAATCGAACAGAAGCTTGCCAAACCTTAGGTATTGATGAAAAAGGACGTTATCTTGCCATTTTAGTGGGAAGCCGTGGTAGTGAAGTCGAGTTTCTGACTGAACCATTTCTAAAAACCGCTTTGTTATTAAAAGAAAAATATCCAGACTTGCAGTTTTTAGTTCCTTTGGTGAATGAAAAACGTCGCCAGCAATTTGAGGAAATAAAGGCTCAGATTGCCCCTGATCTCGATATGCATTTAATTGATAGTAAAGCACGACAAGTGATGATTGCCGCTGAAGCAACTTTACTTGCTTCGGGGACTGCGGCGCTTGAGGCGATGTTGTGTAAATCGCCAATGGTGGTGGGCTATCGAATGAAACCGTTCACGTATTTCTTGGCAAAACGATTGGTCAAAACAAAATATATTTCATTGCCTAATTTGTTAGCGGATGAAATGCTTGTGCCAGAAATGATTCAAGAAGATTGCGAACCGCAAAAATTGGCAGAACAACTTTCTCAGTATTTGGGCGATGACGAAAGTGCGGTCAAATCTCGCCATGTTTTAATTCAACGTTTTACTGAATTACATAAATTAATTCAATGTGATGCGGATAGCCAAGCCGCACAAGCTGTGATTGATTCATTGGAGCAAAAACATGACTGATTTTGTTTATCCTGAAGGTTATCAATTATTTGCCGGAGTGGATGAAGTTGGACGCGGCCCTTTAGTAGGGGCAGTTGTAACAGCTGCAGTGATATTAGATCCGAATAATCCAATTACTGGGTTGGCAGATTCTAAAAAGCTCAGCGAGAAAAAACGTCTTGCACTTGCAGCAGAAATTAAAGAGAAGGCATTAGCTTGGGCAATGGGACGAGCAGAGCCAGCAGAGATCGATGAGTTGAATATTCTGCATGCCTCTATGTTAGCAATGGAAAGGGCCGTAAAAGTGTTAAAAATTCAACCGCACTTTGTGCTGGTGGATGGTAATCGTATTCCATCTAATCTTGATTTGCCTGCACAAGCCGTAGTGAAAGGGGATTCACTTGTGGCTGAAATTAGCGCCGCCTCTATTTTGGCAAAAGTCGCACGAGATCAGGAAATGGAAGACTTAGATAAAAAACATCCTGAATATGCCTTTGCTCAACATAAAGGTTATCCCACCAAATTACATTTAGAAAAATTAGCTGAGCTTGGTCCTTTACCAGAGTATCGTCGTAGTTTTTCACCCGTGAAGAAAGCGTTAGGCATAGAAGAGTAGTTAGAGAGAAAGGTCGTAAGATTAAAGGATAGAGTATGAATACCATTTTTGATCATGCACTTTGGGTAAGTCCACTATTTTTGACATTAATGTTGCTTATGGCTGCTATTATTTTATTCGTGCATAATAAAATTCGTATGGATGTAGTGGCATTATTGGTGATGCTCTTTTTTTATCTAAGCGGCATTCTGAGTATCCAAGAGATCTTCGTAGGATTTAGTGATCCTAATATTATATTAATCGCCTTACTCTTCATTGTGGGTGAGAGTTTAGTCCGAACAGGGATCGCTTATCGTGTAAGCGATGGTATTTTGAAAGTGGCAGGAAATAGTGAAGCTAAGGTGCTTATTTTGTTAATGCTTTCTGTGGCTGGATTGGGTGCATTTATGAGCTCTACAGGCGTGGTTGCTGTATTCATTCCTGTTGTCATCATGATTTGTCGTCAAATGAATATTTCCCCAAAACGCTTAATGATGCCATTAAGCGTGGCAGGGCTAATCAGCGGGATGATGACGTTAATCGCGACAGCCCCTAACCTTGTGGTGAATGCGGAATTAGTGAAAGATACGAATCTTCGCCTTGAGTTTTTTGATTTCACGCCAATCGGATTATTGATCTTAGTGCTAGGTATGGGTTATATGCTTATTGCCCGTCGATGGCTTTCTGATAATAACGATGAAAGCAATCAAGATACCATGCAAAGCTCCATGAATGAGCTAATTAATGAATATGGTTTGAAAGATCGCACCAAGCGTTTAGTTGTGAAAAGTACGTCACCTTTCGTTGGCAAAACCTTAGATCAATTGCATTTGCGTTCTAGTTATCAACTCAATGTGCTAGCGATTGAACGATGGAAACATTTTCGTCCAAGCTACACTATGCCACTTGGCACGTCAGAGATAAAGGCAAAAGATATTCTTATGGTCAATTTGGAAGGATCTGATTTCAATTTTTACCTATTTTGCCAAGAATTTCATTTAGAGCCTGCTGAAATTAAATCGCAGTCTTTTGATCAGCAAGTACGTTCTATTGGAATGGCTGAATTGATTATTGTACCAGACTCTATTTGTATAGGTAAAACGACAGCTGAGTTACAATTTCGTACAAAATATGGTTTAAATGTAGTTGGTATTAAACGGGATGGTGTAGTACTGAGTGATGCCTTTAATAAAGAAAAATTTTGTTCAGGCGATTTGCTTTTGGTGATCGGTGATTGGCGACTTATTCAAGCAATGCGAGATCGTCGGAAAGATTTTCTGGTATTGAATTATCCGAAGGAAATGGAACGCGCAGTGCCTGCTCAGCGCCAAGCACCGTTTGCCTTACTATCCATTTTGGTCATGGTATTATTAATGGTTTCAGGCGTTGTTCCAAATGTCATTGCGGCATTAATAGCCTGTTTAATGTTGGCTTATTTTGGATGTATTGATGCAAAAAGTGCATACAATTCCATTCAATGGCCAAGTCTCATCTTGATTATTGGAATGATGCCATTTTCGACTGCACTTCAAAAAACAGGTGGGGTTGAATTCGCCGTAAAATGGCTGACCCAAATTATTGATGGATGGGGAATGTATCCTGTATTGATTGTACTTTTTATTTTTTGTGCATTAGTTGGATTGTTTATTTCGAACACGGCTACAGCAATTTTGATGGCACCGATTGCGATTTCTCTGGCTACACAGCTTAATGTTTCTCCAGTACCATTTGCGATGGTTGTGGCAATTGCCGCTTCAGCTGCTTTTATGACGCCAGTTTCCTCTCCAGTGAATACTATGGTAATGGGACCTGGTGGCTATAAATTTGCTGATTTTATTAAAATAGGCGTACCTTTTACTTTAATTATTATGTTCGTAACTGTTTTTATTGTGCCAATATTGTTTCCATTTTAAATGAAAAAGAGCGGTCAAATCAAAGTTGACCGCTCTTTTTATCTCTCAGCGAGATTATTTATTTAATTTCGCTTTGTAAGTTGGGTTCATTAAGTTTTCTACAGAAAGGATGTCATCCAATTGTTCTGCAGTTAATAAACCTTTTTCTAATACGACTTCACGTACACCTTTACCGGTTTGAGCACAGATTTTACCCACTAAGTCGCCGTTGTGGTGACCGATAAATGGATTCAAGTAAGTCACGATACCGATTGAATTAAACACGTAGTTTTCACAAATTTCTTTGTTCACAGTGATGCCATCCACGCATTTATCGCGTAAGTTCACGCAAGCATTCGTTAAGATATCGATAGATTCAAACATTGCTTGACCAATCACGGGTTCCATTACGTTTAATTGTAATTGACCTGCTTCAGATGCGAAAGTCACCGTTGTATCGTTACCAATTACTTTAAAACATACTTGGTTCACCACTTCTGGAACAACTGGGTTGACTTTTGCAGGCATAATAGAAGAACCCGCTTGTAATTCAGGTAAGTTAATTTCTTTAATACCAGCACGTGGACCAGAAGAAAGTAAACGTAAGTCATTACATACTTTAGAAAGTTTCACAGCAGTACGTTTTAATGCGCCGTGAACCATGACATAAGCACCACAGTCAGATGTTGCTTCAATTAAGTTTTCTGCCGGTACGCAAGCTAATCCAGTTACTTCAGCAAGGTGTTTTACAACTAATTCTGTATAACCTTGTGGCGTATTTAAACCTGTACCGATAGCTGTTGCACCAAGGTTTACTTCAAGGAGTAAATCTGCTGTACGTTTTAAGTTACGCACTTCTTCTTCAAGTAATACGGCGAAAGCTTTGAATTCTTGGCCAACAGTCATTGGCACAGCATCTTGCAATTGAGTACGACCCATTTTTAAGATATTCGCAAACTCTTTTGCTTTATTATCAAAACCGTCGTGTAAATATTGAATTTTATCGATCAATTTTAAGATGCTGTTATACACTGCGATACGGAAACCGGTAGGATACGCATCGTTGGTTGATTGGCTTGCATTAACGTGGTCCATAGGATTAATCACGTTATATTCGCCTTTTTTATGGCCAATTTTTTCAAGCGCAAGGTTAGCAACCACTTCATTGGTATTCATATTGACAGACGTACCTGCACCACCTTGATATACGTCTGATGGGAATTGATCTAAGCATTTTCCAGTGGTAAGAATTTCATCGCAAGCTGCTACAATCGCTTTTGCAATATCACTTGGAATTGCACCTAATTCACCATTGGCTAAAGCCGTTGCTTTTTTCACCATCACCATGCCACGTACAAACTCAGGCACATCAGAAATAGTTACGTTAGAAATATTGAAATTTTCTACCGCTCTTAATGTATGAATACCCCAGTAAGCATCTGCAGGAACTTCACGTTCACCTAATAAATCCACTTCTTTTCTGTATTGAGTCATTTTAATCACCTTTTTTGGTTGTTAATTAATTTGAGGTAATTATAGGAATTTACATAGAAAATAAATTTGACATGGATCACATTTCAAATAAGACGTATAAGAGATATTTTCATTTCTCGCATAAGTTTTTTTAGGGGAAATTAATTCAGCTATATTAATTTCATGCTGATTTTAGCTGTTCACCTATTTTCTCAAACAGTTTCTGAATGAGTTCGGCACGATGTCCTAATACTCGCACCATAAGTCCACCTTCATTTAATTGAGAAACGCCAATAAGTAGAGATTTTTCACTTTCCTGCTGTTGAAGTGTTTGGACGATTTGTTTAACTTCAGTTGGTGTTTTCTGCAAATTGAGATAAACCAACGATCCTTGATGTGAGAACCCTTCCATTTGGCTTAATGCGGTCAATTTCATTTGTGCGGGTTGCCATTGAATACAATCCAAAACGAGCGGTTTAGTTTGCCCGTTATTTTTCAAAAGCTGAACTTTTAGATGAGAAGAAAATTGACGAAATTCCAAACGTTCATTATTTGCTACTCGTCCAATCGCCACAATTTCACCATAAATTAGCGTACTCCCAGATTGCATATTGATGAATGTTTTTTGTTTGAATGCAGAATCCTTATGTAATACCAATGGGTGGAGCAAATAAAATAAACGGCTCTTCTCTTCAAGTTGAATGAACGTATTTTGTTGAGCAAAATAGTCCTCATTCATCGACTGAACACGACTGAAAGCCTGAGTATTTAAAGAAAGAGCGGTCGATCTTGCAAGTTTTATTTGAATATCAACTCGATCCCCAGCTAATAACCCTGGCGAAGAAGACATTTGCATTGCGCTAAGTCCATTTTCCCAAGAATCGGCGTAAGCAGACAATGTCATTACTTTAAAAGGTGGCGTCGCAAAGTATTCATCAAGTTGAGTTTTGCCGTTTGAGGAAAGTTTGGTTGAAAGTTTGAGGGTACTATTCATAATCTTTTCAATTTGTAAAAAACTCCCCTCTTTAAAAGAGAGGGGAGGACTCTTTATCTCACTAATGCTTTCGGCTCTTCTACGTTCTTCAACAATGCATATTTTTCAATCCAGCCAATCACACCGTCTAAATTTTCTTTCTTCATTAAGTTGGTAAAGATAAACGGTTGGCCGTTACGCATACGGCGTGCATCATGTTCCATGACGCTTAAATCCGCACCAACGAATGGTGCAAGGTCTGTTTTGTTAATCACTAATAAATCAGAACGAGTAATACCCGGTCCACCTTTACGCGGGATTTTTTCACCTTGTGCAACGTCAATCACGAAAATTGTCACATCTGCTAAATCGGGGCTAAAAGTTGCCGATAAGTTATCACCACCGGATTCAATAAAGACAATTTCCACATCAGGAAAACGCGCCACCATTTCATCAACCGCTTCTAAATTCATTGAGGCATCCTCACGAATTGCCGTATGTGGGCAACCACCTGTCTCAACCCCCATAATTCGCTCTGGCGGAAGTAAACTATTTTTAGTTAAAAATTCCGCATCTTCTTGGGTGTAAATATCGTTAGTAATCACTGCCACGCTATATTGACTCGCCATTTCACGAGTCAGTTTTTCAATTAAGGCAGTTTTGCCCGCGCCAACAGGGCCTGCCACGCCAATTTTAATGTAGTTACGCATAATGTTCCTTTCGTTTTCGATGATCACAGAAAAAGCCCATAAGCACCTCTGTGATAGTAAAATCTCAATAAAAAATGATCGCACTTACGACATATAAAGTCGCGTATAAAGTACTTCGTGTTGCATTGCTCGTATATCATTCGCAAGCGTTGCAGCACCCAGCCAATCTAAATCGGGTTCTAAACTTAATTCCACAGCTTGAACAAGAGATGCTCGTAAATCGAACAAAATATCTTGCCCGTCCATTTGACTAAGGGGAATGAGTTTTACGCCATTGGTAATGGTGCCGACTGCTGCATTGTAGTAGAACGCATACAAGGTATCCGCTTTGCTGAGCCCCATCGCTTGCGCCACCATAGCAAACACAATCGGGAAATAGCCTTGCACGGCTTTATTTTGAATCGCTTGCTGAAATTGGCTCAACATTGGATGTTGTTCATAGCGGATAAAAATTTTTAATAACCGCACGCCGAGCTTGAAACTGCCTTCGCGGCTTTCTCGCGCAATTTTGGTCGCAGATAACGAATGGTCTAATTCACACAAACGGTTAAAATCATTGGCAGTCATTGCATCAAATGCGAGGGAAAGATACGATCCATCATTATATATCCAGTTCTGCAATAACTGCGTTTGAACATATTCTTCAAGACTTGCTTTAGTCGAAACAACGCCTTGCTGAACAAAGGTTTCTAAACCGTTTGAATGGTTAAAGCCGCCGATTGGTAAAGTGGGGTCAACCAAGTGCAACAATGCGCCTAAATCTGTCAGGCTTCGGTTTAATGTTGGTGCCAATTGCCGTCTCCATGATGGTGATAGCCATGATGATCGTGCGTATGGCTATGCGAATGCCCGTGTCCTTGTGCAGAATTTGCTCTTAAGGCTTGGCTCAAACGACGCTCTGCTTTTTGTGGGTTAAACCCTGCCGCGTCTAACCATTCAAACATAGGCTTATCGTAAGGCAACGTGACTTCATCACCATCTAAAAAGAGCGGTGAATGTTTGTTGCCGATTTCATAACACGCCCGTGCCATTTCAGGCAAGGTTTTCGGCGAAAGTAGAATGACTTCACTCGGTAAAATTTCAATCGAAATCACTAATTCATCGTTGATAAACACTACATCATCGTGTTTTAAACGTTGTCCCTCTTTGAGCAAACGAAACGCTACTTCACGCCCCGTATTCGTGGTTTTACGCAAAATATTCCGTTCACTTTCATACCACTGCAATGCCACGCGTTCAATAATTTGATGTGTAATTTTGCCTTCAGTTTGGAGGCTATTTAAATCGCCTAAAATGGTATCCATAATAGGCAGAATAGGGTTGATGATTTTCATATTTATAAATTCGAAAGTAGTGCGTGTTATACACGCACTGTCTTTATTATTGAATAGTGTGTATTTTTATTAGAACAAGAAATACCGTTGTCCTAATGGCACCGTATCCACAGGTTCGCAAGTAATGAGCTCACCATCTACACGCACTTCATAGCGTTCTGGATCCACCGTGATTTCAGGCGTAGCATTGTTGTGAACGAGATCTTTTTTACCTACGTTGCGGCAGCCTTTCACCGCAATGGTTTCTTTGTGTAAACCGAATCTTGCACGAATATCGGCTTTTTCAGCGGCTTGTGAAATAAAGAATACCGCGGTTTGTGCTGTGGCTAAGCCTTGTGCACCATACATTGGACGGTAGAATACAGGTTGCGGTGTTGGAATAGAGGCATTTGGATCGCCCATTTTCGCGTAGCTAATAAAGCCTTTTTTAATGACCACTTCCGGTTTTACCCCAAAGAACATAGGTTTCCACAACACTATATCTGCGATTTTACCCACTTCTAACGAACCAATATGATCCGCAATACCATGTGCAATTGCCGGGTTAATAGTGTATTTTGCAATGTAGCGTTTAATACGGAAGTTATCGTTTCCTTCATTGCCTAGCTCACCACGTTGCATTTTCATTTTATCTGCGGTTTGCCATGTGCGAATCACTACCTCGCCAATACGTCCCATCGCTTGAGAGTCAGAACTCATAATCGAGAACACGCCCATATCATGCAAAATATCTTCTGCAGCAATGGTTTCAGGGCGGATACGGCTATCGGCAAAAGCTACGTCTTCCGGTACGCGTTTATCTAAGTGATGGCAAACCATCAACATATCTAAATGTTCATCAATAGTGTTTTTGGTAAACGGACGAGTTGGGTTGGTTGAAGCGGGTAATACGTTTGGATACATCGCAGCTTTAATAATGTCAGGCGCATGACCGCCACCCGCACCTTCGGTATGGAAGGTGTGAATCACACGTCCATCAATCGCTTTCATGGTATCTTCTAAGAAGCCACTTTCATTTAGCGTGTCGGTATGAATTGCCACTTGAATATCCATTTCATCAGCCACTTTTAAGGCAGAATCAATCACAGCTGGCGTTGCACCCCAGTCTTCATGGATTTTTAGACCTAATGCGCCTGCTTCAATTTGCTCACGTAGTGGATCTAAAGTTGAACAGTTTCCTTTACCAAAAAAACCTACGTTTACAGGCAGTGCTTCTGCTGCTTGGAACATGCGTTCCATATACCATGCACCCGGTGTGCAAGTGGTCGCGTGTGTACCATCAGCAGGGCCTGTTCCGCCACCAATTAACGTGGTAACTCCGCTTTCAATCGCATGTTGCGCTTGTTGCGGACAAATAAAGTGAATGTGGGTATCAATACCGCCTGCGGTCGCAATTAAATGTGCGCCATTATGTACTTCCGTGCTTGCACCGATAATCATATTTGGCGTGACGTTATCCATGGTGTCTGGGTTGCCTGCTTGACCGATGCCGACAATACGCCCATCGCGAATACCAATATCGGCTTTGATAATGCCTAATTTCGCATCAATGATCATCACGTTGGTAATCACAAAATCCAATACATTTGAATTATCACGAGTTGCGGTACCGCTTTGCGCCATGCCGTCGCGCACACTTTTACCGCCACCAAATTTACATTCATCACCTTTGGTCAATAAATCTTGTTCAATGGTTGCCCATAAATTGGTATCGCCTAAACGGACTCTATCGCCGACGGTTGGGCCATAAGTTGCGACATATTGTGCTCTTGAAATTGTTAATGCCATTTTGCCCTACCTTATAATTTGCCATCAATTTGATTATGGAAGCCGTAAATGGTTTGGTTACCACCGAAAGCCACTAACTCGACTGATTTCATTTCACCCGGTTCAAAACGTACTGCATTGCCAGATGGAACATTTAAGCGCATTCCACGCGATAAAGCGCGGTCAAATTTAAGGGCATTATTGGTTTCAAAAAAATGGTAATGCGAACCGACTTGGATTGGACGGTCGCCTGAATTGGTTACTTCAATTATCACTGTTTTTCTGCCGGCATTAGCGAGAATATCGCCTTCGGCTAATTGGTATTCACCTGGGATCATATCTTGGTTCCTTGTAGGGTGGGCTTTAGCCCACCATTGATATTTTTATTTTGGTGGGCTAAAGCCCACCCTACGGTTATCTGATTGGATTATGCACGGTAACAAGTTTCGTCCCATCTGGGAAAGTTGCTTCAATTTGTACTTCGTGTACCATCTCAGCGACGCCTTCCATCACATCTTCAACGGTGAGTAGGGTTGCTCCATATTGCATGACTTCCGCCACACTCATACCATCTCTTGCCGCTTCTTGTAAATGGCTGGCAATGTACGCGATTGCCTCAGGATAGTTTAATTTTACGCCACGAGCTTTACGTTTTGCTGCAAGTTCACCAGCTAAAAAGAGCATTAATTTTTCTTGTTCTCTTGAGGTTAAATGCATTCTGTTTTTCCTTATTTTTGTATTATGTAAAGTACGATGAATTTTACGTAAAAAAAGTTAAATAGGAAAAGTATTTTATTAAATTTTTTTAATATATAACCCTTGAAATGAAAAAAACTCTCCTCATATAGGAATAGTATTTATCAATTCTTAAGAAGGAAATTAATCATGAATATTCGTCCTTTACACGATCGTGTAATCGTTAAACGTGAAGAAGTCGAAACCCGTTCAGCTGGTGGTATCGTATTAACCGGTTCTGCAGCGACTAAATCAACCCGTGCGAAAGTATTGGCAGTGGGTAAAGGTCGTATTTTGGAAAATGGTACCGTTCAACCTTTAGATGTAAAAGTTGGCGATACGGTCATTTTCAATGATGGTTATGGCGTAAAAAGTGAAAAGATCGATGATGAAGAAGTGTTAATCATTTCTGAAAACGATATTTTGGCGATTGTGGAATAATTTAAATTAAGGAAAAAAGAAAATGGCAGCAAAAGATGTAAAATTTGGTAACGATGCACGCGTAAAAATGCTTAAAGGCGTGAATGTATTAGCCGATGCAGTAAAAGTGACCCTTGGCCCTAAAGGTCGTAATGTCATTTTAGATAAATCATTTGGTGCACCAACCATCACCAAAGATGGTGTATCTGTCGCACGTGAAATTGAATTAGAAGATAAATTTGAAAACATGGGTGCACAAATGGTGAAAGAGGTTGCCTCTAAAGCTAATGATGCAGCCGGTGATGGTACAACAACTGCAACAGTACTTGCTCAAGCTATTGTAAATGAAGGTTTAAAAGCTGTGGCGGCAGGTATGAATCCAATGGATTTAAAACGCGGTATCGATAAAGCGGTAAGTGCGGTTGTTTCTGAGCTTAAAAATTTATCTAAACCTTGTGAAACTTCTAAAGAAATTGAGCAAGTAGGGACAATTTCGGCTAACTCTGACAGCATTGTGGGTCAATTAATTGCTCAAGCAATGGAAAAAGTGGGTAAAGAAGGCGTGATTACTGTAGAAGACGGTACAGGTCTTGACGATGAATTAGCCGTTGTGGAAGGGATGCAATTCGATCGTGGTTACTTATCACCTTATTTCATTAACAAACCAGAAACGGCAACGGTTGAATTAGATAACCCATACATTCTTTTAGTAGATAAAAAAGTATCAAACATTCGCGAATTACTTCCAGTATTAGAAGGTGTGGCAAAAGCGGGTAAACCATTATTAATTATCGCTGAAGATATCGAAGGTGAAGCACTTGCAACCTTAGTGGTGAATACCATGCGCGGTATCGTAAAAGTGGCTGCAGTAAAAGCGCCAGGCTTTGGTGATCGTCGTAAAGCAATGTTACAAGATATTGCGATCTTAACAGCGGGTACCGTGATTTCTGAAGAAATCGGTATGGAACTTGAAAAAGCGACATTAGAAGATTTAGGTCAAGCAAAACGTGTAGTCATCAACAAAGACAATACCACTATTATCGATGGTGTAGGTGATGAAGCACAAATCAAAGGTCGTGTGGCTCAAATTCGTCAACAAATCGAAGAATCAACGTCTGATTACGACAAAGAAAAACTTCAAGAACGAGTGGCTAAACTTGCCGGCGGTGTGGCTGTAATCAAAGTCGGTGCAGCAACTGAAGTTGAAATGAAAGAGAAAAAAGATCGTGTGGATGATGCGTTACACGCAACTCGTGCAGCAGTTGAAGAAGGTATTGTTGCAGGTGGTGGTGTAGCCTTAGTTCGTGCAGCTGGCAAAGTGGCTGCAACCTTAAAAGGTGATAACGAAGAACAAGATGTAGGTATCAAACTTGCATTACGTGCAATGGAAGCGCCACTTCGTCAAATCGTCACTAACGCAGGTGAAGAAGCATCGGTCGTGGCAAGTGCGGTTAAAAATGGCGAAGGAAACTTCGGTTATAACGCGGGTACTGAACAGTACGGTGATATGATCGAAATGGGTATTTTAGATCCAACTAAAGTCACTCGTTCAGCGTTACAATTCGCGGCTTCTGTAGCGGGCTTAATGATCACCACAGAATGTATGGTCACCGATCTTCCAAAAGATGATAAAGCCGATTTAGGTGCTGCCGGCATGGGCGGTATGGGAGGCATGGGCGGAATGATGTAATTCCCCTTTGCGAAAGAAAGTGCGATCGTTTTCTTTATAGAAATGCGATCGCATTTTTATTTGTGTGGTGCTACACTTTAATGGTTTTCGATGATTTTATAGGTATAACAATGACAATTTCCCAAACTGAACTTAATCAACAACTCAAATCTGCCGGTATTGGCATTAATGCAACAGAATTACATGGCTTTTTGAGCGGCTTAATTTGTGGTGGACTGAAAGATCAAAGCTGGTTACCGCTTTTATATCAATTCAGTAACGATAACCACGCCTATCCAACCTCATTAATTCAGCCAATTACCGAAATCTATGAGCAGATAGGTAAAACCTTAGGGGATGTAAAAGGGTTTGATTTTGAATTGGGCTTAACAGAAGATGAGAGCGTGTTTGCCCGTGCAGACAGTTTATCAGACTGGGCAAACCAATTTTTACTGGGCTTAGGTCTTGTTCAGACAGAATTGGATAAAGAAAAAGGTGAAATTGGCGAAGCGGTAGATGATTTACAAGATATTTGTCAGCTTGGTTATGATGAAGAAGATGACGAAGAAGAGCTTGCTGAAGCCTTAGAAGAAATTATTGAATATGTTCGCACCATTGCGATGTTGTTTTACACCCATTTCAACGATGATGCGCAAGAAATAAAACCGATATTACATTAAAAGGAGCGAAACATGGATCTCGCATACATGGCGGCATTACCGCAAGAGGAATTTACTGAACGTCGTCAAAAAGTGTTAGCACAAATGCAGCCAAATTCTGCCTTGTTGCTATTTTCCGAAATTGAAAAACGTCGTAATAACGACTGTGATTTTCCTTTTCGTCAAGACAGTTACTTTTGGTATTTAACGGGTTTTAATGAGCCAAATGCAGTGTTGTTATTGATTAAAACGGAAGATGCGGAAAAGGCGGTTGTATTTCTTCGTCCGCGAGATCCTTTGCTTGAAACCTGGCATGGTCGCCGATTAGGTGTTGAGCGAGCACCGCAAAAACTCAATGTTGATGAAGCCTATTCTATTGATGATTTCAAAACTGAATTTTCAAAATTAACGGAAAAATTGACCGCACTTTATCATGTGGCAGCTCGCCATCCTTGGGGCGATAAATTAATAGCTGAAAGTGCGGTGAAATTTTACGCTGTTTTTGATTGGCAGCCGATGTTAAGTGGGATGCGCTTAATTAAATCACCAAATGAAATTCGATTAATGCAGCAAGCTGGACAAATTACAGCATTTGGACATATTAAAGCGATGCAAGTGACTCGTCCAAATCGTTTTGAATATGAAATTGAAAGCGAAATTCTACATGAATTTAATCGTCATGGTGCAAGATTCCCGTCTTACAATTCGATTATTGCGGGAGGCGACAATGCCTGTATTTTGCACTACACTGAAAATGATCAACCATTAAAAGATGGCGATCTAGTGTTAATTGATGCAGGTTGTGAGTTTGCAATGTATGCGGGTGATATCACACGTACGTTCCCTGTAAATGGTAAATTTACCCAGCCTCAACGTGAGATTTATGAATTAGTCTTAAAAGCACAAAAACGCGCGATTGAGCTATTAGTGCCAGGAAATTCAATTAAATTGGCGAATGACGAAGTGATTCGTATTAAGACTCAAGGCTTGGTGGATTTAGGTATCTTGAAAGGGGATGTAGATAAGCTGATTGAAGAAAAAGCTTATCGTCAATTTTATATGCATGGTTTAGGCCATTGGCTTGGCTTGGATGTGCACGATGTTGGCCACTATGATGATGATCGTAGCCGCACGCTTGAAGTGGGGATGATCATCACTGTTGAGCCAGGTATTTATATTTCAGAAGAGGCGGATGTGCCAGCTCAATATAAAGGCATTGGTGTGCGTATTGAGGATAATTTGCTGATGACTGAATATGGTAATAAAAATCTGACCGCGGCGGCACCAAAAGAAATCGATGACATTGAAAATTTAATGAAAAATTGAGAAGAATTCTCAAAATTGTGATCTAGTGCAAGTTTTTCCTGTCGCCAAAGTGCTACTATGCAACTAGATAACAAAAGGTCAATTAAATCAGTAAGGAGTTGATTATGTATAAACACGTTTTAGTGGCGGTAGATCTTTCTGATGAAAGTGAATTTCTACTCAAAAAAGCCGTGGGAATTGCAAAACGCAATGATGCGCAACTTTCCATTATCCATGTAGATGTAAACTTCTCGGATCTCTATACTGGTTTAATTGATATCAATATGTCATCCATGCAAGATAGAATTTCGAGTGAAACCCAAAAAGCGCTAATTAATTTAGCGGAACATGCGGGTTATCCAGTGAAAGAAAAATTGAGTGGTAGCGGTGATCTAGGTCAAGTTTTGACAGATGCTATTGAACAGTATGATGTAGATCTACTCGTGACAGGTCATCACCAAGATTTCTGGAGTAAATTAATGTCTTCAACACGCCAGGTGATGAATACCATTAAAATTGATATGTTGGTTGTGCCACTTCGCGACGAATAGTGATCAAAAATTATTTTAGCCCTATTAAAATAACGTAAATTTTAACCGCACTTCTCAATTAATGCAGTAGAGTGCGGTTTTCTTTTTTAATATCAGTGAAAAAGCCTTTTTCTCTAGGGCAAAATGTGCAAGAATAGTAAGCTTATTTTATAAATCGTGATCGAGATAGAGACACAAGGTTTTATCAATGAAAACAACAGCAGAAATTAGACAGTCATTCCTTGATTTTTTCCATAGCAAAGGACATCAGGTCGTCGAAAGCGGTTCGCTTGTGCCTGAAAACGATCCGACATTGCTTTTTACCAATGCCGGGATGAATCAATTTAAAGACGTGTTCCTTGGTATGGACAAACGTCCTTACTCACGTGCGACAACTGCACAACGTTGTGTGCGAGCAGGTGGTAAGCATAATGACTTAGAAAACGTCGGTTATACGGCGCGTCACCATACTTTCTTTGAAATGCTCGGTAACTTCAGTTTTGGCGACTATTTCAAACATGATGCGATTAATTTTGCGTGGGAGTATTTAACTTCTCCACAATGGCTTGGGTTACCAAAAGAAAAATTATGGGTCACCGTGTATGAAACTGATAATGAAGCTTATGATATTTGGCATAAAGAGGTTGGTGTGCCAGCAGCGCGTATTATTCGTATCGGTGATAACAAAGGTGCGCCTTATGCATCAGATAACTTCTGGGCAATGGGTGATACCGGTCCTTGTGGTCCATGTACTGAAATTTTCTACGATCACGGTGATCACATTTGGGGTGGACCTCCAGGCTCACCAGAAGAAGATGGTGACCGCTATATTGAAATTTGGAACGTGGTATTCATGCAATTTAACCGTCTAGCAGACGGTACCATGGAAAAATTACCACGTCCATCGGTTGATACGGGGATGGGTTTAGAGCGTATTTCTGCCGTATTACAGCACGTAAATTCTAACTATGAGATCGATATTTTCCAAAAATTAATTGCAAAAACCGCAGAAATCGTAGGAACAACAGATTTAACTAATAAATCATTACGCGTAATTGCAGACCACATTCGTTCTTGTGCATATTTAATTGCAGATGGCGTGATTCCATCAAACGAAGGTCGCGGTTATGTATTGCGTCGTATTATTCGTCGTGCAGTACGTCATGGTCACTTGTTAGGGGCAAAAGAAGCGTTCTTCTATAAACTTGTGCCAACCTTAATTGAAGTCATGGCAGAAGCAGGAAAAGAAGTTAAAGAAAAACAAGCCAATGTCGAAAAATTACTTCGTTTAGAAGAAGAACAATTTGCTCGTACATTAGAGCGCGGATTAAGCTTGTTAGATAATGCGCTAGCTCAAGTGAAAGATGGTGTGTTGTCAGGTGAAGTTGCCTTTAAACTTTATGATACTTATGGCTTCCCACTTGATTTAACCGCAGACGTATGTCGTGAACGTGATATTGCAATTGATGAAGCAGGTTTTGAGCGTGAAATGGAAGCACAACGTTTACGCGCACAATCTGCAAGCCAATTCGGCATGGATTACAACAATGTTATTCGTGTAGAAGGTGAAACGAAATTTGAAGGTTATACTGAATCAGAATCTTTAGCCAAAGTGACCGCACTTTTCCATGATGGTAAATCAGTAGAGAGTATTACTGCCGGCCAAAGTGCTGTCGTGATTTTAGAAAACACGCCATTCTATGCAGAATCGGGTGGCCAAATTGGTGACAGTGGTTATTTAACCGCTCAAGGTATTCAGTTTAATGTAAAAGATACTCAAAAATATGGTCAAGTATTCGGTCATATTGGTGAGTTAGAACAAGGCAGTTTAAAAGTCGGACAAACGGTCAATGCGGTTGTGGATGCAGCAAGACGTCATCAAACGTCACTTAACCATTCTGCAACACACTTATTACATGCCGCGTTGCGTCAAGTTTTAGGTCACCATGTAGTGCAAAAAGGATCATTAGTATCCGATACCGCATTACGTTTTGACTTTGCCCATCCGGAAGCGATTACCAAAGCACAGCTTAACGAAATTGAAACCTTGGTAAACCAAAAAGTACGTGAGAATTATGTGGTTCAAACGGACGTAATGGATATCGAAGCGGCAAAAGCGAAAGGTGCAATGGCGTTATTCGGTGAAAAATATGCTGATGTGGTACGTGTTTTAACAATGGGTGATTTCTCCGTTGAACTTTGTGGTGGCATTCATGCTAAACGTACTGGTGATATCGGTTTATTTAAAATTGTGGCGGAAACTGCAGTTGCAGCAGGTGTTCGTCGTATTGAAGCGGTAACGGGTGAAAATGCAATGAATTGGTTACATAATCAACAACGCATTCTTGCTCAAAGTGCAGATTTATTTAAATCTGACGTTAATACCCTTGTTGAGAAGATTCAGCAACTTCAAGATAAAGCGAAGAAAGCAGAAAAAGAATTACAAGGATTAAAAGAAAAAGCCGCAATGCAAGCGGGATCCGATTTAGTGAAAAGTGCGATTAAAATTAATGATGTTTCTGTAATCGTACATCAACTAGACGGAATTGAAACTAAATCGTTACGTGTGATGGTTGATAATTTAAAAAATCAACTTGGTTCAGGCGTAATTGTATTTGCATCTATTTTAGATGATAAAGTCAACCTCGTCGTTGGCGTAACAAGCGACTTAACTACTAAAGTGAAGGCTGGTGAGCTAGTGAATTTAATGGCTCAGCAAGTTGGTGGAAAAGGCGGTGGTCGCCCTGATATGGCAATGGCAGGAGGCTCCCAACCAGAAAACGTGGGCCTAGCATTAACAGTCGCACAAAACTGGTTAAGCAATAATCTGTAGTACAAGCAGGTCGGTGGGATGCCGATCTTTACTTGATTGATAGGGATATCTAATAAATGCAAACTAAGGAGATAAAAGATGTTAATCTTAACTCGAAAAGTTGGCGAAAGTGTTCTTATTGGAGACGATATTTCTATCACGGTTTTGAGTGTACGTGGAAATCAAGTCAAACTCGGTGTACAAGCACCTAAAGAAGTATCCGTTCACCGAGAGGAAATTTACCAACGAATTCTGCAGTCAAAAGATGAACATGTAGATGGTACATCTTAGGTGTACGAGTTTTATGAATGTTTTGACATTCTGTTTATACTTTAATTAACGTTCTTTCGAAAATTAAACCCGTTGGTTTGCAAAATTTTAAATAACGGAAATTTGAGTCATAAAAGGTAGAGAAGGAACTTTTCCAACTTGAATCTATTAATATTTAATAAATAATGACCGCACTTTTGTTCAAGAAGTGTGGTCATTGAATATTTAAACAAAAAGGAAAATTAATGAAAGCAATTATTCCCGTAGCTGGTTTAGGTACTCGTATGTTGCCAGCAACAAAAGCGATTCCAAAAGAAATGTTAACGCTTGTGGATAAACCACTGATTCAATATGTTGTGAATGAATGTGTGGCTGCAGGCATCAAAGAGATTGTGTTAGTTACACATTCATCTAAAAATGCCATTGAAAACCACTTTGATACGTCTTTTGAGTTGGAAACAATGTTAGAGAAACGTGTTAAACGCCAGCTTCTAGAAGAGGTGCGTTCTATTTGCCCTAAAGATGTAACTATTATGCATGTTCGTCAGGGCAATGCGAAAGGTTTGGGGCATGCGGTGTTATGTGGTCGCCCAGTTGTTGGAAATGAGCCATTTGCAGTGGTGTTACCTGATGTGCTTTTAGCGGATTTTACGGCAAATCAAAAGAAAGAAAATCTTTCTGCGATGATTAAACGTTTCAAAGAAACCAAAGCGAGCCAAATTATGGTAGCGCCTGTTTCCGCTGATGAAGTGAGTAGCTATGGTATTGCTGATTGTGGTGGCGTAGAGTTAAAAGGTGGTGATAGCGTCAAAATTAACAGCATTGTTGAAAAACCATCTGTGGAAGATGCACCATCAAATCTTGCGGTTGTCGGTCGTTATGTATTCTCTGCTGAAATCTGGGATTTATTAGAAAGAACACCTGTTGGTGTGGGGGATGAAATCCAATTAACGGATGCGATCGATATGCTTATAGAGAAAGAGATTGTTGAAGCATTCCATATGACTGGAAGAAGCTTTGACTGTGGTGATAAGATTGGCTATATGGAAGCTTTTGTAGAATATGGTCTTCGTCATGATAAATTAGGGAAAGAGTTTAAAGCTTTCCTAAAAGATCTTGCAAAAACCTTATAATTGACTGAAACCACCGAAAGGTGGTTTTTATTTATCTTATCTAGATTGCTATACTTTTAGCCGTCTAGATTGTCATTTTGCTTATTTTTCATTAAAATACGGATAAATTATCAGGTTATTTAAGGTGCATTATGGCAAACTGGGATGGCAAATATATTAGCCCTTATGCAGAGCATGGCAAAAAGAGCGAGCAAGTCAAAAAAATTACAGTTTCTATTCCAATTAAAGTATTGGAAATTCTGACAAACGAGCGTACGCGTCGTCAGTTAAAAAGTTTGCGCCATGCAACAAATAGTGAATTGCTTTGTGAGGCATTCTTGCATGCTTTTACGGGGCAGCCATTACCGACGGATGCGGATTTAATGAAAGAACGCCATGATGAGATTCCTGAAAATGCTAAAAAGATCATGTGTGATTTAGGCATTGATCCTGAAATCTGGGAATATTAATTTTATCCTTTTAATCCTTCCAAAATACTGCATTCAGGGCATTCATTGCCCTGACAAGCGTTATGCCATCGTTCTAATTCCTCTACCATTTTTTGCAAGTGATAAATTTGTTCATTCAACATTTTTATATGTTGCGTCGTGAGTGCTTTCACTTCTCGGCTACTACGATTGGGATTATCTTGTAATTGCAAAAGCTGGCGAATTTGTTGGAGTGAAAACCCTACATCTCGAGAGTGACGAATAAAACGTAGTCGTTCTAAATCCTTTTCTTCATAATGGCGATAGCCAGAAAGGCTGCGTTGTGCAGGTTTTAATAAGCCAGATTTCTCATAATCCCGAATTTGTTTACTTGATAAACCGACTAATTTTGCTACTTCACTGATATTCATAAAAAAAACTTGACCTTAACCTTATGTTAAGGTTTATAGTAAGCTTAATTTCAATCTATATCAATAATTAAGGAGTAAATATGAAATCAATTACATTACATGTAACAGGAATGACTTGTGGTGGTTGTGTGAAAAGTGTCACAAGAGTATTGGAAGAACTCAATGGCGTCGAAAAAGCCGTTGTAACACTTGATGAAGGTAAAGCAGTGATTACCTTTGATGAAAGTGCGGTCAGTATTGCACAATTAATTGAAACAATTGAAGACGCAGGTTTTTATGCAACAGAATAAAAAAATAGCCATTCAAATCGAGGGGATGACTTGCCAATCCTGTGCGAATCGGATTGAAAAGATGCTGAATCGAAAAGATTTTGTCTCTGAAGCGGGTGTGAATTTTGCGGCGGAGGAAGCGCACGTAGTATTTGATTCATCTCAGGCTTCAGAACAAGATATTTTAACCATTATTCAAAAAGCGGGATTTAATGGCATTCTAAAGAAAAATGTGTTGCCTAGTACGCCCAATGAAACGAAGATCAGTCCGCGTTTATGGTTGCTTTTGTTCATTAACATTCCTTTTTTAATCGGAATGATCGGGATGATGTTTAATCATCATTCTTGGATGATGCCGCCAATGTGGCAATTTGTTCTTGCGAGCATTGTGCAACTTGGGTTAGCCATTCCTTTTTATAAAGGTGCGATTGGTAGTATTCGAGGTGGTTTGGCCAATATGGATGTACTGGTGAGTACTGGTACGTTGGCGATTTATCTCTATTCGGTCTTTATGCTGTTTTATCATCAGTCAATGGGACATGATGGCGCATCTCATGTCTATTTTGAAGCATCGGTGATGGTCATCGGTTTTGTCAGCCTAGGGAAATTTCTTGAGGAAAGAACGAAGAAACAAAGCTTAAATAGTTTAGGGCTATTATTACAGCTCACCCCAAAACAAGTGAGTGTTCAACGTGAAAATCGTTGGGAAACGATTCCTCTCGATCAAGTAAAAATAGGCGATATTTTAAGGGCTAATCAAGGTGAACGTATCGCAGCTGATGGCGTAGTTGAACAGGGGAGTGGTTGGTGCGATGAGAGTCATTTAACCGGTGAATCTCAACCATTAGAAAAAATGTCTCAAAGCCCTGTGCTTGCAGGCGCAATGGTGACACAAGGTAGTCTTATTTATCGAGCTAATCAACTTGGTCAGCAAACCCTATTGGGCGATATGATGAAAGCGCTCTCAGAGGCGCAAGGTACAAAAGCACCGATTGCTCGTTTTGCTGATAAAGTCGCTGCTGTATTTGTACCTGCCGTGTTATTGATTTCGGCACTAACATTTGGATTAACTTGGTGGATAAAAGGAGATTGGGTAACCGCTTTAATTCATTCTGTTGCCGTGTTAGTCATTGCTTGTCCTTGTGCATTAGGGCTCGCCACACCTGCTGCAATAATGGTGGGAATGGGCAAAGCGGTGAATGCAGGCATTTGGTTTAAAGATGCCGCATCCATGGAAGGGGCGGCCCATGTGGATACGGTGGTATTAGACAAAACAGGAACGCTAACCCAAGGGGAGCTTAAAATCGCTGCAGTTTGGCAACCACAAAGTGCGGTCTATTCTGAGGAAGATTTATATCGTATAGCGGCTTCCGTTGAGCAAAATGCCAATCATCCTTTAGCTAGAGCGATAGTTTTAGCTGCACAGGAAAAATCACTTGAAATTCCGACCGCACTTTCAGTTCATTCAGAAGTAGGGATGGGTATCTCTGCCCACATTGATGGAATAGGTTTGGTTAAAGTAGGTAAACCGACTTATTGTGAATTAACCTTACCAGATAATATGCCTCAAATTTGGCAAATTGCGAGTATTGTTGCAGTATCTGTAGATAACAGTCCAATTGGTGCTTTTGCATTAGCAGATAGTCTAAAAGAGGATAGCTTGCAGGCGATTCAGCGTTTACATCAACATAATATTGATGTGGTGATGATGAGTGGTGATCAGCAATCTGTCGTGGATTATGTTGCTCAACAAATCGGTATAAAAACGGCGAAGGGTAATTGTAGTCCTCGTGATAAAGCAACCTATATTAAGGCATTACGTCAGCAAGGCAAAGTAGTAGCAATGGTTGGTGATGGTGTGAATGATGCACCAGCCTTAGCGATGGCTAATGTCAGTTTTGCGATGAAATCGGGTTCTGATGTTGCAGAGCAAACCGCATCGGCGACACTCATGCAGCATTCGGTGGATCAATTAGTCGATGGCTTAATGATTTCTCGCGCGACATTAAAGAATATTAAACAAAACTTATTCTTTGCTCTCATTTACAATGTGCTAGGTATTCCACTTGCCGCATTGGGCTATCTAAGTCCTATATTAGCGGGCGCAGCCATGGCGATGAGTTCGCTTTCTGTGCTGTCCAATGCGTTGCGATTAAAACGAGTGAAAATTAAATAAGAAAAAGGCGATATGAAAATATCGCCTTTTGTTTGGACTAACTTTGTTTCCATAATGGAAGTTGAATAGTGACGGCAAGTCCACCTAAATTACTCTGTTCAGCCCAGACTTTTCCTTGATGTTCACTCACGACATTATATACGATGGTTAAGCCCAATCCTGTTCCGCCAGTTTCTCGAGTTCTTGCTTCATCTACTCTGTAAAATGGTTTAAAGATGTTATGAAATTCTTCTGGAGGTAAACCTAGACCATTATCATCCACTCTAATTTGTAGAAAGTCATCATCATTTTCATTTCTATATAAATTGATAGTGAGGCATATACGGTTCTTAGTATATTTTAATGCGTTACGAATAATGTTTTCAACCGCACTGGCTAGTAAACTTAGATTGCCAGAAATCACATATTCCTCAGGATGCAAAATAGCGATATTAACATCACAAGTAATCCGGCGTTGCTGTGCTTCAAATAATGCATCCTCTATGACCTCATCCCAAAGCTGAACAATAGAAAATAAATGGTGCTTCATTTGCGAATCCATTTTTTGATGGGAAACGAGTAGCAATTCGCTGATCATTTTATCCATTTGTTGTATCTCTTTTTCAATACGTTTTACAGGCTCTGTATCACCAATTTGGTGGCGAATGAGCGCTGTAGCGAGTTGTAAACGGGTTAGTGGTGTTTTTAATTCATGCGAGATGGACGAAAGTAGGTTGTGTTGATTTGAAATTAAATTATCAACCGCAATTGACATATTGTTAAAACTTTGACCAACGTCTCGTAATTCCGATGGACCATAATTAGCTAATTCCTTATTAACTTTGAAGTTTCCTGAGGCTATGCTATTAGCGGCTTTTTGCAAATGAGTGATAGGTTTTACAATAGTGCGAGTAAACCAACACAGCAAAGGTGTTGTAATGATTAACATTAAAATCAATAAAATCCAAGGCTGATCAAGGATATAACGTAAAATTTCTTGTTGATCGTTTGTTCTAGACACAAAGAATAATTTTGATGTCGTTTCTGAATCTCCAATATAGAATTTAAATGGACCTGCGATTTCGATATCGTTGAATACTCGACGCTGAGGGGTAGAAAAATCATTTGCCTCTTGGGCAAAGCGAGTGATGAACCTTTTTTCTTTGTCTAAAGCTCCTAAAATTTCTTGTTCAGGTGTCATGATGACAGGACGATAAGAATCAAACTTATCTACGGGAAGGACTGGAACACCCGCAAGAATGCTGCTAATTTTATTATTTCGAATGGATTCAAAAAGCTTCTTCTGATAGTTCGATATGTCATTTTGATTTAAGTCTGAATATAGGCGGCTATCATAATGAGGTAGTGCCACTAAGAGCGCAGCCATCGTAAAGAATGCTAACCAAAAGACAATAAATGTGCGTATAGTGAGCTGATTTAAGCTAAATTTTTTGACACGCATTATTCACATACCAATAGGTAACCATGCCCACGTAATGTTTTCAGCCATGGCAAACCATTTTTTCTTTCAGGAAGTTTTTTACGTAAGTTTGACATATGCATATCAATGGAGCGATCAAAAGGTGAGAGATTTTTGCCTAGCGCGTTTAGACTTAACTCTTCCCGAGAGATAATTTCTCCTGGTCGAAGTACGAGTTTATAAAGTAGAGCAAACTCAGAACCGGTTAGACCGAGATCTTGACCTTCATAAGAGGCTTGTTGAAGCCCTGAATGAAGTAATAGACCTTCGAATTCCAATGTATTTTCTTCTGATGATGAAGGCGTATTTTGTACGTCTTCGGATTGACTCGTACGTCTCAAAATCGCTTTGATACGAGCAACCAACTCTCGGTCATTAAAGGGTTTTGGTAAATAATCATCTGCACCCAGTTCTAGGCCAATTACACGGTCGATTTCTTGACCTCGTGCAGTAAGCATCATCACAGGAATATTTGATATTTGACGAATTTTTTTGAGTGTTTCAATACCATTTTATACAGGTATCATAACGTCTAGTAAAACTAACTGGTGGCTTTCATTCAGTTTTTCTAATGCCTCTTCACCATTATTGGCGACGTCGACTTCAAAGCCTGTAAGCTGTAAAATCTTAGCAAGTAAATCTGTAAGTTCAACATCATCATCAACTAATAGAATTTTTGACATTTTTATTCCCTTTTAATATAACAAACCTGCTTGGTTTAACAAGCAGGTATTATTCTTTAATGATTACCAAAATTTCCACCAGCTTTTTTTGTCTGGGTTATCAGGCGCACGGATGATTGTATTATTTTCATCTTGTTTTGCTACTTTAGGTAGCGGTTTATCTAATTCAGCACTGCTGACTAAGCCATTTTTATCAAATTTTACCGTGAAGGTGTGTTGTTCCGGTTTTTGGTAAGAGTGTTGTTGTAAGAACACGTAATACCAAGTTAAGTTACTATAAGGATCAATTAAAACCGGTGTACCAAGTAAATATTGAACTTGTTGGGCTGTCATGCCTGGTTTTACTTGTGCCACCGTGGCAGCCTCTAAATAGTTACCTTGTGGTACATCAATACGATAAACGACTTTTTGTACAGTTGAACAAGAAGTTAAGCTTAATGCTAAAACAACTGCACCTAAAAATGTTTTTAATTGCATATTTTTACCTTTTACTGCAAAGTTATGTCGAATGATACCGAAACTTTATGATCTTGCCAAATTAATTATCGCACTTTAATGCTTTTTGAAGTTGATCTTTCAAATTTGGTGGTATCCCTTTGATTGTTAAAGTATCTGTAAGTGGATCCCATTCAATACGGTTATTCAATAAATCCACATCAAAACTTAATGTCACCCCTTTACCGGAACCTGAAAATTTCGTTAATGTTTTTAAGGCTGAACGTACTGGTGGAATCGTTTCTTCCAAGCCGTAATCTTGCTCTTCTGTAAAGGTGACAAAAGGGCGCTCGTTTAGAGTCGGCAAATTAGCTGAAAGTTCAGTTAATGCGATCTCGCCGCCGCTAGCTAATTGACCTTTGCAGTACTCAAATACCTGTTTTTTGACTGCTTGGGTTTGTTCTTTATTTAGTTCACCTTGTTCACAGTAGTCACTTACCGCTTGTAATAAGCATTGGTTTTGAACTTGTGGATTTAATCCTTCTTCAGCCCCCAAGAAATCCATAAAGAAGTCACTGATTTTACGGCCAACACGACCTTTAATGAAGGTAAGGTAGCGGTTTGAGTTTGCGTTCACTTGCAAATCCGTTAAGTTGATACGTGCCGCAATATCAAATTGTGTGATATCTAAGTATTCTGTACGGCGAATTTCAAGATTTTCGTCAACTAACATACTGATACGGCTATCCAACAAAGCAATGAATAGGTAATCCGTCGCTAAAAAATTATATTGACACAGGATAAGCGTACCACTGTCTGCAAAATTATATTTACCTAATTCTTGCGCTAATAATTTTGTGGATTGTTGGCTGAAATTTAAAAAGTTGATTTCATTTTCTAATAAACGATTCAGATCTTGTGCAAAAATAGAGTTCTCTTGGAAGACACCAAATGCTTTACCTTTATTTTGATAGCCTTGATGTAATTGCAACATCATTTGTTCGACTTCTGGCGTAATGGTGAGAAGTTCATCACGCAACACGCTTTCCATGGTAGTGGTTTCATTTTCAGCGTGCTTAACTAATTGATGTAGCACGATTTGATTAACCGTAATGCTCATAATTTTTTCCTTTGTAAAATTTACCTTAAATTATAACCGCACTTTTTAAGCAAGAAAAAAGAAATTATTCAGATTGAGTAAATTATCGGGTATGATATGAGAAGTTTTTTTGTATTTAGAACAGGTTTAAAACATTCCAAATGGCTCAACATTCAAAGTATTCCGATGGGCAAGTTAATGCCATCATTAACGACATGATTAGCGTACTTGAAACTCACAAAGCACCCGTTGATCTTTCTCTTATTGCTTTAGGCAATATGGCCAGTAATTTATTGACCACTAGCGTACCAGCCGCACAGCGTGAAGCGCTCGCTCAAGCCTTTGCCAACTCTCTGATGAATTCGGTGAAAACAAAATAAAATGTGGTGGTTTAAAAAGAGCAAATTTAACGGACGTGAATACCGTGAAGAAACCTCACGAAAAATTTCGTGGGGACATTGGTTTGCTTTTTTTAACATTATCATCGCCATTCTTATTGGCAGTCGTTACGCCTTTCTCATTGACTGGCCTGACACCTTATTCGGTAAGATTTATTTCTTTATCAGCTTATTAGGACATTTCAGCTTTTGTGTTTTTGCCTTGTATTTGCTGGTTATTTTTCCGCTGAGTTTCATCATCAAAAATCACCGCACTTTCCGTGGATTAACGGTGATTATCACGACAATTTGCACCACTTTATTACTGTTTGATACGGAAGTATTTAATCGCTTCAATATCCATCTTTCTTCTATCGTTTGGAATTTATTAGTTAACCCTGAAAAGGGTGAGCTTTCACGAGATTGGCAAATTTTCTTTACGCCAATGCCGATTATTTTACTGATTCAAATGCTTTTCTCCCGCTGGAGTTGGGAAAAATTACGTAGTTTAGAACGTCAAAAATGGCTGAAGAAAGTCGGATTCGTGCTGACATCTACTTTTGTTGCAACACATTTAATTTACGCTTGGGCGGATGCATTTTTATATCGTCCGATTACCATGCAACGCTCAAATTTCCCACTTTCTTATCCCATGACTGCTCGAACCTTTTTGGAAAAACAAGGATTTATTAATGCGGAAGCATATTCTCAGCGCTTAGAGCAAGAAGGGCGTTTAGACGCATTAAAACTTGATTATCCGAAAAAAGACCTTCGGTTTGAGCAAGTTGAGAACAAACCAAATATTCTCGTGATTACCGTTTCAGGCTTACGTTATGATGCGCTAACTAGTGAGAAAATGCCTAAATTGTTTGAGTTTGCCACAAGTTCTACTCAATTTACGAATCATTACAGTAGTGGTAATACGAACAATGCCGGCTTAGTGGGCTTATTCTATGGACTTAATGCAAATTATACGGACAGTATTTTGAGTAATCACACACCGTCGGTATTAATTAAAAAGCTACAAGATGAGAAGTATCAATTTGTCGCTTATTCGTCTACGGCATTTAAAGACAGTTTATTTAAACAAGCCTTGTTCCGTAATGTAAAATTGCCTAAAGTGAAAGCCTCTTCGCCAAAAGAAGCGATAAATGGTGTTTTATCTCTCTTAAAAGAGGATAAACCTTGGTTTGCTTATGTGGATTTAGATATTACGGATAAAACGCAAGAAAATTACACCAAATCGCTTGCAGATATAGATCAACAGATTGATGAAACCTTAGCATCAGTTTCTTTAGAGAATACGATTGTCATTATTACGGCAGAACATGGTACAACCTTTAATAAGATGGATGAAAAAGCGCAAGAAAACTATTTTAGTCGTGATGAAATCCAAGTGCCATTTATTGTTTACTGGAAAGATTTGCCGGTGCAAGAAGTTTCGAAATTAACGAGTCATACAGATTTATTACCGGCATTGATGTCATCGATCTTTAAAGTGAAAAATCCTGTTGTAGATTATGCACAAGGTCGCAATTTATTTGAGCTTAATGGCGATTCTTGGGTGTTAGCATCGAATTTCCGCTGGAATGTCATTATTCAGCCAGATGGCACACAGTACCATATTGATCGCAAAGGAAACTATAAGAAATTTGACCGCACTTATACTGAGCAATCCTCTAGTCGACCTCCGCTCGGCTTGTTTTTAGACGTTTTCAACCAAGAGCGTTCTTTTATTAATAAATAGGTAGCTTTTTTGTGCTTAAAATCTTATACTTTGCACCCAGTTGAAAGACTGAAAAGATGTTATTAATTAAAATCTGCGAATTTTTCATAACATTGCAAACAATTCACAATAGATCTGACCCTTATTGGGTTTGCTTTTCAATTAATACACTTCTCGTCTCTCTTTTCCTTTCTTTTTTGGCGGAGTTATTATGAGAAATCACGTTCGTAGCTTTAAAACGTTTATTCGAGACGAAATTATTAAAAAAGGTGGCTGGGTTAATGCCCACGCTCATGCAGATCGTGCTTTTACAATGACACCCGAAAAAATCGGCATTTACCACAACAGTAATCTTCAACAAAAATGGGATTTAGTGGACGAAGTTAAACGTACCTCAAGTGTTGATGATTATTACGCCCGTTTCTGTCAATCGATTGAGCTGATGATTTCCCAAGGGGTGACGGCATTTGGTACTTTTGTGGATATCGACCCGATTTGTGAAGACAGAGCCATCATTGCTGCACACAAAGCTCGCGAAGTTTATAAGCATGACATTATTTTGAAATTTGCGAATCAAACCTTAAAAGGGGTCATTGAGCCAGAAGCCCGTAAATGGTTTGATATTGGCTCTGATATGGTGGATATGATTGGTGGCTTGCCTTATCGCGATGAGCTTGATTATGGTCGCGGTCTTGAAGCAATGGATATTCTGCTTGATGCAGCTAAATCTCGCGGCATTATGTGTCATGTGCATGTGGATCAATTTAACTCTCCGAAAGAAAAAGAAACCGAACAGCTTTGCGATAAGACCATCGAACATGGTATGGAAGGTCGAGTCGTGGCGATCCATGGTATTTCCATTGGTGCCCACAGCAAAGAATATCGCTATAAACTTTATGAGAAAATGCGACAGGCAAAAATGATGATGATTGCTTGCCCAATGGCCTGGATTGATAGTAATCGAAAAGAAGATTTAATGCCTTTCCATAATGCCTTGACACCGGCAGATGAAATGATTCCGGAAGGAATTACAGTCGCGTTAGGTACAGATAATATCTGTGATTATATGGTGCCACTTTGTGAAGGGGATTTATGGCAAGAACTCAGCTTACTTGCTGCAGGTTGTCGTTTTCCACATCTTGATGCAATGGTTGATATTGCGAGCATCAATGGACGTAAAGTGTTAGGTTTAGAGCCAGTTTAATCCCAAAATTAGATAGAGGTGCGGTCATAAAATGAAAAATTTTGTGGCCGTTTTTATTTATAAAATAAAACAGAATTAATGTGACTTTGAATGATTTAAATAAGGATTGTAAGAAAGTGGTGGGCGATACCGGTCTCGAACCAGTGACCCCCTCCTTGTAAGGGAGGTACTCGCCCAACTGAGCTAATCGCCCGATGCACCTGAAAAGGTATTCGGATTTATTTAAACACTAAAATTAAGTGGTGGGCGATACCGGTCTCGAACCAGTGACCCCCTCCTTGTAAGGGAGGTGCTCTCCCAACTGAGCTAATCGCCCACATAAGAAAAGCGTTTAAATAATGGGAAAGTTTGAGCGGAAAGAACACTTTAGAAAAGTGGTGGGCGATACCGGTCTCGAACCAGTGACCCCCTCCTTGTAAGGGAGGTGCTCTCCCAACTGAGCTAATCGCCCGCTTGGTCAAACTTTTACAACATTAAAGTCTACTTTGGAAAAAGTGGTGGGCGATACCGGTCTCGAACCAGTGACCCCCTCCTTGTAAGGGAGGTGCTCTCCCAACTGAGCTAATCGCCCTTAATGTTGTGGATTGGCATTATAAGTATAATGAGATTTCAGTCAATATATTTTTATGAAAAAGCGTCTAGTTGTTGCAAAAATAGGCATAAAATCAGATTTTTTATTTAGAAGTCACGCAAGTCGTAGTAAAATAAAGGTAATTTTTGTAAATGAATAGGTTATTAAGAAAATGAAAATTGATCCTCCTTTTGAATTAGATCCGAATGTAAAAGTACGTACGCGTTTTGCCCCAAGTCCAACAGGTTATTTGCACGTGGGTGGCGCACGTACAGCCCTTTATTCTTGGTTATTTGCAAAACATAACAACGGTGAGTTTGTATTACGCATTGAAGATACCGATTTAGAGCGTTCTACACCGGAAGCAACAGCAGCAATCATTGAAGGGATGGAGTGGTTAAACCTGGCTTGGGAGCATGGTCCTTACTATCAAACCAAACGCTTTGAGCGTTACAATCAAGTGATTGATGAAATGATTGAGCAAGGCTTGGCTTATCGTTGCTATTGCTCTAAAGAGCGCCTAGAAGAATTACGTCATACACAAGAGCAAAACAAAGAAAAACCACGTTATGACCGTCATTGTTTACATGATCACAATCATTCAGCCGATGAGCCACATGTTGTACGTTTTAAAAACCCAACAGAAGGTTCAGTCGTGTTTGATGATGCCGTGCGTGGTCGTATTGAAATCAGCAATAGCGAATTAGATGATTTAATTATTCGTCGTACCGATGGTTCACCAACCTACAACTTCTGTGTGGTAGTGGATGACTGGGACATGGGTATTACTCATGTTGTGCGTGGTGAAGACCACATTAACAACACTCCACGTCAAATTAATATCTTAAAAGCGTTAGGCGCACCAATTCCGGTATATGCGCACGTTTCCATGATTAATGGTGATGATGGTCAAAAACTTTCAAAACGTCATGGTGCGGTAAGTGTGATGCAATATCGTGATGACGGTTATTTACCTGAAGCCTTAATCAACTATCTTGTTCGTTTAGGTTGGGGGCATGGTGACCAAGAGATCTTTACACGTGAAGAAATGATTAAATTCTTCGAATTAGATCATGTGAGTAAGTCAGCGAGTGCATTTAACACTGAAAAATTATTGTGGTTAAATCACCATTACATTCGTGAGTTACCACCTGAATATGTGGCCAAACACCTTGCATGGCACTATAAAGATCAAGGTATTGATACATCAAATGGCCCAGCATTAACTGAAATCGTGACGATGCTTGCAGAACGTTGTAAAACCTTAAAAGAAATGGCATCAGCAAGCCGTTATTTCTTCGAAGAGTTTGAAAGTTTTGATGAAGCGGCAGTGAAGAAACACTTTAAAGCAGCGGCGATTGAACCACTTGAAAAAGTAAAAGAAAAATTGACCGCACTTTCTAGCTGGGATTTACATTCTACGCATGAAGCGATTGAACAAACCGCAGCTGAATTAGAAGTGGGTATGGGTAAAGTCGGGATGCCATTACGCGTGGCAGTAACAGGATCAGGTCAATCACCTTCGATGGATGTGACATTAGTGGGTATCGGTCGTGAACGTGTGTTAGCGCGTATCCAACGTGCCATTGATTTTATTAAATCTCAAAACGCTTAATATTTAGGCTGATAAACAAGATTTGATTATTTCAATATTGACAGTTTATCAGCCGAAATTTATCATAGCTTGCGTTATTTGGGGATATAGCTCAGTTGGGAGAGCGCTTGAATGGCATTCAAGAGGTCGTCGGTTCGATCCCGATTATCTCCACCAAATTCTAATTTTATATAGTATGATATAGTCCGATAAAGCCTTGATATATAGCATATCAAGGCTTTTTTGTTGTTCTAACAAGTCCGATAGAAACCAACCAAATCCACAAATTCTAGTAACACTAATAGTAACACCATGCTATGATAGGATCATATAGTGTTACTAAATTAATTATAACTTTATGATTTATAAAATAAATTTATAAAGTTTTTAGTGTTACTTCATTTTGGAGGTATCTAATGGCAAGAAGAACAACTCCCTTAACAGATACGGAGATAAAAAAAGCTAAGCCAAAAGAAAAAGAGTATAGCTTATGTGATGGTTATGGGCTTTTATTAAGAATTAAGCCTAACGGCTCTAAATTATGGCTATTTAATTATATACGACCTATTCTTGGTACAAGGACTAATTTAGGGCTAGGTACATATCCGATAGTTAGCTTAGCTGAAGCTAGAATGTTAAGAGATGACTGTCGTAAATTATTAGCTCAACAAATTGATCCTAAAAAACATAGAGAAGAACTAGAAAGAAAGCAGCTTATGGATACTCAAAGTTCCTTTGAGAAAGTTGCAGAACTTTGGAAAGAGAAAAAAAGTTCAGAAGTTGAAGAGAAAACGATCAATAAATATTGGCGAAACTTAGAGCTTCATCTTTTTCCTTTGATAGGTCGATATTCTATTAAAGAAATTAAGCCTTCTTTAGTAGTCCAAATGTTAAAGAAAGTGGTGGAAAATGGATCTCCAGATATGGTTCATAGACTATGCGGTCATCTAAATGAAATCTTAAATTTTGCGGTTAATAGTGGGTTAATTGAAAGTAATACTTGCCTAAAAATTAGCTCTACATTCAAGTCTGTTCGTCAAAGAAATAACCCTAGAGTAAGTATTGAAGAAATTCCTACCCTTATAAAATCAATACATAGTGCTAAGATTGAAAAGAAAACTCAATTATTAATCTTATTTCAATTATTAACAATGGTTCGACCTAGTGAAGCAAGTAACGCTTCATGGAGCGAATTTGATTTTGATAAAAAAGAATGGAATATTCCTGCTGAAAGAATGAAAGTGAGGTTTCTACATACAGTACCATTATCATCCCAAGTAATGGCTTTGATAGAACAGCTAAGACCAATGACGGGTCATAATAAATATTTGTTTACTCATAGAAGTGATTTAAAGAAAGCAATGAGTTCATCTACTGTTAATATGGCACTAAAAAGGATGGGTTACAAAGATAAACAGACTGCACACGGATTAAGGGGATTGGCTAGAACTTTTTTAGCAGAACAAGGCGTTCAACATGAGCATGCTGAAGCTTGTCTAGCACATAAAACAGGAAGCCAAGTTAGCCTAGCTTATAATCATGCTAATTATTTGGAGAAAAGAAGGGATATCCCTAAATAATGCTGCTAGCAGTGATTTAGATAGGTTATACAGCGTTTTCTGATAGTTAAATAATTTAGATAAAATAAGTATATTATAGATAGTGTCTATTTCGATTTAAGCAAAGAAATAATCTCTTTCAATGCTGAAATCTCGCTATCTTTTTGTTCAATCACTAGATCTCTTTGTTTCAATAGCTCATCTTTATGCGAAATAGTTAGTTTTAATCGATCGATTTCTGATGTCAAATTCTCATTTGAACCGTAGTAGTTAGTGTTATGATCATTCATGAAGAACAGTACATTCTTATCATCATTTTTGATTAGTTCTAAAACATCAATATTAAAGATATTGGCAATTTGCTCCAATTTATGAAGATTGAGCTTAGTTTCTCCACGTTAAATTTTTGCATATAGAGTTGCTGGACATACAACGGTGTCTCCATTGACTATAACGAAGATGACCTTCATCTGGATCAGGAGTATCCCATATCCAGTAAAACTCTTCTTTGAGTTCATAGGCTTCTTTTAAAGCAGGAAGATTACCTAACCAAGTATCTAAGAGGAATGATTCACGTTCATTTAGATCGTGTTTACGCTTTAGAAGGATAAACCTTTCACGCATAAGGTACGTCTTTCTTTTTGGCTCATATGGGCTTTCAAAGACTTTCTGACGTTATCTAAGGCTTAATTAGCCATTCTAACTACATGAAACTTATCTACGACAACTTTAGCGTGTGGAAGGATAGTGTTCACTGCGTCTTTGTAGGGCTTCCACATATCCATTGTGACGTACTCAATGTAAGTCCTGTCACTGATTTCTGAAAGACGTTGGATGACTGTTTCCTTGTTACGGTTAGGCTTGATGTCATAAATAGTCCTGCGTTCAATATTAGTCAATACAAGCCGAAGTCTACGGATAATATGTATCTCGTCTATCCCAAGCCACTTAGGAGTTTCAAACTGGTATTCACGTTCTTTGAGTGCCACATAGTCCTTAAAAACGTTCCTAATGGTTTTTTCGTCAACACCAACGCTTTCTGCGACTTCTACAAAGGTCTTAGACATGGATTGCTCTTGAATGGACTTTAAAAGCCTTTTGGTCATACTACGCTTTTCATCTACAGATATTAGGCGTTCCCAGAAGGTAGATCCGCATTCACGACACTTGTATCGTCTACGGTTCAATTGTAAGCCCACTCGCTTTAAACGAATGGGCAAATCCATAATTAGTTGATTTCTTGAACTGTGTTTGTACAACTTGTCAAAACCACATTCAGGACAACATTCAGGTGGTCCGACTGCTTCAACTTTAAACATCATATCGGTTTCATTTTCTTGTGGCGGTTCTATTGTTTTAATGTCTGGTAAGGATAATAAGTCTGACATATTATTCATCCTTTATTACTCTGCGGTGTTAAGGTATCAATTATAGATTTGATGTTGAAATCATCAGTGTTAAATTATTTTTGTGACCACAAATGCACTTAGAAAATCCCTTAAAGCATTAGCTGGTTCACTTGAATAGGGAGTTGTAAAAAAGTTCCCTTAGCCTGCACAGCAAGATAATTTCGAAACATCTTTATCGAACGTAAGTGCAACTAATTTTAGCCCTTCAGCCATTGTTAAATATGGTGCTAGGGTTTCTGTTAAATCTTCTATCGTTAAGCCAAATTTAACAGCTAATGATGCTGCATAGATGACATCTCCTGCATTTTCAGATACAATATGAACCCCTAATACTTTTAGTGTTTCTGCATCTGCTACTAGTTTAAATACACCGGTTGTTTCACGGTTTACAATTGCTCTTGGAACAGCATCTAAAGGTAATACAGATGTCTTCACATCATACCCTTTCTCTTTTGCTTGTTCTTCTGTTAAACCAACCGTTGCAACCGTCGGATTCGTAAACGTAACAGCAGGAACTACCGATAAATCTATTTTTTTGTTTAATCCACCAATAGCATTATCAGTAATAATTCCACCTTCATAGGCTGCTACATATACAAATTGTGGTCCTAAAGTCACATCTCCTGCTGCATAAATCTTTTCATTACTTGTTTGACCAAAATCATTGATCAGGATTTCATTATTTTTTCCAGTTTCAACACCTGCTGCACTTAAATTTAAAGAATCCGTATTTGGTTTTCTTCCAGTGGCAACAAGTAACTGATCTGATTCAATGACTTCTCTACTGCCATTTACTGTTACGTAAACCCTTTTTATCTCTCCACTTTGTTCAACACGCTCAAAAGTTGCCCCTTTGACAAGGTTTATACCCTGTTCAATTAACGCTTTTTCAACTGACTCTGAAATCTCAGGATCATACTCCTTTAAAAGTCGCTCACTTCTTTGCATAAGCGTTATTTCTGAACCTAAATGATGAAATAGTTGTCCAAGCTCCATTCCAATGTATCCTGAACCAATTACAGTTAATCGTTTTGGTATTTTCTTTAACTCAAGAAGTGTTGTACTAGTTAAATAGTCCATTTTTTCAAGTCCTGAAATTTGGGGCAACGAAGGCGATGCACCTGTTGCAATTAAAAAGCGTTTTGCAGATAACTTTGCCCCATTGACCTCAACCGTACTAGCATCAACGAATTTTGCTTCACCTTTAATTAAATCAAAATTATATTCATCAATTAAATCCATATATTTTTGATTCCGAAGTTCGCTCACCAATTTATCCTTTTGCGTGATTAAACTAGCTAAATCCACTTCTCCAGCGGATGTTTGTAAACCTATAAACGGATTGTCTTTTGATAAATGATTGATTTCCCCTGCCCTAAGAAGAGTTTTTGACGGAACACAGCCAATATTCACACAGGTTCCCCCAACCGTTCCACGCTCAATCATTCCAACTTTTGCACCGTATTCTATAGCTTTAATTGCCGAAGAAAAGGCAGCAGCACCAGAACCAATAATAAGAAGGTCATAATTGTCTTCATTAATTAACGCCACGTTTTCTAGTGATGATACTTCTTCAATTTCTCCGGCTTGGTAATTTGCTTCATCAATCGCCTTTATTGCACTTTCAACCTCAATATCATCGGGCAGTTCAAATACTGCTTCACCACGACGATAACTAGACTCAATATTTTTAGCACCTATCTTTTCAAGTGCTGATTCTACGTGTTTTTCACAACCCGTACAGGTCATTCCTGAAATGTTTACCTTAAATTTATTCATAAAAAAGCTCCTTTCGTTAATTAATCTCTCATGTTAATGTTTCTATTATTGGACACGAATGTAATTGCTTTTCAGCTGGACATCGTTGTTTTAAGTCGTCTAACATAGTTTCAATTCGTTTTAAATCCTCTATTTGTTTTTGCACTTCCTTTTGTTTTTTAGAAACAAATTCGAACATATCTTGACAACGAACTTCATCTTTATCTACAACAGCAAGTAATTTATAAATCTCGCTTAAAGAGAAACCAAGTTCCTGTATTCGTTTAATAAACCCAACACGCTTAACGTCATCATATGAATATATCCGATAACCAGCTTCCGTTCGGTGAGGTTCTTGTAATAAATTTTTTCGCTCGTAATATCTGATCGTTTCTTTATTAACTCCACATTTATCTGCAAACTCACTAATGCGATAAATCATCTTATTTCACCCCCTGAATATTATAAACCATGTACCATAGTACACGGTCAAGTAAATTGGACTATTTTATTTTTTTCCCAAAGTATCACTCGTATGTGATTGATACTTTTATATAATACTATTGATTATCCTAACATCCCACCAGAAAATCCAATTTAAACACCAGTTGTTTTTAAACTATTAAGAAAGTAATTCCATTATATATTCCGAAGACCCAAAAAAAGAAATAATGCTAAAAAATGCATTTAATGAATTTTCATTAAAAATGGATAAAAGAGAAAAAGAACAGTTATCTGAATTAGAAAATAAATATTCTAGTAAAAAGAACAGTCTTTCTTCAGATAAAAATAAAGCTATTTCTGATTCAGAACAAAAATTACTAGAAAATGAAAATCATTATAAAAGAATGTCTAGCCAAATCGAATTAGATGCTAAAAACTATAAAAGAGCAGGAGCAAGTGATAAAGAAGTGTCTGAGTCTTTAGAACGTAACAAAAAGGAACTTTCTAATAATTACAATCATCATAAAAATAGATTCAATCAAGAAAGGGATGATAAGGTTAAGAATATTGAAGATAATCTTAGGATTTTAGAAGAATCTTACCCTCAAGATATTAATAGAGTAAAAATTTATTATCAACAAGAAAGGGATAAATATTTATCTGAAACTAAAGAACAGTTAGATAAAATGGTTAGAGAACATGAACAAGCAATAGAAGTTTATAGAAATCAATATAACAGTGGCATAAAAGCACCTATACGTTATAAAATTGAAAGTAGTGATAATGGAAAAGATTTTTATGTAACTATTCAATAAAAAATAAAGCCTAATAGATTAACTCCCTATTAGGCTTTTATTTTATAAAGTTAAATTTATATTAAGGTATTCCATGAGAGCATTTTGAAGTGGTATAACATCTCTCCTAGATTTAAATTTATGATCAACAATATCATTTAATTCTTTAAGGCTGGTTTTAATTTCCATAATTTCATTTTTTAAATCTAAAATATTCATTTTACGAATGAAGTTTTTTACTTTTTTAGTGTATTCTTATTCAATTCATTTTCCATTATATTTAATATTCTTCTCATTTTAACCATTCTTTTAAAATCATTATCTTCTATATTCAATATACTATTAATACTTTCTTCAAATGAATCGTATCCATCCAATAATTTCTCATTATAATTGTAAAAAATGCGATAGATACTGACTTTCCTATTCTTGCTTGAGTTCTAAAAATTGCTTGAACTATTTCTGATTTTACTAGATCTTTAGATTCTATTTTAGTATTTAATACTTCAGAAAGTCTCTGCATGAAATGAATTATTAAACCACTCACCAAAAAATATTATTGAATCATATTTTATATACTCATTTGTAGCTCTACACTTTCCTGAATTATAATGAATAACCTCATATTTATCTCGCAAATCTTTACTAATATTTTCTTTAATGAAGTTAGGTAGATTCTCTATATGAAATGTATTATTCCATGTAATAACAAGATGTTTATTTCCATTATTCATAGAAATATATTTCTCAAGTTTTCTTATGTCTTCAACAATATCTTTTTTATGTTTCTCATTACTTTTTCTTGTCCTTCGTGTTGATAACAATGTATCATAATAAATATTATTATTTATAACTACTTTACTTTGATTATATCTTTCTATATTCCAATTATTACTACCTTCAAATAAAAATTCTGCTGTGGCATCTAAAATAATTAATTTTGTATCTTCATCTATAAAGTCATTAATATCTTGGTGTATGATAATATCTGATGATATATCTGTATTAGATAGATCTCCTAAAGATACTATAAGTTTATTGAATAGCCAGCTAACTCTTTCATGATATAGTTTTTCATTTTTATATCAGGTAAATCATTAAATAATTCATTAAATATATTTTTGTCAAAATTTATTATATTCTTAATTGTCTCCTTATTTAGCCTTATCTCTTTTCCGTATATCAACTCTCTCTTATAAAGTTCTACTAATAATTTCTCATGTTTTACTACTATATCCGTATAAGGGGTCTGGAATTCATCAAAGATAACTAATTCTCTCTTTGTTATCTCTTTCTTTATGGGATCATCATAGTTAATAAATATATTGCTTGATTCATATAAAGCCCTCCAGTTATTAGTTACTACTATTCTATATTTTGACAAAGCATAAATATTACATTCTAATTCTTTTAATGTATCGCTTCCTTTATAAATTCCACAAATGGACTGTTTAGGATTTAATGCTTTAACATCAAATACAAGCCTTTTAATTTCTTCATTTGTTTTTACAATAATCAAAGTAGACTTATCAGTATTAGCACAAAGAACCTTTAAATTTGTGGTTTTCCCTGAGCCGCAACCCCAAGCTAAGACTTGCCTATTTGAATAGCTATCTATGCTATTCTTAAGTTTGTAACTGCTATCATCTACTTTATCTAGTAAATAGTTACGCCTAGAAAGTAGATAGTTATTATCATCTACATTGTAATCAATCTCATTATTTTTTAATCTCCATCCCTTCCATTTATCTGGAAAACTTACATTTTCTTTCTTCATAATAATCTCCATAAAAAAGCCACTAAATAGTGGCTTGGATTTAAATTTTTAGCATATAGATATTATCTATTTCAGTTCTTTTTAAATAATCTACTTTTATCAATTCATTTATAGCTTTAATGAATAAATCTCTTTTTAAGTTAAAAACAGATTCCGAGTTGAAAGTAGTTAACGTTATTTCTTTATTTTCATTTTTACTTTTTATGATTAATGTGTATAAGACATTTCTAGCATTGCTAGTTAACTTCTTAAAACGTTTCTCTAATGGCAATTTCCTATTAATAATTGAAAAAATCTTATCATCTACTGTTTTAAGCATAGATCACCTCATTTAGGTTTTTAATGTTGTTTAAGTACCGATTTACATCAGATTCAAAGTAGCCTACGGAGTTAGCTCCTAGGCTAACTTTTTTGGGAAAATTAGGCTTATAATAAGCAGAACTTTTATCCTGCCAAGTGTAGAATGTACTTTTAGATATTCCTAATATCGTTAAAAATTCTTTTACCCTGATTATTCTATCCATGGTAAAACCCCTATATATAAAAAGGGTATTACTCTTTAGTTAGTAATACCCTTATATTATTGCGTTTAAAAAAATGATCTGTAATATCACTTTTGATAAGGCGTATAGCCTCTATTTCATATATTAATAAGAAATCCTTACTGTTGTATGGTCTAACTAAAATCAACTTGAGACCATCCTATACTTCCTCCAGATTGCTTGCAAGCATTTTTTGAACAAATTTTCTGCTTTCCAACATAGGAAACTTATCTTATTCATTCTCATATATAACTAATGTTTTCATTAAGAAAATTTTTAAAAATTTCTGTCTAAAAAATAGTCGAATAATACTATTTTACTTTTTTAGATATTTTCCTATTGTTGTGCTACCATTAACTCACAAGGTAGCATACCAGTGCTTTAATTATTATAGATAATCTATCACTTCATTTTTTAGTAACACCAATAGTAACACTGAACACAAACCCAACAAATAAAGTTATTATAAATCAAAGTCTTATATTGCTAGTTCAAGTGAGATTATCCCACCAAATTTAGAACCTTGAAACTTAAAGTGAGTTTCAAGGTTTTTTTCTTTATGGAAAATCTACATTTCTTTCAGATAATTTAAGCCTAATCCATTCATTTGTCCCATAATCCAACTTTGTTTTTTACGAACTAATGCACTAGGCTTATTCACTTTATAGATAATCGGATTCGGTAAAACTGCAGCGAGTAATGCCGCTTCTGATTGAGTTAAGTTTTTCGCTGATTTTTTGAAGTAATAGCGACTAGCTGCTTCTACACCAAAGATGCCATGACCAAATTCTGCGATGTTCAAATACACTTCTAAAATGCGTTCTTTGGACCAAAAGATTTCCATTAATGCCGTTATGGGAACTTCTAATCCTTTGCGAAACCAACTTTGTCCATGCCAGAGAACGAGGTTTTTTGCTGTTTGTTGAGAAATCGTTGAAGCGCCTCGGATTCGGCGAGATTTTTCATTAAATTTAAAGGCCTTTTGAATTGCTTCAAAATCAAAGCCCCAGTGGTTGGGAAATTTTTGATCTTCAGCGGCAATTACCGCAAGTTGCATATTCGGTGAGATTTCATCAAGGCTCACCCAATCGTATTTGATTGAATAGCTGAAATCTAACTGTAATAAGTGCCCGATTTTTTGCTGTGCCATATAGGCAGAGAAGGGAACAGGGATAAAGCGGAAGCAAATGAAAAATGCCAGGATTGCGAGAGAAAAACGCCACGCAACCCGTTGCCAATTTTTTTTCCACCAAGAGGGGCGAAAAAGATGTAAAAGTGCGGTCAGAATTCGCTTAGTTTTTTGCAGCTTGCTCATCGAGTTGGCTTTTCACCCAGTTTATAAAATCCGGATCCATTGTTTTGAGCATATTAGAACCACGCGTAATGGTTGCTGCACTGGTATTGAGATTTTGTTGAATCTCTCGTTGTGAGAGATTTTTATCCAATAACTGTGCTACGATTTGTAAACGTAACCCCACCGCATCACGTTCATCAGGCGTGAGCAGAAGCGTTAAGAAATCTTGTGCTTTGCCTTGCTTAAATGCAGTTTGCAAGGTCGCGAGGAAAGCATTCCATTGTTCTAAATTGCGACTAATATACATATCAACAACCCTATACTATTAAACTAGTGCGACTAGTATAGCCGATCGTATTCCTCTTTGCTAAAGGTTTGTAATTTTTCTTTGTCTTGTAGGTTTTGATAGTAAAAATCGTAAGTTAATACGTTTTGAACATAACCTCGCGTTTCAAAGAATGGAATAGAGGCAATAAATTCATCCATAGCCAATTTGCCATTGGCTCTTGCAAGCCATTTTTCTACACGGCTTGCTCCCGCATTATAGGCGGAGGCGATCAAAATTCGGTTATTAGGGTATTTAGCATTTAACTCATTTAAGTGAGCCGTGCCGAGTAAAATATTATTAAGCGGTTTAAATAAATCTAACTCACCGTTATAAGGAAGTTGCTGATTTTCTGCTGTTTTTTGTGCAGTACTCGGTAATAGCTGCATTAATCCTCGAGCATTTGCAGAAGATTGTGCCATTGGATTCCAAGCACTTTCTTGGCGAGCAATGGCCATGGCAAAAGTTTTGGTTACACGATTATCCACAATCGCTTGAGGTTCCGTTGCGCTGAGATTCCCATTACTGAGGGCAATATCAAAATATTGACTGTAAGCATTTGGTAAGCGTAAGTCGATATAATCCCAAGCTTTTGCAATAATTGAGCCATCTACGCCCAATTCAAACCAATTTTGTTCATTTGCATATTGGCTTAACGCAAGTTGTTTCTCTTGCGGTAATTTTTCTAATAGAGAACGCCAACGTTGTTTGGCTGCGCCTAATCGATCTAATTGACGCAGTTCTGCAATCTCAGCTAATTCAGCTGAATACTCCTCTTGGATATTGGACTCTTGAGAAATTTTAGGCATTTCCAGTTTGTAGGAATGGCCTAATTTGACCGCTGCTAACATTGGATAAAACCCACGTTCTTTCGATAAAGCTTCTAATCGTTGTTTCGCATCTTTATCGGATGCTTGAGCAGCTATTTTAGCCATCCAATAACGCCATTCTTGTTTTTGCTTCGCTTCATCTGAAAGGGCATTCAACCAACCTAATAAATCCGTTTGTTGCCAAATAGCCGTACGCAAACGACGTTCAATGAGGTTATCTGCATTGAGTTTTAGGATTTCTTGATCGCGCCATTGCACAAAGTTAGGGCTTTCGTTATCAAAGAAACGGCTAATAAAGGCGATTTTCCAACCACGTAATTCACTTTCATTTAATTGCCAAGTCTTAGCCCATTGCTCGTAAGGAGTGAAAGTTGGCTCATTCATATTTTCCGGAATGGTTCGCAAATAACGAGCAAAACCGAGCACTACAGCAAATTTATTGGTGATTTTATTCGTATTATCATTAATTAATGGTAATTTCTCGGCAAGTATTTTCAAATTGGCTGGATTTTTTAAGAGATCCTGATAGAGCGCTAAATGAGCGGCTACTTGCTCATCTTCTTTAGCATTCTCAATTTTTTCTAACTCTTTAGCGAGTATTTCTAATCCTTTCGCATCATTTTTACTGAAGAGCATTTCCGCTTTTTGATAGATCTTCTCTTCAGCGCGTCCACCTTGTGAATACCAAGCCGCCCAGAGTTGAGCATCATTAGGAAGCTCTGCATTATTGAGCCAAAGTTGTTCATATTCAGACAAAATAGCCGATTTATTCTTGTCGTTTGATTGGTTTTCTGTCGTCTGACTGGTATTGGCTGCCTCTATTTGATATTTAGCTGTAAGCACGGCAATTTGTGTTTCTAAATTATTTGGCTTGAGTTTGGCGAGAGATTGAGTATCTTCAGCATTGGTGAATAACGTAAAAATACGTTGTTCTAATTTTCCACGTAGGAAATGAGAGGAATGTTGCTGAATAAATTGTTCAATGTCTGTTCGCAATGCATTCACTTCTTCACGAGGTGTATCGCGATTAACGGTTTTTACACGTGCATCTAAATAAGCCGCTATAGCATCAGTTTGCAATGGATAACCTTTTAAAGAATCAATAAGCCCAAGAAATAATTTGGCATTATTAGAAACATGATTATTTTTGACCGCACTTTTTAGGAGCGACTCTAATTGCAGAAAAGTCGCGCGTTGTTCAATCAGCTTTAATTCATGAGCGTGCTGTTGCTGTGCCCATTTGGCTTGTTCTTCTGCAAGGTTAATTTGTGGCGCTGTTTCATTTTTGCTTTTATGGGCATGCTGATTAGCCAAAGCTGAGCCTGAAAGTGCGGTTAAAATCAATAACGAAATTGTCGTGTGTTTAAGTGCTCGCATAGGAGATTCCATATAAAGAGAAAGACGGATATTTAGATCCGTCTTTGAGTGTAGCGTTCGTTTTATTTAGAAAACTTTTTTGAAAGGCTTCACAATCACATCACCGTAAACGCCAGCTTCAACATAAGGATCTTGTGCAGCCCAGTCTTTTGCTGCAGACAGACTTTCGAATTGAGCAATCACAGTCGAGCCGATAAAGCCAGCTTCGCCTGGATTTTCATCGTCAATGGCAGGATTAGGACCTGCTGTTAATAAGCGACCTTCTGCTTGTAATTGTTTTAAACGAGCAAGATGTTGCTCACGTACAGTAAGGCGTTTTTCTAAAGTACCAGGAATATCTTGGGCAAAAATTACGTAATACATCATTTATCCTTTTAACAATTTAATTCTTCGATAGAGGCTAATGCTCGTTCTAGTTCAAGATTACCTTCACGTGGAATAGAGCGGGATTTGCCGTCTTTTCCTACGGCGACAAAGGTAAATACAGCATCTGTCACGCAGTAACGTTCCCCAATTGGTTCACTGGCAACTTTTTTCACCCATACTTCTACCTTGATTTTAATAGAAGAACGACCCACACTGAGACATTGGCCGTAACAACACACCACGTCACCGACGGCGATAGGCTTAATGAAATTCATACTTTCTACGGCAACGGTGACAACGCGACCATGAGCAATTTCTTTTGCTAGAATTGCTCCGCCCATATCCATTTGTGACATAATCCAGCCACCGAAAATATCGCCGTTGGCGTTGGTATCTGAAGGCATAGCCAAGGTGCGTAGTAATAATACGCCTTTAGATTGACGACCGTCTTTATCGATAAGATTTGAAACCATTATTTTTCCTCATCATTTTTTTGATCATCTTTAGGTAAGTAACGGTAAATATAAGCACCGCTGACAATTGTTGCAACAAAGGTCATACCAAGTAAACCAAAAGATTTGAAATCAACCCAAGCATCTTCAGACATATTTTGGCTGATATAAATATTTACCAGCATACACAGAATAAAAAATCCTGCCCAGCCTACATTTAATTTGTTCCACACATTATTCGGTAATTGGATTTCCTTGCCTAATAACTTTTTCACCAGTGGCGTATTGAATTGGAATTGTGCAACCAATAAAACAATGGCAAATAAGGCATTAATAATCGTGACTTTCCATTGTAGGTATTTGATTTCATTGAAATAGGCAGTGAGCAAACCAAAAAAGACGACAGCAATTGCCATGATTTTTTGTTGTTTCTCAATCATGCCATATTTCAGTTTTAGTACAACCATCTGAATGATGGTCGCGATCACTAAGACAATCGCCGCCTCACGCACCCCAAACATTTTGTAGGTGATGAAAAAGAGAACAAGAGGAATAAATTCAAGAAGTTGCTTCATATTATGCCTTCATAAATAAACTGTAAAAACGGTAAGTAAATACTAAAATAAATAGTTGAAATAATGCTACCAAAATGCCAAAAATCACACTTAGAAATGATGTACCTAGGATTGCACCAACGCTATTCACTAATAAAGGTAGAAGTAAATAAGTGATCAAAGCATAAATAATCAATATGCCATTACGTTTAACACCCGCACGCCACACTTGTAAAGCACTTTGCCCGATAGATTGATTGGAAGCAATATAATGCACGGGCGATAAGCATAAACGAACAAAGAAAAACAAGCCAAATACCATTGAAAAAAAGGCTAGAGGGGAGAGTGCATTTTTGCTTAAAAATGAACTCATAACATCAACGATACCAAATAAAAGCGGCAAGCTCATAAAAATATCTAAAACCACCACACCTAAAAAACGACGTAATGTCAGCATGAGACCTTGATTAATCGGATTTTGGTTTTGCTGGCTAATATGATGAATGGTTGCAATACCGAAGGTCGCAATAAAAGACATCAATAATTGTTGGAATACAAAAGATCCAATCAGAGCAGTTGGCTCCACTTTGCTTAATGCATCAATAATGTCTTGTTGTGATGGATTAGGATTATCACCCAAACTCGGCATTGGTACACTGACTAATGCATTAATCAATTGTGAGACAACAAAAATCCCAACGAAAATCAGCACGGTTTTTCGCTGATTACGCATAAAATTGAGGCTATCTTGAAAAATCTGAGTAAAGTTAATTTGCATCTTATTTTCTCGGTAAAAAAAGTGAGGTAATTATACAAGCTTTGACATCAAAAAACTAAAAATACGAAGAATTGCTCTAGATTAAAAAAAATTTTTTAATTAATTTCAAAAAATTTGACAGAGATCACGGTTTAATACCCCAAAATAAGTATTATTATAACAAGAGATAGTATTGTCCGAATGCGGACTTAAAAGATAATGACTAAGGAGTCAAAATATGAAAAAAACGGCATTAGCATTGGGATTAAGCGCAGCATTATTAGCAGGCTTTGCAAATGCACATCAACAAGGTGATGTTATTGTAAGAGCGGGTGGTGTTCTTGTGGATACTCACACGAGCACAAATAGCGATGTCTTCAAATTTAAAGTGAACAATAATACTCAATTGGGGTTAACGGGTACTTATATGTTCACTGATAACATCGGGGTAGAATTACTTGCGGCGACACCTTTTAGTCATGAGATTAAGTTAGGGTCTGCTTTAGTGGGTAAAACTAAACATTTACCGCCAAGTTTATATGCTCAATACTATTTCTTGGATAAAGATGCTAGTGTACGTCCTTATATAGGTGGAGGTCTTAACTACACCACGTTTTTCAGTGAAAAAGCTAAGTTAGCTGGTGTATCTAATCTTAGATTAAAAGATTCAGTTGGCCCGATTGCGAATGTGGGTATAGATGTTAAACTGACAGATAACCTTTATTTCAATGCGGCAATGTGGTATGCGCAAATTAAAACCAAAGCGCGTTTTAATTTAGCTGGTGAAAATCATACGGTGAAGGTGAAACTTGACCCTACAGTATATTTCGTCGGTTTAGGTTATCGTTTCTAATGGAACCTTGTTCTGAAAAAAGCGGTACACAGTGTGTACCGCTTTTTATTTAACGTTATTCAGCGGCATAGCCAGATATGGGTAAAGGGGAGTCGTCTAAATATGCTATACCGTTTTCGAGTTTTAATCGCTCCTCAATAAACCATTTAATCACTAAAGGATAAATATGATATTCCTGTTCACGTGTACGAAGTTCAATCTCCTCGACGGTATCACCAGGGAAAATCGGTACTTTAGCTTGTAACACAATGGCACCGCCATCGATCTCTTCATTGACAAAATGCACGGTTGTACCATGTTCGCTCTCGCCATTCTCAAGTGCTCTTTGATAAGTATGTAACCCAGGATATTTTGGAAGAAGGGAAGGGTGAATATTTAAAATTTTCCCAGCAAAACGTTGTGTGAATGGTTTGGTTAAGATTTTCATGTAGCCGGCTAACACAATGAGATCAACATTGAGATCATCTAAATAATCACCTATAGCCTTATCCATATCGAGATTAGAGGCAAAATCTTGGCGCAAAAAAACTCGGCTAGGAATGCCCGCACTTTCAGCACGTTCTAAGCCAAATGAATCGATTTTATTACTGATGACAGTCACAATCTTTCCAGGAATAAAACCAGTTTGACAAGCCTTAATTATCGCTTGAAGATTTGATCCTTGTCCTGAAATCAGGACGGCAATTTTTTTCATATTATTCTACATAAAAGAAGGGCGAACCTTTCATTCTGAAATTTTCGCCCTGAGATGGAAAAGAGATATCATTTAATGATAACTTGTGGTTCGTCATCTGTTGCACTTTCGATATGACCGATTAACCAGGCATTTTCACCCGATTGTTTTAAAATCGTTAAAGCGGTTTCCACTTGCGATTGTGGTAATGCAATCACCATGCCAACGCCGCAGTTGAACGTACGGTACATTTCATAGGTTTCAATGTTGCCTTTTTCTTGTAACCATTTGAATACGGGTTGCCATTCCCAACTGCTTTCATAAATAACGGCTTTGGTATTTTTTGGTAATACACGGGGAATATTTTCCCAGAAACCGCCACCCGTTAAGTGTGCAATAGCATGGACTTCCGTTTGTTTGATTAAAGCGAGAACAGATTTTACATAGATTTTTGTCGGCGCAAGCACTTGTTCACTTAATGGACGACCATCTAGTTGCTCAGTGGCTGGGTTGACGCCAGCAACATCAATGACTTTACGAATTAAAGAATAACCATTTGAATGCGGGCCACTTGAACCTAGTGCAATTAAAGCATCTCCTACTTTAACTTGGCTACCATCAATGATTTCTGATTTTTCAACCACGCCCACACAGAAACCTGCAAGGTCATAATCGCCAGCGTGGTACAAGCCTGGCATTTCGGCGGTTTCACCCCCGACTAATGCACAACCTGATTGTACACAGCCTTCAGCAATGCCTTTCACTACATCGGAGGCAACATCTACGTCAAGTTTGCCTGTGGCGTAGTAATCCAAGAAGAATAAGGGTTCGGCACCTTGCACGACTAAATCGTTAACACACATAGCAACCAAATCAATACCGATGGTATCGTGTTTTTTTAAGTCAATGGCCAGGCGTAATTTAGTGCCCACACCGTCTGTACCTGAAACAAGGATGGGTTCTTTATATTTGCCCGGAATGGCACATAATGCACCAAACCCACCTAATCCCCCGATGACTTCAGGGCGAGTTGTCCGCTTTACGTGTGGTTTAATACGTTCAACTAATTCGTTACCGGCATTAATATCCACGCCTGCATCTTTATAACTTAATGATGGTTTGCTCACAATGTTGTCCTATATTTTTAGGTTAAATGATAAAACGGCGTGATTGTACCAGATCAAGCAAACGTTTGCGATAGTGATTTAATCATGATTTAAGCAAAAAATAACCGCGCTTTATTTTTAATAATAAAGTGCGGTTATTTTCTAGAATGTTTTTTAGCGATTCGCTAATTCGAAAATCATTGCTTCAGCCTGGCAGCTAAATGTAAAACGTGCCGTTAAATTGGCGCCATTTTCAGTTTCTGTGATTTCACTTTTAATATCGCAAGGATCACTTTCTGTTTTGCGTGCTTTTTCAACGAAACAATTAAGTGCCGCTTCAGCTTCAGCTTTATTTGCATAGGTTTGATGAATATCAACAGCGCAATCTGAACCGTCAATAATCGTCCCCACATCAACACAACTACAAGTGAGAGATTCTTCAGCTTTGCATGTTACAGTCATAGGATTTCCTTATTTAAAAATTAAGATTGGCTGTATTTTAGCACTTTTGAACAACTCTGCAAAAATAACCGTATTTTAAATTGAAATATGATTTATTGAATAGTGGTCGGAACACTTATAAATTAGTTTAAAATAATTTGCACTCTATTTCATGGAGCTTTAGAATCTGGGAGCTTTTTATTATTAGTCACAATAGGTTCTCGATGAAAAAATTTCATAAAACGCTAGTAGCGATGGCGATCTTATCTACTGCAAGCGGTGTAAATGCTGCTGCATTCCAATTAGCAGAAGTGTCAACGTCAGGTCTTGGTCGTGCTTATGCCGGTGAAGCTGCAATTGCGGACAATGCCTCAGTGGTTGCAACTAATCCAGCATTAATGAGCTTATTTAAAACCAACCAATTCTCTGTGGGTGGCGTTTATGTGGATTCTAAAATTCGAATGAGTGGTCCGGTTACCGTTAATGCATTAGGTCGTACTGTTGCTGCAGGTTCTGCAGATCATGATAGTGTTATACCAGATTCATTGATTCCGAATATGTATTTTGTGGCACCAATTAATGACAAATTTGCCATTGGTGGTGGTATGAATGTGAATTTTGGATTAAAAAGTGAATATGAATCAGATTACAACGCAGGAGTATTCGGCGGTAAAACTGATTTAAGTGCGATTAACTTAAATTTAAGCGGTTCATATCGTGTGACTCAAGGTTTAAGTGCTGGTGTGGGTTTAAATGCAGTTTATGCAAAAGCAAAAATTGAGCGTAGAGCTGGTGCTCTGGCTGATGCAGCTCAATATGTTGGTAAGGCTGTACGCGAAGGAGCTATACAATTACCTCCTACAGCTGGTCCATTATTGGCTTCATTAAGTAGCGTTCAAAAAGATACTATTCTAACTCAACTACAAGACAAAGCGGCTTGGGCTTTTGCTTGGAATGCTGGTGTAATGTATCAATTTAATGAAAATCATCGAATTGGTTTAGCTTACCATTCTAAAGTAGATATTGATTTTACAGATCATACAGCAACTAGTTTACAAGCTCAGCGTATTGGGCAAGAAGGTGGTTTAAAGCTCAATTTGCCTGATTATTTAGAGTTTTCAGGATTTCACCAATTAACCGAGAAATTTGCTATGCACTATAGTTATAAATATTCTCACTGGAGTCGTCTGAAAAACTTATATGCAACGTATCATGCTGATGGCGTAGAAGCATTTCATAAGAAAATGTACTACAGAAATAGTTCGCGTGTAGCACTAGGTGGAACTTACGATGTGGATGAGAAATTAACTTTACGAGCAGGTATTGCTTATGATCAAGCTGCAGCAACTGAATATGCTAGTGCGGCAATTCCTGATACAGATCGTACTTGGTATAGCGTAGGTGCTACATATAAATTTACTCCAAATCTTTCAGTTGATTTAGGCTATGCTTATTTGAAAGGTAAAAAAGTTCATTTCAAAGAAGAGCAAATTATCCGCAATGGTGCTGTAGTGGTAACTGGAAATTACACCTCTAAAGCAAGTGCAAATCTTTACGGTTTGAATTTAAATTATAGTTTCTAATCGGTTAGAAAATTTAGCATAATAAAGCACACCTCCACACGAAGTGTGCTTTTCTTTTTTATAAAACAAGGCAAAAAATGACCGTACTTTATTATACTTATTATCCTTCTCCTATCGGGCGGCTTTTAATTTTATCTGATGGTGAAAGTATTACACATATTGATTTTGAAAAAGAGCAATATGAACCTAATCCTAAATGGCATAAAAAAGATGAATTGCCTGTTTTTCAAAAAGTATACTTGGCTTTTGAACGATATTTTAGTGGAGAAGTCGAGCGTTTTTCAGATATCCCCTTGAAGCCAGAAGGTACAGCGTTTCAACTCTCTATTTGGCAAGCTTTACGCGAAATTGATTATGGTGAGCTTTCCTCTTATGGTGATCTTGCGTTGCAGATTAATAATCCTAAAGCGGTTCGAGCCGTAGGTGGTGCGGTAGGGAGTAATCCGATTAGTATTATTATTCCTTGTCACCGCATTTTAGGTAAAGATCGTACTTTAACTGGTTTTGGCGGAGGCTTAGAGGCAAAACGTTTTTTATTACAATTAGAAAAAATTCCCTATATTGATAAAGGTACTGAAAATACTAAGCCTCGCTTTTTTAAGAAATATCACGAATGATTCCACAAACCCTTGAACAATTACTTTCCAAAGCACAATCCATAGCTGGCTTAACTTTTGGTGAATTAGCTGACGAATTACATGTTCCAGTTCCACCGGATTTAAAACGCGATAAAGGTTGGGTTGGGATGTTGCTTGAAACTGCATTAGGTGCTACGGCAGGCAGTAAGGCTGAACAGGATTTTTCCCATTTAGGCATTGAATTAAAAACTTTACCCATTAATGCAGAAGGCTTTCCGTTAGAAACCACGTTTGTGAGTCTTGCGCCCTTGGTTCAAAACTCCGGGGTAAATTGGGAAAATTCGCACGTTCGTCATAAATTATCGAAAGTCTTGTGGATTCCCATTGAAGGCAGTAGAGATATTCCTTTACGTGACCGCCATATTGGTCAGCCTATCTTATGGCAACCTTCGGTTGAACAAGAACATCAATTACGCCAAGATTGGGAAGAGTTGATGGATTATATTGTGCTCGGAAAGTTAGATCAGATTACGGCACGTATTGGTGAAGTTATGCAACTGCGTCCAAAAGGTGCAAACAGTAAAGCCATTACGAAAGGCATTGGTAAAAATGGGGAAGTGATTGATACTTTGCCGCTGGGGTTTTATTTACGGAAAGAATTTACGGCAGGCATTTTAAACGCTTTTCTTTATCATAAAAATGGGTGAATCATCACTCATTTTTTATTTCTCTAAGTTCTGAAAAACACAGAAAAAACCTACCGCACTTTGTAAAGTCTCTCCATAGAAAATGAGTGGGATACGATTTCGTTGCCAAGGCGGAACACCGAGCTCTTGCCAAATTTTTTTCATGGTTTCGGCTGGGCGATTATGCTGTCGTTTTACTTTGCCAGTATAAGCAAATCGTATTTGAATCGGCTCTTGTGTATTAGCAAGTTGAACTTGTTTGTCATTCCAATGGACTAAAATGCCTTGCTCATTGTTGATTGCATAAATTCTTCCAAGATTATCAGGCAAAAGAATCTGTTGATTTAACGGCATATCAAGACAAGTTTGCGACAAATCAGCGAATTTCCCCGTTAAATAGAGACATTCCTGATAACGGCGAATAATATGCTCCCCGAGTTGAAATTGTGGGGATGCATCCGCTTTAGCCTGAATAACATCATCAATAATATGCATTAATTGAATCTGCGTAGGCATAGCAATCTGATTTTTAGCCAGCCACATACGCAAAAGTGAGGTTTGTTTTTGCGGTGAATAGTCTAGAAAGTTTATGAGCGAAAACTGTTTTTGATCCTCAAGAATGTGCTGCTCAAAGCAGGTCTGTAATAATTCATTAATCAGTTGTTGTTGCTCAAAACAATGTTGTGCGGCACGCTGAACAGCATGATCAAAATGTTCCCAGCGTTGACGTATTTCAGGCAAAATTTGGTTACGTAAGAAATTGCGATCGTAATGATTATCTTGATTGCTTTCGTCTTCGACCCAAGACAGATTTTCTTGCTGAATGTAATCTTCTAATTCATTACGGGTAAAAGAAAGAAGCGGGCGTAGAATAGACATCCCGAACAATTGACTTTCTTTTTGCATTGCGCCTAAACCTTGTAATCCCGCGCCTCGTTTTAGCGCTAGGAAAAAAGTCTCAGTTTGATCATTTAAATGATGTGCAGTGACCAGATATTCATCTGGCTGAATATGTTTCAAAATCGCCTGATAACGGGCTTCTCTAGCGCCAGCTTCAATGCCATCGTGCATTTCCACTTTGACTCTTTCAATAATAAGTGGAATGGCAAATTGTTTACAGAGTTGTTGGCAATGAGCCGTCCAAGCATCCGCATTCGGGCTTAATCCGTGATGGATATGGATAGCTCGCAGACTTAAGTGCGGTCGTTTTTCGCGGAGTTTTTTAACTAAAGAAAGCAGTGCAGTTGAATCCAAACCACCGCTAAAAGCAATGAGAAGCTTATTGGCGGTGGTTGGGATTTGAGCTTGGAATAATGAAAAAAGATCCATTAGGCAACTTTAACAGCTTTGTAGTTTGTGCTTGGATTTAAGATCTCAAAACGTGCAGCAATAGGTTGGAGTTCGTAAGATTTTAAATCAAAGGTAGTTTTCATTACGCCTGCCACCGCATTATTCATTTTTTCAAAAGCTTCAACATCGTTGCCACAGTTTAAGTAATGCGCCAAGAAAGTACCCGCAATTAAATCACCCACACCAACAGGTTCAAAGTTAAATTTATAAAGCGGACGGCTTAAATGCCATACACCTTCAGGTGTCGCCATAATAATTTCAAAGGTATCGGGATCATTTAATTTACCCGCTTTACCTAAGTGTTTAACCAACACTTTTTTCACACCTTTAGCCACTAATGCATTGGCGGCTTTCAGCACATCGTCAAACGTATTGATAGGGAAGTCAGAAAGCGTACGAAGTTCGGAAAGATTTGGGGTCATGATATCCGCACGTGGAATGGCTTTTTCAATTAAGCGTTCACGTACACCATCGGCGACCACGCAGACTTTTTCGGCATTTGGCATCACTGGATCGCACAAGTAAAGTGCATTTGGGTTACGTGCTTTGATTTTTTCTAAAGCATAGATAATTTGGTCAACTTGCTCAGCTGAACCTAAATAGCCAGAAAGCAACGCATCACATTCTTGCAGTTTTCCAATGGCATCTAAACCGTTAGCAATTTCACCAATTTGCTCTTGTGGAATCACCATGCCTGTCCATTTACCATATTGAGTATGGTTAGAGAATTGCACGGTATTGAGTGCCCATACATCCACGCCTAATAGCTGCATTGGAAAGGTAGCAGATTTATTACCAGCGAAACCATAAACTACGTGAGATTGGATTGCTAATACGTTTTTCATTTTAAGTTCTCCTTTTATATTATTTTAGGCATTGATGCTGTTTTTTGCATCCATGCAACATTTTTTTCAAAACACAAAAAAGAGCGGTTAAACTAACCGCTCTATTTTATTAACAATAACCGTAAGACATTAAACGTTCATAACGTCTTTCTAATAAGCCATCTTTGTCGAAGGTATCGAGTTCGTTTAGTTCTTCAAGGAGGCATTGTTTTAAATTACGTGCCATTTCATGATAATTACGATGCGCACCACCTAATGGCTCTTGAACGATATTATCAATTAAACCTAACTCTTTTAAACGAGTAGCGGTTAAGCCCATGACTTCGGCTGCGGTAGATGCTTTTTCTGCGCTCTTCCACAAGATTGAAGCACAGCCTTCTGGTGAAATAACGGAATAAGTTGAATATTGCAACATATTCACTTTGTCGCCGACACCAATGGCTAATGCACCACCAGAACCGCCTTCACCGATTACCGTACAGATAACAGGTACTTTTAATGTAGACATTTCACGTAAGTTACGAGCAATCGCTTCAGACTGACCACGTTCTTCCGCACCGATGCCCGGGTAAGCCCCTGGTGTGTCGATAAAGGTAATGATAGGTAAGTTAAAACGCTCAGCCATTTGCATTAAACGTAACGCTTTACGATAGCCTTCAGGTGCTGGCATCCCAAAGTTACGAGTTACTTTGTCTTTTACCGTACGACCTTTTTGGTGACCGATAATCATTACCGCGCGACCATCTAAACGAGCAAGACCACCTACGATTGCTTTATCATCTGCAAAGGCACGATCGCCTGCCAGTTCTTGGAAATCAGTAAAAATATGTTCGATATAATCAAGCGTGTATGGACGATTTGGGTGACGTGCCATACGAGAAACCTGCCATGCATCAAGATTTGCAAAGGTTTTTTTGGTTAATTCATCGCTTTTCTTTTGTAAGCGTTTAATTTCATCGTGTAAATCAATTTTGTCATCAGATGCTGAACGTAGTGCTTCAATTTTAGCTTCAAGTTCAGCAATAGGTAATTCAAAATCTAAATATTCTTGGCTCATTTCTTATCCTAAAATATCGTCAAAAGTTGCCCGCACTTTATCAAGATTTAAGGTGCGGTGCAAATGGTTTTCACTGGTTGGAGCGGATTATAAATATTCCTTTTTTAGTAATGATAACAAAAACAAAAATGCGGAACAAATCACGACAGAAGGCCCCGCAGCGGTATCATAAAAGGCGGAAAGGAATAACCCGCCAATAACGGAAAGCATACTAATTAAAATCGCAATAAACACCATTTGCTCAGGTGTCTTAGCAAAGCGTCTTGCTGTTGCAGCGGGAATAATTAAGAGCGATGTAATAATCAGAGCTCCAACAAACTTCATACTTAATGCAATGGTAAGTGCGGTCAAAATCATTAAGATAAATCGCATTTTTTTAATGTTAATGCCTTCCACTTGTGCCAGTTCAGGTGAGACTGTGGTGGAGAGTAAGGCTTGCCAGAAGTAAAGCAATGTGCTTAATACAATGACGACACCTACGCCAATATAAGGTAAATCGTTAAAATTAATGGCAAGCAGATCCCCAAAAAGATAACTCATTAAATCTACGCGGACATTTTTAAGTAAGCCAACCGTAACTACACCAAGAGAAAGACAACTGTGAGCGATAATGCCTAAAAGGGTATCCACTGAAAATTGCGTGTTACTTTCGAGCCATACCATTAATACGGCGAGAATAATCGTCAAAATTACAATGGCAACATAAGGGTTAATTTGTAAGAAAATCCCTAACGCTACACCAAGCAAGGCTGAGTGGGAAAGGGTATCACCAAAATAAGCCATTTTACGCCACACCACAAAGGCTCCCAGTGGTGCGGTAATTAAGGAAAGCAGTAAGCCCGTAAGCAAGGCGGGAAATAAAATCTCAAACATGATGTTTCCTTATTGTTGGCATTCTGATGGATTGGCACTGCAACTACAAACATCACCGTGCATATTATGGTGGTGATTATGATGGTGTGTATAAAAGCCCACATTTTGTGAGATTTGATTGCCCCAAAGACGCATAAATGTGGGATCATTCGATAAGCTTTCGGGTGTGCCAGCACAGCAAATATGTTGATTGATGCACAGCACTTCTTTACTGTCCGCCATCACGATATGCAAATCATGGGAAACCATTAAAACTGCACAATTTAAGGCTTGTTGAGTACGATGAATTAGCTGATAAAGTTCAGCTTGACCATTAATATCCACCCCTTGAGTGGGTTCATCTAACACCAGTAGATTGGGTTTATTTAAAATCGCACGAGCCAATAATACACGTTGCATCTCGCCACCAGAGAGTTTTTGCATATTATTTTTTCTCAAATGAGTAATAGAGAGTTGCTCAAGTGCGGTTGATATTTCTTGCGTTTTAACACCTTTTTTGAGCGCCAGAAAACGCTCAACCGTCATCGGTAAGCTGTGATCGAGGTGAATTTTTTGTGGGACATAGCCAATTCTGACATTCGCGCTATAAATCACTTCACCGGATGTTGGCGCTTGTAATTTTAATAAGGTTTTTAAAAGGGTTGATTTTCCCCCACCATTAGGACCGACAATGGTAATAATTGAATGAGGATAAATGTTAAGATTAATATCCCGCAGTGCGGTCTTTTGCTCAAAGACTACATTGATATTTTTTAGCGTAATTAATGGTACTGATTGGGTTGGTTGAATGGCGTTAATTTGCATAATTCTCCCCTTAAAAATAGCCCAATAACATAGCTCATTTCCTTATTTTTCTCAAGAAATTCTATCAGTGTCTAAATATTAGGCATAAGATTTTATATTCTTGGGGTAAAATGAATTTTTTCTAGATTTTGTAGTCTGAATCACGAAAATCTTTTATTTTATATCTAAGGGTAGCAAAAGTGCAGCACGTTAAATTAGCCAGAGAACGACGGAAAAGAAAGTCTCGCATAAAAGCAGCGATTTTTTTTACTGCACTTTTACTTATTTTTACAGGTACTTTTCTCGCCTTTAAAGATACCGCTGATTATGATCCTTCTTTGCAAAGTAATCTTGAGCCAGAGATGGTAGATAACGTTCAATATCAATCTCTGACACCTGAAAAAACGGAATCGGGCAATCCTCAATCTCAAGAAGGCGAACATCCTGAAGCAAAACAACATGCTAATACGGAAGATGCAACCTCTTATGATGATGAACTTCAAGCCAAAGATGATGAAGTCGATGAAATTAAACCACAGTTTGATGAGCTAACTGATTTGCCAAAAGATGCACAAGATGCACTCAGTGGCATTTTAGATGTAGCTGATCAGGCATTACGTATTACCGATCAATTTAGCCATACCGTGGTACGTGGTGATTCATTAAAAGATGTATTAGAGCTTTCAGGTTTGGAAGATGATACAGCGAAGAACTTAATTGCCGAATATCCTGAATTAAAAAATTTACGCGCAGGTCAGCAGTTCTATTGGATTTTAGATAAAGAAGATCAACTGGAGTATTTAAACTGGTTGGTATCTGAAAAAGAAGAGCGAATTTATGAGCGCACTGAAGACGGCAAGTTTAAACGCCAAATCTTAGAGAAGAAGAGTATTTGGAAGAAAGAGGTATTAAAAGGCACGATTAACGGATCTTTTGCATCAAGTTTGCGTGATTTAGGTTTGGATGGTCGTCAAATCAGTCAGTTAAGTTCCGCATTACAATGGCAGGTAAGCCTTCAAAAACTCAGTAAAGGCACCAAATTTGCGATTTTAGTGTCACGTGAATATTTAGGTGATAAATTAACGGGACAAGGTAATGTAGAAGCTATCCATATTATAACAGGTGGTAAAAGTTATTATGGAATTCAAGCGGCAAATGGTCGCTATTATAATAGACAAGGTGAGACCCTTGGCAAGGGCTTTGCGCGTTATCCACTACAACGTCAAGCGCGTGTTTCTTCGCCATTTAATCCAAATCGTCGTCATCCAGTCACAGGACGTATTCGCCCACATAAAGGCGTCGACTTTGCTGTTGCTCCAGGTACGCCCGTTATTGCGCCAGCAGAAGGCGTAGTTGAAAAGGTGGCTTATCAAGCAGGTGGTGCAGGACGTTATGTGGTGATACGTCATGGTCGCGAATATCAAACGGTGTATATGCATTTAAGTCGTGCTTTAGTTCGTGCAGGGCAAACTGTGAAGAAGGGAGAGCGTATTGCTTTAACAGGAAATACAGGAATCTCAACGGGACCTCATTTACATTATGAGTTTCATATTAATGGTCGTGTTGTAAATCCATTGACAGTTAAATTACCTGGTACAAGTAGTGCAATGGCAACAGCAGAGCGTAAACAGTTCTTAGTGCAAGCGAAAGAAGCGGAAAAGATGTTAAAACTGTAGCGAATAAAGTGCGGTCAAATTTGGACCGCATTTTTTATGTGCTTAAAAAATTAATCAAAAACTGACCGCACTTCATCTTTCCTCTTTTTCATCAATATGCTATCCTTCTTTGCGTTTTAGAATTATTCTCATTTGTTATGATTAAGCGACGTTATCTCATTTTTCTTTTGATCGTGCTTTCCTTTGTCTCACTTTTTCTCGGGGTGAGCACTGTTAATCTGAAAGGGTTACTGAATTTTGAAGGTAATCAATGGCAGATCTTTTTAATTAGTCGCGTGCCTCGCTTAATCAGTATCTTGATTGCTGGCGCATCCTTGAGTATTTGTGGCTTGGTGATGCAGCAACTCAGTCGAAACCGATTTATTTCTCCCACCACGGCGGGCACAATGGACAGCGCACGATTAGGCATTTTAATGGCGATGCTGTTTTTCCCAACGGCTTCGATGTTGTTAAAAACCACCATTGCGGTAATAGTATCTTTCCTTGGCACATTGTTATTCATGACGATTCTGTCCCGTTTGAAATTCAAGGACACGATTTTTGTGCCTTTAGTGGGGATTATGTTCGGCAATATCATCAGTTCAATTACCGCCTTTATTGCTTATAAAGAAGATTTATTACAAAACTTATCCGGGTGGCTACAAGGAGACTTTTCTCTTGTGATGTCAGGCCGCTATGAATTGTTGTATTTCAGTATTCCTACCCTCATCGTAGCTTATTTATTTGCACATCGTTTTTCTATTGTCGGGATGGGGAAAGATTTTGCGGTTAATCTGGGTCTAAATTACAACCAAGTACTTTATCTCGGCCTGCTCATTGTGGCGGTCGTATCTTCGATTATTATTGTGTCTGTTGGCGTGATTCCTTTCTTGGGGTTAATTATCCCGAATATCGTCACACTTTATTTGGGTGATAACTTGAAGAAAGTGTTATCTCATACCGCCTTGTTGGGTGCCGTATTTGTTTTATTCTGCGATATTTTAGGGCGAAGTGTGATTTATCCTTATGAGATTTCCATTAATGCCGTAGTTGGCGTATTTGGCAGTGGTATCTTCTTATTTTTATTATTAAAGCGGTATAGAAATGGCTAAGAAATCTTCTTCTCAACTGATTGTATTGTCGTTGTTAGCCATTGTTTCTCTTGCACTCTATTTAGGCTACAACTTACCAAACCGTTGGCAATATGCCTTGGAAAATCGTGCCTTATCCTTAATTGCGATTGTGATTACAGGTGCGGCAATTGCACTCGCTACGATGATTTTCCAAACGGTTGTGAATAACCGAATTCTCACGCCGAGTATTTTGGGTTTAGATTCGCTGTATTTACTGATTCAAACGACGATCATTTTTCTTTTCGGTTCAAGTACATTGCTTTCAATGAATTCGATTGCATTGTTTGTCTTATGTACGGGATTAATGATGGCGTTTTCATTAGTGCTTTATCACTTCCTGTTTAAGAAAGAGAGCCAAAATATTTTCTTCTTGTTGCTTGTCGGGATTATTTTCGGCACCTTCTTTGGTAGCTTAACGACCTTTATGGAAGTGTTGATTGACCCAAATGAATTCCAGATCGCTCAAGATATTGGCTTTGCAAGTTTCAACCGAATCAATACTCAAATCTTGTGGGTCGCATTAGCCATTTTAGTGGCGACCATTGTTTTCAGTTTTAAATATTGGCATTGCTTTGATGTGTTGGCGTTAGGGCGAGAAAATGCCATTAACTTAGGTATCGATTACCAAAAGACCTTAAAAGTCCTATTAATTCTCGTGGCAATTTTAACATCAGTATCGACCGCACTTGTTGGCCCACTTACTTTCCTTGGGTTATTGGTAATGAATGTAACTTTTGAATTTATTCGTGATTATCGCCATAAGGTGCTTATTCCTGCTGCGATGTTAATTTCCATTATTACCTTGGTTTTTGGGCAATTATTGGTTACTCATATTTTTACCTTCCGCACGACATTAAGCATCATCGTTAATTTTGTCGGCGGTGTGTACTTTATTTATTTGTTATTAAGAGCAAACAAAAAATGGCAATAGAAATTCGCAATATTACGAAAAGTTACGGAAGCAAAAAGGTGGTGGACAACGTGTCTGTCACCATCCCAACGGGGAAAATTACGTCTTTTATCGGACCGAATGGCGCGGGGAAGAGTACAGTGCTGTCTATTATGAGCCGTTTGTTGAATGCTGATAGTGGCGAGATTTATCTCAACGGTGAATTGCTCAATCGTAAGAAAAGTAGCGATATTGCGAAACAGCTTGCGATTTTAAAGCAGACTAACAACATTAATTTGCGTCTAAGCATTGAAGATTTGGTCGCTTTTGGGCGTTTTCCTTATTCCAAAGGAAATTTAACTCAAACTGACCACACTTTTATTGATAATGCCATTGCTTATATGGATTTAGATGATATTCGTCATCAATATATCGATAACTTAAGTGGTGGGCAGCGACAACGCGCTTATATTGCGATGACGCTTGCACAAGATACCGATTATATTTTGTTGGATGAACCATTAAATAATCTGGATATGAAACATTCTGTGCAGATCATGCAAGTTTTGCGTAAATTAGCGACAGAACTCAACAAAACCGTGGTGATTGTGATTCATGATATTAATTTCGCCTCTTGTTATTCTGACTATATTGTTGCCATGAAAAATGGAAAATTAGTCCAACAAGGTGAAGTTAACCACATTATGCAATCAACCGTATTACAAGATATTTATGATATGACGATCCCTATTCAGAATATCGATAATAACAAAATTGCTGTTTACTTTAGATAAATAAGGAAATCTTTATGAAAAAAACATTATCAACTTTAGCACTTTCACTCTTCGCACTTTCTGGTGTTGTACAAGCTGCGGATATTACGGTGGAAAATTCTGTTAGAAAACAAGTTGTGCCACAAAACCCACAACGAGTTATTGTGCTCGATTTTGGTGCAGCTGATACGCTTCGTGCATTAGGTGTGCAAGATAAAATAGTGGGCTTCCCACAAAGCGGAAAAATTCCAAACTATCTTTCAGAATTTGCAGACAAAAAATATAAAAATGTTGGTGATTTGAAAGAACAATCATTGGAGCAAATTAACGAACTTAATCCAGATTTGATCATTGCGTCTAAACGTCAAGAAAAAATGATCGACAAGTTTAAGGAAATAGCCCCCGTGTTGAATGTGGATTATGACTACAACAATTACTACCCGAGTTTTCAACAAAATGTGACCGCACTTGGTCAGATCTTTGACAAAGAAAATGTAGCAAAAGAGAAATTATCCGAGTTAGACAGTAAAGTTGCGCAAGTTGCAAAAGACGCACAAAGCAAAACGGCACTATTAGTGTTGGTTAATGAAAGTAAAATCAGTGCTTTTGGTGATGGTTCTCGCTATGGTATGGTGTATCAAAAATTTGGTTTTAAACCGATTGATGACAGCATCAAATCGTCTACGCATGGACAAAGCGTTGGTTTTGAATATATCTTAGAAAAAAATCCAGACTTTTTACTCGTAGTGGATCGTACAGCGGCCATTACAGAAAAAGCCAACAATGCGCAAAAAGTATTGGATAACGATATCATCAAACAAACCAAAGCATATAAAGATGGACACATTGTGTACCTTGATGCAGCCAATTGGTATCTTGCATTTGGTGGTTTAGAAAGTATGGAAATCATTGCACAAGAACTTGATCGTGCAGTGAAAAAATAATACGAAAAATCATTTAAAAGGGCAGTCAATGATTGCCCTTTTTATATGTAAATTAATCTTTACACATATCAATAAACTTCCTATCATATCGGCATCATTCAATAAAACAGAGCTTATTTTATGCTGACATTTAATCCACAAGATCCGTTCTCTTGCTTTGTCACTCAAAGCCTTTCCATGAAAAGTGCGGTCGAAAATGCACAACGTTTTGCGATGTTTGATGTGCCGCTTTTAATTCAAGGTGAAACGGGCACGGGTAAAGATTTATTAGCCAAAGCTTGCCATTTTGCGAGCTTGCGTCGTGAGAAAAAATTCATTGCAGTAAACTGTGCAGGCCTGCCGGATGAAGATGCGGAAAGCGAAATGTTTGGGCGGAAAGTGAGTGACAGTGAAACCATCGGTTTTTTTGAATATGCTCACGAAGGTACGGTGTTGTTAGATGGCATTGCCGAGCTTTCATTAAGTTTACAGGCAAAATTATTGCGTTTTTTAACTGATGGTTCTTTCCGTCGAGTGGGTGAAGAAGAAGAACATCATGCAAATGTTCGGGTGATTTGTACGTCACAAGAACCGATGGAAAAGCTGTTAGAACAAGGGAAATTGCGCAGTGATTTATTCCATCGCTTAAATGTCTTAGCACTAAATGTACCGCCATTGCGTGAGCGAGTTGAAGATATTCAGTCTTTAACGGACGGTTTTTTGCAAGAAATTAGCACGCAGCTTAAGATTTCAATGCCGCAATATGATGCTGATTTTTTGAATTATTTGAAAGGGCAGCCTTGGCAAGGCAATGTACGAGAGCTTTACAATGTCTTGTATCGCGCCTGTTCCTTAGCGAAAAATAACCAGCTTGATATTGAAAGTTTAAATTTAAAACCCGTACAAAGTGCGGTCATTTCTGTGGATGATTTTGGTGAGCAAACCCTGGATGAGATCATGGGACAATATGAGGCGAGTGTATTGCGTACTTTTTATGCTCAGTATCCAAGTACACGAAAATTAGCACAACGATTAGGCGTATCACATACGGCGATCGCCAATAAATTAAAACAATACGGTATTAGTAAATAATTTCTGACAGTTTAGGGAATTGTTTACAAAGTTTGAGCCATTCGACTTTATCAATTTGTACATTGAGGATAAATTCACCTTCATCCGAAATTTGTTCGTGACGAATGCTATCTAATTGATAGAGCGCATGGCGAATTTTGCCCTCTTGCGGGAGCAGCGTGAGAGTGAAAGAAAGTATCTCATTTTTCAACCGCACTTTAATGGCTTCAAGTAGCAGATCTAATCCTTCACCTGAATGTGCTGAAAGGTAAACGGCAACGGGCTTATTCTCGTCATCATATTCAATATGGGGCGCTACATTTTCCAATAAATCGATTTTGTTATACACCAACAATACCGGTACTTTGTTAGCCTTAATTTCTTCCAATACTAAATTCACCGCTTCAATATTTTCGATCTTTCGAGCGTCTGCCGCATCAATGACGTGCAATAACAAACTGGCTTCTACCGTTTCTTGCAAGGTAGATTTAAAAGCGGACACTAAATCATGAGGGAGCTGGCGAACAAAACCAACGGTATCGGCGAGAATTGAAGTACCAACATCTTGAATTTGTAAACGTCTTAATGTGGGATCGAGGGTAGCAAAAAGCTGATCCGCGGCATAGACATTGGCTTGTGTGATGAAATTGAATAGTGTCGATTTGCCCGCATTGGTATAACCGACCAAAGAAATGGTAGGGATATCCGCTTTTTGTCGAGTTTGATTACGTTGTTTTTCGACTTTCGCCAAACGATTTTGCAACTGCGCAATACGCACCTTGATTAAACGGCGATCCGTTTCTAATTGCGTTTCGCCTGGACCACGTAACCCAACCGCACCTTTTTGCTGATCTAAGCCTGTTTTTCGACGAACTAATCGAGTCGATAAATGCTTGAGTTGGGCTAATTCAACTTGCAATTTTCCTTCGTGCGATCGGGCTCGTTGGGCAAAGATATCTAAAATCACCCCAGTGCGATCCACAACACGGCATTGGCAGATGCTTTCTAAATTACGGGTTTGTGCAGGGGTTAATTGATGATTCACCAAAACAACATCGGCATCTAAGGCTTTTACTGCATCCGCAATTTCTTGTGCTTTTCCTTCACCGATAAAATATTTTGCTTGTGGTGTAGTACGGCTCGTGGTGATGATTTGTAAAATCTCAACATTGGCAGATTCTGCTAAAAGCTGGAATTCTTGCAGATCTTCAATGTTTTTATTTTGAGAAAAGAAAACATGCACGACGACAGCTTTATCTTTTGCCGATTGGTTATTGTCGCCTGTTTTAGATGACGAAAGTGCGGTTGAAATTTCTGGTGAATTTTCAACCGCACTTAAATTGATGAAATCATTCATTGAACAGAACTATTCTGCTTGTGTTTCTACTTCCGCTGCAGCATCAGAAGCTTGTGCTGCATGATGACCGTTATTATTGTGGTGAGAAACAGAACGTGCTGGAACCACAGTTGAAATAGCGTGTTTATACACCATTTGATTAACAGTGTTTTTTAATAAAATCACGAATTGGTCGAATGATTCGATTTGACCCTGTAATTTAATCCCATTAACGAGATAAATCGAAACAGGAATACGTTCACGGCGTAACGCATTCAAATAAGGATCTTGTAATGATTGTCCTTTTGCCATTTTTTGCTATCCTTTGTTGTTATATGTTAATTAATGATAGAAACGAGTTGTCTCCGTTATCAAATATAGCAATAAACATTTTTCTTGTCTATGGGTTTATCTCTTTGCTTTCACGCAGTTTTTTCAGAATTGTTTTCATTTTTTCATCTAGTTGTGCGTTGAAACGTAATGTTTCGCCCGTTTTAGGGTGTTCAAATCGAATAGAAAATGCATGTAAAAACAAACGATTGAGTCCGAGATCTTGCATATATTTATCGAATTCTTTATCACCGTATTTATCATCCAGCGCGATTGGGTGACCGGCATATTGAGTATGAACTCGGATCTGATGGGTCCTTCCCGTTACAGGCGACGCTTTTACTAAGGTCGCATTCTGGTAGCGTTCTTCAATAGCAAATCGCGTTTCAGAAGGTTTGCCTTGTTCACTGACTTTAACGATGCGTTCGCCACTGGCTAATTCATTTTTTAATAAAGGTGCTTGCACGACTTTCACATGAGATTGCCATTGTCCACGCACGAGTGCGAGATAGTCTTTTTGTACCGTTTTAACACGAAGTTGTTCGTGTAAGTTGCGTAAGGCAGAGCGTTTCTTTGCCACCAATAAAATGCCTGATGTATCTCTGTCTAAGCGATGAACCAATTCTAAAAAACGGGCTTCAGGACGTAATGCACGCAAGGCTTCTATCACACCAAAATTCAAGCCACTTCCGCCATGAACCGCAATGCCAGAAGGTTTGTTCAATACTAATAAACAATCATCTTCAAAAATAATATGGCTTTCAAGGGAGGCGACTTTATTCAAGTTTTTAGAAATCGGCGCGGTATTTTTTTCAGAAACACGAACTGGTGGCACACGCACCACATCACCATTTTGCAATTTATATTCAGGTTTGATTCGTCCTTTGTTCACACGAACTTCGCCTTTACGCAGAATGCGATAAATCAAACTTTTTGGCACACCTTTTAATTTTGCCAATAAATAATTATCAATGCGTTGTCCTGCTTCATCCTCAGAAACGGTGAGCATTTTGACGGATTGATTGATGATTTTTTCTTGTTTTTCAGTCATTGAATCTGTCCTTTAAAAATTGGGCTGAATCATATCACAATATCCCTGGTGATAATAGCAAGAATGCCTTGCTAATTTAGCCCCGAATGTGGATAATAGAGCGTCTTTCTATGCCTAAAATTTGGCATTTAGAAAGCGATTTTGTATGTTGGTCAATACTCAATGCAGCGAATGGCATAAGACATTGATAATCAACATATTTTTCTTGAAGATTAACGCTTCCTTGCAATGCGTAATTAACACACCGCATTGTTTTACGAAAATTGTCTTAGATAACAATTGAGTATGCTATCAATGCACCCAGCAACACACAGTCGTGAGATTGACTGTTCGCGAGAAACACGAGGTCGATGGCTAAGGTCAGTCAATCTGTAAAGTGCGGTTAATTTTCAAGGTATTTTAGATAATTCAAACGAGAAATTGACAATGAAAAGAATGTTAATCAATGCGACTCAAAAAGAAGAGTTGCGCGTTGCGTTGGTCGATGGCCAGCGTTTATTCGACTTGGATATTGAAAGTCCGGGTCATGAACAGAAAAAAGCCAATATTTACAAAGGGAAAATCACTCGCGTAGAGCCGAGTTTAGAAGCTGCCTTTGTGGATTATGGTGCAGAGCGCCATGGCTTCCTTCCTTTAAAAGAAATTGCCCGCGAATATTTCCCTGCTGATTATGTATTCCAAGGTCGTCCAAATATCCGTGATATTTTGACTGAAGGTCAAGAAGTGATCGTTCAGGTGAACAAGGAAGAGCGTGGCAATAAAGGCGCAGCCTTAACCACTTTTGTTTCCCTTGCCGGTAGTTATTTGGTGATTATGCCAAACAATCCGCGTGCAGGTGGCATCTCTCGCCGTATTGAAGGCGATGAACGTATCGAATTAAAAGAAGCATTGAGTTCTTTAGATGTACCAGAAGGCGTAGGTCTTATCGTGCGTACAGCGGGTGTAGGTAAATCACCAGAAGAATTACAATGGGACTTAAAAGTACTGTTGCATCATTGGGAAGCGATTAAACAAGCTTCACAAAGTCGTCCGGCGCCATTCTTAATCCACCAAGAAAGTGATGTGATTGTTCGTGCGATCCGTGATTACTTGCGTCGTGATATCGGTGAGATCTTAATTGATAGCCCGAAAGTATTTGAAAAAGCGAAAGCACACATCAAACTTGTGCGTCCAGATTTCATCAATCGTGTGAAACTGTATCAAGGCGAAGTGCCGCTATTTAGCCACTATCAAATTGAATCTCAAATTGAATCCGCCTTCCAACGTGAAGTACGTTTACCTTCTGGTGGTTCGATTGTGATCGATGTGACAGAAGCGTTAACAGCGATTGATATCAACTCGGCGCGTTCAACTCGTGGTGGTGATATTGAAGAAACAGCATTAAATACCAACCTTGAAGCGGCGGATGAAATTGCTCGTCAATTACGTTTACGTGACTTAGGTGGCTTAGTGGTTATCGACTTCATCGATATGACACCTGTTCGTCACCAACGTGAAGTAGAAAACCGTATCCGTGATGCCGTGCGTCAAGACCGTGCTAGAATTCAAATTAGCCGTATTTCTCGCTTCGGTTTGTTGGAAATGTCACGTCAGCGTTTAAGCCCATCATTAGGTGAGTCTTCTCACCATGTTTGCCCACGCTGTCAAGGTACGGGTAAAGTGCGTGATAACGAAAGTTTATCACTTTCTATCTTACGTTTAATCGAAGAAGAAGCGTTAAAAGAAAACACCAAACAAGTACACACTATCGTGCCTGTACAAATTGCATCTTACTTACTTAACGAAAAACGTAAAGCTGTTCATAGCATCGAAAAACGTCATGATGTTGATATTATCGTCGTGCCAAATGAAGCGATGGAAACGCCACATTTCAGCGTATTCCGTGTACGTGAAGGCGAAGAGCTAAATGAATTAAGCTATAACTTAACCAAATTCCATGATGCACAAGACGATACATTTGTACCAGAAGAGTCTCTTGTTTCTCGCAACATTGAAACTGCAGCCGTGACCTCTGAGCAAGTGGTGGAAAGTGCAGCAGTATCTTTATCGATTCCAACAGCTGCACCAGCACCAGTTGAGCGTAAATCGGAAGAACCATCATTGTTTGCGAAAATTGTTGCCGCAATTAAAGGTTTATTTGCTTCTGAACCAAAAGAAGAAGAGAAAAATCAAAATAACCGCAACAATCGTAACAACAACCGTAATAATCGCCGCAATCAAGATCGTCGTAATAATCGCCGTTCTCGCAATAACGAAAACAACGATAATGCGAAAAATACAGATGAAGAAAATGCGCGTCCAACTCGCGAGCGTGTAAATAATCGTCGCAATCGTCGTAATGCGAATGAAGAAGTGACATCTGAAAGTGCGGTTAATTTAGCGAATGTTTCTGATGATAATCGTCAAGAAGAAAAAGCAGAGAAACCGGTAGCAGAGCGTCGTCAACGTCGTGATTTACGTAAACGTGTTCGTATTGAGGATAATACAAATAACATCAATGAGAATGTTATTGAGGCCGTTGAAGTTCCTGTGATTAAAAATGAAGTGGTTGAAAATAACACTGTTGATAATACAGAAAATAAACCTCGTCAAGAACGTCAGCGACGTACTCCACGTCATTTGCGTACATCGAATAATCAACGTCGTCGTCGTAATGAAGTGAAGTCACCAATGCCATTATTTGCGGCAGTTGCTTCACCTGAATTAGCAAGCGGTAAAGTTTGTGTCGATTATTCTGTTGTAAATGCAGCGAAAGAAAGCAATTTCTTATCTGTGGATGAATTGCTTGAGCAAGAAAAAACGAAAAAAGGTGTGATCACGCCTGCAACGGGTATTGTCGTGGAAGAAAAACCGGTAAAAACTCAACCGGCTTTAGATTTCATTACTCAACCGGCAAATGAAGCAGTGCAACAGAAAGTGCAAGAATCATTAGAACGCTTGCATCATAAATCAGAGCCGGTTGCTCAAGTCGAAACAGCTGAAGTTGAACCGCAAGAAAAAGCAGAATTCGTTCGCTCTTATGTGTTTACAGGTCGTGCAGGTACCATTTCAGCAGTACAGCACACTAAAGCAGCGATGACATTAGCGAAAGCACCAGATGAAGAGTCCAAACCATTCCCAATTGTAAAATGGACGGAGTCTCGTTATTACTTTAACGGTAAAGGCGCCGCAGGCCATCATAGTGCAATTAGCCATATTTATTCTGAAGCGACACAAGCGAAAGCAGAGTAATATCTCAATAATAAAGACGGAGCCAGTAGGTTCCGTTTTTTATTTTGTGTATTTTTAAAGCATTATGATTTAAAAGTAGTCAGTCAGATAATTTTTTTATTTTCTTGCTTGACGGGGTGAGGGAAAAAACGTATTATTCACCTCGCTTAAATCACGGAGGAATGGTCGAGTGGTTGAAGGCACCGGTCTTGAAAACCGGCGAGGGTTTACGCCCTCCGTGAGTTCGAATCTCACTTCCTCCGCCATCAAATTCAAAAAATCCCTAAATTGAAAGATTTAGGGATTTTTGCTTTTCAGTCTATTTTAAAAAGATCTTATTTTTTGACAGCACTGTCTCGAGCCTCTTTAAAAGCAAGGTATTCTTCTAAGGTCTCAATCGCTTCTAAACATTTTTGTCGGCGTGTTAAATAAATCGCAGCTGTTTGCTTATATATATCTCGTTGAATATCTGTTTGAGCCGTATTAGCTTGTGCTTTGGCTTCTCCGTATTTTTCTGTGAGTTGCTGCAAGGCTTCATAATACTTTTCTAGACGCTCTCTAGGAGGGAGACGATGAATGCTATGTTGTGATTTATTACTTGTAACTGGTTGTTCCGTTTTTTTCGGTTGAATAGCCTTTTTATGCTTGCGATTCATCGCTTCGTTCAAGGCGGTACATTGCCCTAAAAGATGTTCTGCCATAAATACAATTTGCTCTTCATTTTGATGCGGAATTTTACATAGCTTAGTTAAGCTTTGTTGGATTTCTTTGAGATAAAAACCAACGGTTTCAAAATCTTCGGTAAATAAAGTGCGGTTAAATTTCGCATTGATTTTTTTATCGGAGTTAGGTTGATAGGTTTGAGTTAGTTGAAGTACTTTTTGCTCGAGCGTATTGAGTAATGATTGAATAGACATAAAAAAATCCCCGCATAATATACGCAGGGATTATAACGATTAAAGGGTCATGGCTGCAATCCAACCGAATGTTAATAATGGGATATTGTAATGCATAAAAGTTGGTATAACTGAATCCCAAATGTGGTCGTGTTTACCATCCATATTTAAACCGGATGTTGGCCCAAGTGTGGAGTCAGAAGCCGGTGAACCCGCATCCCCTAGTGCCGCCGCTACACCTACGATAGCCACTGTCGCAAGTGGTGAGAAACCAAAAGAGAGACAAAGAGGTACATAAATTGAGGTGATAATTGGTACAGTTGAGAAGGAAGAACCAATACCCATAGTAATCAATAACCCAACGAGTAACATTAAGAATGCCGCAACGCCTTTACTTTGAATCGCACCGGTTGAAAGTGCATCAACTAAATCTTGTACACCACTTGTAGTATTAATGACATTAGCAAAACCAGAAGCTGTAATCATAACAAAGCCGATCATCGCCATTAAACGTAAGCCTTGTTGGAAAATGTCATTACTTTCTTTGAGTTTGAAGATACCGAATACACCGAAAATGACTAAACCGACTAAACCACCAATAATTGTTGAGCTTGTGAAAAGCTGTGTAGCAAAAGTAGCGACAATAGCAACCGCACTTGCAGTAATTTGAATAGGTGTAATGTTCGCAATGTGTTGTTCAATTTCGGTTGTCGTTGGCTCGGTAGTTGTTACTACATATTCACGTGGTTTACGATAGGTAATAAATACAGCAGTGAGTAAACCAAGAATCATGCCTGAAACAGGGATAAGCATAGCAAGGGAAACTTCACCTACGCTAGTTTGTAATCCGAGTGGTGCACCAGCAAGATTGATATTTTTGACTAACACGCTCTCAATGAAAATTTTTCCAAAACCAACAGGTAAGATCATATAGGTTGCGGTTAAACCAAAGGTAATAATACAGGCCACTGCCCTGCGGTCAATTTTTAAACGGTTAAAAATAGAAAGTAAAGGCGGTAAAACAATTGGAATAAATGCAATGTGTACTGGTAACAAATTTTGGGATGAAATAGCAAATAAGAGTAAAATGCTAAGCAGAATATATTTAAACCACGCTAAATTTTTACCAGTTGGTGTTTTGTTCATTCGGGTAATCATTTTGTAGGCAAGCAAATCAGTAATGCCGGATTTTGAAATCGCAATGGCAAATGCACCGAGCATCGCATAGTTCATCGCTACTTCAGCACCACCACCTAAGCCGCCTGTAAAGGTTTCAATGGTTTTAGTTAAACCCAAGCCACCACCTAAGCCTGCGGTCAGAGCGGAAATCACCAGTGCGATAATCACGTTTAAGCGTAGCAAGCTTAACGCCAGTAGCACGGCAATTGAAATAACAACGGGATTCGATAACATATTGTTGTTCCTTATTAATTAAAAGAAAAAGGTCGCATAAAAGAAAATTGATTTAAGGTTAAATGTCGCATAGTTATAAACTCCTGTAATTGGTAATAAAACAAAACCCCTCGAAAGTTGCCTTCCGAGGGGTAAGATTTTTTTGATCTTTATCTTGTCAGCTCGGAAGAAATCTTCCAAGCACGCCAACAGCCTGAAAGATTATTCAGTTGAATGACGATGATGGTGACGAAGGATAAAGTTCATTTGAAACTCGCTTATTTAGATAACTAAATTGAACTATTTTTTAAAATACGGTAAAGCGAAAACGATTGCAAGTTTTTTCTAGAAAAATTTTAAAAATTAAAGTGCGGTCTGATTTTCAGCTGTTTTTTCCGTTTCATTTGTTTGAGCAATATGTGGGAATCCCCCGAGATCTTTTAAATGATTCACCATATAGCAAAATAATTCGGCCGTACGTTCAGTATCATAGAGCGCAGAGTGTGCTTGTTTGCCATCAAAAGGAATTTTTGCCGCTTGGCATGCTTTGACGAGCACCGTTTGGCCAAACATAAAACCGGCAAGCGTTGCCGTATCAAACATCCCAAAAGGGTGGAATGGATTGCGTTTTACGCCCGTACGTTCAGCCGCCGCCATCACGAAACTTTGGTCAAAAGTGGCATTGTGCGCTACGATGATAGAGCGCTGACATTCTGCATCTTTTTGTCCACGACGCACCATTTGGAATAACCCCGTGATGGCGTCTAATTCAGATACGGCTCCACGCAATGGATTGTGAATATCAATTCCATTAAATTTGAGTGATTCGGGATTAATATTCGCCCCTTCAAATGGTTCAATATGAAAATGGCATTTTTGATCAGGTTGCAAATTGCCATTTTCATCCATTTTTAAGGTGATTGCCGCAAGTTCTAAAAGTGCATCTTTTTTTGCATCAAATCCTGCTGTTTCTACATCAATAATAACGGGGAAGTACCCGCGAAAACGATTTTTTAATTGGTGGTGATAAGGGATTTCTTGAGAATTGGACATATTTTATCCTTTAAAATGAATGACGCAGGTAACCCTGCGTTATAAAAGAGCGAAAAATCAACTGCACTTTTAATTAATTGCCTAGACCAGATTTTGAACTTTTATTTTCGATAAATTCAATTTTATAGCCATCTGGATCTTCAACGAAGGCAATAACGGTTGTACCACCTTTAACTGGGCCGGGTTCGCGAGTCACTTTACCACCACTTGCACGAACTGCTTCACAAATAGCATAAATATCATCAACGCCGATAGCAATATGTCCATATGCTGTACCTTGTTCATATTTATCTACGCCCCAGTTGTATGTTAATTCAATTTCTGCAGCGCTTGCGCCATCTTCGTAACCTAAAAAAGCAAGCGTATATTTATATTCAGGGTTTTCACTCGTACGCAATAAACGCATACCTAAAACATCTTGATAAAACTTAATAGAGCGGTCTAAATCACCTACTCGAAGCATCGTGTGTAAAATTTGCATTTTGTTTTCCTCTTTTCTATTTGGGTGTTGGGCGATTATAGCATAGAAATTGGTTGCTTCTATTGCAAGATATAACTTGCTTTCTAGGATTTGGTTTATTTCACCGCAATCATTGAACCAAAATTAAAGCATTGGAACCATAATTCGACGTGTGAAAATCCGATATTTTTTAACCGCTCTTTGTGGATGTTAATCGAGTCAGTACGCATAACATTTTCAAGTGCGGTGCGTTTTTGGCTCACTTCAAGCTCACTGTAACCGTTAGCACGTTTGAATTGGTGATGGAGGTCAATCAGTAGCTCATTCACTTTTTCATCTTCAAAACGGAATTTTTCAGAGAGCACCAACACGCCGTTTGGATTTAAACCTTGGTAGATTTTGGTGAGCAAGGCTACACGATCTTCTGGTGGTAAAAATTGCAATGTGAAGTTGAGCACCACCATTGAGGCGTTCTTAATTTCAATTTGACGAATATCATCGCAAAGAATTTCTACGGGCACATCACTATGATAAGCCGCAACGTGCTGACGGCAGCGTTCCACCATTGGTAAAGAATTATCGACACCGATAATTTTCACATTCGGTTGTTTAATATTACGTCGCATAGAAAGAGCTGCCGCACCACGTGAACAGCCTAAATCATAGACTTGGCTGTCAGCCGTCACAAAGCGTTCAGCCAACATACCAATCGCCGTGATAATGTTGGAGTAGCCCGGAATCGAGCGTTGAATCATATCGGGGAAAACTTCCGCCACGCTTTCATCAAAAGTAAAATCGCCCAGTTTTTCGATCGGGGCGGCAAAAATTGTATCTTTCATCATGATTGAATTCTGTTGTTGTATTGAGAGGGCATTTATTTAGATAAAATGTAAAAAACTGCGGTCATTTTAGTGAAAGTTTTTAAAGGATCAAATAAATTTCGCTTTTCAATTTAAAAGGCATGTCTTTTTCCGTATAATCAACGCGTTAATTATCCATTTTTAGAAAAATGAAAGGAATATAGAAATGATGCGTACACATTATTGCGGTGCATTAAACCGCAACCATATTGGACAAGAAGTAACATTAAGCGGTTGGGTTCACCGTCGTCGCGATTTAGGTGGTTTAATTTTTATTGATATGCGTGATCGCGATGGTGTCGTACAAGTTTGTTTTGACCCGAAATATCAAGAAGCCTTAACCGCAGCTTCAGGCTTACGTAATGAATTTTGTATTCAAATTAAAGGTGAAGTAATCGCGCGTCCTGACAATCAAATTAATAAAAATATGGCGACAGGCGAAGTGGAAGTATTAGCGAAAGAATTACGCATCTACAACGCTTCTGACGTTTTACCATTAGATTTCAACCAAAATAACACCGAAGAACAACGTTTAAAATATCGTTATTTAGATTTACGTCGCCCAGAAATGGCACAACGTTTGAAAACCCGTGCGAAAATCACGAGCTTTGTACGTCGTTTTATGGATGACAACGGTTTCCTTGATATTGAAACCCCAATGCTTACCAAAGCAACGCCAGAAGGTGCGCGTGACTATTTAGTGCCAAGTCGTGTACATAAAGGCAAATTCTATGCCTTGCCGCAATCACCACAGCTTTTCAAACAGCTTCTCATGATGTCTGGTTTTGATCGTTATTATCAAATTGTGAAATGTTTCCGTGATGAAGATTTACGTGCAGATCGTCAGCCTGAATTTACCCAAATCGATGTGGAAACTTCTTTCTTAACTGCGCCAGAAGTACGTGAGATCATGGAACGCATGGTACACGGTTTATGGCAAAACATCATTGGTGTGGATTTAGGTAAATTCCCACAAATGACCTGGCAAGAAGCAATGACTCGTTTTGGTTCAGATAAACCAGATTTGCGTAACCCGCTTGAATTAGTCGATGTGGCAGATATCGTTAAAGATGTTGAATTTAAAGTATTTAATGAGCCAGCAAACAATCCAAACGGCCGTGTGGCAGTCATTCGTGTACCAAATGGTACTGAAATCACTCGTAAACAAATTGATGAATATACACAATTTGTGGGTATTTACGGTGCAAAAGGTTTGGCTTGGGCGAAAGTAAATGACATTAATGCAGGCCTTGAAGGCGTACAAAGCCCGATCGCAAAATTCTTAAATGAAGAGGTATGGAAAGCGTTAGCTGAACGTGTGAAAGCTCAAACTGGCGATATCTTATTCTTCGGTGCAGATAAATGGCAAACCACCACTGATGCAATGGGTGCATTACGTTTGAAATTAGGTCGTGATCTTGGCTTAACTCGTTTAGACGAATGGCAACCACTTTGGGTAATTGATTTCCCAATGTTTGAACGTGACGATGAAGGTAATCTTGCAGCAATGCATCACCCATTCACTTCACCAAAAGATTTTACGCCAGAACAATTAGAAGCGAATCCAACCGATGCGGTAGCAAATGCTTACGATATGGTGATCAATGGCTATGAAGTAGGTGGTGGTTCTGTTCGTATTTTCGATCCGAAAATGCAACAAACCGTGTTCCGTATTCTTGGTATTAACGAACAAGAACAACGCGAAAAATTCGGTTTCTTATTGGATGCATTAAAATTCGGTACACCGCCACATGCTGGTCTAGCATTTGGTTTAGACCGTTTAACCATGCTTTTAACAGGCACTGAAAATATCCGTGATGTGATTGCATTCCCGAAAACAACGGCAGCAGCATGTTTAATGACAGAGGCACCAAGTTTTGCGAATCCGCAGGCTCTAGCTGAGTTGAGTATTGCAGTGACGAAAGCTGAGTAGTTTTTCCAATATTTAAACATAAAGTAAGTGCGGCCAATTGTGGCCGTATTTTTGTGGAGAAAAAATGAAAAGACCTATACCTATTACTATACTTAGCTATATCATCATAATTGCTAATATTGTGCTTGTCACAGTAGCTCTAGTTGGCACATATAACTTATTTCAAAGAATAGAGTTGCTTTGTCAGGGGCGATTATCTCTAATCTATTAGAGACTTTATCTTACACTACTATAGGTATAATAAGTGCTATTGCGTTACTCAAAGGAAAGGATTGGGCTCGCTTTGTTTTGCTTTTTAGTGCGATTCCTAAGATAATTTATTACTCTTTTACTATTTTTCTTATTGAAGATGATTATGAAAAGCTGGGATTTGTTCTCATCATATTATTGTTCAGTTTTATCATGATCTATTTTCTATTCAACAATAAGGCAGCGTTATTTTTTACTCAAAATAAAGGATAATGATTTTATTCAGTGGAATAAATAATAAGATAAAAATAATCTTTTGTAAGGTGCGGTCAAAAATTCAACTGATTTTGACCGCACTTTCTTTTTATTGAAAAAATTTTATTTACTTAAAAACATCCGTTTTTTGGTATGAACACTGGGGAAATTTATTTGTTTTAGAGTTATATTCTGAGATTTTAAAATAATTAGATTTTTATTTTTTATTAGTGCTTTTACATGGATTTTATTGACTTTACTCAAGGATAAAATTCTATTATAAATAAGGCCTTTTCGATTTATGATTAATTTATAAGAGAACATTTTATGAGTGAAGTTTCAACTCCAGTAGAAAAATCAACGTGGGCGAGTAAATTCTCTGCCTTAGGCCCTGGCATTGTGATGGCATCAGCAGCTGTTGGTGGTTCACATATTATTGCATCTACCCAAGCTGGTGCGATCTATGGTTGGGAATTAGTGAGCATTGTCATTCTAGCTAACTTATTTAAATATCCTTTCTTCCGTTTCGGTGTTCAATATACCCTAGATACGGGTAATACCTTGTTAGAAGGTTACCGTCAAAAAGGGAAGTTCTACCTTTGGTTATTCCTTGCTTTAAACGTTTTTGCCACAGTAATTAATACCGCGGCAGTGGGATTATTAACGGCAGCAATTTTAACGTTTATTACACCAATTCCACTTCCAATGCCCGTGTTAAGCTCATTAGTGATTCTTGTGACAACTGGCATTTTATTGTTAGGGAAATATCGTTTATTAGATAGTTTATCGAAAATCATCATGATTGCTTTAACAGTAACAACCGTAAGCGCTGTCGTAATTGCCTTTATGCGTAACGGCATCCATGGTGTAGCCGCACCTGATTTTGTCGCGCCTTCTCCATGGGAATTAAGTAAATTAGCGTTTTTAGTTGCGTTGATGGGCTGGATGCCTGCACCAATTGAAATTTCTGCAATTAACTCAATGTGGGTGGTAGCAAAACGTCGTCTAACGAAAGTATCTTATGAAGACGGCTTGTTTGATTTCAATGTAGGTTACATCGGCACAGCAATTTTAGCTGTCGTCTTCTTAGCGCTTGGTGCATTGGTGCAATATGGTTCTCCAGAAACCGTCGAGATGGTTGGCGGAAAATATATCGCACAACTTATCAATATGTATGCAAGTACTATCGGTGAATGGGCGCGTTTATTAATTGCCGTGATTGCATTCATGTGCATGTTTGGAACAACAATTACGGTAATTGATGGTTATTCTCGTACCAATGTTGAAGCCGTGCGTATCTTGTTTGGTAAACAAGAAAGCTCTGTGAGAATTCTTAATATCGGCATGATTTTAGCAGCATTGTCTGGTTTAGCGATTATTTTCTATTTCAATAATGCTGTCGGTCCAATGCTGAAATTCGCGATGATTGCTTCATTTGTTTCTGCACCAATCTTTGCTTGGTTGAATTTATCTCTGACTAAGCACGCGAAACACAGTGTAAAAGGTGGATTATTGTGGTTATCCCTTATCGGTTTATTCTACTTAACTGCTTTTGCAGGCTTGTTTATCGCCCAACAAGCTGGCTGGTTAAACTAAAATAATTGAGATAATTACCGCACTTTAGTTTTAAAGTGCGGTAATTTTTTTGAAAGTTTTTAGTAGAAAAGGTATGATGCTACCCATTCTCAATCATGTAGATGACGAGCTTGAAATATAAAAATAATCAATCGGTTCTTGTGGTGATTTATGCGGAAAGCACGCATCGTGTTCTTATGCTTCAGCGCCAAGATGATCCCTGCTTTTGGCAATCCGTTACGGGGACATTGGAAACCAACGAAACACCAAGAGAAACGGCAATTCGAGAAGTTTGGGAAGAAGTTGGATTAAAAATAGAAGAAAATTTGACCGCACTTTTTGATTGTAAAGAGAGTATAGAATTTGAAATTTTCCCGCATTTCCGCTATAAATACGCACCGAATGTGACTCACTGTCATGAACATTGGTTTTTATTGGCAGTTGAACAGGAATTTGAACCGATATTAAGTGAGCATTTTGCGTATCAATGGGTTTCTCCAGAACATGCGATCCAAATGACGAAATCGCCGAATAATGCCGAGGCCATCAAAAAATATTTGATGAACGGCTTTCCTCTATATAAGAGGATTTAATTTAAAAAACGTTTTTAAGATAAGAAGGAAAACAACATGGCAGGCCATAGTAAGTGGGCAAATATTAAACACCGTAAAGCCGCACAAGATGCGCAACGCGGTAAAATTTTTACAAAATTAATTCGTGAATTAGTCACTGCTGCAAAAATTGGTGGCGGTGATGTCAGTGCGAACCCGCGTTTACGTGCGGCAGTAGATAAAGCCTTATCGAGCAACATGACTCGCGATACCATTAACCGTGCGATTGAGCGCGGTGTGGGCGGTGGTGATGACACCAATATGGAAACAAGAATTTATGAAGGTTATGGTCCGGGTGGAACTGCTGTGATGGTTGAGTGTCTAAGTGACAACGCAAATCGAACCATCTCACAGGTTCGCCCAAGTTTTACTAAATGTGGTGGTAACTTAGGGACAGAAGGTTCTGTGGGCTACTTATTCAGCAAAAAAGGCTTGATTTTAATTAGCCAAGGTGAAGAAGATGCGTTAATGGAGGCGGCAATTGAAGCCGGTGCAGATGATGTTCAACCACAAGATGATGGTTCATTTGAAATCTATACTGCGTGGGAAGATTTAGGTTCGGTGCGCGATGCAATCGAAGCAGCAGGATTTAAAATTGATAACGCAGAAGTGACAATGATTCCATCAACAACAGTTGATCTTGATCTTGAAACTGCGCCTAAATTGTTGCGTTTAATTGACATGTTAGAAGACTGTGACGATGTACAAAACGTATATCATAACGGTGAAATTAGTGATGAAGTTGCAGCTCAACTGTAATTTTAAGGAGATTTAGAATGAAATTTGCTAAAGTATTACCAGCAATGGCCGCGCTTGTTGTTTTATCAGCTTGTGCAAGCGAAGCACCAAAAGTAGAAAACAAAGCAGAGCAAACTGCAGCACCTACTGTAACGGATAAAACAGTCGTTTATACTTGTAACAAGAAAACGGTAACTGCAGTTTACCAATTCGAAAACCAAGAACCAACAGCAGCAATGGTGATGGTGGGTAACAAAGTTATCGCGAAAGATTTTGCTCGTGATGCAGCTCAAAAAGACTTCACTTCATTTACGTCAGGAAAATATGTTTGGAACGTAGATAGTGGTTTAACTTTAGATAAATTTGATTCTGTTGTGCCAGTAAATCTTTTAATTAAAGGTAAAAAAGCAGACAAAATTGTTGTGAAAAACTGTGATGTAGATGCAAAAGCAACTGCAAAAGCAAACCAATAATTAACGCTAAAAACGGCCGGCATTGACCGGCCGTTTATTTTTGAGAATTTATGAGTATTATTTTAGGTATTGATCCTGGTTCTCGTGTAACGGGTTATGGTGTGATTCGACAAAATGGTCGCCATTTAGAATATCTCGGCAGTGGCGCCATCCGCACACAGGTAGAAGATTTACCTACTCGATTAAAACGAATTTATGCTGGCGTGACAGAAATCATCACACAATTTCAGCCTGATATGTTTGCTATTGAACAAGTGTTTATGGCTAAAAATGCGGATTCAGCTTTAAAACTGGGGCAAGCACGTGGTACAGCGATTGTGGCAGCCGTCAACCATGATTTACCTGTATTTGAATATGCGGCTCGTTTGGTGAAGCAGACTGTCGTAGGGATTGGTTCTGCAGATAAAGTTCAAGTACAAGATATGGTGACACGAATTTTGAAGCTCTCAGATAAGCCTCAGGCAGATGCAGCAGATGCTTTAGCTATTGCGATTACACATGCCCACACCATTCAACATTCTTTGCATATTGCTAGCTCGGTCAAAACCACAGAAACACACGAAAAAATGACCGCACTTTTAAGAACAAGGTACAGCCGAGGTCGATTTAGATTAAAAATTTAACTGGATTAATGTCCAGTTTTATTTTATGCTATGCAAAATTTTTTTACATGAAAATCGTATGATCGGTCGTTTAAAAGGCATCTTATTAGAAAAACAACCTCCTGAAATTTTGTTTGATGTACAAGGCGTCGGTTACGAATTATTGTTACCGATGACCAGTTTTTATGACTTACCTGAAATCGGGCAAGAAACTACTTTATTTACCCATCTTGTTGTGCGTGAAGATGCTCATCTTCTTTTTGGATTCGCCCAAAAAACTGACCGCACTTTATTCCGTGAATTAATTAAAACCAATGGTGTTGGACCTAAATTGGCACTCGCGATTTTATCAGCGATGTCAGTAGAGCAGTTTGCTTACGCTATTGAACGAGAAGAACTATCGAAATTAGTTAAAATTCCAGGTGTGGGTAAGAAGACGGCTGAACGTTTATTGGTAGAGTTAAAAGGGAAGTTTAAAGATGTTCGCCAAAGCGATTTCTTTGTAGAGAGTAAGCATATTCCTTCAACTTCAGAATTGCGCCAAGCTGAAAGCTCAGCTGATGAAGCGGTTGCTGCATTAGTTGCATTAGGTTATAAACCAACCGATGCTGAAAAAATGGTGAAAAAAGTCGCTAAAGCGGATTTAAGCAGTGAGCAATTAATTCGCGAAGCTTTAAAAGCCGCATTATAAAGATTAAACAGATATGATCGAAGCAGATAGAATTATTAGCAGTCAGGCAAAGATGGATGAAGATGTCATCGATCGTGCGATTCGTCCAAAGCTTTTAGCGGACTATGTGGGACAGCCACAAGTGCGAGAGCAAATGGATATTTTCATTCAGGCGGCAAAATTGCGTCAAGATGCCTTAGATCATCTTTTGATCTTTGGTCCTCCAGGTTTAGGAAAAACGACGCTAGCTAATATTGTGGCGAATGAAATGGGGGTGAATATTCGCACAACATCAGGTCCAGTTCTTGAAAAAGCTGGCGATTTAGCGGCAATGCTGACCAATCTTGAACCCCATGATGTGTTGTTTATTGATGAAATTCACCGTCTTTCCCCTGCGATTGAAGAAGTGCTTTATCCGGCAATGGAAGATTATCAGTTGGATATTATGATCGGTGAAGGCCCTGCTGCACGCTCAATTAAATTAGACTTGCCACCTTTCACATTAATTGGTGCAACAACTCGAGCGGGTTCTTTAACTTCGCCACTACGTGATCGTTTTGGTATTGTTCAGCGTTTAGAATTTTATTCCGTTGAAGATTTAACTTCTATTGTGACAAGAAGTGCCTCTTGCTTAAATCTGGAATTAGAAGATAAAGCCGCTTTTGAAGTGGCGCATCGTTCACGTGGTACGCCTCGCATTGCAAACCGTTTATTGCGTCGCGTTCGAGATTTTGCTGATGTGCGTAATAATGGCATTATTTCGGCAGACATTGCGAAACAAGCGCTTTCAATGTTAGATGTAGATGATGCGGGCTTTGATTACTTAGATAGAAAATTGCTTACCGCAGTGATTGAACGTTTTGATGGTGGACCAGTTGGGGTAGATAACTTGGCAGCAGCAATAGGTGAAGAACGAGACACTATCGAGGATGTTTTAGAACCTTACTTGATTCAACAAGGATTTTTACAGCGAACTCCTCGAGGCCGGATTGCTACTTCGTTAACTTATCGACACTTCGGGCTTCAGAAGCCGTCAGAATAAGACAGATAAAAAAGGACATATTGATATCAATATGTCCTTTCTTTTTGAAACCTGCTTAGTTAGTTTCTTCAGTATAGTTCTTCATGCTATTTAATCTTGCTAAACCCACATCGCAGCTTTTTTGTTGAGTCGCTAATTCCATTTCAAGAATTTGCTGTTTGCTTTGATTAAGTTTACTTTTGATTTTACCGACTTGAGTATGAGTGCCAGGCTGTTTTTCTGCTTGAGCAATCAAATTTTCTGTTTCTTTAAATAACTGTAAACATTGCTGTGGAAATACAGCTTTACTTTCTGCTATAGGTGCTGCAGTAGCAGATAATGCAATAGAACCCAAAAGAGCGGTCAATATTTTATAAATTTTTTTCATTGTTAATCCTAACAAAAGACTTTTACAGAGTGCTTTTTGGGAAAATACCAAAATTTTACAATATTGTCTAGCATTTCTTAGATAAGTTGGGTTTTCTAATTAAATACAACTGCTGAGATGGGTAAAAAGACATCATATTCTATATAGATCAATTTTGATTGCTTTACATATAATGGGGTATTTTGTAATTTATATCAAAAATGTGATCAAACTAACAATTTTTGCTATTTTTTATCCTTATAAATAGTAGTAGAATAGACGCCAGTTCTGAGTGTTTACATTATAATTAGGTAAAGCTCTTTTTCTAAACAAAAGGGCGATTATCGTGTAAATAGTTCAAGCTTGCTTGACGCATTGTGTTGAGTCTTTAGGGGTGGTTATTTTAGGTTATCCTTGGTAATCATAAAGTGAAAATCTTGTAGGTTTATACAAGGAGTTGAGATGTTAGACGTTGTTGATCTCTCACGCTTGCAGTTTGCATTAACTGCGTTATATCACTTCATTTTTGTACCATTAACATTAGGTTTATCTTTCGTTCTTGTGATCATGGAAACCATTTATGTTAAAACGGGCAAAGAAGTATATAAAGATATGACTAAATTCTGGGGTAAGTTATTTGGTATTAACTTTGCTCTAGGGGTAACGACCGGTATTATCATGGAGTTCCAATTCGGGACAAACTGGTCTTATTATTCTCACTATGTAGGTGATATTTTCGGTGCGCCATTAGCGATCGAAGCATTACTTGCGTTCTTCTTAGAGTCCACTTTCGTGGGTTTATTCTTCTTCGGTTGGGATCGTTTAACTAAAGGTAAACACTTACTCGCAACTTACTGCGTAGCCTTTGGTTCAAACCTTTCTGCGATGTGGATTCTAGTCGCGAATGGTTGGATGCAACATCCGGTAGCGGCAGAATTTAACTTTGAAACCGTTCGTATGGAAATGACCAGCTTCTTAGATCTTTGGTTAAATCCGGTTGCGCAAAGTAAATTTTTACATACATTAACAGCAGGTTATACAACCGGTGCAATGTTTGTATTAGGTATCAGTGCATTCTATTTATTAAAAGGTCGCGATATCGGTTTCGCTAAGCGTTCATTCTCTGTAGCGGCAACTTTTGGTTTTATCGCTGCATCAGCGGTATTAATTATGGGTGATGAATCAGGTTATGACATCGGTAAAGCACAACCTGTGAAATTGGCTGCAATGGAAGCTGAGTTTGACACTCATGCAGCACCAGCACCATTCCATCCAGTTGCAATTCCAAATACCGCTGAAATGAAAAATGATTTTGCGATTGAAATCCCTTACTTGGGTGGTTTAATTGCAACGCGTTCTTTAGACACTGAAATTGTTGGTTTGAAAGACATTCAAGCGAAAAATGAAGGTCGTGTTCGTAACGGTATGGTTGCTTATGATTTATTCACGCAATTAAAAGCAGAGAAAAAATCAGCAGGTCAAGTAAATCCAGAAACTAAAGCAAAATTTGATGAAGTCAAAGGTGATTTAGGTTTCGGTTTATTATTAAAACGTTACACAGATAAAGTTGTTGATGCAACGGATGAACAAATTAAACAAGCAGCACGTGATACTATTCCAAACGTAGGTCCTAACTTCTGGGCATTCCGTGGTATGTTAGCCGCAGGTGGTTTAATTATTTTACTGACCTTTAGTGCATTTGTTCAGAATTTACGTAACAAAGTGACTTCTTCTCGCTTATTACTTAAAGCATTGCTTTGGAGTATTCCATTGCCATTCTTAGCGATTGAATTTGGTTGGTTCTTAGCTGAATTTGGTCGTCAACCATGGGCGATTTATGAAGTATTACCGGTGGGTGTGTCTGCCTCTAACTTGAGTGTAGGTGACTTATGGTTCTCTATCGGTTTAATTTGTGTACTTTACTTCTTCTTCATTATTGCGGAAATGTATTTGATGTTTAAATATGCACGTTTAGGTCCAAGTGCATTGAAAACCGGCAAATACTATTTTGAGCAATCATCTAAATAAGCAGGAGATGGATTATGCTTGATTATGAAATTCTACGTATTATTTGGTGGGTGCTAGTTGTTGTATTGCTTATCGGTTTCTCTGTAACAGATGGATTCGATATGGGCGTGACCGCACTTTTACCCGTAGCAGGTAAGAAAGAAGTAGAAAGACGTATTATGATTAACTCTATTGCTCCACACTGGGATGGTAACCAAGTTTGGTTATTAACTGCTGGTGGTGCAATCTTCGCGGCATGGCCGATTGTTTATTCTGTAGCGTTTTCAGGCTTCTATATTGCCTTATTCCTTGTATTAGCCGCGTTATTCTTCCGTCCAATTGGTTTTGAATATCGTGCAAAAATTGATAATCCAACATGGCGTGCTGTGTGGGATTGGGGCTTATTTGCGGGCGGTTTTGTACCTGCATTAGTATTCGGTGTGGCATTTGGTAATTTATTACAGGGTGTACCATTTGAATTAAATGAGCTTTCCCAAGCAACTTATACGGGTTCTTTCTTTGCATTATTAAACCCATTCGCATTACTTTGTGGTGTGTTAAGTCTTGCAATGTTAGTCACTCACGGTGCGAACTGGTTACAAATGAAAACCACTTCAGCATTGCGTGATCGTGCAAGAGCAATTACACAAATCGGTGCATTAGTCACATTAATTACTTTTGTATTGGCAGGGTTATGGCTTTCTTTCAAAGATGGTTATGTGGTGACGAGCACTATTGATCACTTTGCTGCATCTGCGCCGACCTCTGGTAAAGAGGTAGTTGTTGAAGTTGGAGCATGGTTTAGAAACTTCAATGAAAATCCAGCTTTATGGGCATTCCCTGTATTAGCTGTGGTTGGTGCATTATTGAATGTGGTTGCATCTAAAGCAAATCGTTGTGGTTTTGCGTTCTTCTTCTCTGTATTAACAATGGCGGGTGTAATTATTACTGCGGCAGTATCAATGTTCCCATTTGTAATGCCTTCAAGTACTCACCCTGAACAAAGTTTGTTAATGTGGGATGCAACGTCAAGTGAATTAACATTAACCTTAATGTTCTACTTGGCATTAGTATTTGTTACCATCTCATTGCTTTATACCATTTGGTCATACTACAAAATGTTTGGTCGCTTGGATGAAAACTTTGTTGAAGACAACAAAAACTCATTATACTAAGGAGAAACAATATGTTATATGTAATTTGGGTAGTGGGTGTGTTGGCTGCAGTTATGGTGAGTGCTAAATTAACCATTAGTAAAGAAACGTCAGGTAAATTTGACGAGTAATGATGATTTATTCACTCTATCAATTAAGTAATAAGGGTTCCTTGCGGACCCTTTCATTTATTTTAGCGTTATTTTTAACTGCGGCTTTCTTTTTAAATTTAAGTCAATTTTCAACCGCACTTCGAACCGCTCATCCTGCTTGGATACTTGCAATCTTTTGGGGATTGATTAATTTATGGATTCACGGGATTGGATTTGATATTCGTCGGGCAATATGGCAGCTTGTTTTCTTGCCCTTTATTGGTTATTTCACCACAATAATTGCCATTGTTCAGCATTGGTTTTTATAGGAGCGATAGACAAATATTATTATTTGGATCTTGCACATCTTATGAACAGGTTCTAAAATAAGCGGCTTGTTATGGCTGATAATTTGAGCATTATTTTGAATAACCAATGTTTTACCTTTCCTGTTCGTGTTTATTATGAGGACACGGATGCTGGTGGAGTAGTGTATCACGCACGTTACTTACATTTTTTTGAACGTGCGCGAACTGAATATTTAAGAACGCTTAATTTTTCTCAACAATCATTATTGCAGGAACAACAATTAGCTTTTGTGGTCAAAACCATGTCTATTGACTATTGTATTCCAGCAAAATTGGATGATTATCTTATTGTCGAAACTGAAATAACGGTAGTGAAAGGGGCGACAATCCTCTTTGAACAGCGGTTAGTTCGTGATACGGTGATGTTATCAAAGGCTACTGTTAAGGTAGCCTGTGTTGATCTAGGCAAAATGAAACCTGTCGCAATTCCTGAAGAATTAAAAGCGGCATTTTTAAAGTAAATAACTTTTCGGAGTATGCAATGACTGCAGAATTGAACTTTTTAGATCTTTTTCTAAAAGCGAGTATCGTTGTTCAACTTGTAATTGTGATCTTAATTTCGTTCTCAATTATTTCTTGGGCAATCATCATTCAACGTAGCCGTATTTTGACGAGTGCGTTAAAAGAAGCGAACACTTTTGAAGATCGTTTCTGGTCTGGTGAAGATTTAAATAAACTTTATGATGGTTTATCTAATCGTCGTGAGGTATTAACAGGTAGCGAACAAATTTTCTTTGTCGGCTTTAAAGAATTCTCTCGCTTAAAACAAGTGAATGCAGATGCGCCAGAAGCAATTATCAAAGGTACGACTCGTGCAATGAACCTTGCGATGAATCGTGAAGTAGAATCCCTTGAAAGTCGAGTACCTTTCTTAGCAACAGTGGCTTCTGTAAGTCCATATATCGGTTTATTTGGTACCGTTTGGGGGATCATGCACGCATTTATGGCATTAAGTGGTGCGAAACAAGCAACATTACAAATGGTTGCTCCAGGTATCGCAGAAGCCTTGATCGCAACAGCGATCGGTTTGTTTGCGGCAATTCCAGCTGTAATGGCGTATAACCGTTTAAGCTTACGTGTAAATGCGATTGAACAAAATTATGGTAACTTCATTGATGAATTCACCACAATTTTACATCGTCAAGCTTTTGGTAAAGCGCCCCATTAAAAATAAATAAAAAATTGACCGCACTTCATAAATAAAACGAAAAGTGCGGTGGATTTTAGCGAAGTTTTAGAGGAAATTATGGCTCGTCGTCAGCGTAAAGACATTAAATCTGAAATTAATATCGTGCCATTTCTCGATGTTCTTTTAGTTTTAGTGTTAATTTTTATGGCAACCGCGCCGATTATCAGTCAGAGCGTTCAAGTGGAACTCCCTGACTCGGTGCAAAGTCAAAATGTATCAAATGAAGATAAAACACCGGTTATTTTAGAAGTAGCAGGTATTGGGCAGTATTCGATTTCGATTGGTGGTCAACGCCAAGAAGGCCTTAACGAAGAAATGGTAACCCAATTATCAAAACAAGAATTTGATAAAGACAATAACACAATGTTCTTAGTGGGCGGAGCAAAAGATGTACCTTATGAAGAAGTGATTAAAGCACTGAATTTACTACATCTTGCCGGCATTAAGTCTGTGGGTTTAATGACCAACCCAATTTAAGAATAAGTAGGTAAAACCGTGCAGAATAATCGACGAAAAAAACGTGCAAATGAGTTTGTCATCTCTATTGCGATGCACCTTGCATTGTTTGGTTTGTTGATTTGGAGCTCTCTTTATCAAACCGTTGAAATAATGGGTGGTGGAGAAGGTGAAGGTGATGCCATGGGAGCTGTTATGGTCGATACTGGCAGCGCAGCACAGGAATGGGGACGTATTCAACAACAGAAAAAAGGTCAAACTGATAAACAGAAGAAACCTGAGCCTGTAGTTGAAGAGAAAAAACCAGAGCCTGAACCTGAACCAAATCAGCAAGAAATTGCGAAACAAGAAGAGATTAAGCGTCAGCAGGAAATTCAACGTCAAAAAGAACTTGAAAAACAAAAGCAGCAAGAAATTGAAAAGCAAAAGCAAAAACAGCAGCAAGAGCTTGCTCGTCAAGAGGCGTTAGAAAAACAGAAACAAGCTGAAGAAGCAAAAGCAAAACAAGCTGCAGAGGCAGCGAAGTTGAAAGCGGAAGCTGAGGCGAAACGTTTAGCAGCAGCCGCTAAGCAAGCTGAAGAAGAGGCAAAAGCGAAGGCACAAGCTGAAGCTCAAAAAGCGAAAGAAAAAGCAGAAGCAGATGCTAAAGCCAAGGCTGAGGCGAAAGCGAAGGCAGAGGCTGAAGCAAAAGCCAAGGCAAAAGCTGAAGCAGACGCTAAGGCAAAAGCTGAAGCAGACGCTAAGGCAAAAGCTGAAGCAGACGCCAAGGCAAAAGCTGAAGCAGACGCCAAGGCGAAAGCGAAAGCTGAGGCCGATGCCAAAGCGAAAGCAGAGGCAGAAGCAAAAGCGAAAGCGGATGCAGAAGCTAAAGCGAAGGCCAAAGCAGATGCAGCAAAACGTAAAGCGGATCAAGCAGCTTTAGATGATTTCATGAACGGTGGTGACATCGGTGGTGGTAGCGCATCTAAAGGTGGTAATGCGAATAAAGGCGGTACACAAGGTAGTGGTGCGGGACTTGGGGCTGGAGACGGTGGCAAGGTCGGTGACCAATATGCAGGTGTAATTAAACGTGAAATTCAACGTCGTTTCTTAAAAAATCCTAGTTTTGCTGGTAAAGTTTGTAGTATTAAAATCCAGCTTGGCCGAGATGGTACTATTTTAGGCTACCAACGTGTCTCAGGACCTGATGATATTTGTACTGCAGCATTAAGTGCGGTGGCAAGAACGAAAAAAGTTCCAGCGGCACCATCTGATGCAGTGTATGAAAAATACAAAGCGCCGACTATCGATTTTGATATCAATGCTCGATAATCGGTTTTAAGAAAGTAACAACGTTAAAATAAGGTGATTAAATGAAATTGATCAAACGTGTTATCGGGCTATTTGTGATGATGTTTGCATTTGTAAGCACAGCAATGGCAGAAGATGAAGTTCGAATTGTGATTGATGAAGGGGTAGATGGGGCTCGTCCTATCGCAGTTGTTCCTTTCGCAGGTTCTGCACCTGAAAATATTGGTCAAATTGTTGCGGATGACTTACGTAATAGTGGTAAATTTAACCCAATTCCAGTAAGCCAAATGCCACAACAACCAACAACTGCAGCAGAAGTGAAACCAGAGGCTTGGACAGCTTTAGGTATTGATGCTGTTGTTGTAGGTCAAGTGACTTCAACGGGTAGTGGTTATAACATTTCTTATCAGTTAGTTGATACTGTGGGCGCATCAGGTACGCCAGGATCCGTACTTGCACAAAATAGCTATACCGTGACTAATAAATGGTTGCGTTACGGTGCGCACACTGTGAGTGATGAAGTATTTGAAAAATTAACTGGTATTCGTGGTGCATTCAGAACGCGTATTGCTTATGTAGTGCAAAAAAATGGTGGATCACAACCTTATGAAGTTCGTGTAGCAGATTACGATGGTTACAATCAATTCATCGTCAATCGTAGCTCACAGCCAATTATGTCTCCAGCATGGTCTCCAGATGGTAAACGTTTAGCTTACGTATCTTTTGAGAATAAAAAATCACAACTTGTTGTACAAGACCTAGGTTCTGGTTCTCGTAAAGTGGTTGCTTCTTTCCCTGGTCATAACGGTGCACCAGCGTTCTCTCCAGACGGTTCTAAACTTGCGTTTGCTTCTTCACAAGATGGTTTATTAAACATTTATGTAATGGGCTCAAATGGTGGTACACCGACTCAATTAACTCGCGGTGCGGGTAATAATACAGAACCATCATGGTCTCCAGATGGTAGCTCAATTCTCTTTACTTCAGATAGAAGCGGTTCACCACAAGTTTATCGTATGAGCGCAAGCGGTGGTGGTGCATCACCAGTTGGCGGTCGCGGTAGTGCGCAAATCAGTAGTGATGGTAAAACACTTGTGATGATCAACGGTAATAATAATGTGGTAAAACAAGATCTCACCAGCGGTAGCTCTGAAGTATTAAGTACATCTTTCTTAGGTGAAAGCCCAAGTATTTCTCCTAACGGTATCATGATTATTTACAGCTCTACACAAGGGCTAGGAAAGGTGTTACAATTAGTTTCTGCAGATGGTCGCTTTAAAGCGAGTCTTCCAGGAAGTAATGGCCAAGTGAAATTTCCAGCTTGGTCGCCATATTTGACTAAATAAAAGAACTCATTGAGGAGAAATCTAATGAACAAATTTGTTAAATCATTATTAGTTGCTGGTTCAGTAGCTGCATTAGCAGCATGTAGCTCATCAAACAACGATGCAGCAGGCAACGGTGCTAACAACAACGGCCAAACTTTCGGTGGTTACTCTGTTGAAGATCTTCAACAACGTTATAACACCGTTTATTTTGGTTTCGACAAATTCAACATCGAAGGTGAATACGTTCAAATCTTAGATGCTCACGCTGCATACTTAAATGCAACTCCAGCTTCTAAAGTAGTTGTTGAAGGTAACACCGATGAACGTGGTACTCCTGAGTACAACATTGCTTTAGGTCAACGCCGTGCTGATGCAGTTAAAGGTTTCTTAGCTGGTAAAGGTGTTGATGCGGGTAAAGTATCAACTGTTTCTTACGGTGAAGAAAAACCTGCAGTGTTAGGTCATGATGAAGCAGCATACTCTAAAAACCGTCGTGCAGTGTTAGCATATTAATTTTTAGGGAATTTTCATTCTTAGAAAAGGAGAGAAATTCACTCTCCTTTTTTTGTAAAAAATATATCCTGCTATTGGTGAGTGTTCGTGCAGTTGGTATGATTTCTTCAGATTTTTCTTGCATCCAAAAATAAAATCTGTAACATACAAAGCCATAGCAGTATCACGGGTCGTTAGCTCAGTCGGTAGAGCAGCGGACTTTTAATCCGTTGGTCGAAGGTTCGAATCCTTCACGACCCACCATTTCTCATATCATTATTTAACAGGTTGGGTTGTTAGCTCAGTTGGTAGAGCAGCGGACTCTTAATCCGTCGGTCGAGAGTTCGAATCTCTCACAGCCCACCATTAAAAATCTCATCTATCTTATTATTTCCAATAAATTAAGGAAAAAATCAAATATTTTTTAAATTCTTGACTATATTTAACGGTTATTATGTTAGAATATCCACAAATTTAAGTCGGACATAAAATGTTACAAAATATTCGTATTGTTCTAGTTGAAACATCACATAGCGGAAACATCGGTTCAGCTGCGCGTGCAATGAAAACGATGGGATTATCCAATCTTTATTTGGTGTCGCCAAAATCAGTAGATGAACAATCTATCGCATTAGCAGCTGGGGCAGATGACGTTTTGCAAAATGCTAAAATTGTTGATACTTTTGAGCAAGCAATAGAAGATTGCTCCTTAGTGATCGGTACCAGTGCGAGATTACGCCATCTACAGAGTACGTTGATTGAACCAAGAGAATGTGCTGATAAAGCCTGTGCTCATCAAGGTCAGGTAGCGATTGTGTTTGGTCGTGAGCGTGTTGGGCTTACAAATGAAGAATTACTTAAGTGTCATTATCATTTAAATATTCCCGCTAATCCTGAATATTCTTCGCTAAATTTAGCGATGGCTGTTCAGTTAGTCAGTTATGAAATGCGAATGGCATTTTTAGCAAAAGGTAAAACGGAAAATACTCTTTCTACAATAGAAAATATCTATCCCACAACGCAAGAGATAGAGTATTTTTTAACGCATACAGAACGGGTATATAAATCACTTGGTTTCATTCAAAATCAAGGGGTTATGCAAAAATTGAGACGGCTTTATAATCGTTCCTTTTTGGAGAAAAATGAATTGAATATTTTGCATGGGATGCTAAGTGCCGTTGAAAAACGCGTCAATTTGGAAAAAGGGCAAAGTTGACTATTACAGTCAGATATGTAAACTGCCCAAATGATGATTAATAGGAATATTTTATGAAACTTACATCTAAAGGGCGATATGCAGTTACTGCGATTTTAGATATCGCATTACATGCAGGGTCTACGCCAGTTTGTTTAGCGGATATTTCGGAACGTCAAAATATTTCACTTTCTTATCTTGAGCAGCTATTTGCAAAATTACGAAGAGGTGGATTAGTAAAGAGCGTTAGAGGTCCTGGAGGCGGCTATTGTTTAGCTTTACCACTTGATCAAATATCTATTGGTATGGTGATTTCTGCCGTCAATGAGAATATTAATGTCACAAGATGCCTTGGCAAAGGAAATTGCAAAGGTGGAGTAGAATGTTTGACTCATACTTTATGGCAAGAATTAAGTGATCGTATTTCTGATTTTTTAGATGAGATCTCATTAGCTGAGCTTGTTGAGAAAAAAACAGGAAAACATAAAGCTCACAAAGATTTTGATGATTTGGTTGTAGTCAACCAATAATAGGAAAGTAGATCAAAGTGCGGTCAAAATGGTGGCATTTTTGATAGTTATTTAGGAGTGAAAATGAAATTACCAATTTATTTAGATTATGCAGCAACATGTCCAGTTGATGAACGTGTGGCTAAAAAAATGATGGAGTATTTAACCATTGATGGTGTATTCGGTAATCCAGCATCTCGTTCACATAAATTTGGCTGGCAAGCTGAAGAAGCGGTTGATATTGCACGTAATCAAATTGCGGATTTGATTGGCGCAGACTCACGTGAGATCGTGTTTACTTCTGGCGCAACAGAAGCAGATAACCTTGCAATTAAAGGTGCAGCGCACTTTTATCAAACAAAAGGTAAGCACATTATCACCAGTAAAACGGAGCATAAAGCCGTATTAGATACTTGTCGTCAATTAGAGCGTGAAGGCTTTGAAGTCACCTATTTAGATCCAGAAGCAGATGGTTTAATCGATCTTGAGAAATTCAAAGCTGCATTACGTCCAGATACGATTCTTGTGTCAATTATGCACGTGAATAATGAGATTGGCGTTATCCAGGATATTAAAGCAATTGGTGAGCTTTGCCGTGCAAATAAAACGATTTTCCACGTAGATGCGACCCAAAGTGTCGGTAAAGTAGAAATTAATCTTGCTGAGTTACCGGTTGATTTGATGTCAATGTCTAGTCACAAATTGTACGGACCAAAAGGTATCGGGGCATTATATGTTTGTCGTAAACCTCGCGTTCGTTTAGAAGCAATTATCCATGGTGGTGGTCACGAGCGTGGTATGCGTTCTGGTACATTACCTGTACACCAAATTGTTGGTATGGGTGAAGCTTATCGTATTGCAAAAGAAGAAATGGCGACAGAGATTCCTCGTATTAGAGCTTTACGCGATCGTTTATATAATGGCTTAAAAGAAATTGAAGAAACCTATGTAAATGGTTCAATGGATCACCGTGTAGCAAATAATTTGAACATCAGCTTTAACTATGTTGAAGGTGAATCATTGATGATGGCATTACGTGATGTGGCAGTTTCTTCTGGTTCGGCTTGTACTTCAGCAAGTTTAGAACCATCTTATGTATTACGTGCATTAGGTCGTAATGATGAATTAGCACATAGCTCAATTCGTTTCACACTTGGTCGTTGGACAACGGAAGAAGAAATTGATTACACCATTAATTTAACACGTAATGCAGTAGCAAAACTTCGTGAATTATCGCCACTTTGGGATATGTTCAAAGAAGGTATTGATTTAAACACTATTGAGTGGGCAGCCCACTAATTTTCAAGGCGGCTTGACCGCTTGATAGCAACTTATTTAGGAAAGGAAAAGAATATGGCATACAGCGAAAAAGTTATCGATCATTACGAAAATCCACGCAATGTTGGTTCAATGGACAAAAAAGATAATTCAGTAGGAACGGGTATGGTTGGCGCACCGGCTTGTGGTGATGTTATGCAGTTACAAATCAAAGTAAATGATAGTGGCATTATTGAAGATGCGAAATTTAAAACTTATGGTTGTGGCTCTGCGATTGCATCAAGTTCTTTAATTACCGAATGGGTGAAAGGTAAATCTTTAGATGAAGCAGGTGCAATCAAAAACAGCCAAATTGCGGAAGAACTTGAATTACCACCGGTAAAAGTTCACTGCTCAATCTTAGCAGAAGACGCAATTAAAGCCGCCATTGCTGACTACAAAAATAAACAAGGTAAGTAATCAAAGTGCGGTTGAAAATGACCGCACTTTATCAATTTAAGGATCAGAATATGTCTATAACACTCACTGAAAAAGCGGCACAACGAGTTCGTACTTTTCTTGAAAATCGTGGAAAAGGCATCGGTTTACGCTTAGGTGTAAAAACATCAGGTTGTTCGGGTTTAGGTTATGTGCTTGAATTCGTTGATGTGCTCAATGATGACGATCTTGTTTTTGAGCAGCATGGCGTGAAAGTGGTAGTCGATCCAAAAAGCTTGGTTTATTTAGATGGCATTGAGCTAGATTATGTCAAAGAAGGCTTGAACGAAGGCTTTAAATATAACAATCCAAATGTGAAAGAATCATGTGGATGTGGTGAAAGTTTCCATGTTTAAGGAATAAAGATGACAAATCCTTTTGCTATTTTTGATTTGCCCGTTGCTTTCAATGTTGATCAATCGCTTTTGTCTGAACGCTATTTAGTGCTTCAAAAGAGCTTGCATCCGGATAATTTTGTTACGGCAGATGCACAAGAACAACGCATTGCAATGCAAAAATCAACAGAAGTTAATGATGCATTAAAAACCTTGAAAGACCCAATTTTACGTGCGGAAGCAATTATTGCGTTAAATACGGGAGAAACACAGGATTTAGAGCAAAAGAGCACACAAGATATGGCATTCCTAATGCAGCAATTAGAATGGCGAGAAGAGCTTGAAAATATTGAGCAAAGCCAGGATGAAAATGCATTAGAATCCTTTGCGAAACGCGTTAAAAAAGAAACAAAAGAAATGTTGACCGCACTTGAAGAACAACTAAATGAGCAACAATGGTCAACTGCTGCACAGTTCTGTGATAAATTACGTTTTCTAAAAAAATTGGCGGATGAAATTAGCCAAGTAGAAGAACGTCTATTTGAATTATAATCTTGAGGGCGTTTAATACGCCCTTTTCGCTATTGATAAATGAGGAATTGCCCTCATACTAATGAAACTCGATTATGCAAACTTTAGAACAACTGACTGATGCCTCAAAATCTGCTTGGGGAACCATTTCCCAATGGATTGAGCATGCTCGTAATCATTGTGATGTGATTAAAAAAGATCAATCTAGCGCAGAACGTGAGCTTTTCACCATGCAAATGCCCACTTCTTCTCCAATGGGCGCAGTCATTTATGAAACCGGTGGCATTTTAATCCATCATGGTTGGTTGCGTATATTGGGGTCAGGCAGTTTTAAATTACCACGTGGATTAATGGACTGGAATTTTAGCAAATCCTTTAATCAATCAGGTGATAAACCCAAATATTTGCTTGTTGCGGACGATGTCATTGGTGGTTATTTTGCTTTAAATGGTGGTTCTTTAGGTTCTAATCTTGGCAAGATTTATTATTTTTCGCCAAAAAATTTAACTTGGCATGATTTAAATTTTACCTATACGAATTTCTTAGCTTGGGCATTAAATGGTGACATTGAAGCATTTTACCAAAATCTATTTTGGCAAAATTGGCAAGAAGATGTAAAACAACTCGATGGTAACCACATGATTGTTTTTACACCCGAGCTTTCAGAAGATAAGACGACTGATATTAATCAGCGTGAACGACGCGAAGTCAACATTGAAACCCATTACAACGCAAGTTTCACCGAACAAGATAAATTTGCACAAGCTTATTCAGTGGCATAACGAGCCCTTAACGAATTAATTATTAGAGATAAAAAGAGATATGGCATTACTCCAAATTGCAGAGCCAGGACAAACGGCTGCACCCCATCAACATCGTCTTGCGGTAGGGATTGATTTAGGTACAACAAACTCTTTAGTTGCCGCAGTGCGTAGCGGTCAAGCCACTATTTTGAATGATGAACAAGACAGAAGCCTTGTGCCTTCAGTCATTTACTATGGTGAAAATGAAAAACTTGTTGGTACAGAAGCATTTGCAAAAGCTGCAATTGATCCTAAAAATACGATTATTTCTGTGAAACGTCTGATTGGACGTAGCCTTGATGATGTGCAATCTCGTTATACCAATTTGCCCTATGAGTTTGTGGCAAGTGAAAATGGGTTGCCATTATTGGTAACACATCAAGGTAAAAAAAGCCCAATTGAAGTCTCTGCGGATATTTTATCTCGTTTAAATCATATTGCAGAACAACGACTTGCAGGTGAGCTTTCTGGCGTGGTGATTACCGTACCTGCCTATTTTGATGATGCTCAACGCCAAAGTACAAAAGATGCGGCACGTCTTGCAGGGTTAAATGTATTACGTTTATTAAATGAACCCACTGCTGCAGCAGTGGCTTATGGCTTAGATAGCGGAAAAGAAGGTGTCATCGCTGTTTATGACTTAGGTGGCGGTACCTTTGATATCTCAATTTTACGCTTGTCTAAAGGTGTATTTGAAGTCTTAGCAACAGGTGGGGATACCGCTTTAGGTGGTGATGATTTTGACCATTTAATTGCCGATTGGATTGTTGAACAAGCGGGTATTCAACCACAAAATGCGAATGAGCAACGTGAACTTTTAAGTTTAGCCACACAAACTAAAATTGCCTTAACAAGTGCACAAAGTGCGGTCATTTCTTGGCGCGGATTTGAAGGTGAGTTAAGTCGTGAGCAATTCAATGAATTAATCCACTCATTGGTAAAACGTTCTTTATTAACCTGCCGTCGAGCATTGAAAGATGCGCATGTTGAGGCTGAAGACGTGCAAGAAGTGGTTATGGTTGGAGGCTCAACTCGCGTGCCTTACGTACGTGAACAAGTAGGCGAATTCTTTGGTAAAACACCATTAACCTCTATTGACCCAGATAAAGTAGTTGCCTTAGGTGCGGCTATCCAAGCAGATATTTTAGTGGGCAACAAGAATGACAGTGATATGTTGTTACTCGATGTTGTGCCGCTTTCTTTAGGCATTGAAACCATGGGCGGTTTAGTGGAGAAAATTATTCCACGTAATACCACGATTCCAGTGGCTCGCGCGCAAGAATTTACCACCTTTAAAGATGGTCAAACTGCGATGACGGTACATGTGGTACAAGGGGAACGTGAATTAGTGGATGATTGCCGTTCTTTAGGTCGTTTTACGTTGCGTGGTATTCCACCAATGGTAGCGGGGGCAGCACATATTCGTGTAACTTATCAAGTGGATGCGGATGGCTTATTAAGTGTAACCGCCATGGAAAAATCCACAAAAGTCCAAGCATCGATTCAAATTAAGCCTTCTTATGGTTTAACGGATGAAGAAGTAACGGCAATGATTAAAGCTTCTTTTGATAATGCACAAGATGATATGCAAGCACGTGAATTAGCCGAGCAACGTGTTGAGGCTGATCGTGTGATTGAAAGCGTGATTGTAGCATTACAACAAGATGGGGCTGATTTATTAACCGAAGCCGAATTCCACCAAATTGAAAATGCACTGAAACAATTAATGGATGTAAAAGAAGGTACAGATCGTCATGCTATCGTTCAGGGGATTAAAGCCCTTGATATCGCGACTCAAGAATTTGCGGCAAGACGAATGAATAAATCCATTAATCAAGCGCTGACAGGTAAATCTGTATCAGATATTGAGCAATAAAGTGCGGTTATAAATTAACGAGTTTTTTATATTGAGGAAAGTAATATGCCAAAAGTGATTTTTTTACCGAATGAAGAATTCTGTCCAGAGGGTATGGTGGTTGATGCAGCAGCAGGCGACAACTTATTAGAAGTAGCGCATAATGCGGGTGTTGAAATTCATCACGCTTGCGATGGTTCTTGTGCTTGCACAACATGCCATGTTGTGATTCGTGAAGGGTTTGATTCATTAAATGAAGCAAGCGATCAAGAAGAAGATATGTTGGATAAAGCATGGGGCTTAGAAATGGATAGCCGCCTTTCTTGCCAATGTGTCGTGGGGGATGAAGATTTAGTGGTGGAAATCCCTAAATATAATATTAACCATGCGAATGAGGCGGCTCACTAATGAAATGGACGGATGCACAACTTATTGCAGAAGAGCTTTATGATCATAATCCAGATTTAGATCCTAAAACGGTACGTTTCACGGATTTGCATAAGTGGATTTGTGAACTAGACGGTTTTGATGATGATCCAATGAAATCTAATGAGAGTATTCTGGAAGCGATTTTGTTGAAATGGTTAGATGAATACGAATAAGCCTGATTACACAGGCTTATTATATTTTTAATTAGTTAATCTGATAGTTTTTGTATATAAAGTTGATAAACGGGTAACATCTGTAAAACATGGAGTTTTTGCTGATAGATATTGACGTAAGCATCGACAGCAGGTTTTACTAGGTGGTAGTAGTTTTGTTTGCCATTTTCTTCTGGGCTCCATAAATAGTCATCAAAAGCAATAATACCATTATTTTTTACTAATTTATGGGCTAAAATAGCATCAAATAGTACATCTGGAGCTTCATGAGAACCATCTACATAGATAAAATCAAATTTTCCAGCTTCGCCTTTTGCTAATAGTTCAATCATTTTAGTATGGGAATATCCCTTATGTTTGATAATATTAAGGGATTTTCCGCATCGTTTGGCATAAATCATTAATGTTTGAATATTCTCATTGAAAGATTGCTCAATAGAACTCATATCCCACTTTCCTTGATGCTCTAATCCACCTTCCCAAGAATCAATACAATGAATCTCTATTTCATTATGGTATTTAAGCATTTCCTCAGTAAAAAAATGCGTTGAACGCCCTTCAAATGAACCAATTTCTAAGATTCTTTGAGGAGTAAATTGTTCAAAAATATAGGATAGGGGAGGGATATTATGAGTAAACCAGTCAGTACTGAAATTGACAGTTAAATTATCTTTAGTTACGTTGTTTGACATTTTAAATCCTTAGATTGATTAAATATAAACCGCACTTTATTGCTAAAGTGCGGTTATTTTTATCGTTATTTTTAATTATTTTTTCTTCGCGTATTTTAAGGAGTCAATAGCAACCGCGAGGATGATAATGCTACCTTTAATGATATATTGCCAGTAAGGGTTAACACCGATGTAAGTTAAACCATAGTTAATAACGGTGAAGATGATAACACCCGTGATTACGCCGATAACAGTACCCACACCACCAGCGAAAGATACACCACCTACTACGCAGGCAGCAATCGCATCTAATTCATACATGAAACCAAGGTTGTTGGTAGCACTACCGATACGGCCAGCTTCTAACATACCACCGAATGCATAGAACATACCAGAAATCATGTAAATTACAACAAGGTTACGTGCTACGTTTACGCCAGATACTTTTGCTGCTTCAGGGTTACCACCGATAGCAAAGATATTTTTACCGAAGCGTGTTTTATTCCACATCACCCAAACTAAGAATGCACAAATTGCCGCATAGATAGTGATGTAGGATAATTTGAATGAACCGAGTCTAAAGAAGCCTTGTGCGAAGTTAGAGAAAGATTCACTGAAGCCAGCAATTGGTGAGCCACCTACGCCATCGTAATAAAGTGAGTTAAAACCGTAAACAATGATCATGGTACCCATGGTTGCAATGAACGGAGTTACATTGAGATAAGCGATAACTAAACCATTCACTAAACCGATTACAGCACCTATCACACAAACAGTCAGGATAACTACTGGAATCGGAATTTCACCTAAATCCGGGAACACGCGGTTCATGTTTTCCATTGATTGTAAGAGGGTAGCAGAAATAACCGCCGCTAAACCGACTTGGCGACCGGCTGACAAGTCGGTACCTTGAGTGACAAGCAAGCCTGCAACACCAAGGGCGATAATAAGGCGGACGGATGATTGAGTTAAAATGTTACTAAAGTTGCGAACATTCAAGAATGTTGGATCTTGTGCGATGATGATGCCAAGTAAAATCAACAACACAAAATAAATCGCATTTTGTTTTAAGAAATCGAATGATTTATTTTTTGGTAAGGCACTCATAATTTGTTCCTTTATGATTTATAAATATTTTGCGGCAAGTTGCAAAATTTCTTCTTGAGACGTTTTTGCCGTTTCAACGATGCCGGCAACACGACCATTACTCATGACCAAAATTCGGTCTGTTACGCCTAATAGTTCCGGCATTTCTGATGAAATCATAATGATGCCTTTATCTTTTTTAGCGAGTTCTTGAATGAGCTGATAAATTTCAAATTTTGCCCCAATATCAATACCACGAGTTGGTTCGTCGAGCATTAAGATATCTGGTTGGGTTAAAAGCCAACGGCCGATAATGACTTTTTGTTGGTTACCACCAGAAAGCGATCCAATCGTTGTTTTGTGAGAAGGGGTTTTCACGTTCATCGCATCAATCACCCATTGCGTATCGCTCGCCATTTTTTTGTTGCTGAGCAATTTCCATGGGGTGAGGTAAGATTTCATATTTGAAATCAAAGAGTTAAATTCAATACTTAGGTTTGAATAAATCCCGGTTGAACGACGTTCCTCAGTCACCAAAGCAAAACCGTGGTTAATCGCCTCAAGTGCGGTATGATTTTTCACGATTTTTCCGTTGAGTTTGATCGTCCCTTCTTTTAATTCGCGTACACCAAAAATGGCTTCCACAATATCAGTTCGTTTTGCACCAACAAGACCTGCAATACCTAAAATTTCACCTTTGCGTAAATTAAAGGAAACATCTTGAATGGAAGGTTGATTCACCGCAGTTAAATGTTCCACTTCAAGCGTGATTTCTTTGGGTACGTTAGTTTTTTCAGGGAAACGTTGTGTTAATTCACGGCCAACCATCATTGAAACAATTTCTTCCATGGTGGTGCCTTTAACTTCAACGGTATTGATCCATTTACCATCACGAAGAATGGTGATTTCATCACAAATTTTGAAGATTTCATCCATTTTGTGTGAAATATAGATAATGCCACAACCGCGATCTTTTAATTTTTGAATAATTTTGAAAAGATGTTCCACTTCTTTTTCTGAAAGTGAGGATGTTGGCTCATCCATAATTACGATTTTAGCGTTATAAGAGAACGCCTTCGCAATTTCGATCATCTGCATTTGTGAAACAGAAAGTTTGGCCACTTTTTCTCTTGGATCAACATCAATATCCAATTCATCGAAAATCGCTTTGGTATCACGATACATTTTGGCGTGATCCACAAAAGGACCTTTAAGTGGGTAGCGACCCAACCATAGGTTATCCATTACACTGGTTTGACGCACCAAGTTAAGTTCCTGGTGAACCATTGAAATCCCATTTTCAAGGGCTTCTTTTGATGTTTTAAAATCAACAGGTTTGCCTAAGAATAAAATTTCACCTTCGTCTTTTGCATAAATTCCGAAGAGGCATTTTAATAATGTCGATTTACCCGCCCCGTTTTCGCCCATTAAGGCGTGAACAGAGTGAGAACGAACTGTTAGATTGGCGTGATCAAGGGCTTTTACACCGGGGAAAGACTTACTGACATCCGTCATTGTCAGTAGTACATCACTGTCTTGGGTTTGAGTTGTCATATCCAACCTCATCAAAAAGGGGGGAAAGGGAATTTGGGTTTCCTTTCCCCCCTAAAATTAAAGAAAAGCAATAGATTTTCTTATTTTAAGAATTCACTTAGGTTATCTTTATCCACACCAACATAAGGGATACGTACCACACGGTTTTCTAATTTCCATTGTGTACCTTCTGTTGCTGTTTTACCGCTAGCAAGGTTTGCAGAAAGTTGAACAACTGCTTTACCTTGGTTAACGCCATCGTTTAACACAGTACCTGCAATTTCGCCTTTCTTAATTAATTGAAGTACCTCTGGTAACGCATCTACACCAAAGATTGGTAGTTTTTTACCGTGAGCTTTGGTTGCTTCTAGTGCGCCTAATGCCATACCATCATTATTTGAAATAATCATTTCAATTTGATTGGCCTTAGAGCTAGATAACCAGGCGTCCACTTTATCTTTTGCCATTGCGGCATCCCACATACCGGTATCAATAAATAATTGTTCGGTTTGGATACCTTTAGCATTTAATTGCTCAATCACATATTTAGTACGCGCTTCAGCATCCGGGTGGCCTGGTTCACCTTTTAATAATACATATTGGATTTTACCGTCTTTGTTTAAGTCTAAGTCTGGCATTGCTTTCCATTGTTTCGCAATTAGATCACCTTGGATTAAACCAGATTCTTTCGGATCAGTACCAACATAGTAAGCTTGGTCATAGATACCAATTGCTTTGGCGCCCGGATCTTTATTGAAGAAAACAACAGGAATGTCATCTTGTTTCGCTTTCTTGATAACAGTTGAAGCGGCTGCCGGGTCTACTAAGTTAATCGCTAAGGCTTTCACACCTTTAGAAAGCAAACCATCTACTTGGTCGTTTTGAATAGATTGTGCATTTTGAGAGTCATTCATTAATAACTCAATGCCGCCAAGGGCTTTCGCTTCTTTATCGATTTCTTTACGCATCAATGACATGAAGTTGTCATCATATTTATAAATGGTAACACCAATACGGTTATCGGCTGCGAAACCTGAAGTTGCTGAACTTAAACCGATTGCTAAAGCGACCGTACTTAATACTGCTGTTTTTTTCATAAAAACGCTCCTATGTAGAGAAAGAGATTTTATTGTTGATTTTTTATATATCAAATAGAGGAATGTTGCGTACATCTATTGCAACTGAATGCATCATAACGAAATCAAAACTGTTAATCTGTGATCAAACTCACATAAATGAAAACGATTACATAGCAATGTTTAAATTTGTGATCTACATCACGGTTTTATTGCATTTTCTACGGAAAAACGTCTCACCAATGTTGGATTAAATTGAACAACAGTCGGTGTGACAATAGACGAATCGACTAAACTTAACGCTAGTTTTGCCGCATAATTTGCCATTAAATCAATTGGATAGCGAATTGTAGTGAGTTTGGGGATTAAATACCGAGCAATCGGCATATCATCAAATCCTACAATGGAAAATTGTTTCGGGACTTTGATATTGTTTTCATTTAAAACAGAAATTGCACCAGCTGCCATGGTATCGTTATAGGCCACCACAGCGGTTAAATTGGAGTTGTAGCTTAATAAATCAATCATGGCTTTTTCACCGCCTTCAAAATCAGGTGAATTATGCACAATGGCTTGTTCTACAATGGGGAAGTTATGCGCTTCTAAGGCCTCTAAGTAGCCTTCCTTACGTTCTGTTTCATCTAAAATACCGTGATTGGAACCTATGTAGGCGATATGCTTATGACCATAACGAATCAGCATTTCAGTGGCAAGATAGGTACCTTGACGGTTATCAAGGCTGACGCAACGATTTTCATAACCCGCAATCACGCGGTTAATTACCACCATACCGGGTACATTTTCTAAATAATGCTGTAACGCTTCGTCAGAAAGGGCTTTGGAATGAACGACTAGACAGCTACAACGCTTGCGTAGCAAGGTATCAATTGCTTCACGCTCTTTTTCTGCATGATGGTATCCAATGCCAATCAAAATCGTTTTTTGATGTTCTTCAGCGACTTTATCGACCGATTTAACCAAGATAGCAAAGAACGGATCCGTTACATCGGTAACCACCACGCCAATGGTATCAGTATTTTGTACTGCCAGAGCTTGTGCGTTTGCATTGGGTTGATAATTTAAGACTTCCATAGCGCGTTGTACCGAGTAACGGGTTTTTTCACTCACAGATGGGGAGCGATTAATCACCCGGGAAACAGTGGCAACCGACACGCAAGCTAATTCAGCAACATCTCGAATTGTAGGCATAACAGGGCTCTCATTCATTTTTTCATAGCAATTATCATAGTAAATTTGAATAAAATTGAAAGCGGTTACTTTCAAAAATGCTACATTCGTCACAAAAAAGTGATTGAATGAGCGGCTTATTTCCTGATTTTGTGATAATGATCACGGTTTATTTTTTTTAATTTGTTATCTTATGAGAAAATTTTTTGTAATCGTTTACATTTTGGAGCAAAAATATGAGCGAAACCGTATTTGAACCGACAGATCATCCACATCGTCGTTATAATCCGTTAATTGACCAATGGGTTTTAGTCTCGCCACATCGTGCTAAACGTCCATGGCAGGGGCAACAAGAAAAAGTGAGTGAGGAACAAAAGCCAAGCCACGATCCAAATTGTTATCTTTGCCCGCGTAATAAACGTATCACGGGCGAACCTAATCCGGATTACCATAAACCTTATGTATTCAAAAATGATTTCTCGGCTTTATTAGAAGATACACCCGCGCCAGAGCAATCAGCCGATCCTCTTTTCCAAATGAGCCAAGCTCGTGGTGAAAGCCGTGTTATTTGTTTTTCGCCAGATCATAGTAAAACATTGCCGTTATTGACCGCACTTGAAATTGAAGAAGTGATTAAAGTGTGGCAAGAGCAATTGCGTGAACTGGGTCAAAAATATCAGTGGGTACAGATTTTCGAAAATAAAGGCGCGGCAATGGGATGTTCCAATCCACATCCGCACGGACAAATTTGGGCAAATAGCTTTTTACCGAATGAAGTCGCACGTGAAGATGTTGCTCAACGAAATTATTATGAAAAACACGGTTCGGTACTTTTAGTGGATTACGTTCAAAAAGAATTAGAGAAAAAAGAACGTATTGTGGTGGAAACCGAGCATTGGGTTGCGGTTGTGCCTTATTGGGCGGTGTGGCCGTTTGAAACCCTGTTGTTGCCTAAATTGCATGTAAAACGCTTAACAGAATTAACTGAAGCTCAAGCTAAAGATCTTGCCGTGATATTGAAAAAATTGGCAACGAAATACGATAACTTATTTGAAACGTCTTTCCCTTATTCGATGGGCTTCCATGCAGCACCATTTAATGGTGAAGATAACGAACATTGGCAGCTTCATGCACATTTTTATCCACCATTGTTGCGTTCAGCTACGGTTCGCAAATTTATGGTGGGTTATGAAATGCTAGGTGAAAGCCAACGTGACCTCACCGCTGAACAAGCGGCAGAAAGATTACGTGCGTTAAGCGAAGTACACTATAAAGAACGTTAAGAAATCCTTTCCCTCTTGAGTTAAGAGGGAGTGTGAAAGAGAAAGGAAAATAATATGACTCCAGTTCAAAAATCCCAACACATTTTTACGCAAAAATATAACAAGCAACCTGAACTGACCGTATATGCACCAGGTCGTGTAAATATTATCGGCGAACATACCGACTATAATGATGGCTTTGTGATGCCTTGTGCGATCAATTATGGTACAGCTATTGCAGGATTAAAACGTGCTGATCATATTTGGCATGTTTATGCCGCCGATCTTGATCTTGAGGATACCTTTTCTCTTGATGAAGATTTCCCTCAAAGTGAGCAAAAATGGGCGAATTATGTGCGTGGTGTCGTGAAATTTATTCAAGAACGTTGCCCACAATTTAAACAAGGTGCTGATTTAGTGATTTCCGGAAATGTGCCACATTCTTCTGGTTTGAGTTCTTCTGCTGCTCTTGAAGTAGCGACGGGTAAGTTCTGCCAACAACTCAGTGATTTACCTTTAACACATACAGAGATTGCTTTAATTGGTCAAAAAGCTGAAAACAAATTTGTAGGCGCAAATTGTGGGAACATGGATCAATTAATTTCGGCTTTAGGACAAAAAGATCATCTATTAATGATTGATTGCCGTAGTTTAGAAACACAGCCAACGCCTGTGCCGAAAGATGTCGCTGTTATTATTGTGAACTCAAATGTACCGCATGATTTGGTGACGGGTGAATACAATACACGCCGTTGGCAATGTGAAAAAGCGGCAGAATTCTTTGGTGTGAAAGCGCTGCGTGATGTGTCAGTAGAAGAATTCCAAAAAAGAGAAGCAGAATTGACCGCACTTAATTCTTTAGTGGCTAAACGTGCACGCCATGTGGTGACTGAAAACCAACGCGTACTTGATGCCGTTGAAGCCTTAAAACATAACGATTTAACAAAATTAGGTGAATTAATGGGGCAATCTCACGAATCAATGCGCGATGATTTCGAGATTACCGTGCCGCAAATCGATTATCTTGTTGAACTCGCTCAATTAGTGATTGGTAAAACCGGTGGTGCGAGAATGACAGGCGGTGGTTTCGGTGGCTGTATTGTTGCCCTTGCGCCTCATGATAAAGTCGAAGCCGTGCGTAAAATTATTGCCGATAATTATGAAAAACAAACGGGTTTAAAAGAAGATTTCTACGTTTGCACAGCCTCACAAGGAGTGAGTCTATGCTAGAAAAAACGGCGTTCAATGCACCAGATGGACAGCCTTATCAACTTGTTCAACTCACCAATTCAAATGGCATGATCGTGCAATTTATGGATTGGGGAGCCACTTGGCTTTCTTGTAAAGTCCCTGTGAATGGTGAGTTGCGAGAAGTGTTACTTGGCTGCAAAGTGGAGGATTATCCTCATCAAACTGCTTATTTGGGCGCAAGCGTAGGGCGCTATGCAAACCGTATTGCTAACGCCAAATTTGAATTAGGTGAGCGAACAATTCAGCTGGTTGAGAATCAAGGCAAACATCAATTACATGGTGGTAAAGAAGGCTTTGATAAACGCCGTTGGAAAGTGGAAGAGTGCGGTCAGAATTTTGTGCGTTTTTCCCTTGTGTCTCCCGATGGTGATCAAGGTTTTGAAGGTAATGTGCAGGTTAATGTGCTTTACACACTGACTGATGAAAATAGCGTAAAAATTGAATACGAAGCAGAAAGTGATAAAGATACCGCGCTTAATTTAACAAACCACGCTTATTTCAATTTAGAAAATGCTGAGCAGGGCTGTGATGTGCGAAATCATACACTACGCCTTAATGCGGATTTTTATCTGCCGGTTGATGGTGAAGGCATCCCAAATTCACCACTTAAACATGTGGTGAATACCAGCTTTGATTTTCGTGTTGCAAAACCAATCGTAAAAGATTTTCAACAAGGCGATCAAGTGGTAACAAAAGGTTACGATCATTCCTTTATTGTCAATAAAGCATGGCAAAAGCCTTGTGTATTATTGACTTCCCCTAATGAAGATTTAAGCCTTGAAGTACTCACATCCCAAGCGGCGTTACAGGTTTATACGGGAAACTATCTTGCCGGCACTCCAACTCGTGAAGATAGCACTTATCAAGATTTCAATGGCATCGCCCTTGAAACCCAATGTCTTCCCGATACCCCAAACCACCCCGAATGGCAAAATTATGGCGGTATTCAAAAAGCAGGTGAACGCTATTACCAGTGGACAGAGTTTAGGTTTAAATAGTTTAATCAATTAATAAAAGTGCGGTTAAAAATTACCAAGTTTTTAACCGCACTTTATTTTCAGCCATTTAGCTTAAGTTTTTTGCGATTTTTGTCAAAATATGCTACTTTTTACGCAGTCAATCCGACAGTAACGCATTTAATTTTATGAACGAAGAACATTCGAGTAATCAAACTGAAACAACTAAAAAGTCTTTTTTCCAATCACTTATTGGCCGCTTTTTCCAAGGTGAGCTGAAAAACCGTGAGGAACTCGTGGAGGTGATTCGCGATTCAGAACAAAACGATTTAATCGATCAAAACACTCGTGAAATGATTGAAGGAGTAATGGAAATCGCTGAGCTTCGTGTACGCGATATCATGATTCCTCGCTCGCAAATCGTATTTATTGAATCGAATCAAGATCTCGATGCTTGTTTGAATACCATTATTGAATCCGCTCACTCTCGTTTTCCTGTAATTGCAGATACGGATGACCGCGATAATATTGAAGGTATTTTGCACGCGAAAGATTTGCTTAAGTTTTTACGTGAAGATGCAGAAGAATTCGAGTTGTCCAAGTTATTACGTCCAGTCGTGATAGTGCCGGAAAGTAAACGTGTCGATCGTATGTTAAAAGATTTTCGCTCTGAGCGTTTCCATATGGCGATTGTGGTGGATGAGTTTGGTGCAGTATCAGGTTTGGTGACTATCGAAGATATTCTCGAACAAATTGTCGGTGATATTGAAGACGAATTTGATGAGGAAGATGTCGCGGATATTCGTCAGCTTTCTCGTCACACTTATGCGGTGCGTGCATTAACAGATATTGATGATTTTAATGCCCAATTTAATACGCATTTCGATGATGAAGAAGTGGATACCATTGGTGGTTTAATCATGCAAGCCTTTGGGTATTTGCCTAAGCGCGGTGAAGAAATTACCTTAGAAAATATTCAATTTAAAGTGACCTCTGCCGATAGCCGTCGTTTGATTCAGGTACGTGTAACCGTGCCAGATGAGCATTTGTCAGATATGGAAGGTGTAGAAGAACAAGCTGAGTAAGTTACTCAGTTTGACCGTATTCTTGGCCCCCTCTTTGCTGAAGAGGGGGAATATTTTTTTATAGTATGGATAAAATGAATAAATTAGTCGTTTATCTTATAGCCTTGATTTCTGGGGTAATTGGCGTATTTGCTTTTTCACCGTTTGATTATTGGGGATTAGCCTATGTATCCTTAGGCGGATTACTTTTTGTAGCGAAAAATGCCAAAAAATCAACCGCACTTTTTGCTACTTTTTTGTGGTCGATGGGCTTTTTCTGTTTTGGTGTAAGTTGGTTAAATGTTAGCATTCATCAATTTGGTGGGGCTTCCCTTGGTGTGAGCTATCTCTTGGTGGGCTTACTTTCGGCCTACCTAGCACTTTATCCAATGCTTTTCACTTATTTCGTGCAGCGTTTTCAGGTGCAAAGTGCGGTCATTTTTGCTGCGATTTGGACATTGACTGAATTTTTGCGTGGTTGGGTGTTTACCGGTTTTCCTTGGTTACAATTTGGTTATACCCAAATAGACAGTCCGTTTTACGGGATTGCGCCGATCTTTGGTGTCACGGGGATGACATTCTTTACCGTTTGGGCAAGTGCGGTCATTTTTAATCTTGTTTTTTCACTATCGAAAAAACAATGGAATTTAGTCAGTGTGAATGCATTGCTCTTATTGGTTGTGGGTGGATTAAGCGCTTATGCTGGTAAGATGAATTTTGTTCAACCCAAAGAAGGTAAAGGACTAACTGTCACGCTTGCACAAGGCAATATTGAGCAAAATTTAAAATGGGATCCTGAATATCTTTATGCTACAGTAGACATCTATCAAAAACAAATTTTGACACATTTAGGCAAGTCTGATTTGATTATTTTACCTGAGTCAGCATTGCCAACCCTTGAAAATGCGATTACGCCATTTTTTGAAGCTTTAGATAAAGTCGCAAAAGAGAAAAACACGGAAGTAATGATTGGTACCGTATATCGTGATGAGCAAAGCGGTAAATTATTAAATTCGATTGTGACGGCTGGGAATTCTGATTTTCCTTATGAGTTGACGACAAAAAATCGTTACAGCAAACATCATCTCGTGCCATTCGGTGAATATGTGCCGTTAGAAAGTTTGTTGCGCCCACTTAATTCCGTATTTAATTTGCCAATGTCTGCGTTCCAAAGTGGCGATGCGGTACAGCCATCTTTTATGGCAAAACAACATGCTTTTGCGCCAGCTATTTGCTATGAAATTATTTTTGGTGAGCAACTTCGTGAAAATCTGAAAAAAGAAACCGATTATTTGCTGACGATTTCTAATGATGCATGGTTTGGTGATAGCATTGGCCCTTGGCAGCATTTACAAATGGCTAGAATGCGCGCGCTCGAATTAGGTAAACCATTAATTCGTGCAACGAATACAGGGATTTCAGTGTTTATTGATGCAAAAGGTAACATTGAAGCGCAAGCGCCTCAATTTGAGGAAACAACGCTGACCCATAAAATGGTGCCAACAGAAGGCAAAACGCCTTATGCAGCATTAGGTAATTTACCTATTTATGTGTTGTCATTAATTTTTGTGTTATTACGTGGCTTCACGACGTTATTAAAACGTCGCTTGAACCTTTCACAAAAATAGCAGTCAAAACGACCGCACTTTTTTAACGTGAGAGAAAAATAAATTTCTTCTTATAAAACCAATGAGATTTTAATGAATAAAAATCTAATCGAAGTCAAAAACCTGACCTTTAAACGAGGTGAGCGTGTGATTTACGATAACCTGAATTTGAAAGTCCAACAGGGCAAAATTACGGCCATCATGGGGCCATCAGGGATCGGAAAAACCACGCTACTGAAATTAATTGGCGGTCAGTTGCATCCTGAACAAGGCGAGATTTTGTTTGATGGACAAGATATTTGTCGTCTTTCAAATCGAGAGCTTTATGAAGTGCGTAAACGCATGGGAATGTTATTCCAATCAGGTGCATTATTTACGGATATTTCAACGTTTGATAACGTGGCATTTCCGATTCGCGAGCATACGCGTTTACCAGAAAGTCTAATTCGTCAAATTGTATTGATGAAATTAGAAGCAGTGGGCTTACGAGGTGCGGCAGATTTGATGCCTTCGGAGCTTTCTGGGGGGATGGCGCGTCGTGCAGCATTAGCTCGAGCGATCGCACTTGACCCAGATTTAATCATGTTTGATGAGCCGTTTACAGGGCAAGATCCAATCAGCATGGGCGTGATCGTGAGCTTAATTAAACGCTTGAACGAAGCACTGAAGTTAACCTCTATTGTGGTTTCCCATGATGTGAATGAAATATTAAGTATTGCAGATTATGCCTATATTATTGCGGATAAGCATGTGATTGCCGAAGGAACATCAGAGCAACTGCTCGCGAGCCAAGATCCGCAAGTGGTGCAGTTCTTGAAAGGTGAAGCGGATGGTCCGGTAAAATTCCATTATCCGGCAGGTGATTATGTGGAGGAATTATTTAAATGATTGTTGATATGATTTCTTCACTTGGACGAAGCGTAATCAAATTTTTCCGTGCATTAGGCCGATCCGGCTTTATGTTGTTTGGTGCGTTAGTCGGTAAGCCACAAATTCGTCAACATTTTCCTTTATTAGTGAAGCAGTTGTACGTATTAGGTGTACAGTCGTTATTAATTATCCTGCTTTCAGGTTTATTTATTGGTATGGTGTTAGGTTTACAAGGCTATGTAGTCTTGGTAGATTTTTCTGCAGAAACCAGCCTTGGTCAACTTGTGGCACTGTCTTTATTACGTGAATTAGGTCCAGTAGTGACCGCACTTTTATTTGCGGGTCGAGCGGGTTCAGCACTAACGGCTGAAATTGGCTTGATGAAAGCCACAGAACAACTTTCCAGCCTTGAAATGATGGCAGTCGATCCATTACGTCGTGTGATTGCACCGCGTTTTTGGGCGGGCGTGATTGCGATGCCAATTCTTGCGATTCTCTTTACCGCGATTGGTATTTGGGGCGGCTCGCTTGTTGGCGTGGATTGGAAAGGTGTCGATGCAGGTAGCTTCTGGTCAGTGATGCAAAATGCTGTCAGCTGGAGCTATGACATTCTAAACGGATTTATTAAAAGCGTATTTTTCGCCATTGCGGTGGTGTGGATTGCGTTATTCAATGGTTATGATTGTATTCCAACATCTGAAGGTATCAGTCAAGCCACAACTAGAACAGTTGTCCACGCATCACTTGTGGTACTTGGGCTCGATTTCATCTTAACTGCCATTATGTTTGGGGCAGGCTAATAGGGTATTTTTATGCGACAAACAATTAAATATGAATTTTGGGTAGGCTTATTTTTACTACTCGGTATCGCTGCGTTAGTGTTTCTAGGCTTACGCGTAGCAAATGTACAAGGTTTTGGTGAAACAAAATCTTACACAGTGACTGCAACTTTTGACAATATTGGTGGACTAAAAGTCCGAGCGCCACTTAAACTTGGTGGGGTAGTCATTGGTCGCGTGTCTGATATTAAGTTAGACGAAAAATCGTACTTACCAAAAGTCAGTATTGCGATTAATGAAGAATATCAAGAAATTCCGGAAAACAGTTCGTTATCGATCAAAACATCGGGATTATTGGGGGAGCAATATATCGCTTTAAGCATGGGGTTTGATGATGGTGAAACCGCAATGCTAAAAAACGGTAGCCAAATTCAAGACACGAAATCCGCAATGGTATTGGAAGATTTAATCGGTCAGTTCCTTTACGGTGATAAAAAAGTAGATGGTAATGCTGACAAAGCAGAACCAGATGTAAAATAATAATCTTTATTTGGGAGATTTATGATGAAATTTATTCAGTTAAAAAAATGGTTTAGCCTAATGGCATTTGCAGTGGCTACGCTTTTTGTGACTCAAACTGTACGTGCAGAAACCAGTCCTTATGTGTTGATGCAACAAGCATCAGATAAGTTATTTGCCGATATAAAAAACAATCAGGCAAAAATTAAAAAGGATCCAAATTATTTACGTACTATCGTGCGTAACGATTTATTACCTTACGTGCAAGTAAACTATGCAGGTTCTTTGGTGTTAGGTTCACACTTTAAATCAACCACACCAGAACAACGTGAAAAATTCTTTAAAGCATTCAGCGATTTTATTGAACAAGCTTATGCACAAGTGTTAACCGCTTACACTGATCAAAATATTCAAATTGAACCGGCTAAAGAGGTAGGTGATAAAAACCTAGTGAGCATTCGTGTTAATATTGTACAAAATGGTGGGCAAGCGCCAATCAAATTAGATTTTAAATGGCGTAAAAACAGTAAAACTGGCGAATGGCAAGCTTATGACATGGTTGCAGAAGGCGTGAGCATGGTTGTCACTAAACAAAATGAATGGAGCGGTATCTTACGTCAACAAGGTATTGAAGCATTAACTGCTCAAATTCAAAAATCTGCTGCAGCACCAGTGACATTGAGCAAATAAGCGAATGACTGCGTTAAAGTGGGATTTAATCCAAAATAATGATAAGATAGCTCTCCAATTATCGGGGGAGCTATCCCGCAACACGTTGTTACCATTATGGCAACAACGTGCTTCTTTTTTATCAGAAAAGCAAAACAATCAAAGTCTCATTGAATTTGATTTAACTGAAATCAATCGAATTGATTCTGCTGGTTTTGCATTATTGTGTGATTTTCTACACGATTGCGAGCAGTTACCAAATAAAAAAGTGCGGTTGATAAACCCTCCAGAACAGCTATTAACCCTTGCTGATTTAGTGAATTTATCTCATTGGATTAGCACTTTTATCGACCATAATTAAAACGGAAATCCGAATGGAACTGCAAGAAATTGAACGTATTTTAAAAGAAAGCCTGAATGTAGATGAGGTTTATGCTCAAGGTGAAAATGCTCACTTTGGTGTGATTGTAGTAAGTGATGAAATCTCAGCACTTTCTAAATTAAAACAGCAACAAACCATCTACGCGCCATTAATGCCTTACTTTCAAACTGGCGAAATTCACGCTTTAACGATTAAAACCTATACCACTGCAAAGTGGAAAATGGATCGTCTATTACATCAAGCAAGCTAGGATTTTCTATGGAAAAATTTCGTGTTTATGGCGGGCAATCTCGCTTAAGTGGTACTGTGACCATCTCAGGTGCAAAAAATGCTGCACTTCCTATTCTTTTTGCTGCAATTTTGGCAACTGAGCCGGTTAAATTAACAAACGTACCAGAACTAAAAGATATTGATACAACCTTAAAAATCTTGCACAAACTTGGTGTGGTGGCAGAGCGTGATGCTGAAGGTGCTGTATTATTAGATTGTTCTAAAATTGATCACTTCGTTGCACCGTATGAATTAGTAAAAACCATGCGAGCCTCTATTTGGGCACTAGCACCGTTGGTGGCTCGTTTTAATCAAGGTCAAGTTTCTTTACCAGGTGGTTGTTCTATCGGTGCACGTCCGGTTGATCTTCACATTAGCGGCTTAGAAAAACTCGGTGCAACAATTGAGCTTGATGAAGGTTATGTTAAAGCGGTTGTTGCAGATCGTCTTGTAGGTACACGTATTGTGATGGAAAAAGTGAGTGTCGGTGCAACTTTATCTATCATGATGGCTGCAACACTTGCAAAAGGTACAACAATCATTGAAAACGCTGCTCGCGAGCCAGAAATTGTTGATACGGCAGATTTCCTCAACAAAATGGGGGCGAAAATTACAGGTGCCGGGACAGATCACATTGTCGTTGAAGGTGTTGACCGCTTAACAGGCTGCGAGCACAGCATTGTGCCAGATCGTATTGAAACCGGTACATTCTTAATTGCGGGTGCCATTTCTGGTGGTCGCGTGGTATGTCAAAATACCAAAGCAGATACCATGGATGCGGTGATTGATAAACTCCGTGAAGCAGGCGCAGAAGTTGAAGTGACTGAAGATAGCATTACATTGGATATGTATGGCAATCGTCCGAAAGCTGTCAATATTCGTACTGCACCACATCCAGGCTTCCCAACAGATATGCAAGCACAGTTCACCTTATTAAACATGGTGGCTGAAGGCACAAGTATCATTACTGAAACCATCTTTGAAAATCGCTTTATGCACATTCCAGAATTAATTCGTATGGGTGGTAAAGCTGAGATTGAAGGTAACACGACAGTTTGTCACGGTGTTGAGCATCTTTCTGGTGCAGAAGTGATGGCGACAGATTTACGCGCATCAATCAGTCTTGTGTTAGCAGGATGTATCGCAAGTGGTGAAACTATCGTAGATCGTATTTATCACATCGATCGTGGTTATGAGCACGTTGAGGATAAACTTCGTTGTTTAGGTGCGAAGATTGAACGTTTCTCTGAAAAGAGTGAAGAAGTTTAATTAAATTCTGATCAAAGAGCGGTCAATTTTGACCGCTTTTTTATTCTCTATTCATTATTTTTTTGAATAATCTCTCGCCCCAAAAATGGCCGTACCAATGCGTACCATCGTTGAGCCACATTTGATGGCACTTTGCATATCATCGGTCATTCCCATAGAAAGCGTATCAATTTGCTGATGAGGCAAGGCGACTTTAAGCTGCTCAAATAATTGTTTCATTTGGCTAAAGGCGGCTTCTTGTTCAGCAATATTATCTGTTGGTGCAGGAATCGCCATTAATCCACGTAAACATAAGTGCGGTAGATTTTCAATGTGTTTTGCCAACTCAATCATTTCACTCGGTTGAATACCTGATTTACTGGCTTCATCACTGATATTAATTTGAATTAAAACATTCAAAGGCGCTTTATTGGTAGGGCGTTGTTCATTTAAACGATCGGCAATTTTGGCACGTTCTAGCGTTTGCATCCAATCAAAATGTTCAGCGACAAGACGCGTTTTATTAGATTGTAATGGCCCAATAAAATGCCATTCAAGTTGAATATTCTGTGCTTCAAAATACTGAATTTTATCTACGCCTTCTTGAACGTAGTTCTCCCCAAATGCTTTTTGTCCGGCTTGATAGGCTTCTAAAATTGCTTCATTGGGTTTGGTTTTAGAAACTGCCAATAAAGTGACCGCACTTTCAGGACGATGTGCAAGTTGAGTAGATGTTTGGATTTGTTGATGAATGTTTTCGAGTGATTGTTGAATTGTCATCATTTCCTTCCTGAGCAATGTTAAGTTTTCTTATTCTACACCAACGTAATGATTTTTAGGAAAAAAGCTTCACTTTTTCGATTTTATGTTTGACAAACTTGCGCTTTTTCGGTATTTCTAAACATATCTTTTTTCAAGGTAAAAATACAATGAAAAATAACCGCACTTTCACTATTACCACCATTATTATGACCATTACGACAATTAATGGGGCGGGTTAGTGCGTAGCAAACAGGATCAGGAAAACCCGCATCAATCTAGTGCGGGTTTTTTAATATTTAAAAATCACAACATCTGAGGATATTATCATGCGCGTATTAAAATTTGGTGGCACTTCATTAGCCAACCCTGAGCGTTTCTCGCAAGCGGCTCAATTAATCGAAAAAGCTCATTTAGAAGAACAAGCAGCCGGTGTGTTATCCGCTCCTGCTAAAATCACCAATCATCTTGTTGCCCTCTCTGAAAAAGCTGCATTAAACCAACCAACCGATACCCACTTTGACGAAGCCATTGAAATTTTCTATAACATCATTAATGGTTTGTATGCTGAAAATAATAAATTTGATCTTGCCGCTATCAAAGCTATTATTGATGCAGAATTTACCCAAATTCAAGGTTTATTAGAAGAAATCCGCCAAGCTGGCAAAGTAGAAGATAAAGTGAAAGCAACCATTGACTGCCGAGGTGAAAAATTATCGATTGCGATGATGAAAGCATGGTTTGAAGCACGTGGATACAGTGTTCACATTGTAGATCCGGTTAAGCAATTATTAGCACAAGGCGGCTACTTAGAATCGTCAGTTGATATTGAAGAATCGACAAAACGCGTTGATGCGAAGAGTATCGGAAAAGATAAAGTTGTCTTAATGGCAGGTTTTACCGCTTGTAATGACAAAGGTGAATTAGTGTTATTAGGGCGTAATGGTTCTGATTATTCAGCCGCTTGTTTAGCGGCTTGTTTAGACGCATCTGTTTGCGAAATCTGGACTGATGTAGACGGCGTTTATACTTGTGATCCACGTTTAGTACCAGATGCACGTTTATTACCAAGCCTTTCTTATCGTGAAGCAATGGAACTTTCTTATTTTGGTGCGAAAGTGATCCATCCGCGTACAATTGGTCCATTATTACCAAAACAAATTCCATGTGTAATTAAAAATACGGGTAACTCATCTGCGCCAGGTTCTGTAATTGATGGTCATGTAAAATCTGAAGGTTTACAAGTGAAAGGGATTACTAACCTTGATAACGTGGCGATGTTTAACGTTTCAGGACCTGGTATGCAAGGTATGGTGGGAATGGCCGCTCGCGTTTTCTCTGCGATGTCAAAAGCTGGTATTTCGGTGATTTTAATCACTCAATCTTCTTCTGAATACAGTATTAGTTTCTGTGTGCCAGTAAAATCAGCAGATGCTGCGAAAGCGATTTTAGAACAAGAATTTGCGACAGAATTAAAAGCCCATGACTTAGAACCAATTGAAGTGGCAAAAGATCTTTCTATTATCTCTGTTGTGGGCGATGGTATGAAACAAGCTAAGGGTATTGCTGCTCGTTTCTTCTCTGCATTGGCTCAAGCGAATATTAGCTTAGTAGCAATTGCACAAGGTTCTTCTGAACGTTCAATTTCAGCAGTAGTGGCGCAAAATAAAGCGATTGAAGCTGTGAAAGCGACTCACCAAGCCCTTTTTAATAATAAGAAAGTCGTCGATATGTTTCTAGTCGGCGTCGGTGGTGTAGGCGGTGAATTGATTGAACAAATCAAACAACAAAAAGAGTACCTTGCAAAGAAGGATATTGAAATCCGTGTTTGTGCCTTAGCGAATTCAACAAAAATGCTTTTGGATGAAAACGGGTTGAATTTAGATAATTGGAAAGCAGACCTTGAAAATGCAACCCAACCTTCTGATTTTGATGTGTTGTTATCTTTCATTAAATTACATCACGTGGTGAACCCAGTCTTTGTTGATTGTACAACAGCTGAATCGGTCGCAGGACTTTATGCGCGTGCGTTAAAAGAAGGCTTCCACGTGGTAACCCCAAACAAAAAAGCGAATACCCGTGAATTAGCCTATTACCATGAATTACGTCACAATGCCCAAGCGAGTCAACATAAATTCTTGTATGAAACCAACGTAGGCGCAGGTTTACCTGTTATCGAAAACTTACAGAATTTATTGGCAGCGGGAGATGAACTTGAGTATTTTGAGGGTATTTTATCTGGCTCGCTTTCTTTCATCTTCGGTAAATTAGAAGAAGGACTTTCTCTTTCTGAAGTGACCGCACTTGCTCGAGAAAAAGGCTTTACAGAGCCCGATCCTCGAGATGATTTATCGGGTCAAGATGTGGCACGTAAATTGCTTATTTTAGCGCGTGAAGCAGGTCTAGAACTTGAGCTTTCCGATGTGGAAGTGGAAGGCGTGTTACCGAAAGGCTTCTCTGAAGGCAAATCAGCCGATGAATTTATGGCGATGTTGCCACAATTAGATGCGGAATTTAAAGCGCGTGTTGAAGCTGCGAAAGCAGAAGGCAAAGTATTGCGTTACGTAGGCCAAATTAAAGATGGCCATTGCAAAGTGTCAATCATTGCAGTGGATCAAAATAATCCATTGTATAAGGTGAAAGACGGTGAAAATGCCCTTGCATTCTATACGCGTTATTATCAACCAATTCCGTTGCTATTACGTGGCTACGGTGCGGGTAATGCCGTGACTGCAGCAGGCATCTTTGCGGATATTTTAAGAACATTACACCACTAAAAAGGACTTAACATGTTAAGAATTTATGCTCCAGCATCGAGTGCAAATATTAGTGTAGGGTTTGACACATTAGGCGCAGCCATTTCACCGATTGATGGTTCATTATTAGGTGATGTCGTACAGATTGAGTCTATTCTAAGTGGTTTCGAGCTCGAAAGTGCGGGCTATTTTGTGCGTAAATTGCCAAAAGAGCCGCAAAAAAATATCGTGTATCAGGCCTATGTGCTGTTTAGTGAGCAATTAAAATTACGCAATGTGAGAGTCAAACCATTGCGTTTGACCCTTGAGAAAAATATGCCGATTGGTTCGGGATTAGGCTCAAGTGCCTGTTCTATTGTGGCTGCATTAGTGGCATTAAATAAATTCCACGATGAAGCATTTTCAAAAATGGAATTGTTAGAAATGATGGGCGAGTTAGAAGGTCGTATTTCTGGTTCTATCCATTATGATAATGTGGCACCTTGTTACTTAGGCGGAGTGCAATTTATGGTACAATCCCTCGGTAACATTTGCCAAAAACTGCCATTTTTTGATAATTGGTATTGGGTCTTAGCTTACCCAGGCATTGAGGTTTCAACCGCTGAAGCACGTGCAATTTTACCAAAAAGCTACACACGTCAAGATGTGATTTCTCATGGTCGGCATTTAGGTGGCTTTGTGCACGCATGTCACACTCATCAAGAAAACCTTGCAGCAATGATGATGAAAGATGTGATTGCAGAACCTTATCGTGAGGCTTTATTACCCAACTTCGCGGAAGTGAAACAAGCTACGCGTGATTTAGGCGCATTAGCGACGGGAATTTCAGGTTCTGGACCAACGATTTTCTCCATCGCACCCGATTTACAAACGGCAACAAAACTCGCGACTTATTTAGAAAATCATTATTTACAAAACAATGAAGGCTTTGTGCACGTTTGTAAGGTCGATAATGATGGCGCGAGAGAGCTCGGTTAAATAACAAATCGCTTTATCCCCTCTTTTATAAGAGGGGGAATAACATTTTATTAAAACTCTATAATTAACGGATATACAATGAATTTGTACAACATCAAACACCCTGAAGAACAAGTGAATTTTGCGCAAGCAGTACGTCAAGGACTTGGCAAAGATCAAGGTTTGTTCTTTCCGGAAACGATCCCCGCTTTAACTGATATTGACGAGTTATTATCCTTACCATTGGTTGAACGTAGCCAAAAAATTCTTGGCGCATTAATCGGTGAAGAATTACCGAAAGCCACTTTGGATGCGATGGTGAAAAATGCGTTCACCTTTATGGCACCATTAGAAAAAGTGGAAGACAATATTTATGCCCTTGAATTATTTCATGGTCCAACCTTAGCGTTTAAAGACTTTGGTGGTCGTTTTATGGCACAAGCACTCGCAGCAGTACGTGGTGATGGCAAAATTACTATTTTAACAGCCACTTCGGGCGATACTGGTGCGGCAGTTGCGCATGCATTTTACGGGTTGGAAAACATCAATGTCGTGATTTTATATCCGAAAGGCAAAATCAGCCCATTACAAGAAAAACTATTCTGTACTTTAGGTGGCAATATTCGCACTGTGGCGATTAATGGTGATTTCGATGCATGCCAAGCGTTAGTCAAACAAGCGTTTGATGATGCAGAACTACGTCAAGCGATTGGTTTAAACTCAGCGAACTCTATTAATATTAGCCGTTTATTGGCGCAAGTTTGTTATTACTTTGAAGCAGTAGCGCAATTACCAAAAGAAAAACGTGATAACGTCGTGGTTTCTGTACCAAGTGGTAACTTCGGTAACTTAACCGCAGGATTAATTGCGAAAACATTAGGTTTACCAATTAAACGCTTTATTGCTTCCACCAATGCGAACGATACCGTGCCACGTTATTTAGAATCAGGTAATTGGGCTCCTAAAGCGACTGTAGCCACGCTTTCTAATGCGATGGATGTCAGTCGCCCGAACAACTGGCCTCGTGTAGAAGAGTTATTTAAACGTAATGGCTGGAGTTTAAGTGATTTAGGTTCTGGTATGTTAAACGATAGCGAAACAGAAGAAACCTTAAAAGCGATGTACGCAAAAGGTTATTTATGTGAACCACACGGTGCAATCGCCTATCAAGTATTGAAAGATCAACTTAAAGCGGATGAAACCGGTATTTTCTTATGTACGGCACATCCTGCAAAATTTAAAGAGTCTGTGGAGCGTATTCTTTCGCTCGATCTTCCATTGCCAGAAGCGTTGGATAAACACAATAAATTGCCATTACTTTCTGATGAAATGGATGACGATTTTGCACAATTACGTGCATATTTGCTGAAATAATAAAAAAGTGCGGTTAATTTTGATCTGACCCCAAAAAGTTAGACTGTTATTTAAAGGATTGTTTTCGATATTGTACCGGACTCAGTCCTTTTAATTTTAGTTGAATCCGTCGATGATTATAGTAATCCAAATAATCCCTGACGGCATCAACTATCTCTTCTTTTGTTTTAAATTCCCGACCATAAAAACATTCTGTTTTTAATCGTCCAAAGAAACTTTCCATTGCGGCGTTATCTAAGCAATTCCCTTTTCTCGACATACTTTGAATGATGCCATGTTCAGCTAAAATTCGACGATAAGCTACCATTTGATATTGCCATCCCTGGTCTGAATGTAAAATGACACCACAAGCTTTATTTAATCCTTTGACGGCTTGCATTAACATGTCTTCTACTTGCGCCCAGTTTGGGGAATAGCTGAGGTTATAGGAGACTATCTCATTGTTAAATAAGTCTAAAATCGGGGATAAATAGACTTTACTCCCATCTTTTGCCTTAAACTCGGTGATATCGGTCACCCATTTTTGTTTCGGGGCCGTTGCACTAAAATCGCGTTCAAGATGATTCGGTGCTATCACCCCTATCGTGCCTCGATAGGTGGTAAATTTCTTGCTTTTTCTTGACCGCACTTGAAGTCCAAGTGTCTGCATTAAACGTTGAACTTTTTTATGATTCACGCCTGGCAAGCTGGCATGAACACGTCGGTAGCCATAATCAGGATGATTGGCTTTGATGCGTTTAATGGCCTTTTTCAGCTCCTCATCCTTATCCGGTTTAATCTGAAGTTTCGCAAAAAACGTACTACGCGCTAACTGTGCAAAGCCTAAAAGCCATTTTAACGGATAGCGTGTTCTTAACCTTTGGATAATTTCCGTTGCTCGGCTTCGTCCTGAAGTCTGAGCCTTCTCAACTCCTTTAGGTAGGCTACCTCCGCTTCAAGCTGTAAAATTCTCAGGCGTAAACGGTCTTCTTCAGTTTTGGGTGGCGGTGGCATTCTGGCATATTTAGGTTTCATAGGCGGTCGTCCTGATGGTTTACGGGGAATAAGTCCCTTTATGCCACTTTTTTCAAACCGTTTCAACCATGTCCCGACTAGGGCGTTGGAAGGAATATTGTAAAAACGAGCTGCTTCTCTAATACTCATTTTTCCATTCAAAATAGGTTGAAGAATTTGTAATTTAAATTCGATTGTGTAGTGTTTACCCATAAAAAATCTGCACCTCAATTGTTGGTTTGTTGAGTCCAACTTTTGGGGTGCAGATCATTTTGACCGCACTTTTGTTTTATCTCTCAAAAGGGCGGGATAAACGCCCTTTATTTTTTAGGAGTTAATCTTCTTTTCCTAAGATTTGATTCACTTCACTCTTGTAGAGTACGGCTTTAGCACCGAAAATGGCCTGCACGCCACCGCCTACTTCAAGCACATCAATTGCACCTAATTTTTTCAGTGTGGCTTTATCAACGGCTTTTACATCCTTAACAGAAACACGTAAGCGAGTAATACACGCATCCACGTTTTCAATATTTTCAGCGTTACCTAATGCTGCAATAATTTTATGTGCATTTTCAGTCAGTGAACTTGTTTCTTGTTCTACATTGTCTTCGGTTTCTTCACCACGTCCTGGCGTCATTACATTAAAGATGCGAATCAAGAAAACGAAAGAGAAATAATAGAGCAGTGCCCAAGGAATACCAACGAAAATTACACGCAACCAATGAGTGTTTTCATCACCTTGTAAAATGCCGAAGAGCAAGAAATCAATAAAACCACCAGAGAAAGTATTCCCGATAGAGATATTTAAATAATCGGCAATAAAGAAAGATACACCATCTAAGAAAGCGTGGAATACATAAAGCCATGGTGCGACAAACAAGAACATAAATTCGATCGGTTCTGTAATGCCAGTAATGAAAGAGGTTAGGGCTGCACCAAGGAATAAGCCGCCAATTTGTGCACGACGTTTTTTCGGTACACAGTGATACATGGCTAAGCAGGCTGCTGGTAAGCCAAACATCATGGTATCAAAACGGCCAGCAAAGAAACGAGTCCCTTCAGTAAATAAACCGTGGTGATTTGGATCGGCTAATTGAGCGAAAAAGATTTTTTGTGCACCGACAATCATCTCGCCATTAACCATTTCCACACCGCCTAATTCAGAATACCAAAATAGCGGATAAATCATGTGATGTAAGCCAACCGCACCAGATAATCGCATCAAAAAACCATATAAGAATGTTCCAAAGCTTCCCATAGAGGCGATGCTTTTACCTGCCGAAACGAGCCATTGTTGGAAGGTTGGCCAAATGAGGAAGAAAACCAATCCAACAAAAATGGCTGAAAAAGCGGTAACGATTGGCACAAAGCGAGAGCCGCCAAAGAAACCTAATACTTGTGGTAATTGGATGTTGTGATAGCGATTGTGTAATTTAACGGTAATCAAGCCCATCACCAATGCGCCAATTACACCCGTATCAATGCTTTTTACATCAGGAGAGAAAATCGGAATTAATGCGGCAATGGTACCCGTCATAATGAGATAACCAACAACGGCAGCGAGAGCTGCAACGCCTTTGTCACGTTTGGCTAAGCCGATACCTAAACCAATACACAATAATAAGGCTAAATTAGCGAACACTACGCTACCGGCTGCTGACATAATCTGAAACAGACCTTGCAGCGCCTCATTATTTAAAATTGGATAGGCTTGCACTGTTGCTTTATTGGAAAGCGCACCACCGATCCCGAGCAAAAGACCTGCAGCAGGCAAAATAGCAATCGGCAACATGAATGCCTTACCGACTTGTTGAAGTTGTTTAAACATAGAACCTCCTGTGATTACTTTTTCGAAATGTAACGTATTTGAAGAGAAAAATCTGTGAAACCGCTCACAGTTTCAATCTAACACCTTGCTTTGATGAGTTTTAGCTTATGTTGGCGTGCGGTGGATTTCCTTTTATAATGCAATCAAACTGATATGTTTATTCATTATTTTTATGACAACTTTTATTGCCTACGCCAATATTCAACAACCTTTTCCTTTTGATGAAATTCCTAGGGAACTAGTCCCTAAGGATTTGCATACGGAACCGCAAGGAAATTCTCGGATAACGCAACGACATCAATGTCGTCGATTGGCGCATTTTTTACTTTGGCAGTTGCTAAAAACAGCGGAAAAATCAACCGCACTTTTAGGGCGAATTTATCGTACACAAAGTGATAGACCACAATTTCCCGTCGAGAATATTGATTTTAATATTAGTCACTCTGGTGATTGGGTCGCCGTATTGCTGCATATTAATGAATCAGAAAAAAGTGCGGTCGGTATTGATATTGAATTTTCAAAAAAACGGAATTTTTCTGCGCTCATGGCGCATTTTGCGACACAAGCAGAACAAGAATGGTTTGCTAAACAGCCTGATGCAGACCTGGCCTTTTATCGTTGTTGGTGTTTGCGTGAAGCTGTATTGAAATCACAAGGCATAGGAATAGTGAAGTTATCAAGTGTGACGCATTTGCCTGAACAACTGCAGATCTTTTCAGATTATTGTCCGAAAGGTGCGTTGCTCTTTACGGATGAATTGCCTTTTTACTTTGCGGCATTTATAAATCAGTCAAAAATTCAACCGCACTTTTATCACTGGAATGGAAAAAAATTACTCAAAAAAAATATAAAAAAATCCTTGATTTACCAAGTAAATGAATAAAAGAAAATCCTTGAAAATATTCAAGGATTTTTTATTTTATAAAACTTGATTCGCCACTTGTATTTTCATAGACTAACCCCATTTATTTCGATAAACTCATTAAAATTTTTAGACAAATGGAGAACGTAATGTCGCAAAACGGTCCAGATCAAGATCCTTGGGGTAAACCGGGACAGAGCAGCGGTCCAAAACAGTCAGATAATTCATCAGATAAGCAAAATGAAAATGGCTGGGGCTCGCGAGACAATAAAAATCAGGAGCAATCACCACCAGATATTGAAGAAGTATTCAATAATCTGTTGAAAAAATTAGGTGGGGGTAATAAAAAAGGCGGTTCAAATAATACTTCGCCGAATATGCCTTCATTCAATTTAGGTAAAATTTTACCGATCGCCGCGGTGATCGGGGGAATTATTTGGGGGGCAAGCGGTTTTTACACCATTAAAGAAGCGGAACGTGGTGTGACGTTACGTTTTGGTGAGTTTCATTCTATCGTTCAACCAGGTTTAAACTGGAAGCCAACCTTTGTTGATAAAGTGATTCCAGTGAATGTAGAACAAGTTCGTGAGCTTAAAACGCAAGGTGCGATGTTAACTAAAGATGAAAACATGGTTAAAGTAGAAATGACCGTGCAATATCGCGTGCAAAATCCTGAAAAATACTTGTTTAGCGTGAGCAATGCGGATAATAGTCTCGGACAAGCGACGGACAGTGCACTTCGTTATGTGATTGGTCATATGACCATGAATGATGTGTTGACAACGGGTCGAGCAGTGGTGCGTGAAAAAACGTGGAAAGCGTTAAATGATATTGTTAAACCTTATGATATGGGCCTTGAGGTCATTGACGTGAACTTCCAATCCGCACGTCCACCAGAAGAAGTAAAAGATGCTTTCGATGATGCGATTAAAGCGCAGGAAGACGAACAACGTTACATTCGTGAAGCAGAAGCTTATGCTCGTGAGAAAGAGCCAATTGCTCGCGGTGACGCACAGCGTATTATCGAAGAAGCTACTGCTTACAAAGATCGTGTTGTGCTTGATGCGCAAGGGGAAGTGGAACGTTTACAACGTCTTTTACCTGAATTTAAAGCTGCGCCTGATTTGTTAAAAGAGCGTCTTTATATTCAAACCATGGAAAAAGTCATGGCAAATACGCCGAAAGTCATGTTAGATGCAAATAATGGTAACAATTTAACCGTATTACCATTAGAACAATTAATGGGTAAAAAAGCGGCTCAACCGACTACTACAACACCTGAAAGTGCGGTCAGTTCTGCACCTGTTTCAACACAGGAACGTCGTGTAGAAACGCAAACGACTCAACCAGTTCAATCAAATGAAGGCATTCGCCAAGGGAGATTTAACTAATGCGTAAATTTTTACTTCCGATTATTGTGGTGATTGCTGTGGTGCTATATTCCAGCGTCGTGGTTGTAACTGAGGGCTCGCGTGGCATCATGTTGCGTTTTAACAAAGTACAACGTGATGCAGAAAACAAAGTTGTGGTGTATGAGCCAGGTTTGCATTTCAAATTGCCTTTCATTGATAGCATTAAAGTGCTTGATGCGCGTATTCGTACCCTTGATGGTTCAGCTACTCGTTTTGTGACAGTTGAGAAAAAAGACTTATTGGTGGATTCCTATGTAAAATGGAAAATCAGCGATTTTGGTCGTTTCTATACTGCAACGGGTGGTGGCGATTATAACCAAGCTTCAAGCTTATTAAGCCGTAAAGTGAATGACCGTCTGCGTTCAGAAATAGGTACTCGTACAATTAAAGATATCGTTTCAGGTACGCGTGGTGAATTAATGGCGGGGGCGAAAAAAGCGTTAAATTCAGGGCAGGATAGTACCTCTGAATTAGGGATTGAAGTCGTCGATGTTCGCGTAAAACAAATCAATTTACCGGATGAAGTTTCTTCTTCGATTTACCAACGTATGCGTGCAGAACGTGATGCGGTTGCCCGTGAACACCGTTCTCAAGGTAAAGAAAAAGCGGCCTTCATTCAAGCGGATGTGGATCGTAAAGTCACCTTGATCTTAGCGAATGCAAACAAAACTGCACAAGAATTACGTGGTAATGGTGATGCAGCAGCGGCAAAATTATATTCTCAAGCCTTTGCTCAAGAACCACAGTTTTATAGCTTTATTCGTAGCTTAAAAGCCTATGAAAGCAGCTTCGAAGGTTCAGGTAATATGATGATCTTGAAACCTGACAGTGATTTCTTCCGCTTTATGCAGGCGCCAAAGAAATAAACAAAAGATAATGAAAAGTAAAGTGCGGTTAGAAATGATCTGCACCCCAAAAGTTGGACTCAACAAACCAACAATTGAGGTGCAGATTTTTTATGGGTAAACACTACACAATCGAATTTAAATTACAAATTCTTCAACCTATTTTGAATGGAAAAATGAGTATTAGAGAAGCAGCTCGTTTTTACAATATTCCTTCCAACGCCCTAGTCGGGACATGGTTGAAACGGTTTGAAAAAAGTGGCATAAAGGGACTTATTCCCCGTAAACCATCAGGACGACCGCCTATGAAACCTAAATATGCCAGAATGCCACCGCCACCCAAAACTGAAGAAGACCGTTTACGCCTGAGAATTTTACAGCTTGAAGCGGAGGTAGCCTACCTAAAGGAGTTGAGAAGGCTCAGACTTCAGGACGAAGCCGAGCAACGGAAATTATCCAAAGGTTAAGAACACGCTATCCGTTAAAATGGCTTTTAGGCTTTGCACAGTTAGCGCGTAGTACGTTTTTTGCGAAACTTCAGATTAAACCGGATAAGGATGAGGAGCTGAAAAAGGCCATTAAACGCATCAAAGCCAATCATCCTGATTATGGCTACCGACGTGTTCATGCCAGCTTGCCAGGCGTGAATCATAAAAAAGTTCAACGTTTAATGCAGACACTTGGGCTTCAAGTGCGGTCAAGAAAAAGCAAGAAATTTACCACCTATCGAGGCACGATAGGGGTAATTGCACCGAATCATCTTGAACGCGATTTTAGTGCAACGGCCCCGAAACAAAAATGGGTGACAGATATCACCGAGTTTAAGGCGAAAGATGGGAGTAAAGTCTATTTATCTCCAATTTTAGACTTATTTAACAATGAGATAGTCTCCTATAATCTCAGCTATTCCCCAAATTGGGCGCAAGTAGAGGACATGTTAATGCAAGCCGTCAAAGGATTAAATAAAGCTTGTGGTGTCATTTTACATTCAGACCAGGGATGGCAATATCAAATGGTAGCTTATCGTCGAATTTTAGCTGAACATGGCATCATTCAAAGTATGTCGAGAAAAGGGAATTGCTTGGACAATGCCGCAATGGAAAGTTTCTTTGGGCGATTAAAAACGGAATGTTTTTATGGTCGGGAATTTAAAACAAAAGAAGAGATAGTTGATGCTGTCAGAGATTATTTGGATTACTATAACCACCGACGGATTCAACTAAAATTAAAAGGACTGAGTCCGATACAATATCGAAAACAATCCTTTAAATAACAGTCTAACTTTTTGGGGTCAGATCAGAAATAACCGCATTTTTTATTGCTAAATTCTAAAAGAAATTAGCCCTCTATAAAGTAAAAATATCTTAAATGCAATCAATCAAATCTATAGCCAAAGCAGATCAAATCCACATAAAAAATAAGTCAATTTTTTGGCATAATTACCTAACTTTAAACTTTACCTTTTTTATGTTTTATTGATCGTTTGGAGGATTAGATGAAAAAACTGATTATTGGCGGTGCAGCCATTGCTATCTTAGGTTATTTTGGCGTTGTGGGGTATTTACATCAATTTGATAAAGAGAACGCGACCCAACTTTTAATGGAAAATCGCTATACGGGCGAACAAGAAAAAGTGGCAAAAGCATTGTTTGATAACAGCTGCCAATATTGTCATAGTCCAAACACGCCACTTCCATTTTATTCAAAATTTCCGATTGTGGGGGATGAAATGCAATCGGATATTCAGCGTGGCCTTCGTGCTTTCCGTCTAGATCGTTTAGTTGAAGGCTTAAAAGATCCGAGCAAATTATCCCAAGCTGATTTAGCAAAGCTACAGCGAGTGCTTGAAAATAATGAAATGCCAATTGCTAAATTCAGACATCTTCACTGGGGAAGCAAACCAGATGAGCAAGAAAAAGTGGCGTTGCTTAACTGGATTCGTGAAGCACGTAAAATGTCTTTACCAAAAGAAACACCCAATGTTGATGCCGATCGTTTAGTGCAACCGATTCCAGACAGTATTGCGAAAGATGAAGCAAAAGTTGCGTTAGGCCATGATCTTTTCTTTGATGGTCGTTTATCAGGCGATGGTTCTATTCAATGTCATACTTGTCACCAATTAGATAAAGGTGGGGTGGATAGACTTGATACTTCAACAGGGATTGAAGGTAAAAAAGGTCCGATTAACGCACCAACTGTATTCAATGCCGCATTCAACTTTGTACAATTCTGGGATGGCCGTGCGGCAGATTTAGCGGATCAAGCAAAAGGTCCTCCAACAAATCCGGTAGAAATGGGATCGCACTCTTGGGATGACATCGTGGCACGTTTTGAAATGGATGAAGAGTTCAAAAAAGCATTCTTAAAAGAATATCCACAAGTGACGAAAGAAACCTTAACTCATGCGATTGGTGAATATGAAAAAACATTAATTACGCCAAATAGTGATTTTGACCGTTATTTGAAAGGGGATAAAACAGCTTTGACTGAGCAACAAGTTCATGGTTATGAGTTATTCAAACAACATAAATGCGATACTTGCCATACTGGTGTAGCAATGGGCGGACAATCTTATGAATACATGGGACTCTACGGCGATTACTTTAAAGATCGTGGTATGCCATTAACTGATGCCGATGAAGGTCGATTTGCTCAAACTAAAGATCCATTCGATATGCATCGTTTCAAAGTACCAACCTTACGTAACGTCGCACTTACTGCACCATATTTCCATGATGCGTCAGCAAAAGACTTAAAAGATGCTGTTATTGCAATGTTGAAATACCAAAGCAACGTGCAACAGCCTGCTCAAAAAGATGTTGAAGATATTACCTCTTTCTTAGAAAGTTTAACAGGTGAATTTAAAGGTGAAAAATTAAAATAATCCTTTGAGTTATAAATAGAAACGACTGCAAATGCGGTCGTTTTTTATGAGCGTTGTTTAGCAAAGAGGAGGAAATTCAATAATATAAGCTTATCTTATTTTAGACTAAGTATTCTACGGGAGTAGGACATCAAGTAATTCGGGATAAGCAGCCGCTGAATAGAGATCTTAACTGTAAAATTTACGGGGTTTTACAGTGTTTTTCACTTAAAAGAGATCTGTATAAGTTTGTAGGAGATTACAGTATATTGATTTATAAAGTGTTTTTATCTTTTACGTGATAGTTAATAAGAAATTTTAATTTTATTTTTAATGATTGGCGGCATCGCCACTAAGATAAATAATTTATAAATGAAAGTGTAAAAAAATGGAAATTTAACCGCCACTTTATCGCCACTTAAGAAAGAATTGGTGGGTCGTGAAGGATTCGAACCTTCGACCAACGGATTAAAAGTCCGCTGCTCTACCGACTGAGCTAACGACCCAACTAGATGATTTTAAAGTAAATTTTAAAATCTTTTGATTGGTGTTTAAATGGTGCCCGAAGCCAGACTTGAACTGGCACGCCTCGAAAGGCGAGGGATTTTAAATCCCTTGTGTCTACCGATTCCACCACTCGGGCATTGAGTGATTAACTAACTACGTGGTTATGGAGGCGTGTCCCGGAGTCGAACCGAGCTACATGGATTTGCAATCCAGTGCATAACCGCTTTGCTAACACGCCGTTAGTTTGGAGCGGGAAACGAGGCTCGAACTCGCGACCCCGACCTTGGCAAGGTCGTGCTCTACCAACTGAGCTATTCCCGCATACGCTGTTAGTGCGGTGCATTTTACGGGAATTTGAAATTCTGTCAATCGAAGATCTGAAAAAAAAATTCAAATGTTGAAAAAATCTTCGTTTCGGTTGAAATTACAGCAAAATTTAACACAAGAATATAATTTTCACAGAGTTTTCAATTTCTACTTTTATCGTGAGTGGCTTTATGACAAAATTGGAACGTTTTGCTCGCCATTAAATAAAGAAAAGTGCGGTCAAGTTTTTGCATGTTTTAGAGGTAAATTATGACACAACAATATTCTATCGATACATTATTAGCCCAAGCGGGGAATCGCAGTGATGAACGCACTGGTGCGGTTTCAACGCCAATTTATCTTTCAACGGCCTATGGTCATCATGGGATTGGCGAAAGTACTGGGTTTGATTATACCCGCACGAAAAACCCAACGCGTAGTGTTTTGGAAGATACCGTAGCAAAATTAGAAAATGGTGATCGTGGTTTTGCCTTTTCCTCCGGCATGGCGGCAATTCAAGTGTTGATGAACCTATTTAAAGGTCCTGATGAATGGATTGTGTCAAGTGATGTATATGGTGGAACTTATCGCTTATTAGATTTTGCCTATAAAAATAACAACAGCGTGAAACCCGTTTATGTGAATACTGCTTCTTTAACTGAAATTGAAGCCGCTATTACAGCGAATACAAAAGCAATTTTTATTGAAACCCCATCAAATCCATTAATGGAAGAGTGTGATGTGGCAGAAATTGCGAAGTTAGCGAAAAAACACAACTTGTTAATGATTGTGGATAATACCTTCTTAACTCCAGTGCTATCTCGTCCATTAGATTTAGGCGCAGATATTGTCATTCATAGCGGTACAAAATATATTGCGGGTCATAATGATAGTTTAGTGGGCTTGATTATTGCAAAAGGGCAAGAACTTTGTGATCGTATCGCCTATATTCAAAATGGTGCAGGTGCTGTACTTTCGCCATTCGATTCTTGGTTAACCGTGCGTGGTATGAAAACTCTTTCATTACGTATGAAACGCCATCAAGACAATGCGAAGGCGATTGCGGAATTTTTACGCGAACAACCACAAATTGATAGTGTGTTATATCCAAACAAAGGCGGTATGCTGTCTTTCCGTTTGAAAGATGAAAATTGGGTGAATACGTTCTTAAAATCAATCAAGTTGATTACCTTTGCGGAAAGCTTAGGCGGTACAGAAAGTTTTATTACTTATCCTGCGACCCAAACTCATATGGATATTCCTGAAGCAGAACGTGTCGCCCGTGGTATTACAAACACATTGTTGCGTTTTTCTGTTGGTTTAGAAGATGTGGAAGACATCAAGGCTGATTTATTACAGGCATTTGCACAGCTTAAATAGTTAGTTTTTATCAATCGAACTAATCTGTGCAATTCTATATACCTTGTGCTATTATGCACGGCATCAATTAATGTTAGGTGTTAATTAATCAACATCTTATTAGATAAGGAAATAAAAATGAGCGAAGTATTACATATTACTGATGCAGATTTCGAAACTGCGGTTGTGCAATCAGATATCCCTGTATTAGTGGATTTTTGGGCACCTTGGTGTGGTCCTTGCAAAATGATTGCGCCAATTTTAGATGAAATCGCACCTGAATTCGCAGGTAAAGCAAAAATCGTTAAAATCAACGTAGATGATAACCAATTAGTGGCAGGTCAATTTGGTGTACGTAGTATCCCAACTTTACTACTTTTCAAAAATGGCCAACTTGTTGCAACACAAGTCGGTGCGTTACCAAAAAATCAATTAGCGGCGTTTATTAATCAACACCTATAATTGAGTTATTAAACATAAAAGAGCGGTCAAAAATTTTGATGTTTTGGCCGTTCTTATTTTTTCTCTCGCCAATAAGTGGCAAAACGAGGTTTTCCGGAGTTGGTTAATCCACGATATTTGTAGGTAATCGTGCTGCCAATAGGTGGTGGATTTTCACGCTCATTCAGATTAAATCCTGAACCGATTTTGAATTTTCCACGATGATTTTCACAGGTGAGTGAACCGAGTATATTTTCAAATTGTCCTTTTCCTTTATGATGCTCAACCACCATACATTCTTCATCATAAGCGGTTTTAAGCTTCAAAATTTGTGTACTGCGTTTCCGTTCGTAAGGGGCGTTAGGATTACGTAACACAACCCCTTCACCTTTTTTTGCTTCTACTTCATGTAAATAGTTGAATAAGTGCGTTTTATCTTGGATTGGAATTTGTGGAATAATCTTGATATAAGACGTAGGGTTGTTTTTCAAATAATCTTCTAAGGTTTTGAGACGTTCAAAGAGGTTGCCTGAGGCATTCGGTACATCAAAAACATAAAGTGTTAATTTTGCCCAATTATCACCTTTAAAGGATTTCGTAATAGAAGCAATTTCTTCAAATTGATTACGTTCACTAAATAGCTCACCATCAATGGCAAAAGGTGGAAATTGAGCGGTAAAATAGGCGGGTGCGGGTAAGGGTAATCCTTGACGGCTTAATAGCGCTTTGCCATCCCAATAACCTCGTATCCCATCTAATTTTTCTGACATTACCCAACCTTGAATATCTTGGTTCTCATAGGTGCTTAATAGCATTAAATCACTATCATTTGCCCAAGTTATCAGACTGAATAGCATACAAAGTAATAAATAAACTACTCGCATAATCTCTCCTTTTAAATTGTTTGAGTTTAAAAAGTGCGGTCATTTTTTACAGCGTTTTTAATTGAATTTGTGATTCGTATCGCAAAATAATGAGAAGTAAGCTGGAAAATAGAGAGATAAGAAAGAGCGCTAGATTATTTGAAATGAACGCTATACAATGCCAACACTATCTCGAATTTTAATTTTTAAGGAGAATAAAATGTATTTTGATCAAATTAAAGCGGAGCTTGTGGAAGCACAAGATGTATTAAATAAGTTTGTTTCAGATGATAACAATATCAAACTCATTGAAAAAGCAGCTAAATTGTTAGCCGAAAGCTTTAAAAATGGCGGGAAAGTATTATCTTGCGGTAATGGTGGTTCTCACTGTGATGCTATGCACTTCGCAGAAGAACTAACTGGTCGTTATCGTGAAAATCGTCCGGGTTATCCTGCAATTGCGATTTCTGATGTAAGTCATTTAAGCTGTGTAAGTAATGACTTTGGCTATGAATATGTATTCTCTCGCTTTGTTGAAGCAGTGGGTAAAGAAGGCGATGTTTTATTCGGGTTATCGACATCAGGCAATTCTAAAAATATCTTAAATGCAATTGAAGCGGCGAAAGCAAAAGGCATGAAAGTGATTGCGATGACAGGTAAAGATGGCGGTAAAATGGCAGGCCTAGCGGATGTTGAAATTCGTGTGCCACACTTTGGTTATGCAGATCGTATTCAAGAAATCCACATCAAAGTGATCCATATTTTAATGATGTTAGTTGAATTTGAAATGGCGAAAGAGGCTTAATACACGACAAGCGCGGTTAAAATTCAATGATTTAAAGATCCCAAAAAGTTTTTTGGGATTTTTTATAAAAAATGCTTGCATAAATAATCACTAAAAAGTAATATTTATTCAATCTTACGAATCAATCAAGGATAGCAGTAAACTTAAAATGGCGATTAGTGTTAAAAATTTGAATTTCTTTTACGGTTCATCACAGGCATTGTTTGATATCAATCTTGATGCACAAGAAGGCGATACCGTGGTGTTACTCGGACCAAGTGGGGCAGGGAAAAGTACGTTAATCCGTACATTAAATTTATTAGAAGTGCCAACTTCTGGCGAATTGCATATTGCGAATAACCATTTTGATTTGTCTCAGGCGAATAATAATCCGAAAGCTATTCGTCAACTTCGTCAAGATGTGGGCATGGTATTTCAGCAATACAATCTTTGGCCACATTTAACCGTGATTGAAAACCTAATTGAAGCGCCGAAAAAAGTGTTAGGTATTAGCGAGGAAGAAGCGAAAAAAGATGCATTAGAACTTTTAAAACGTTTACGTTTGGAAGAGCATGCCGATCGTTTCCCGCTTCACTTATCTGGCGGTCAGCAACAACGTGTTGCCATTGCTCGAGCATTAATGATGAAACCGCAAGTGTTGTTGTTTGATGAGCCAACGGCTGCACTAGATCCAGAGATTACAGCTCAAGTTGTTGATATCATTAAAGAACTTCAACAAACAGGCATTACTCAAGTAATTGTAACCCACGAAGTGAATGTGGCACAAAAAGTGGCGACAAAGGTCGTTTATATGGAACAAGGTAAGATTATTGAAATGGGCAGTGCAGATTGCTTTGATAATCCAAAAACCGAACAATTTAAACAATATCTTTCACACTCAGAATAAGGAAACACAACATGAAAAAATTACTTTTAACCGTAATGTTAATGGGCTCAGCTTTTGCTGCGAATGCACAAGAAATCACTTTCGCGATGGAACCAAGCTATCCGCCATTTGAAACAACGAATGAAAAAGGCGAAATCATCGGTTTTGATGTGGATGTAGCGAATGCAATTTGTAAGGAAATTCAAGCAACTTGTCACTTTAAAAGCCAAGCATTTGATGCGTTAATTCCAGGCTTAAAATCTAAACGTTTTGATGCTTCAATTTCTGCGATTGATATTACGGATGCTCGTGCAAAACAAGTGGCATTCTCTAATGCTTACTATGATAGTTCAGCAAGCTATGTAGGGTTAAAAGGTAAAGCAGATTTATCTTCAGCAAAAACTGTTGGTGTTCAAAACGGAACAACATTCCAACAATATACTGCAGCAGAAAGCAAACAATATAATGCGAAAGCTTATGCTAGCCTTCAAGATGCGATCTTAGACTTAAAAAATGGTCGTATTGATATTATCTTTGGTGATACAGCGGTGCTAGCAGATATGATTTCAAAAGAAGCTGAAATTCAATTTGTAGGTGACAAAGTAACAGACAAAAAATATTTCGGTAATGGTTTAGGTATCGCGGTAAATAAATCAAGCAAAGAATTGCTTGAAAGCTTGAACAAAGGTTTGGAAGCGGTGAAAGCAAACGGCGAATACCAAAAAATCTATGATAAATGGATGACTAAATAATCTATGTTTTATGATTATCTTACATTAATTGGACACGCAGCCCTAATGACTTTAGGGCTTGCTATTTGCTCTCTGATTGTCGGTTTATTACTCAGCATTGTTTTTACCGCCTTAGAAGCCAATAAGTATGTATTTATTGCAAAGCCAACGGCGATTATCATTGCTTTATTACGTGGTTTGCCAGAAATCTTAGTCGTATTACTGATTTATTTTGGGTCAACTCAAGTCGTGGAAATGCTGACGGGTGAGTATATCGAATTCAGCGCCTTTGATTGTGGTGTATTTGCATTGTCTTTGATTTTTGCCTCTTATGCTTCACAAACTTTGCGTGGTGCGATTCAAGCTATTCCAAAAGGGCAGTGGGAATCAGGTGCAGCTTTAGGATTAAGCCGTCCTTATACCTTCATTAATTTAATCATGCCACAAGTATGGCGACATGCTTTACCGGGCTTAAGCAATCAATGGTTAGTCTTATTAAAAGATACAGCGTTGGTATCATTAATTGGTGTCGATGATTTAATGCGTCAAGCAGGATACATCAATACCAATACACATGAGCCTTTCACTTGGTATGGCATTGCAGCCTTGATTTATTTAGTGATTACGTTGATCAGCCAAGCGGGGATTCGCAAATTAGAATTACGTTTCACTCGATTTGAACGGGGAGTCGAATAATGTTTCAAGAGTATTTAGCTGTTATTGCTCAAGGTATTCCGACTAGCCTGTTGCTTACGGTTGTCGCATTGTTTATTGCCTTTTTCCTCGCATTGGGCTTAACCTTCTTGCTTTCTATTGGCAATAAATTGGTGAAAAGTGCGGTCAATTTGTTCCTTGTTTTATTTACAGGTACCCCACTTTTAGTGCAATTTTTCTTAATTTATGCCGGTCCTGGTCAATTCCAATGGTTGGTGGACAGCCCATTATGGGGATTATTCTCCAACGCATGGTTCTGTGCAGCATTAGCTTTGGCTTTGAATAGTGCGGCTTATTCAACCCAATTATTCCACGGAGCAGTAAAAGCGATCTCTAAAGGTCAATGGGAAAGCTGTGCGGCATTAGGATTAAGTCGTATGCAGACTTTAAAAATCCTCATTCCTTATGCGTTAAAACGCGCACTTCCTTCTTATACCAATGAAATTATTTTGGTATTTAAAGGTACAGCATTAGCTTCTACCATTACGATCATGGATATCATGGGATACGCACGCCAACTTTATGGTACTGAATATGATGCGCTCACTATCTACGGTATTGCAGGCGGTATTTACCTCATCATTACTGGTATCGCCACTTTATTACTCCGTCAGTTAGAAAATAAAGTGTTGTCATTCGAACGTATTGATACCGCAAAAGCATAAAGTGCGGTCAAAAATAGAAACAAATCGGGCAGTTTAAAAATTGCCCGATTTTTATTATAAATTCGAAGTGAATTTATTTTTCAGGCTTATAATATAAAGTGCTGAGGAGAATATTATGAAACCTATTTGTGTCGTCTTAACGGGTGCTGGAATTAGTGCTGAAAGTGGTATTCCTACTTTTAGAGCAGAAGATGGCTTATGGGCTGGGCATAAAGTGGAGGAAGTTTGTACGCCTGAAGCCTTGCAAAAGAACCGAGCGAAAGTGCTCGATTTCTATAACCAACGCCGTAAAAATGCGGCAGCAGCTAAGCCCAATGCAGCGCATCTCGCCTTAGTTGAACTAGAAAAAGCCTATGATGTGAGAATTATCACGCAAAATGTGGATGATTTACATGAACGCGCAGGAAGTTCAAATGTTTTACATTTGCATGGAGAATTGAATAAAGCTCGTAGTAGTTTTGATGAAAGCTATGTTGTGGATTGTTTTGGCGATCAGAAATTAGAAGATAAAGATCTAAATGGACACCCAATGCGCCCTTACATCGTCTTTTTTGGCGAAATGGTGCTGATGTTAGAACGTGCTGTGGATATTGTTGAACAAGCGGATGTGGTATTAGTGATTGGCACTTCTTTGCAAGTATATCCAGCCAATGGCTTGGTCAATGAAGCCCCAAGCAAAGCGCCAATTTACTTGATCGATCCAAATCCCAATACAGGTTTTGTTCGTAAGCAAGTGATTGCCATAAAAGAAAAAGCAGGCGAGGGGGTGCCGAAGGTGGTGGCAGAGTTATTAGAGAACATCAAAAATACATAGAAAAACGACCGCACTTTTTAAACAAATAGCGAATTTAGTCGCTATTTATCATTACTTCTCTTGTTTCTGCTTAAGCATATATAATAAGCCTAATAATGGTATAGCCTTGAGTCAGATATTCTTTTAAACGTGCAGTTGCCCAACGGCGGAAACTAATGCCTTGTTTAGATTTTACTCTATAACCAACAGAGATAATCATATCTAAATCATAATGCTCAATTTCACGATTGACTTGGCGTTTACCTTCTTGGCGAACTATCCGGAATTTCCGGATAGTTGATTCTTTCTCTAGTTCTTCGTCATCAAATATATTGGTAATGTGCTCATTGATGGTGCGAATATCCTTACCAAATAACATGGACATCTGCGCTTGGGAAAGCCAAACGGTGTCATTTTCAAATCTTACTTCTACTTGCGTTGTGCCATCTTGAGCTTGGTAAATTTCAATTGGGTTTTGGTTATTCATGTTCTTTTCCTTAATAATTTACATGTATATATAAACAGATAAATATACATATTGCAATACAGGTAATTGAAATGAAACTAGCGTTTTCTTCAACGACACGACGGATTGGGTTCTGATTAAAGTGCGGTCAAAATTCTTATCGTTTTTTGACCGCACTTTTTATTCTCCTGTCAGCCAGCTTGCGAGCAAAATAACGAGGGTGAAAATAGCGAACCAGATAAGGTGAAGTTTAGTGCTTTTTCGATTGATTTCGGCATTTTGCTGGCATCGTTCTTCGAGTTTTTGTTTATAAATTTCAAGATCTTCTACTTTAAAAGAAAACCCACAATTTGGACAAAATTGAGCGGATGCGCTGATTTTTTTACGACATTCAGGGCAGCGAGTAAGAGCCATTGATGATCCTTTTTTAATTATTTGAATTTATGAGCTTATTGTAAGTGAAAAAAGTGTAATGATAAACGTGACATGGATCACAAAATTGAAACAATGTAAAAATTAAAATTTTTGATTTTGAGAATTTTAACTTAGAATACCGCCGACGAAGTCTAGCGTATGGCTAGATTTCGGTATTCATTTATTCCTGAGGAGTATTTTTTATGTTGTGGTTTTTCTTCTGCGTGGCGTTATTGCTTGCAGGTTATTTCTTTTATAGTCGAGTGATTGAGCGCATTTTTGTGATCAATCCAAATCGTCAAACGCCTGCGTATACCATGAATGATGGCGTTGACTATATGCCAATGTCTAAAACTAAGATTTGGTTAATTCAATTATTAAATATTGCGGGTACTGGTCCAATCTTTGGTCCGATTCTTGGTGCGTTATATGGACCAGTAGCTATGCTTTGGATTGTCATTGGTTGTATTTTTGCCGGTGCAGTACACGATTATTTCTGCGGAATGTTAAGTGTGCGTAATGGCGGAGCATCTATGCCTAACCTCGCAGGTAAATACTTAGGTCGTCCGGTTAAAGCATTTATTAACATCTTAGCGGTTGTTCTTTTATTATTAGTGGGAGTGGTATTTGTAGCAAGTCCAGCTCAATTAATGGGTACGATTACAATGGATGTATTAGGTGCTTCTGCGGGAGGACTTTCTATCAGCAATGCAGAAGAGATTCATCATGCGGTTGAAGCAGGTGGTATTACCGTTTGGGGTATGGATAAAGCGACGGTTATCAGTGTTTGGACTGCTATCATCTTCATTTACTATATTCTTGCGACATTACTTCCTGTTGATAAAATTATTGGTCGTATCTACCCGTTCTTTGGTGCATTATTGCTCTTTATGTCTGTTGGTATGGTATATGGTTTAGTCAGTGCAGATCTTAGTTCAGCAGATCCGATTTCTTTCTATCGTTCTGTGGACGGTATGTCTTTTGAGAAATTCTTCCAAAATTTTGAAACCCGTGGGGATTTACCATTATGGCCACTCTTGTTCTTAACAATCTCTTGTGGTGCATTATCTGGTTTCCACGCAACACAAAGCCCATTAATGGCGCGTTGTACTGAAAACGAAAAAGAAGGACGTTTCATTTTCTACGGTGCGATGATAGGCGAAGGTATAATTGCATTAGTATGGTGTGCGGTTGGTTTGAGTTTTTATGATTCTTTACCGGGTCTATTGGAAGCGATTAAAGCAGGCTCTCCATCTAAGGTCGTTTATGACTCTTCAATTCATTTCTTGGGCTTGATTGGTGGCATTTTTGCAGTATTAGGTGTGGTTGTTCTTCCAATTACATCAGGCGATACAGCATTCCGTGCGGCACGTCTTGTTATTGCAGAATTTTTCCATTTAGAACAAAAAACCTTAGCTAAACGTTTAATTATTGCTGTGCCATTATTCGTGGTTGGTTATATCGTATCAAAAGTGGATTTCTCTATCTTATGGCGTTACTTCACTTGGGCGAACCAAACTACTGCGATGGTTATGTTATGGACTGCAGCTGCGTATTTATATCGCTATAATAAATTCCACTGGATATGTACAATCCCTGCGGCATTTATCAGTACAGTATGTTTCACTTACCTTGCATACAACAAAATCGGTTTTGGTTTAGACTATCAATTATCTGTTTATATCGGCTTAGGCTTAACAGTACTTTGTTTAGTTTTATTCTTCACACAGCTTAAACCATTAGGTAATCGTGATGAAGAAGCGTATGTAAATAACTAATTAAATCGAGTTAAAAATTGAAAACCGTTTGAGTAAAATCTCAAACGGTTTTTTTGTTTATGTTATTACCAGAATTTACTAATCTTTACGTTTTAATTGCTTGCAAGTTAAGGCTACAACCGATAAACTTACACAAAGTGGTGAAAAGTGGAATTTTGTGGAGAATTCTGTCAATTTTTTCTAAAAATAAAGGTTTAAAGCTAGAGAAATGTTTCGTGGGGCAGCAGCGGTAAATTTAGATGCAAAGGGTCGAGTAGCGATTCCTACGCGTTACCGTGCTGAAATCATGGAAAAGAACCAAGGCCAAATGGTTTGTACCGTTGATATTCGTCAGCCTTGTTTATTACTTTATCCTTTAGATGAATGGGAAAAAATCGAACAAAAACTACTTTCACTTTCCAACTTTGACCCAAACCAACGCCGCTTACAACGTGTGATGCTCGGTTATGCCACAGAATGTGAAATGGATGCGCAAGGTCGTATCTTATTAAGTGGTCCATTGCGCCAACACGCAAAATTAGAAAAAGGTTTAATGTTGGTTGGGCAGTTGAACAAATTTGAAATTTGGAGCGATACCGAATGGTATGCACAAATTGATGAAGATATCGAAATTGGCTCAAGTGCTGAATTCGGTGCTTCTGAAGAACTAAAAATGCTGTCATTATAGAACAGCAGCACTAGCAGGATAAGCGGTGCAAGTACCGCTCTATCTTTTCTTTATTGATTTTGATTTAACCTTTATTTATGACTACGCAAAATTCCTTTTCTGCACCTGAACATATCACAGTTTTGCTTCACGAGGCGGTGGATGGTTTGGCGTTGAAAGAAAACGGAATTTATATTGATGGGACCTTTGGTCGTGGTGGTCATTCTCGTCTTATTCTCTCCCAACTTTCTGAACATGGTCGTTTAATTGCGGTAGATCGCGATCCTCGTGCGATTGCTGAAGCTGAAAAAATTCAAGACCCTCGTTTTCATATCGAACATACAAGCTTTTCACACATTCCAGACATCTGTCAAAAACTTGATTTAGTTGGTAAAGTTGACGGAATTTTGCTGGATTTAGGCGTGTCATCTCCACAGCTTGATGAAGCTGATCGTGGTTTCAGTTTTATGAAAGATGGTCCGTTAGATATGCGCATGGATACCACACAAGGTTTATCAGCAGCAGAGTGGCTAAAACAAGTATCTGTTGATGATTTAACTTGGGTGTTAAAAACCTTCGGCGAAGAGCGTTTTGCAAAACGAATTGCTACTGCCATCGTAGAATTCAATAAAAGTGCGGTCAAAAATGGCACAGAATGTTTAAGTCGTACTTCTCAGCTCGCTGAATTAATTGCTCAAGCTGTGCCGTTTAAAGATAAACATAAGCATCCTGCGACGCGTAGTTTCCAAGCCATTCGAATTTATATTAATGCGGAATTAGATGAATTAGAAAGTGTACTAAATTCTGCATTAGATATGTTGGCACCAGAAGGACGTTTATCGATTATCAGTTTCCATTCACTTGAAGACAGAATGGTAAAACATTTCATGCGTAAGCAAAGCAAAGGCGAGGATATTCCAAGAGGTTTACCACTACGTGAAGATCAAATTCAACGTAATCAAAAGTTAAAAATCATTGGTAAAGCGATTCAGCCGAGTGAGGCAGAAATTTCGGCAAATCCACGCTCAAGAAGTGCGGTTTTACGTATTGCGGAAAGGGTGAAATAAGATGTTAGAAAATAGCGAACGTTATCCTTTACAACATATTCTCGTTGAAGATATTTTTTCTTCTAATAAATTAATTGTTATCTTACTTTTATTAATTTTAGCTTCTGCAATGGGCACAATTTGGATGACACATCAAACACGAGGCCTAATTTCTGAAAACGGGCAGTTGGTATTGCAACATCAAGCCCTTGAAAACGAATATCGCAATTTGCAATTACAAGAAGCAACCGAAAGTGATAATACAAGAGTTGAATCCATTGCGATTGGTACATTAAAAATGCAACGTGTTCAAAGTGAACAAGAAGTGGTTATTTTTGAATAGGGATTTTGAATAAAATGGTTAGATTTAATTCCTCTAAGAAACCAGCAAAGCCAAAGAAAACAATTAGAAAATTGGCTCAACCAGCGTCAGTAAAACCAAACAAACCGAAAATGGTGTTTGAGAAATGTTTCCTTCGTGGTCGTTATCTCATCGCGACAAGTTTTATTTTCTTAGGCTTAGGCGCATTAGTGGCTCGTGCTGCTTATGTGCAATCGGTTAATTCTGAAACCCTTTCTGGTGAAGCGGACAAACGTTCATTACGTAAAGATGACGTGCTTTCTGTTCGAGGATCAATTTTAGATCGTAATGGCCAATTGTTATCGGTGAGTGTGCCGATGAGTGCAATTGTGGCTGAACCGCGTTTAATGCTAAAAGAAAATGCATTAGATGACAAAGAACGTATTAAAGCCCTTGCTAACGAATTAAATATGACACCAGCTGAGTTGGTGAAAAAAATTGAGAAAAATGCAAAATCAGGTTTTTTGTATTTAGCGCGTCAAGTAGAAGCGAGCAAAGCGAATTATATTCGTGACCTCAAAATTAAAGGTATTTCATTAGAGACTGAACCACGTCGATTTTATCCTCGTGTAGAAGAAGCGGCTCAATTAGTCGGTTTTACTAATATTGATGGTAAAGGGATTGAAGGGGTTGAGGCAAGCTTCAACTCAATGTTAGTGGGGAAAGACGGTGCTCGCGTTGTGCGTAAAGATAAACACGGTAACGTGGTTGAACATATTGCTGATGAGAAAAAATATGATGCACAAGATGTTACCTTAAGTATTGATGAAAAGTTACAATCAATGGTGTATCGAGAAATTAAAAAAGCGGTAACAGAGAACAATGCAGAGTCAGGTACTGCGGTATTGGTAGATGTGCGTACAGGTGAAGTATTAGCAATGGCAACGGCGCCTTCTTACAATCCGAATAATCTAAACAATGTAAAAGATGAGTTAAAACGTAACCGTGCGATTACCGATACATTTGAACCTGGTTCAACCATAAAACCTTTCGTTGTTTTGACCGCACTTCAACGCGGCGCAGCGAGACGTGATGAAGTGATTAATACAGGTTCATTTACCGTAAGTGGTAAAGAAATTGTCGACGTGGCACCTCGCCCACAACAAACCTTAGATGAAATTTTGATTAACTCCAGTAACCGTGGTGTGACTCGTCTTGCGTTACGTATGCCACCTTCTGCATTAATGGAAACTTACCAAAATGCGGGCTTAGGTAAAGATACAGAGTTAGGCTTAATTGGTGAACAACGTGGTGTATTAAATGCAAACCGTAAACGTTGGGCTGATATCGAACGTGCTACGGTAGCTTATGGTTATGGTTTCACTTCAACACCATTACAAATTGCACGCGCTTATGCCACTTTAGGTAGCTTCGGGATTTATCGTCCGCTTTCTATCACAAAAGTCGATCCGCCAGTCATTGGTCAACGTGTCTTCTCTGAGAAAATCACGAAAGACGTAGTGGGTATGTTAGAAAAAGTCGCGATCAAAAATAAACGTGCGATGGTTGAAGGTTATCGTGTTGGTGCGAAAACAGGTACAGCGCGTAAAATTGAAAATGGTCACTATGTTAAAAAATATGTGGCATTTACAGCGGGTATTGCACCCATTAGCGATCCACGTTATGCATTAGTGATTTTGATTAACGATCCGAAAGCAGGGCAGTACTATGGTGGTGCGATATCTGCACCGGTATTCTCGAGCATTATGGGTTATACCTTACGTGCTAATGGTATTGCACCAGATGCAGAACCAACAGAAAAAACAGCAAGACGTACCGTTCGCTTAAGCGATCAAAAATTTGAAAAAATGAATTAAGAAAAGGCAAAACAATGAAAAAATTGACCGCACTTTTTGATCTTCCGGTGCTTTCAGACATTAATGTGAAGGCAATGGTGTTAGATAGCCGCAAAGTGACCCAAGGTGATTTGTTTGTGGCAGTAAAAGGGCATCGTTTTGATGCGAGTCAATTTGTTCCTCAAGCTATTTCTTCTGGTGCAAGTGCGGTCGTTTTAGAGACAGATTTAGAAAACGAGCATTTGAACATCCAATGGCAAAATAATGTGCCAGTGATTCATTTCAATCATTTATCAGCTAATCTTTCAGCATTGGCAGGTCAATTTTATGACAATCCTTCCGAAAAATTGACTTTAGTTGGTGTCACTGGAACAAATGGTAAAACCACCGTTTCTCAATTATTAGCTCAATGGGCAACGCTATTTGGCCATAAAGCCGCTGTCATGGGCACCATTGGCAATGGTTTATTAGGTCAAGTTAAGGAAGCTAAAAATACCACAGGTTCAGCCGTTGAAGTTCAAGCAAACCTCGCTGATTTTGTAGAGAAAGGGGCTGATTTTGCATCTATCGAAGTGTCTTCACATGGTTTAGCTCAATATCGTGTTGAAGCGCTCAAATTTAAAGCTGCTATTTTTACCAATTTAAGTCGCGATCATTTGGATTATCACAAAACAATGGAAAAGTATGCCGAAGCTAAAAAACGTTTTTTCGTTGATTTAGCATCTGAATTACAAATTCTTAATGCTGACGATCCCATTGGGGCCGCATGGTTAAATGAATTACCAAATGGTATCGCAGTCAGCTGTCACCCCAATTTCCATCCAACATCTCAACAATGGCTTTATGCTACTCAAATTCGTTTTACTCATGAAGGAGCAGTCATTGAGTTTGTATCAAGTTGGGGGAATGGCACATTACATAGCCCATTAATTGGCGCTTTTAACGTGAGTAATCTGTTGTTAGCCACGGCTGTTTTATTGGCTTTAGGTTATTCTTTCGATGATCTTATCCGTACTGTTTCACAACTAAAAGGAGTAAATGGAAGAATGGAACTTATTAAAAAAGCAGAAAAACCAACGGTTATCGTTGATTATGCGCATACTCCAGATGCGTTAGAAAAAGCATTGAATGCTGCTCGTGAGCATTGCAAAGGTAAACTTTGGTGTATCTTTGGCTGCGGCGGTGATCGTGATGCAGGCAAGCGTCCATTGATGGCAAAAGCTGCAGAACAATTTGCTGATTTAGTGATCGTAACCCAAGATAATCCACGCACAGAAGAGCCAAATAAAATTGAGGCAGATATTCTTACGGGTTTTAGTCGAATGGAAGATGTTGGTGTCATTCCGGATCGCGAAGAGGCCATCAGATTTACGATTGAAAATGCCGTTGAAAACGATGTGATTGTGATTGCCGGTAAAGGCCATGAAAACTATCAGATCATTGGTGATAAGACACTTCATTTCTCCGATCAAGAAGTGGCGGAAGCCTATTTAATGAAAAAATAAAAAAACAGAATGATTAAACTTACTACCCAACAGCTTGCCCAAATATTCAATGCCAAACTGATTGGTGATGGGCAGGCCGTTGTTGAAAATATCAATACTGATACGCGCAAAGCGGTATCTAACTCGCTTTTCTTTGCGTTAAAAGGTGAGCATTTTGATGCCCATCAATACTTAGATAAAGCCGTTGAGCAAGGTGCAACAGCCTTAGTTGTGCAACAAGCCAATACTGAAATAGTAACGCCTCAATTAGTTGTTGCAGATACGCGTTTAGCGCTTGGTCAATTAGCAAAATGGTTACGTGAAAAAATTAATCCTCGTACCGTAGCGATGACGGGTTCATCAGGTAAAACCACGGTGAAAGAGATGACAGCATCCATTTTGCAACAAACGGCAGGTAATGCAGAAGCAGTGCTATTCACTAATGGTAATTTCAACAACGATATTGGGGTACCACTCACATTATTACGCTTAACCGAACAACATAAATTTGCCGTTATTGAATTAGGTGCAAATCATCAAGGTGAAATTGATTACACGACGCATCTTGCTCAGCCAGAAGCAGCACTAGTGAATAACGTGGCAGCTGCACATTTAGAGGGTTTTGGTTCCATTGAAGGTGTAGCACGTGCAAAAGGTGAAATCTACCGCGGTTTAACTCAAAATGGCGTGGCGATTATTAACAGCGAACATAATTATATTGAATTATGGCAAAAAGAAATTGGTTCCCATGCTATTCAATATTTCAATGGGCGTGATTACAAAGCTGAAAATGTCAAACATGCACCTAATGGCTCGATGTTTACGTTAGTTTCGCCAAAAGGTAGTATTGAAATTAATTTGCCTTATTTAGGTGAGCATAATGTAAAAAATGCCTTGGCTGCGACCGCACTTGCTATGAATGTGGGCGCGAGTCTTGCTGATGTAAAAGCAGGTCTTGAACATCGCTCTCAAGTAAAAGGACGCTTATTCCCGATTCAAGTGAATGAAAATCTACTTTTATTAGATGATACTTACAATGCGAATGTTGATTCTTTACAAGCTGCGATTGATGTTTTAAAAGGTTATGATGCTTTCCGTATTCTACTTGTGGGCGATATGAAAGAATTAGGCGAGGATAGCCTAAAATGTCATCAACAAGTGGGCGAACATGCAAAACAAGCTAAATTAGATTTAGTGCTTTCTTACGGAATAGAAAGTGCGGTCATTTCTGAAGCTGTTTTTGGAAAACATTTTAAAGATAAAGCTGAATTGAAAGCTTATGCGTTAGATATTATTAAACAGAAATTACAAGAAAACCAAAAAGTCGTCGTATTAGCGAAAGGCTCGCGCTCAATGAAAATGGAAGAGACGATTTATTCATTAAAGGATAGCTTATGTTAGTTTGGCTTGCTGAATACTTAGTTCACTATGAAACGGCATTCAATGCCATTTCCTATATTACCGTACGTGCGATTTTGGCATTATTGACCGCACTTTTCATTTCTTTATGGATTGGTCCGAAAGTGATCAAACGCCTTCAAATTTTAAAATTTGGCCAAGAAGTGCGTAATGATGGTCCTGAAAGTCATTTTGCGAAAAAAGGTACACCAACCATGGGCGGTGTGATGATTTTATTCTCCATCGGCGTAAGTACGTTATTATGGGCCAACTTAACGAATCCTTATGTTTGGATTTGTTTATTTGTGCTATTTGGCTATGGTGCAATTGGCTTTGTGGATGATTTCCGTAAAATCACGCGTAAAAATACCGATGGTTTAATTGCGCGTTGGAAATATTTCTGGATGTCAGTCGTCGCATTAGTGGCGATCATTTGGTTGTATTGGTTAGGTCATGATACAGATGCAACTCGTTTAGTGATTCCATTCTTCAAAGATATCATGCCACAATTAGGCCTATTCTATATTGTGTTGTCTTACTTTGTAATTGTGGGTACAGGTAATGCGGTAAACTTGACCGACGGTTTAGATGGTCTTGCCATCATGCCAACAGCATTAGTGGCTGGTGCATTTGCTTTGATTGCATGGGCGACCGGTAACGTTAATTTTGCAGAATACTTACATATTCCTTACATCAAATATAGTTCAGAAGTCGTGGTATTCTGTACTGCAATCGTAGGGGCAGGCTTAGGATTCTTATGGTTTAACACTTATCCGGCTCAAGTCTTTATGGGCGATGTGGGGTCTCTAGCACTTGGTGGCGCACTTGGTGTTGTTGCCATCCTTGTTCGCCAAGAATTCTTATTAGTGATTATGGGCGGGGTATTTGTTGTTGAAGCCTTGTCTGTGATTTTGCAAGTGGGTTCTTACAAATTAAGAAAACAACGTATTTTCAGAATGGCACCAATTCATCACCACTTTGAATTGAAAGGTTGGCCAGAACCAAGAGTGATTATTCGGTTTTGGATTATATCCTTGATGTTAGTGTTGATGGGGCTTGTAACGCTCAAACTAAGATAATTTTTGTAGGGTGCACTTGTTGCACCCTGCGTGATCCCAGAATACTAGAGAAGAAAAACAACATGACAACTCTATATCAAAATAAAACTATCACCATCATAGGCCTCGGAAAAACAGGCCTTTCTTGCGTTGAATATCTTCAATCTCAACAAGCTAATATCCGTGTGATTGATACACGTCAACATCCAGCAGGAGCAGAGCAATTACCTAAAAATGTTCCTTTACACACAGGTAGTCTAAATCAACAATGGTTACTTGAAAGCGATATTATTGTCATTAGCCCAGGACTCGCGGTAAAAACACCTGAAATTCAGACCGCACTTTCAGCTGGCGTGGAAGTAATAGGAGATATCGAATTATTCTGCCGAGCAGCAACGAAGCCAATTGTAGGAATTACTGGTTCTAACGGTAAAAGCACCGTGACAACATTGGTCTATGAAATGGCGAAAGCGGCCGGAATAAAAGTGGGAATGGGTGGAAACATTGGCATTCCTGCGTTGTCATTATTAAATGAAGATTGTGATCTTTATGTCTTAGAACTTTCCAGTTTCCAACTTGAAACCACTTATAGTTTGAAAGCGGCTGCAGCGACAGTGCTTAATGTGACTGAAGATCACATGGATCGCTATGTTGATTTAGAAGATTATCGCCAAGCCAAATTGCGTATTTACCACAATGCGGAAACAGCAGTAGTGAATTTAGAAGATAAACTCACGTTTGGCGAAGGTGAAAATCAAGCTAAGAAGGTGGTGTCTTTTGCTGAAAATCAAGCGGATTACTGGCTAAAAACCGAAAACGGTAAACAGTACTTAATGGCGAAAGAGGAAGTCATTTTACCTTGTGATGAAGCGACCTTAGTTGGCCGTCATAATTACATGAATATTTTAGCGGCGACAGCGTTAGCACAAGCAGTAGGTATAAATTTAGAGGCAATTCGTACCGCACTTCGTCAATTTAAAGGCTTAGATCATCGTTTCCAATTAGCCCATCAAGCGAATGGTGTTCGTTGGATTAATGATTCTAAAGCCACTAATGTAGGTAGCACCGTTGCAGCATTGGCAGGGTTATATGTTGAGGGAACATTACACCTTTTATTAGGTGGTGATGGTAAAGGTGCAGATTTTTCTGAACTCGCTGATTTAATCAACCAACCTTATATTTCAACCTATTGCTTTGGTCGTGATGGCAAACAACTCGCTGCACTTTCAAGTCAAAGTCATTTGTTTGAAACTATGGAACAAGCTATTTCATTTTTACGTCCACATTTAAAAGCAGGCGATATGGTGTTATTATCTCCTGCTTGTGCAAGTTTGGATCAATTTGCCTCTTTTGAAAAACGCGGCGAAGAGTTTACTCGTTTAGCAAAATTAGCTTAAAGAATTAGGGCAGTAATGGAATTTATCAATAAAATTAAACAAAATTATGAACAATGGGCGAGAGTGACGCCACAAGGGTTACTTTACGATCGCGCATTGTTTTGGCTTTTTGTCGTGCTATTGCTGATTGGTTTAGTCGCGGTAACTTCTGCTTCAATGCCTTACAGTGCACGCGTATTTAATGATACATTCTATTTTGCTAAACGTGATGCCGTTTATGTCTTACTTTCTTTAGCAACTTGCTATTTAACGCTCCAAATTTCTTCTTCTCAATGGGAAAAGTGGCACGCTAAAATTTTCTTATTAGCCATTGTTTTATTAATACTGGTTCTCGGTATCGGGACTTCTGTTAATGGTGCAAAACGTTGGATTTCTTTAGGGATTTTAAATTTCCAGCCTGCGGAATTTGCGAAGTTAGCTTTAACCTGTTTTCTCGCGAGCTATTTTACGCGTCGTTATGATGAAGTTCGAGGTAAAAAATTCAGTGCAGCTAAGCCTTTCATTGTGATGGGAGTATTAGGGGTATTCTTACTCGCTCAGCCTGACTTAGGGAGTACCGTTGTACTGTTTATTATTACTTTCGGTATGCTTTTTATTGTCGGTGCAAATTTTTGGCAATTTATTTTGCTAATTGGTACAGGCATACTTCTCTTTGTTTGGTTGGTCCTTTCAGCCTCTTATCGTTTAAAACGGTTTACCGGTTTCTTAGAACCGTTTAAAGATCCTTATGGAACAGGATTTCAGCTGACTAACTCTTTGATGGCGTTTGGTCGTGGTGAAATTAGTGGGGAAGGACTGGGTAACTCCATTCAAAAACTTGATTATCTTCCTGAAGCTCATACTGACTTTATCATGGCGATTATTGGTGAAGAGTTTGGTTTTATTGGTATTTTGGTGGTGGTGATTCTCTTAGGTTTATTGATTTTTCGTGCAATGAAAATTGGACGTGAGTCACTTATGTTAGAACAACGTTTCCGAGGTTTTTTTGCTTTAGGTATTAGCTTCTGGATTTTCTTCCAAGGTTTCGTCAATCTGGGCATGGCCTTAGGGATGTTACCGACAAAAGGTTTAACTTTCCCATTAGTGAGTTACGGTGGTTCAAGTATCATTATTATGTCGGCAACAGTAGGAATTTTATTGCGTATTGACCATGAAAATAGATTACAACGTGGTGGTCAAGCTCGTCTGAGAGATGATTAGGGATATTTATGAGTAAAAAATTATTAGTTATGGCAGGTGGTACTGGTGGACATGTTTTCCCCGCCATCGCTGTTGCTCAAACCTTACAAAAAGAAGGTTGGGAAATTTGCTGGTTAGGTACAAAAGATCGCATGGAAGCACAGCTTGTACCAAAACATGGCATTCCTATTCGTTTTATTCAAATTTCAGGGTTGCGTGGTAAAGGCATTAAAGCATTACTAGGCGCACCTTTTGCTATTTTTAGAGCAGTATTGCAAGCTCGTAAAATTATTCAAGAATATCAACCTAATGCTGTATTAGGCATGGGTGGTTATGTGTCCGGCCCAGGTGGTATTGCTGCAAAACTTTGCGGTGTGCCAGTTATTTTACATGAACAAAATGCGGTGGCAGGTTTAACTAATGAATGGTTAGCAAAAATTGCGACACGTGTGTTGCAAGCTTTCCCAACGGCATTCAAAGATGCTGAAGTTGTAGGAAACCCAGTTCGCCAAGATTTATTTGAAATGCCATCACCACAAGCACGTTTTTCAGAAAGAAGCGGAAAATTGAGAGTACTTGTCGTGGGGGGAAGCCAAGGGGCTCGCGTACTCAATCAAACAATTCCACAAGTAGTAGCGCGTTTGGCAGATAAACTAGAAGTGCGTCATCAAGTGGGGAAAGGTTCTGTTGAAAGTGTGACTGCACTTTATGGTGAACATGCAAATTCGGTCAAAATTACAGAATTTATTGATGATATGGCAGAAGCCTACGCTTGGGCTGATGTGGTGATTTGTCGCTCTGGAGCTTTAACGGTATGTGAATTAGCAGCAGTGGGGACACCAGCAATTTTTGTACCATTCCAGCATAAAGATCAACAACAATATTTAAATGCGAAATATCTTGCCGATGTAGGTGCAGCAAAAATTATTCAGCAAAATGAATTAAATGCGGATGTGTTAGTCGATTTCTTAGAAAAAACAGATCGTGAAACTTTGCTAGCGATGGCGATTAAGGCAAAAGAAATGTCGGCCCCATTGGCAGCTAAACGTGTAGCTGATGTTATTGTAGAAAACGCGAAATAAGAACAGAGAGGTTGAGAGGGTGGTAATAAACTCGCAACCTAAAAGTGCGGCTAAAAATAAAGGTGAAATAATATGAAACATATTTCGGACGAAATTAGAAAGATTATCCCTGAGATGCGTCGGGTTCAACAAATTCATTTCATTGGTATCGGCGGCGCCGGTATGAGTGGGATTGCCGAAATTTTATTAAATGAAGGTTATGATATCTCTGGTTCGGATATTGCAGATGGTGTTGTGACTCAGCGTCTTGCTCAAGCTGGCGCAAAAATTTTCATTGGTCACCAAGCGGAAAATGTGCAAGGGGCAAGTGTCGTTGTTGTATCAAGCGCGATCCATGAAGATAATCCAGAATTAATTGCCGCTAAACAAAATCGTATTCCCGTGATTCAACGAGCACAAATGTTGGCTGAAATTATGCGTTTCCGTCATGGTATTGCAGTAGCGGGTACTCACGGTAAAACCACAACTACAGCCATGATTTCGATGATTTATACTCAAGCGAAACTGGATCCAACTTTCGTTAATGGTGGTTTGGTTAAATCAGCAGGTAAAAATGCGCATTTAGGCGCAAGCCGTTATTTAATCGCAGAAGCAGATGAAAGTGATGCGTCTTTCTTACACTTGCAGCCGATGGTTTCTGTGGTGACCAATATTGAACCGGATCATATGGATACGTACGGTGGTGATTTTGAGAAGATGAAAGCCACTTACGTGAAGTTCTTACATAACTTACCGTTCTACGGTTTAGCGGTGATGTGCGCAGATGATGCAGTATTAATGGAACTTGTTCCTCAAGTTGGACGTCAAGTATTAACGTATGGTTTCAGTGAACACGCTGACTATCGTATCGAAGATTATGAACAAACGGGTTTCCAAGGTCATTACACCGTAGTTTGCCCAAGTGGTGAACTCATCAATGTATTATTGAATGTGCCAGGTAAACACAATGCGTTAAATGCGACGGCAGCACTTGCAGTCGCAAAAGAAGAAGGTATTGGCAATGAAGCAATTTTAGAAGCGCTTGCTGATTTCCAAGGTGCGGGAAGACGTTTTGACCAATTAGGTGAGTTTATCCGTCCAAATGGTAAAGTACGCTTAGTGGATGATTATGGCCATCACCCAACAGAAGTTGATGTAACAATTAAAGCGGCTCGTGAAGGCTGGGGAGATAAACGTATTGTGATGATTTTCCAGCCTCACCGTTATTCACGTACTCGAGATTTATTTGATGAGTTTGTGCAAGTATTATCTCAAGTGGATGCATTGATTATGTTAGACGTGTACGCAGCAGGCGAAACACCAATTGTTGGAGCTGACAGCAAAGCACTTTGCCGTTCCATTCGTAATCTAGGGAAAGTCGATCCGATCTTAGTTTCTGATACAGAGCAACTTGGCAATGTATTAGATCAAATTATTCAAGATGGTGATTTAATTCTAGCCCAAGGTGCGGGAAGTGTAAGTAAAATCTCCCGAGGGTTAGCTGAGTCTTGGAAAGCATAAAAAATATTTGTTAAATTTCCAAGTATTGCAATTAGTGATAATAAAATAGGATAAAAAATGAATTTAAAACAAGAAAAAATTGCGGTGTTATTTGGTGGCACATCAGCTGAACGTGAGGTTTCGCTTAATTCAGGTGCAGCCGTGTTAAATGCCTTAGTAAGCCAAGGTTATAATGCTCATGGTATTGATCCTAAAGAATATAATGTTGCGAATTTAAAAGCAGATGGTTTTGATCGCGTCTTTAACATTCTACATGGTCGCGGTGGTGAAGATGGCACTATGCAAGGTTTATTGGAACAAATCGGTTTGCCTTACACGGGTTGTGGCGTGATGGCTTCTGCGTTAACCATGGATAAAATGCGTACTAAAATGTTATGGAAAGCTTTTGGTTTACCTGTCGCGGATATGGAGATCGTGACGAAAGAAAATGCTCACGAACTAAACCCAGAAGTAGTGGTCAAAAAGCTAGGTTTACCTTTGATGGTTAAGCCATCTCTTGAAGGTTCAAGTGTGGGTTTGACAAAAGTAAAAGCAGTAGAAGAATTAAAAAGTGCGGTCGATTATGCGCTTAAATTTGATAACACCATTTTGATTGAAGAATGGTTAGCAGGGGATGAATTAACGGTGCCTGTTTTAGGTGGCAAAGTATTGCCTGCTGTTCGCATTGTGCCAGAAGGTGAGTTTTATGATTATGATGCGAAATATATTTCCGATAATACCCAATATTTTTGTCCAGCAGGACTTCCTACGGAACGTGAACAAGAGCTATCGAAATTAGTGAAACGAGCCTATGATGTGGTGGGTTGTCGAGGTTGGAGCCGTATTGATGTCATGACGGATGCTCAAGGTAATTTCCGTTTAGTGGAAGTAAACACTAACCCAGGAATGACAAGTCACAGTTTATTCCCTAAATCTGCGTCAACAGTCGGTATTTCATTTGAACAACTCGTCGTGAAAATTTTGGAGTTGAGTGCGTAATGAATGTAATCAAGCGCAAAAATACATCACCAATAAAATTGGGACGTTCATCTAACGGAGAGAGGAAATTCCGTTTTATGTTTCAGATTAAACTTGTGCTGGTGTTACTTTGTGCGGGGCTAGGTTATTTCGTTTATTCAAATTGGCAAAGTTGGCTTGAAAGCTTAGACGGTGATAGAAAAATTACAGCTTATGCATTGGTTGGACAAAATGAGTTTACCACTTATCCTGATGTGCAAGATGTGCTGCTAAAAATGGGTGAGCTTAAAGGCTTTTGGGCGCAAGACGTGAAGCAAATTCGGGAGCAACTTGAAACGATCCCTTGGGTAAAAGGTGCTGTCGTTCGAAAAGTTTGGCCAAACCGTTTAAGTATTTGGTTATCTGAATATCAACCAGTTGCAATTTGGAATAAGACGGAATTTGTTACGAAAGATGGCATAGTTTTCCAATTGCCCATGGATAAGTTAAAAGAAAAAACCTTCCCGTATTTAGGAGGACCAGATTACCAAAATCTAAAAGTGTTAGAAGCTTGGGGGCAAATTTATGCTGATTTTAAGGCCAAAAATTTAATGGTCAAGGGAGTCACGATTGACGAGCGCGGTGCATGGCAAGTTACGTTAGATAACGATATAATACTAAAACTTGGGCGGGGTGATTGGAAGCCTAAGTTGGATCGGTTTGTAACGATTTTTCCACAAATTGAAGTTCCAGAAGGAAAGCGCATTAATTATGTGGATTTGCGTTATGCGTCTTTATCTGCAGCGGTCGGATTAATAGATAAATAAGAATAATTTATTGGGTGTAATGAGAAAATGACAAAAGAATTGGAACCGAAAGTAATTGTAGGCCTTGAAGTAGGGACATCAAAAGTGGTTGCTGTTGTCGGGGAAGTACTTCCTGATGGCGTTGTGAATGTTCTTGGGGTCGGCAGTTGTCCTTCCAAAGGAATTGATCGCGGAAGCATTACTGATTTAGATGCCGTAGTTAATTCTATTCAACGAGCAATTGAAGCCGCCGAGTCAATGGCGGATTGTCAGATAATGAGTGTTACACTAGCTATTACAGGTGAACATATTCAAAGCTTAAATGAAAGTGGTTTTGTTGCTATTTCTGAAAATGAAGTCACCCAGGATCAGATCGATGATGCTTTACATACTGCAAGTTCGGTGAAATTATCAGAAGGTCTTTCTTTATTACATATTATTCCACAAGAATATGCAGTAGATAAACAGATTAATATAAAAAATCCATTAGGCTTGCGAGGCGTTCGTTTAAAAGCAAATGTACATTTAATTGCTTGTCATCAAGATTGGCAAAATAATTTGAAAAAAGCGGTTGAGCGTTGTGGGTTACAAGTGGATAAAGTTGTATTTTCAGGCTTTGCCGCTACTCATTCTGTTTTGACAGAGGATGAAAAAGATCTCGGCGTTTGTCTTGTCGATTTTGGTGCGGGCACAATGAATATGATGGTTTATACCAGTGGTTCGTTACGTTTTAGTAAAGTGATTCCATATGCTGGCAATATTGTGACCAATGATATAGCTCACGCTTGTACGATTTCTCGGGTGGAAGCAGAGCGCATAAAAGTGAATTATGCCAGCGCTTTGTATCCAGCGCGTTTACACGGTGATAAGAAAATTGAAGTGGCGAGTATTGGAGGAAGAGCGCCGCGTGCTTTAACCAAGAGTGATTTATCTTTAATTACTTCAGCAAGATATATTGAATTACTCGGAGTGGTTAAAGATGAATTAGATAAACTTAAAGCAGAATTAGAAACTAGACATATTAAATTTGAACTTATCGCAGGTATAGTGATTACAGGTGGTGGCGCACAGATGGAAGATCTGAAAAGTTGTGCCGCAAGCGTTTTTGGTTGCCAAGTGCGTATCGGCAGTCCGCTAAATATTACTGGATTAACTGATTATGTCAATCGTCCACAATATTCTACTGTTGTAGGCTTATTACAATATCATCATCAAAATAGTGATAATGATCCGATCGATAATGATTATTCCGATGAATCGATTGGTACAAAATTTTGGAAATTGCTCAAAAATATTTTTAATAAAGTGAAGTCAGAATTTTGAAAAATTTAGATTTTTAATTTAGAATAGAAACAATTCAACTTTTTTAATGTGCTAGCAAAGTATTAGCAGTAACGGAGAACAGCAAATGTTATACCCAGAGTATGGTGATTTTGAAGAGCAAACAGGAGCGCTGATAAAGGTTGTCGGTGTCGGTGGAGGCGGCGGTAACGCAGTTAACCACATGGTTGCTAATATGGTGCAACAAGAATTTAATGGTAATTTCTTGGGCGAGAATGCAATTGATAGTGATGAACACGGTAAGATCGTATTCTATGCGGTAAATACCGATGCACAAGCATTACGTAAAAGCCAGGTTCAACAAACTGTACAAATCGGTGGGGCAACAACGAAAGGTCTTGGGGCGGGAGCGAATCCTAATATAGGTCGTAAGGCGGCTGAAGACGATCAAGAAGAAATCCGTAAAATGCTTGAAGGTGCAGACATGGTTTTCATCGCTGCAGGTATGGGAGGCGGAACGGGTACGGGAGCTGCACCTGTTGTCGCTAAAGTCGCAAAGGAATTAGGTATATTAACTGTTGCTATCGTGACCAAACCATTTAACTTCGAAGGCAAAAAACGTATGCAATTTGCTGAGCTTGGTATCAAGGATCTTTCCCAATATGTGGATTCAATGATCATCATTCCTAATCAACAAATTCAAAAAGTTCTCCCGAAAAATGCAACGTTAATTGATGCTTTTGCTGCGGCTAATGATGTTTTACGTAATTCTGTTATGGGGATCTCCGATATGATCACCTCTCCTGGCTTAATTAACGTGGACTTTGCAGACGTAAGAACCGTTATGTCAGAGATGGGGCAGGCGATGATTGGTTTTGGCTCGGCTCAAAGTGAACCTGGTGCAGGTCGAGCAGAAGAAGCGGCACGTCTTGCGATCAAAAATGATTTACTAGAGAAAGTTGAGCTTTCTGATGCTAAAGGTATACTTGTTAATATTACCGCTGGGATGGATCTTGGCTTTGATGAGTTTACCGTAGTAGGGAGCACTGTTGGTAGTTTTGCTTCAGATGATGCGACTATCGTCGTTGGTACCAGCTTAGTCCCTGAAATGAGCAATGAAATCCGTGTAACTATCGTAGCAACAGGTTTAGGTGATGTAGTTGATGCAGAGCCGGTTGTAATTACTCGCCCTCAATCGGCAGTACAACAATCGGCAGCGCAAGAAACGATTCAACCAAAACCACCCGTTGGTTTACATGGCTTGGATGCATTAAGACACAATCCTCAATCAGAGCCTGCACAGGAACAGAATTCTCAATACGGCAATTTGAATAAGCCGCTTGATCCAAGTCGTTTAGAACAGTTGAGAAATAACCCTAATTTCTTTAATCCAGCATCATTTAATCGTGATGAGAAATAAATAAGAATAGTACATAATCTTGTTGTGAAACAATAAGGTAAAAAAGATGATTAAACAAAGAACATTAAAACAAAGCATTAAAGTCACAGGTGTTGGCTTACATAGCGGTAAAAAAGTAACATTAACGTTGCGTCCGGCTATGCCGAATACTGGCGTGATTTACTGCCGTACTGATCTTAATCCGCCGGTGACTTTCCCTGCAAATGCAAATTCAGTGCGTGATACCATGCTTTGTACTGCACTGGTGAATGAACAAGGTGTGCGTGTTTCAACCGTAGAACACTTAAACGCAGCATTAGCGGGTTTAGGTATTGATAATATTATCATTGAAGTTGATGCACCTGAAATTCCAATCATGGACGGTAGTGCAAGCCCATTTATTTATTTGCTTTTAGATGCAGGTATTGAAGAACAAAATGCACCGAAGAAATTTATTCGTATTAAGAAAAATGTACGAGTAGAAGACGGTGATAAATGGGCAGAGTTTAAACCTTACAATGGTTTCCGTTTAGATTTCACAATTGACTTTGCTCATCCTGCGATTAGTAAAAATGTACGCAATTACGTGATGGATTTCTCAGCACAAGCATTCGTACATCAAATTAGTCGTGCAAGAACCTTTGGTTTCATGAAAGATATTGAGTATCTTCAATCTCAAGGCCTTGCATTAGGTGGTAGCTTAGATAATGCTATCGTATTAGATGATTACCGTATCTTAAATGAAGATGGATTACGCTTCAGAGATGAATTAGTTCGTCATAAGATGCTTGATGCGATTGGCGATCTTTACATGTGTGGCTATAACATCATCGGTGATTTCAAAGCTTATAAATCTGGTCACGGTTTAAATAATAAGTTACTCCGTGCTGTACTTGCCGATCAGGAAGCGTGGGAATTTGTTACCTTTGAAGATAAGAAACAAGTTCCACAAGGTTATGTTGCGCCTGCGCAGGTACTCATCTAACAGTGTTTTGTTGAAAAGCTATACTTCTTTCGGGAGTATAGCTTTTTTATTTCCCATCTTGCTCTATTATTTTTGTTTTCTGCGAAGGTAAAGAGCGGTCAAAAATAGAGGTGTTTTTACTATGAAAAAATTATTTACCGTGCTTCCTCTTGTGCTAGCAACTTCTGCGGCAATGGCATATGAACAGGACAAAACCTATCAATTTACCATATTGCACACCAATGATACGCACGGACATTTTTGGCCGAATGCAAAAGGTGAATATGGCTTTCCTGCACACAAAACAATTGTTAATCGCGTAAAAGCTGAAGTCGAGCAAAAAGGTGGTTCACTCGTTTTATTAAATGCAGGTGATTTTAATACTGGTGTACCTGAGTCAGATATGCAAACAGCAGAACCTGACATTAAAGCAATGAATGCGATGGGCTATGAAGCAACCGTATTAGGTAATCATGAGTTTGATAATCCACTACAAATTCTTGATATGCAAGAAAAATGGGCGAACTTCCCATTCTTATCTGCAAACGTCATTAATACCAAAACAGGTAAAACCTTAGTTAAACCTTATACCATTTTAAATAAACAAGATCTTAAAATTGCCGTGGTCGGTTTAACCACAGAAGATACTGCAAAATTAGGTAACCCAGAATACCTTCATAATGTGAAATTTGAAGATCCAACAACGGTAGCAAAAGCTACATTAAAAGAGCTAAATGAAACCGTTAAGCCCGATGTAAAAATCGCTTTAACACATATGGGCTATTACTATGATGCGAAACATGGTTCAAATGCGCCTGGTGATGTAAGTCTTGCGCGTAATCTAGATAAAGGCGCATTCGATATGATTATCGGTGGTCACAGCCATGATCCGATTTGCGTGGATGATAAAGGGGTATGGATTAAAGATTATCAACCAACTCAACCATGTAAACCAGATTTCCAAAATGGTACTTGGATTATGCAAGCATTTGAATGGGGTAAATACGTTGGTCGAGCTGACTTTGAGTTCAAAAATGGTGAGTTAAAATTAGTGAATTATCAATTAATTCCAGTGAACTTGAAGAAAAAAGTGAAAAAAGAAGACGGTAAAACAGAATATGTGAACTATGCCGAAGAGATTCCACAAGATCCAGAAATGGAAAAACTTTTAAAGTCTTACCAAGATAAAGGTGATGCTTTATTAAGCCAAAAAGTGGGGAAATTAAATGGTAAGTTAGAAGGTGATCGTACCATTATTCGTTTTGAACAAACTAACCTTGGTCACTTAATTGCAGAAGCACAACGTCAAAAAGCGAAAGCAGACATTGGTATCATGAACTCAGGTGGTATTCGTGATTCTATCCAAGAAGGTGATGTAACCTATAAAGATATCTTAAAAATCCATCCATTTGGTAATATTGTGAGCTATTTTGAATTAACCGGTAAAGAATTACTGGATTATTTAAATGTGGTGGCATTGAAAGAAGTGGATTCGGGTGCCTATGCACAATATTCAGGTATCAGCATGACAGTAAATCGTGCGGATAAGAAAGTTGAAAATGTGAAAATTCAAGGTAAACCATTGGATTTAAATAAAACTTACCGTATTTCTGTCCCAAGCTATAATGCTGCCGGTGGAGATGGTTATCCAGTCATGACAAAAAATCCAACTTTCGTTAACACCGGTTTTATTGATGCGGATGTTTTAAAAGAATTTTTTGAGAAAAATTCACCTATTAGTGCTGAAAAATATATCCCTCATAATGAAGTAACCTTTAAATAAGGAATGAAATGGCATTAGAGTTATCCGAAATTCGTCAGCAAATTACGCAAATTGATCGCAGCTTGTTAAAGCTGCTTTCAGAGCGTCACCGGCTGGCATATGATGTAGTAAGAAGCAAAGAAGTGACGCAAAAAGCGTTGCGCGATTTAGAGCGCGAGCAGCAACTGTTACAAGAGCTTATTCAATTTTCTGAAAGTCAAAATTATCAGCTTGAACCGCAATATATTACCGCAGTCTTCCAAAAGATCATTGAAGATTCTGTGCTCACACAGCAAGTGTATTTACAGAAAAAGCTCAATGAGCAACGAGAAGAAACGTTACATATCGCTTTCTTAGGCAAGCGTGGTTCTTACTCTAATTTGGCTGCGCGTAATTATGCTGCTCGCTACCATCAGCAATTTGCTGAAATCAGCTGTGATTCCTTTGCTCAAATTTTTGAAAAGGTTGAAAGTGGGGAATCTGATTATGGCGTACTTCCTTTAGAAAACACCACATCAGGCGCAATTAATGAAGTTTATGATTTACTTCAACATACCAACTTATCTTTGGTAGGCGAGTTGGCTTATCCTATCAAGCATTGTGTTTTAGTGAATGAACAGGATGATTTAAGCAAAATTGATACACTTTATAGCCATCCACAGGTGATCCAGCAGTGTAGTCAATTTATTCAAAGTCTTGAGCGAGTGCATATCGAGTACTGCGAAAGTAGCTCTCATGCCATGCAGCTTGTGTCAAGCTTGAATAAACCGAATATTGCGGCACTGGGCAATGAAGATGGCGGCAAGCTTTACGGCTTACATGTGTTAAAACATAATATTGCGAATCAAGAAAACAATATTACTCGTTTTATTGTGGTAGCCAAACAAGCTCGAGAAGTTTCACCGCAAATTCATACTAAAACCTTATTGTTGATGACAACATCGCAACAAGCGGGTTCTTTGGTGGATGCTTTACTTGTGTTTAAAAAGCATGGTATTAATATGACCAAGCTTGAATCTCGTCCTATTTATGGAAAACCTTGGGAAGAAATGTTCTATTTGGAAATTGAAGGAAATATTCATCATCCTGATACCCAAATCGCCTTGGAAGAGCTTAAGCAGTTCAGTAATTATCTGAAAGTACTTGGTTGTTATCCAAGTGAAATTGTGAAACCTGCGAAGGTATAACGAAAATAAAAAAGAGCGGTCGATTTAAAACAACGTTAAAATCGACCGCTCTTTTTATCGGGAATTTTTAGGCTTTTTTCAAGAACTCTGATTTCAACATAATTTTGCCACAATCAACGTTGTGATCACCGTTTACCAGACGGATGTTTTTGAATTTCGTGCCTTTCTTCAACACTTCAGATGAACCTTTTAATTTTAAATCTTTAATTAAAAGCACATCATCACCATCGGCTAACAAGTTACCGTTGCTGTCTTTAACAATCAGTTGATCTTCATCGGCTTCAACTGTTTCGTTACCATTCCACTCATTGCCACAATCAGGGCAAACAAAATTCACAGAATCATGATAAACATATTCGCCTTTACATTTTGGGCAAGCTGGCATTTGATCCATTTCTTTTTCCTTCTTTATCTGATTTAAGCAAAGTATAATGCGCACGGAGTATAACAAAAAAGTGACTATTCGCCAAAAATGGGCAATTTCACGGAATTTATGAGGTATTTATGAAAAAAATTATGCTTTTGAGTGCAGTTATGGGGAGTTTAATCTCAGTTAATGCATTCGCTCACAATATCCAACCTAACCAACTTTTAGCTAATGTAACGGTTTCAGATAAGGGTGAAATTACTTTAAATGGCAATGATGTGGCGTATAAATCGTGGAGCGCAACGGCATTACCTGGCAAAGTCCGTGTGATTCAGCACATTGCAGGCAGAAGTGCGGCAAAAGAGAAAAATCAAGCAATGATCGAAGCCATCAAAGCCGCTCATTTTAACCAAGCTAAATATCAAACCACGACGATTATTAATGCTGATGATGCTGTTGTGGGCACAGGCATGTTTGTGAAAAGTAGTGCAGAAAAAGGCAAAAAAGAAAATGCCCACAGCCAAGTGATTTTAGATGATAAAAGTGCGGTCAAAAATGCATGGGGATTACGTGAAAAAGACAGCGTGATTATTTTGCTTGATAAAACCGGCAAAGTGCAATTTGTGAAAGAAGGTAAATTGACGGATGATGAAGTCAAGGAAGTCATTTCACGTGTAACAGCGTTAATGGTGAAGTAACAGACCTATAAGCGGAAGTTGTCTTCCGCTTTTTTATCCTTTGAAATCCAGCATTAATTTTCTCAATGTGCCACAATTTCGTTGAAATTTACGACAATGTGTACAAATGGAAAGATGCAAATTGAGCCCAATTTTTTCTTTGGTCATTAATGGGCGTTCCTGCGCATCTGAAATGAGTCGAGTCGCTTGGCGACATTTCATAAAGTCACTCCTTAAAGTTTATGAGATAAGCAGTTTTGAAGTTGTAAGCGGGCACGATAGAGCGTCGTGTGCAAGTTACTTATACTTAGTTGATTTTCTTGGCAAATTTCTTCGGAAGATAATTCCAAAAACTCTCTCATCATAAAAATCTTGGCTTGTTTGGCCGGTAGGCAAGTTAAACAAGTTTCAAAAATCAGCCAAAACTCTTCGGAATAGACCGCACTCTCGCTCTGTTCAAGATCAAGTGGGGAATGTTCAGCTTTCCAGTGTCCCCCTTCATCAAAGAAATGATTGGTTTGTTCTTCATCTTCAATTTCGGTTTCTAGCACTAATTTGCCTTTCTGGCGAAGAAAATCAATGATTTTATTTTTTAAGATAGCAAAGACCCAGGTTTTAAATGCGGCTTGTCGTTTAAATTGTTCAAGATGGTTAAATGCACTTAAAAAACTCTCTTGCACCAAATCTTCAGCCAATACAGAATCGCCCACCTGTAATGTGGCAAATTTCAGCATTTGCTCTCTAATTAGTGTCAGTTCTTTATCGGAAATTCCGGTTTCCATATTTTTTCCTTGGAAAATGTGTAAGAAAAAGGTTCCTGATTCGTCTAATGATAATGAAAGGGGAAGGCCTTTCTAGATAACGTTAATTATTCACAAATTAAGGAAGATTCAAAATGAAAAATATTACTGCAAAAACAGCCTTTACCGCTATTGCTGCACTTTTCTTCGCAACCAGTCTTTATGCGACCGATATGAAATCTAATGAAATGTCGATGGCAAAAGATCCCATGCCGATGACAAAAGACGCTATGCCAATGCAAAACGACAAAATGGCATCGGATGGAATGATGAAATCTCATGATATGAAATCTCACGACATGAAAATGGATAATATGAAATCAGAAGGCATGCAATCTAATGATATGAAAACAAAAGAAATGAAGAAAAAAGCAAAAACAATGGAAAACCCGAAAATGTAATGCTTTCTTCTTAAAAGAAAAACGGCGGTCAAATTGACCGCCGTTTTTGTATCAAAGTGAGATTATTGTTTACGCCACGTTGTGCCGTTGGCGCCATCTTCTAACACAATTCCCATCGCGGTGAGTTCATTACGTGCCGCATCCGCAGCAGCCCAATCTTTAGCTGCACGAGCTTCGTTGCGTTGTTTGATGAGCGCTTCAATTTTTGCGACTTCATCATCGTCAGAGCCAGCTTGTAAGAATTTTTCTGGATCTTGTTGAAGTAAACCTAAGATACCCGCTAACTCACGTAAACGCGCAGCAAGACTATTGGCTTTTTCTGCATCTTCAGTTTTCAATTTATTGATTTCACGCGCCATTTCAAATAGGACAGAAAGGGCATTAGGCGTATTGAAATCATCGTCCATGGCTTCACGGAAGGCTTCCACAAAATTTTCACCACCAAAAGCGACCGCACTTTGATCAGTGCCACGTAAAGCGGTGTACAAACGTTCCAATGCACCTTGTGCTAAATTCAGGTTTTCTTCACTATAATTGAGTTGGCTACGATAGTGTGCCGTTAGTAAGAAATAACGTACCGCTTCTGCATTGTAGTGGTTTAATACATCACGAATAGTGAAGAAGTTGCCGAGGGATTTCGACATTTTTTCTTTATCTACCATGATCATGCCAGAATGGATCCAATAATTCACATATTGGCCACCGTGAGCACAACAAGATTGCGCAATTTCATTTTCGTGGTGCGGGAACATTAAATCAGAACCACCGCCGTGAATATCAAAATGTTCACCAAGTTGTTTGCAGTTCATCGCCGAACATTCAATGTGCCAACCTGGGCGACCTGCGCCCCATGGGGATGGCCAGCTTGGTTCGTTTTCTTTCGACATTTTCCAAAGCACGAAATCCATTGGATTTTTCTTGATTTCATTAATTTCAATACGTGCACCCGCTTGTAATTGGTCAAGATCTTGGCGTGATAATTTGCCGTATTCTTTAAAGCTTTCTACATCAAACATCACGTCACCATTGTCTGCAACATAAGCATGACCACGTGCAATCAGTTTTTCCACAATCTCAATAATTTCAGGGATATGATGCGTCGCACGAGGCTCAAAATCAGGGCGTAATACGTTTAACGCATCAAAATCTTTATACATTTCTTGTACCATACGATCCACAAGTTGATCGCAGGTTTCTTTGTTTTCTAATGCACGTTTAATGATTTTATCGTCCACATCCGTGATATTACGCACATAAGTTAAATCGTAGCCTAAAGAGCGTAAATAGCGAGCAATCACATCAAAACATACAAAGGTACGGCCGTGGCCAATATGGCATAAATCGTAAACGGTCACGCCGCACACATACATACCCACTTTTCCTTCATGGATAGGTTTGAACACTTCTTTTTCACGAGTGAGGGTATTAAAGATCTTTAACATATTTTTTCTCTTCTGATTGGAATCCGACCGCACTTTTTCTGCTCATGGTGGCACTTTCTCGCCATTTGTGGAATAATGAATGCCTTAATTTTCAAGAGGAAAACAACATGGTTACATTACACACAAATTTTGGCGATATTAAAATTCAACTTGATTTTGATAAAGCGCCAATCACTGCAGAAAACTTTTTAAATTATTGTAAAAACGGTTTCTATAATAACACAATTTTTCATCGTGTTATTGATGGATTTATGATCCAAGGCGGTGGTATGGAAAGCGGAATGCGTGAAAAAGCAACAAACGCACCGATCCAAAATGAAGCTAATAATCGTTTAAGCAATAAACGTGGCACAATCGCCATGGCGCGTACCTCTGATCCACATTCTGCAACGGCACAATTCTTTATTAACGTGGCAGATAATGACTTCTTAAACTACCGTTCAAAAGAGATGTTTGGCCGTGAAGTCGTGCAAGAATGGGGCTATGCCGTATTCGGTGAAGTGGTAGAAGGCATGGATGTGGTTGATAAAATCAAGAAAGTAAAAACTGGTAATAAAGGTTTCCACCAAGACGTGCCAACAGAAGATGTGGTGATTACATCAGTGTCTGTTGAATAATGAATTCGGTGTGTGGATGCGTAATCTACACACCTTTTTTTCTTAAGCGAAATAACATTATGCCTTTCTTCGATACTCATACCCATCTTGATTATCTTCATCATGATACTGGTGAGCCATTGGTTCAGCTGGTGGATAACGCTAAGCAAGCTGATGTGCAAAAAATTCTAATTGTGGCGGTAAAAGAGTCGGATTTTAAAACAATCCAAAATATGATCGCACTTTTTCCTGAGCATCTTTATTGTGGGCTTGGGTTGCATCCTCTTTATATCAAAGAGCATCAAGAGCATGATTTAGAGATATTGGATGCGGCATTATCTGTTCGTAATCAAAATTGTACAGCCGTAGCAGAAATTGGCTTAGAATGTGCGATTCCCGATTTATTGACGGATGAATTATGGCAAAAACAACAGCACTTTCTGGAGAGTCAGCTTTATTTAGCGAAGAAATATAATCTGTCGGTCAATTTACATAGCCGAAAATCCCATGAGCAATTATTCCGTTTTTTAAAACAAGCCAATTTGCCAAAATGTGGTGTGGTGCATGGTTTTTCTGGAAGTTATGAGCAAGCAAAACGATTTGTGGATTTAGGCTATAAAATTGGCGTAGGCGGTACTATTACTTATGAACGCGCGAATAAAACGCGTCAAGCGATTGCGAAGTTGCCATTAGAGGCGTTGGTGTTAGAAACGGATACACCAGATATGCCGGTGTTTGGCTTTCAAGGGCAACCTAATCGACCAGAGCGGATTGTTCACACCTTTGAGGCGTTATGCCATTTAAGAAGTGAAAATGCTGAAGAGATTAAAGAAATGGCTTGGCAGAATAGCTTAACCTTATTCGGTTAAACCTTAAAACGGTAAATCACTTGATTGGCTGAACCGCGCCAAACCAAGCTTGGGTCAGCCTGTTCTTGTATAAATTTCCCATCAATAAGCACGTTAATATAAGGCAACATTTGACGTTGATAATCATTAAGTTCATTCAGTTTATATCCCGTCCACACCCAAATATCCTTATCAGGACATTCTTTTTTGACACGCTGTACAAAAGGAAGTAAGGCTTCAACATTACGAGGATGCATCGGATCTCCACCAGAAAGCGTGAGCCCTTGACGTTTAATGCGCGTATCTTTTAAATCATTGATGATCTGTTGCTCCATTGCTTCATCAAATAATACGCCATTATCAAAAGACCAACTCTTTTGGTTGTAGCAACCACGGCAACCATGCGTACAACCGCTAACGAAAAGGGTACAACGCGTGCCTTCGCCATTTACAACATCGGTAGGGTAGTATTGGAGATAGTTCATGGTTTTACCTCAAAAGTGCGGTTGATTTTCTCGTCAAATTCACCGAATTGATAAATTAACCTTTGCAATACCGGGCCAATTCTTGCATAATAGCCCACCTAATCGCATTGCGATATCAATGGAAATCTTCTCAGTCTCTCGCAACGGTGTCCGGTTTACTCGGTCAGGTTCGGAAGAAAGCAGCCAAAGTCGGAATTTCTGTGTGCCGAGAATAAGCTGGGAAGATTTCCACCCAACTTATCCTTCCTTGTTTTACACACGCTCCACTAATTGTTTGAAGAACCCTTTTTCTAATTGCAATAATTCTGCATAAGTGCCTTTTTCAATTAGCTTTGCTTCATCAATCACATAAAGCTCATCAAATTGCTCAATCGCCGTTAAGCGGTGAGTCACCATAATTAAGGTTTTATTTTCAGCATGGGCAAGAATTAAACGCAGAATTTGGCGTTCCGTTTCTCGGTCTAAACCTTCAGTTGGCTCATCTAATAATAAAATTGGCGCATCATTAAGCAAAATACGCGCTAAGCCTAAACGACGTTGTTCTCCACCAGAAAGTGGACGGCCGCCATCACCTAACCAAATATCTAAACCTTGTTCTTGTTCCAACAATTTGCCTAAACCAACTTGATTTAACACCTCGATCATTTTTTCATCTGAAATCTTGACCGCACTTGCAAATTGCAGATTTTGACGAAGTGTATCGCTAAATACATGAACACGTTGCGTTAAAAAGCAGAATTGGTTGCGTAATGTGTCTTCTGAATAATCAGCAATGGGTTTTCCAGCAAGGAATAATTCTCCTTGATTAGCATCATAATTACGCACTAAAAGCTGTAATAACGTGGATTTTCCGCTGCCTGTTTTACCTAAAATTGCGACTTTTTTGCCTTTTTGAATAGTTAAATTCAAATTCTCTAAAGCACGATTTTGACGTTCAGGATAAGTAAAAGAAAGATCTTTGGCTTCAATTAATGTTGTGGCGTTTTGATCGAACTCCGCTTTGCCATTAAAAGCCACTAATGGTTGTTGTTCGATAATATCTGTCAGGCGTTCAGCTGACGCAATGACTTGCCCGATATGTAAGAATGCAGAACCTAATGGCATTAAGATTTCAAATGAAGCTAAGGCCGCAAAAGTGAAGAGCGCAATAAATGCCATGCGATATTCATCGTTACCAAACTCCGCTTGTGAGCTAAACCACAACATTGCGGCAATAATTAAACCATTTAAAAAGAGTGAAAGTGCGGTTGAAAATCCGCTTAAATTTGCTTCTTTTTGCTGGTCTGCTTGCCAGTTAGCTTCAGTTTTAGCCATGTTATCTTTCAATTTATCTTCAGCATTAAAGAGCAATAATTCCGCTTGTGCTTGGATAAATTCTAAGAATTGCGTGCGATAAAGTGCGCGTGAATGCACGAGTTTATCGCCAAATTTTTTACCCAGTTGGTAGAAAACGGTTGGAATAACGAATACCAATATAAGCAGGCTCACACCTAGACCTAAGGCTAAAGGAGCATTGACAAAACTTAGGCCAATACACATGGTTAGAATCACAAAAATAGCCGTAATAAATGGCGCAATTAAGCGAAGATAAAGGCTATCGAGGGTATCTACATCAGACACTAAGCGGTTTAGCAAATCGCTGTTACGGTAGCGATTTAACACAGCAGGGCTTAATGGAATAATTTTCTCAAAAACTTGTACCCGTAATTTAGCCAATATGCGGAAAGTCGCATCGTGTGTCACCAACTTTTCAAAATAACGGAAAAGGGTACGGCCAATGGCAAGCCCACGCACAGAGGCAGAAGGATAGAAGAAATTAAATAACGTGCCAAGACCCGCAATGGCCGTTGCCGCTAAAAACCAACCCGATGTGGTCAGCAAGCCTATGCTAGATGCAAGACCCGTAATCATTAAAACCAAGCCTAAAAATAAAGGCAACTTGGCAAATTTAAATAAACGTAAAAAGGGAAGTAAAGCACGCATTATTGAATGTCCTCTTTTCGTTGAGCCAATAATTCGGCAAAGAAGCCTTGATCTTTTAATTGGTTGAAATGCCCTTGTTGAACAATTTGACCTTCTTGCATCACAAAAATATTGTTACATTGTTTTAGATCTTCAATACGGTGTGTGATCATTAAGGTCGTTTGGTTATGGCTCATTTCTGCAAGGGCAGCAAGTACCAGATTTTCAGACTGAGCATCGAGGCTAGCCGTTGGCTCATCGAGTAATAATAAATTGCCTTTGCGTAGTAAAGCGCGTGCGATAGCTAAGCGCTGAGCTTGGCCTACAGATACACCAATGCCGCCATCTTTAATTTCGCTATCCAAGCCTAATTTGTCGGTAAACTCTTTCGCTTGCGCAGAAATCAAGGCTTGCTCAATTTGCTCATCAGTTGCTTGAATATCACCTAAAAGTAGATTTTCTTTGATGCTGCCTTGTAGCAGTAATGGGTTTTGACCTACCCACGCAATTTGTTTACGCCAGTCGCTTAAACGGCTTTGATTAAGTTCTACACCGTTAATTTTTAAGCTACCTTCATAAGGCAAGAAACCGAGTAATACATTGATTAAAGAGGTTTTTCCTGCGCCACTTTGGCCGACAAGGGCAATATGGCTTTCTTTCGGAATATGGAATGAAAGTGGCTTAGTTAATGGTTGACCTTGTGGAGAAAGTGCCACTAAATTTTCAGCCTGAATTTCGACCGCACTTTGTGCTGGAATTTGTTCATTGCTTTGATGTGCAATTAAATAATCTGCCTCTAAGAAATCGACAATGGCATCAGCAGCACCAATGCCTGCTGCACGATCGTGATAGTAAGTCCCGAGATCACGCAATGGCTGATAAAACTCTGGTGCTAGAATTAAGCAGAAAAAGCCGGTAAACAAGGTCAGCGTGGTACCATAAGTACCAAATTCGACTTGGCCTAAATAGCTAAAACCAAAATACACCGCCATTAAAGCAATGGAAATGGAGGTGAAAAACTCTAACACAGCGGAAGAGAGAAACGCCATTTTAAGTACGTCCATGGTCGTTTCACGGAAGTCTTCCGTTGTGTTTTCAATATGTTGTGTTTGTTTTGAAGTGCGGTTGAAAAGACGCAAGGTTTCTAAACCGCGTAAGCGATCCAAGAATTGTGCACTTAAGCGAGAAAGGGTTGCCATATTTTTTTGGCTACTATCTGCTGCTGCAATCCCTACTAGAATCATAAAAATTGGCACAAGTGGTGCGGTCACCATCAAAATCAGTCCAGCAGCCCAGTTGAGTGGGAATACAGCAATTAAAATCACCATTGGTACAATGGCAGACAAACTTTGTTGTGGTAAGAAACGCGCATAGAAGTTATGCAGATTTTCCACTTGTTCAAGCATGATACTTGCCCAGCTTCCGGCTGGTTTATTATTGATGGTGGCCGGCCCAACTTGATGGATTTTATCTAAGATCTTTTGACGCATATGATTGCGCAGTAATCGACCTGCTTTAAAGCCAATTTTTTCGCGTAGCCATAAAATGACTGCACGCAAAGCAAAAGTCATGATTAATGCAATAAAATATGGAACTAGCTCAGCGCGATCGATGTTTTGCATAATGAGCTTGTCGAGCAATGTCGCAAGAAAATAGGCTTGAGCCACAAGAATTAAGGAAGAAAGTGTGGCAAGGGCAATATTGGTGCGCATTAATTTTTTAACAGGTTGCTGTTGCGCACGAAGCCATTTTTGTAAATATTTTTGGCGAAGTTTGTCCATTGTTTTTATTTATCCTAGGATAGGATGAGTTGGCTGGAGGATTAAAAAACCTACCTTTGAAAAATAATAGGTGCGTGAAACCTTGTTTTACGCACCTTACATGAGAATTTAGCGCACTTATTCTTGTGCATCTAAATAACGTTCAGCATCTAATGCTGCCATACAGCCTGTCCCCGCTGAAGTAATGGCTTGGCGATAGTTGTGATCCATCACATCACCTGCAGCAAAAACACCTTCTACAGAGGTCGCTGTTGCATTGCCTTCAAGACCAGATTTAACAACGATATAACCGTTGTTAAGCTCAAGCTGACCTTGGAAAATTTCAGTGTTTGGCGCATGACCGATAGCAATAAATAAACCGTCTAATTTCACGTCTTCTTTTTCGCCAGTTTTTACGTTTTCTAAACGTACACCTGTTACGCCCATGTTATCGCCTAACACTTCATTCAAAGTGCGGTCAGTATGAAGCACGATTTTGCTTTCTTCGACTTTTTTGTATAAGCGATCGATTAAGATTTTTTCCGCACGGAAGCTATCGCGACGGTGGATTAAGTGCACTTCAGACGCAATATTCGCTAAGTAAAGTGCTTCCTCAACGGCGGTATTTCCACCACCGACAACGGCAACCGGTTTATTGCGATAGAAGAAACCATCACAGGTTGCGCAAGCTGAAACACCACGGCCTTTATAAGCGGTTTCTGATTCTAATCCGATATAACGTGCGGATGCCCCTGTTGCGATGATTAACGCATCACATGTGAAGGTTTGCATATCACCATAAAGTTTGAACGGGCGAGAAGATAAATCGACTTTATTAATATGATCAAACACGATTTCGGTTTCAAATTTTTCGGCGTGTTGCAACATACGTTGCATTAAACCTGAACCAGTGGTGATTTCAAAATCACCCGGCCAGTTTTCAATTTCATCCGTGGTAGTAAGTTGTCCGCCTTGTTGAAGACCGGTCACTAAAACAGGTTTTAAGTTCGCACGTGCGGCATAAATAGCCGCGGTATAACCCGCAGGGCCTGAACCTAAAATTAATAATTTACTGTGTTTAACGTCTGACATAAAGAATCCTTTGTTTATAAAATAAAGCATGAGGTTTTTGGAGTTCGTCCATTATAAAGCCTTCATGCATAAAAAAATAGTTGATCGTATTAGTAAAGCAATGCATACAGCAATCGGCGATATTTATTGGTGATAGGATCTGCATTGCCAATGGCTGATAAAATAGCTAAAAACTGTTGCTTCACTTCACCGTTTTCCGCAGAAAGATCTTGTTTAAGAATGCTAAATAATAAATCTAATGCTTCTTCGTTTCGATTGGCTTGATGTAGCTGAACTGCCAATTTCAACGCAATTTCAGGCGTTGGATTTTTCGCATAATCCGCTTGTAATTGCTGAATTTCTGGCGTATCGGCCGCTTTAATTAAAAGCTCAATCTGCGCTTGTAAGCCATGCCAACGACTGTCGCGATCCTGAATCGGAATTTGCGCTAAAATATCTGATGCAGGCTCCGTTTTTTTCATGGCGATATAGGTTTCCGCATAAAGTAATGCCACATCGCTGTTTTTCTTATCCGAAAGCTCCCAGGCTTCTTTCAGTAATGGAAGAGCAGAGTCGTAATCTTCCACTTGTAAAAAATCCAAGGCTTTTTGGAATTTTAAATCTTCTTCTTTTGGCAAAATGGCGCTTAAACGTTGTAATAAGCTGGTTTCATCTAATGTGCCAGGGAAGGCATCTAATGCTTGTGCCTCTTTAAAAAGGTAGGTCGTTGGCAACGCTTGAATACGAAATTGTGCGGCAAGCATTTGCTCCGTTTCACAATTGACTAAGCCGAGAATAAATTGCCCTTGGTGTTGTTCTGCAACACGTTTTAGGACTTTTGCAAAATCAGCTGATTCTTTATGGCTTAGTGCATAAAAGTTAATGACAAGCGGGGTTTCAACAGAACGTTGCAACGTTTCGGTAAGATTTTGTTCGTTGAGTTCAACTAAAAAAGGTAAATCTGCCATTTTTATTCCTTGATAAATGGAAAATGATGCCTGATTTTAACAAAGTGCGGTCAGTTTTAGAAATATTTTACAGGAAAAGAAAAGGGCAGTGTTAATCTGCCCTTATTCGCTATCTATTTTTATTCTTTTGTTTCTTCCACTTTATCTTCTGGAAGCACGAGGTTAAGAATTAAGGCAAGTAATGAGCCTACGGTAATGCCTGAACCGAGCACTTCTTTGAAAAAGTGCGGTAATTTATCAAGCAATTCTGGACGAGTTGTCACGGCTAAGCCACAGCCAATGGAAATGGCAATAATTAAACCATTGCGTTTGCTACGTGCGACTTTGTCTAACATTTGGATACCCGCAGCGATAATCATCGCGAACATCATTAAGCCTGCACCACCTAATACAGGCAATGGAATTGAAACAATTAATGCGCCAAATACAGGGAATAAGCCCGCTAGCGCTAGAAGTACACCGGTTAGCGCAACCACGTGACGGCTTGCCACGCCCGTTAGAGAAATGACGCCAATGTTTTGTGAGAATGAAGAGAATGGTGTGGTGGACATTATGGCAGCTAGGGCAGATCCTAAACCATCGGCTAAAACGCCACCACGTAAATGTTTGCCGGTAATTTCTGTTTGGGTTGCATTACCTAGTGCTAAGAAGTTACCGCTTGATTCAACGATTGTCACTAAATAGGCAATGGACATGCCGATAATACCTGAAATAGGGAAGGCTAAACCAAAGTGTAGCGGTTGTGGAATTGCGAAAGTTTGCGCTTGTTTTACGCCTTCAAAGCTCACCCAGCCCATGGCTAAACACACAAGATAGCCTGTCATCATACCAATAACGATTGCTGCGGCAGAGAAAATTCCTTTGCCCCATTGTACGAGCGCAACCACGATCACCAATACAAAGCTCGCCATCATTAAATTTTCTGGTGTAGCATAATTCGCATCACCACGTTGACCACCTGCGAACCAGTCAACGGCAACAGGAATAAGGCTTAAACCGATCATCATAACGACAGTACCTGTTACAATCGGTGGGAACAATTTACGAATATACGGCATAAAGAAACTGCCGATAATCATCACTAAGGAACCAATGAGAGAGGAACCTAATATACCGGCGATGCCATATTCACTGAAACCAATGGCCAGTGCAGCGGCAACGAAAGTAAAACTGGTTCCCATCACACTTGGCAAACGAATGCCCACAGGTCCCAAGCCTTTGCATTGAATAACGGTCACCACGCCAGAAATCAAGAGTGCAGCATTCACTAGCGTAATGGTATCTTCGGTAGGTAATTTTAAGACGTTACCAATGACCAATGGTACGGCAATAATCCCCCCGAGTGCGGCAAGTAAATGTTGTGCCGCAAGGAGTAAACTCAATCCGAAAGGTGGTTTGTCTTCCACGGTATAAAGTAGATTGTTATTCATTAGGTTCCCTTAAATAGAAAAAATTGCGCGAATTATACGTTAATTTTCACCTATGGCAAACGTTTGCGTAATGAAAGGTAAAAAAGTACAGTTGAAAATAACGTTATTTTCAACCGCACTTGTTTGATTTTAAAGCTACATCCAGAACAGATAAGCAATGGTTGCAATAATAACTATACAGGTTAAATCAATAAACTTACCGACACGAACCATCTCTGACTGTTTAACAAAACCAGTGGAGTATACAATTGCATTAGGCGGCGTTCCCACTGGCATCATAAAGGCACAAGATGCGCCTAAGCCAATAATCATCGCAAAACCCAGCGGAGGCATATTGAGTGCTTGAGCGATAGATATAAAGATTGGGACGAGTAAGGCTGCACTTGCCGTGTTTGAAGTAAACTCGGTCAAAATCACAATAAATGCTGCAACAATTAATGCCATCACATAGTAGTGGCCCCCCTCAATAATGAAGACTATACCATCCGCCATGATTTTGCTTGCACCAGAATGGGTAAGAACCGAGCTTAATGTTAAACCACCACCAAAGAGGAAAAGTACGCCCCATTCTGTATTTTCTTGTACTTCTTTCCAGCTTGCGATGCCTGTTACACAAATAACAATTGCTGCAGAGAGTGCGACCATACTATCAAAACTGCCGATTGGTTTAGGGAGTCCTAATAATTGAGAAATAATGGGATTGAGATAGCCGCCAAAAATCCAAAGAATTGCCACCGCTACAAAAATCGCTAAAGTTAAAATACGTTTTTTATTCATATGGATTTTGGCAAATTCGGCTTCAAAATGAAGGTTTAATTTCGGTTTAAAGACGATGTATAACCAACCGATGATAATTGGGAATAAAATTAACATCACTGGCGTGCCATACATTAACCAGTCAGCAAAACCTAAATGAAGCTGAGAGGCAGCGATGGCATTAGGAGGGCTTCCTACCAAAGTCCCCATACCCCCAATAGTGGCACTATAGGCGATGCCTAATAATACAAATATATAAGTGTTATGTTCTTTATTACGATCTAATTGGCTTAAGATCGTCATGGAAAGTGGTATCATCATTGCCGCTGTAGCCGTATTACTCATCCACATAGATAAAAAAGCCGTGGCTAAGAATAGATAAAGAACAGCAATGAATAATCGACCTTTGGCTAATTGCATAATTTTATTGGCAATCATTTGGTCAATTTTTTGCACATTTAATGCGGTCGCAAGCGCAAATCCGCCAAAAAATAAGAAAATAGTTGGATCGGCAAAAGCCACCAAGGCCTCACGACTATTTACCAATCCTAATAATACGGACAGGATAGGAACAAATAGCGCTGTAATCGTGACATTTACTGCTTCAGTAAGCCATAAAATTGCCACGAATGCTAATAATGCTAAACCTTTATTGACTGCTAGCTCAAAAGGAAGCGTGTTTAATAAAACAAAGAAGAGCACGACATCGACGAGGAATATAATCGCATTTTTATTCCAAGCTTTGGCTCTTGAGTTAGTAACAGGGGTTTGTTGCATATTTTTCCTCATATTTGTTAATAGTCGCCGATTGTAGCACAAGAAAGATTAATCAGAAAAGAAGACATACTCAAAACGGATTAGTATCATAATAAAGAAGTATTATTAATATATTGAATTTATTAAAGATAACCTTATAAATCAGATGTTAAACTAATAAGATAAAATCGCTTTCACTTGCTTTTGTAATGTTGGAACTATCTCTTGCTCAAACCATGGATTTTTCTTGAGCCAAATTTGATTGCGTGGAGAAGGGTGAACAAGCGGAAGAAAGTGGGGAAGAAAATCACGGAAATGGTGAACCGTCTCAGTCACATTAAGCTCGTTTTCAGGTAAATAATATTTTTGTGCATATTGCCCGATAAGAATGGTGAGCTCGATATTGGGCAAGTTAGCGAGAATTGCTGGATGCCATTTTTCCGCAAAGCCTTTGCGCGGTGGTAAATCACCCGATTTTCCTTTCCCAGGGTAATAAAAATCCATCGGGATGACTGCAAACATACCCGAGTGATAAAAGGTATCGCGATCCACACCTAGCCATTTGCGTAGGCGATCACCGCTTTTATCATTCCAATATAAACGACTTTCTTGCGCTTTAATTCCGGGGGCTTGTCCGACAATATTAATACGAGCTGTCGTTGGTGCCGCAAAAAGCGGTTCAATTCTTTTTGCTGTGAATGATTGATTATCGGGATCTTGCATAATGGATTGCGTGATTTGTGTCAGTGTTGGCATGGTACTTCCTTATTTATTGAAATAAAAATAGCTCACTTTTGATGAGCTATTTTATCATAATCAATGCTGCGACATTATAGGTGTTTCACTCGACGTTTTACTTCTTCTTGTTTGCCAGCGTTGAATGGACGAGCATCAGGGCTGCCGAGATAACCACAAACTCGTCGGGTCACGGAGACTTTTGCACTGTCATGGTTGCCACATTTCGGACAAACAAAGCCTTTACTTGTGCAATTAAACTCTCCCGTGAAGCCACATTCGTAACATTCATCAATTGGCGTATTGGTGCCGTAATAAGGCACGCGATCGTAGCTATAATCCCACACATCTTCGAGTGCTTTGAGGTTATGTTGAATGTTAGGGTATTCGCCATAACAGATAAAGCCGCCACTTGCTAGTTTAGGATAAGGCATTTCAAAGTCTAATTTATCGTATGGATTGACTTTTTTCTCTACATCTAAGTGATAGCTGTTAGTGTAGTAGCCTTTATCGGTAACGCCGTCAATGACACCAAATTGTTTGGTATCTAAACGGCAGAAACGATCGCACAAGTTTTCACTTGGTGTGGAATAAAGGCTAAATGCATAGCCGGTTTCTTTCTGCCATTGTTTTACCGCTTCGCTTAAACGACGCACAATCGCGATGCCTTTTTCACGCAGTTGCTCATCGTCAAAAATATGTCCCTTTTTATACAGTGCATTGATGGTTTCATGAATGCCAATATAGCCTAAAGAAATTGATGCTCGTCCATTTTTGAAAATATCCGCAACATTATCATCGGCTTTTAGTCGAACGCCGCAAGCGCCTTCCATATAGAGAATTGGCGCGACACGAGCTTTGGTATTTTCTAGGCGCGCAATACGGGTAAGTAAGGCTTTCTTCGCGAGGACTAAGCGTTCATCTAAAGTGCGGTAGAATTTTTCTTCATTTCCTTGTGCTTCAATGGCAATACGGGGCAGATTCAAACTCACCACACCTAAATTATTGCGACCATCATGCACTTCATGACCGTTTTCTTTATAAGCGCCTAAGAAGCTACGACAACCCATTGGCGCTTTGAATGAGCCTGTGACTTTAACCACTTGATCATAGTTTAAAATATCTGGATACATGCGTTTTGAAGCGCATTCTAATGCCAGTTTTTTAATGTCATAGTTCGGATCTTGTTCGTTTTGGTTCACGCCTTTTTTAATAGTAAAGACCAGTTTAGGGAAGACAGGTGTTTTGTGATTTTTACCCAAACCACGAATACGGTTTTTCAAAATTGATTGCTGAATCAAACGTTCTTGCCAACTTGTGCCTAAGCCAAAACCAAAGGTAACAAACGGCGTTTGGCCATTTGACGTATGGAGCGTATTGACTTCATATTCGAGGGATTGAAACGCATCAAAACATTCTTTTTCAATTAGTGCTTTTGCATAACCTTCAGCATCAGGAATTTGCCATTGTGCGGCATTTTTTAAATGTTTTTCGAAACTGAGTTGAACATAAGGCGCAAGCACTTCATCAATGCGATTAATGGTTGTACCGCCATAAATATGGCTGGCTACTTGAGCAATAATTTGTGCGGTAACCGCTGTTGCTGTACCGATAGATTTAGGCGGCTCAATTTCAGCATTACCCATTTTAAAACCATGAGAAAGCATGCCTTTTAGATCAACGAGCATGCAGTTAAACATCGGGAAAAATGGTGCGTAGTCTAAGTCGTGATAGTGGATTTCCCCTTTTTCATGGGCTTCAACAACATCTCTTGGCAGAATATGACGTTTGGCATAATGTTTTGCCATAATACCCGCCAGTAAATCACGCTGAGTTGGGATAACTTTCGCATCTTTATTCGCATTTTCATTGAGCAATTCCACATTGCTTTGCTCAATCAGTCCTTCAATTTCTTTGGTTAATTGGCTGCGTTTTTCACGGGCAAGATCACGATCATGACGATATTCAATATAAGCACGTGCAATTTGTGGATACTTACTTGTCATTAAGTGATTTTCAACAATTTTTTGAATCTGGTTGATATCAATTTCATGCTGATAATGACTAAAAATTTCAGTATTAATCTGCTGGCTCAGATCATGAATATAAATTTCATCAACAATATTGACCGCACTTGCTGCTTTTTTGATTGCATTAGTAATACGTTGTAGGTCAAACCCAATTCGTGAACCATCACGCTTAATCACAAAGAAAGCGTTCATTTTATGACTCCTGTAAGGTAGCTATGAAAAAAATCGAAATTACTATATATAGTTTTGTTTAATAGATCAACACACAATATGTAGTGTTGTTTGTCGGTTTTTGATGGCTGAAATTGAGTTGAAACCTTGATAAATCTGGAAAGCAAGAGTATTTTATTGAGAATTATTCTCAAATTATTTTTTAATAAATTTGACCTGAATCAAGTTTTTTGGCAATAAAAAACGGACGAAAAATCGTCCGCTCTTTAAGTCATAGAAAAGAAATTAAGCTGCAACCATTACCATAGCTGGGCGAATCACACGACCATTTAAGGTATAGCCTTTTTGTAAAACGGTGGTGATTTGGTTGCTTTCAAACCCTTCAGCTGGTTGCATAGAGATGGCTTGGTGGAGATCCGGGTTAAAGGTTTCACCCACTGCGCCAACAGGTTCCACACCAAAGCGAGACACCGTTGAGAGTAACTCTTTTAAGGTTAGCTCCACACCATCGAATAACGCTTTGATGCTTTCATCTTCCTTATTGGCAGGTGTTGAAAGCGCACGCTCTAAGTTATCAATGGTATTTAAAATGTCTTTTGAAAATTTTTCTAATGCAAATTTATGTGCTTTTTCAACATCTTGTTCGCTACGGCGACGCATATTGTCAATTTCTGCACGAGTACGAAGCAATAAATCTTGTTCTTTTTTAGAGGTTTCTTCTACTTGTGCTTTTAATTGCTCTTCAAGCTCTTGCACACGAGCGATCGCTTCTTCTAACGGATCTTCCGTCGAAGTGGTTTCCTGTTGAACTTCTTCAACAAGTTCTTCATTTTCATTTAAGTTTTGTGCTTGTTCTGACATCTTTTTCTCCATTAATCAAAAATTAGCGCTATTTTAGCAAAACTGAATTGCTATGTAATATAATGGCTAAAATTTTAAATTCAAGTGCGGTCAGAAATCGGTGAGTTTGCACTTGGGAGCAATCATAGTTATGGATGAATTAGTTAAATCATTTAAAACCATCGCCTTGATGGGAAAACCGCGTCGCGATCTTAATTTGCAAATGCATAAAAACTTGTATCAATGGCTGAAAGAGCGAGGATATCGAGTTTTAGTGGAAAAAGATGTCGGTGAAAAATTTGGTTTACCCGAAGAGGTGTTAGCGACAGTTGAACAAATCGGTGAGCAAGCACAGCTTGTGATTGTGATCGGTGGTGATGGCAATATGCTAGGACGTGCTCGCATTTTGGCTAAATATCATATTCCAATGATTGGTATTAACCGAGGTAACTTGGGCTTTTTGACCGATATCGATCCGAAAAATGCTTACGCACAGCTTGAAGCTTGTTTGGAACGCAGCGAGTTTTTTGTCGAAGAGCGTTTTTTATTGGAAGCTAAAATTGAACGCAATGGCGAAATTATTTCTAGTGGTAATGCAGTAAATGAGGCGGTGATTCACCCGGCTAAAATTGCGCACATGATTGATTTCCATGTTTATATCAATGATAAATTTGCCTTTTCTCAACGTTCAGACGGCTTGATTATTTCCACGCCAACAGGTTCAACGGCTTATTCGCTTTCTGCTGGTGGCCCGATTTTAACGCCAAATTTAAATGCGATTGCCCTTGTGCCGATGTTCCCGCACACACTTTCTTCTCGACCATTAGTCATTGATGGCGACAGCAAAATTTCCATTCGCTTTGCCGAGCATAATACTTCTCAGTTAGAGGTTGGCTGTGATAGTCAAATGGCACTCGATTTTTGTCCGGATGATGTGGTGCATATTGAAAAAAGTCCGCATAAACTGAGCCTATTGCACCTGAAAAATTATAATTATTACAATGTATTAAGCACGAAATTAGGCTGGCTTAAAAATTTCTAATTCAAAAAGTTAAAAATCTCTTTACTGTATATTATATCAGTTATAATATATGGATATACAGTTAAGGAGATTTTTATGCTAACCCAACTTACCATCAATAATTTTGCAATTGTTCGTCAATTAGAAATTGAATTGGCGAAAGGAATGTCTGTAATTACGGGTGAAACTGGCGCAGGAAAATCTATTGCTATTGATGCGTTGGGATTATGCTTGGGACAACGTATTGAAACCTCTATGGTTCGAGAAGGGCAGGAAAGAGCCGAAATCTGCGCCACATTTTTTATTGAACCAACTAACCCCGCTTATCAATGGTTGCAACAGCAGGAATTGCAAGATCCTGATAATCCCTCCGATTGTATTTTACGTCGTGTTATTAATGCAGATGGACGTTCTAAAGCCTTTATCAATAGCACGCCCGTATCGGCTTCTCAATTAAAAGAAATTGGTCAATATCTTATTCATATTAATGGGCAGCACGCTTCTCAGTTATTATTGAAAAATGATTATCAGCTTCAGTTGGTGGATACATTTGCACATCACAATGATTTACTCGCTCAAATGCGAGAAGATTATCGAGCGTGGAAAAATCTTCAAACACAAGTTAAAAACTTCCAACAACAAGTCGCCGAGAATGAAGCGAAGAAGCAACTTTTACAATACCAGGTAGAAGAATTGGATGAGTTTGCCCTTCGTCCAAATGAGTATTTAGGATTAGAAGAGGATCAACGTCGTCTATCAAATAGCGAACAGCTAACACAGTTATCACAATCAGCCTTACAGTTACTCAGTGAAAATGAGACCGTGAGTATTGATTCTATGCTTTATCGTGCGACACAGTATATTGATGAATTAAGTGAGTTAGATCCCCGATATGTTTCTGTTCAAACAATGTTGAATGATGCGCTTATTCAAGTGCAAGAGGCGACAAATGAAGTCCAACATCTTACTTCTCATATTGAGCAAGATCCGATGTTATTACAAGAGATTGAACAACGTTTAGGTCAAGCTTTACAACTTGCACGCAAGCACAATGTGAAACCTGAAGAGTTGGTGGTATGGCATCAAAAATTAAAAGCAGAATTGACCGCACTTTTAGATTTTTCAGAAAGTGAAGAACGTCTGATTCTGGAAGAAAAAGCTGCCTTTGAGAAAATGCAACATACGGCAAAACAATTACATGAAAGTCGTAGCCAAGCTGCAGAGAAATTAGCACGACAGGTGACACATTCTATCAAATGCCTTGCAATGGAAAATGCCGAGTTTTTCATTGAAGTGAATTCGGATTTAGCTAAAGTAGCGGCAAATGGGGCAGATAATATCGTCTTTACTTTACGCAGTAATCTAGGACAACAAGCGCAACCACTAGCAAAAGTGGCATCAGGTGGTGAATTGTCTCGTATTTCATTAGCGATTCAAGTATTAACATCAGATCAATCAGCGATTCCAACGTTAATCTTTGATGAGGTTGATGTTGGGATTAGTGGGAAAACCGCGAGCGTAGTGGGTAAATTATTGCGCCAATTAGGTGATAAATGCCAAGTGCTTTGTGTGACTCATTTACCACAAGTGGCATGCCACGGACATCATCAATTTAATGTTGAGAAATTTACCGTTGATGATAAAACAGAAACTAAAATGACCGCACTTTCTCAAGAAGAGCGTATTCCTGCTCTTGCAAGATTACTCGGAGGCAGTGAAATTACGGATCTTGCTTTAGCAAATGCGCAAGAAATGTTAGATTTAGTCAAATAGAATGAAGTGAATGAATGGGCATTTTATAGCCCATTCAAGGCATTAATAACTCGAATTTCGTCAAACTGTTCAAGTTGTTCTTGTCTAATTTCAATTTCTTGAAGTTGACCGGATTGCAATAGATATGTCCGTTGTGTGCCTTGTAATAAAGGGGTATTGGGGGTGAACCATTGACCGCCTTTTCTAAAGGCGAGATTGCCAATAGAGCAGTCTGTCACAAAGCCCTCTTTAATAATAATAATTTCATCAGCCTTTCCCTTTTGTGCAAATAATGCATTGATAAGTTCACGATCAACATATTTGAGCGAATAGTCAATTTCATTACAGACTATGGGCTTGAATACACGATGTGTTTTCGGTATATATTCAAGGTATGAAATTTTAGTTTGATGAGCGTTGTAGTCAATTCGACAGCGAACAAGCTTATTATCTAGCTCCTTAGGGACTTGAATTAGATCTAAAAGATTAAAAAAAGTGACCGCACTTTTTCCATAATAAGTGATAAGGCTACGCTCATAGCGAGCTTGATGCAGAGCAATATTTTGAATTTTACCGTTTTCAATGGCGATGGTTTCAAATAAAGGGAACATTACTTTTCCTTTTGAATTGGAAGGTAAACTTTGGCAATCAACTCTTGATATTCATCTTCAAGTTGGCTTTGAATGGTAATGCCGCCACCACTACGAAAATAAAATTTATCATTTTTTTGTTCAATAAAGCGAATTGCGACGGCGCTATTTAGGTTTTCGCCATCAAAAATACCGAAAATTCCCGTGTAATAGCCTCGAGTTTGTTTTTCAGCTTGTTGAATAATGGAAACCGTTTTTTCTTTAGGCGCACCGCTAATCGAACCAGCGGGTAAAAGTTCAGCTAATATTGAGCCAATTGTATTTTGCCAATTATTTTCCAGTTCACCACAAATTTCTGAACTGGTTTGCAGTATTTCGCCTCGTTCTGTGTAAATACTATCGATGTAGCGAAAACGAGATACTCTGATGTTTTTTGCGACCATTGAAAGATCATTACGCATTAAATCTACAATGGTGTAATGTTCTCGTTGCTCTTTTTCATCATTTAACAAATTCGCTTTGGCATTAGGCTGGTTCGCATCAATCGTTCCTTTCATGGGATACGTATAAATTTTGTTTTGTCGAATTTGTACAAAGGATTCAGGAGAAAAGCAGACAAATTGATCCTTAAAAAGTAATTTATAAGGCGCTTCAACCGAATGAAAAATTTGGCTTAGGTTGCCATTTAATTCGATTTCACTAGGATAAGTGAGATTGAGTAAATAGGAATTTCCTTTTTGTAATTCGTGTTGAACAAGATTAAATCCTTGTTTATAGTGATTTAACGAAATAGGCTTTTTCGTAATGAGAGATAAACCAATGTGCGGTTGATTTTCAACGATATTTTGGGCCTTTTGAATATTCCAATATATCCCTTGTTGAGTGGCAACGTTGAGAGGATAAATTAAAGGTTTTTTCTGTTCAAAATCAATTAAGAAGAAAAAAGGTTGGCGTAATGCGCCATAAGCATTAGCTTGATGAATAAAAGTTTGCATGAGTTGTAGATAAAAAAATAAAAAGGATTTTAACGCAGAATCGCTATAATGTTGAAATGAATTTAGTCACCGAATTATGGCACTAGCCCGTATGAAAAAAATTTTAGTTATCAATAATCATGATTCTTTTACTTATAATTTAGTGGATCTCATTCGCCAATTACAGGTGAGTTTTGATGTGGTCAGTGTTGAAGATTTATCATTAGATTGTGTGGAAAATTATACACATATTTTAATTTCTCCAGGACCAGATGTTCCAAGCGCATATCCACAATTATTTGCGATGTTAGAACGATTTTATCAAACAAAGTCCATTTTAGGTGTTTGCTTAGGACATCAAACCCTTTGTGAATTCTTTGGCGGAGAGCTTTATAACTTGCCAAGTGTGCGTCATGGGCAAAAACGACTCTTAAAAGTGCGGTCAAATTCAGGCTTATTTTTAGGGCTTCCTGCTCAATTTGAAATAGGTCTTTATCATTCTTGGGCAGTACAAAGTGAGAGTATGCCTGAGGTATTAGAAATTACAGCCGTTTGTGATGATGAAATCTTGATGGCAACACAGCATAAGAATTTACCTATTTTTTCAGTGCAATTTCATCCAGAGTCTTATATGTCAGAATTCGGTGAACAAATCTTACAAAATTGGTTAAATTTTAAAAATACTTGATGGAAATACTTGAAGATTATCCTAAAATACGTATTATAGACGTCTATACGTCAATACATCCAAAAAAGAAGAGAACTTATGTCTAGCTATTTATTTACTTCTGAATCTGTTTCAGAAGGACATCCAGATAAAATTGCCGATCAAATTTCTGATGCAGTACTTGATGAAATTTTAAAACAAGATCCTAAAGCACGTGTGGCTTGTGAGACCTATGTCAAAACAGGGATGGCGTTAGTCGGTGGTGAAATTACCACATCAGCATGGGTTGATATTGAAAACCTTACTCGACAAGTGATTTGTGATATTGGTTACAAACATTCTGAAATGGGTTTTGATGGTAATTCTTGTGCTGTATTAAATGCGATCGGTAAGCAATCATCAGATATTAATCAAGGTGTGGATCGTGAGAATCCATTGGATCAAGGTGCGGGTGATCAAGGGATTATGTTTGGTTATGCGACAAATGAAACCGAAGTTTTAATGCCAGCGGCGATTACTTATGCACACCGTTTAATGGAAAAACAAGCCGAAGTGCGTAAAAGCGGAAAACTCGCGTGGTTACGCCCAGATGCGAAAAGCCAAGTGACCTTAAAATACGAAGATAACAAAATCGTGGGTGTGGATGCGGTAGTGCTTTCTACACAACATAGCGAAGAAGTCTCACAAAAAGAAATTTATGAAGGGGTGATGGAAGAAATCATCAAGCCAATTTTACCAAGCCAGTGGTTATCTCAACAAACAAAATATTTCATTAACCCAACCGGTCGTTTTGTAATTGGTGGTCCAATGGGTGACTGTGGCTTAACGGGGCGTAAAATCATTGTCGATACCTACGGTGGCGCGGCTCGTCATGGTGGCGGAGCCTTCTCAGGTAAAGATCCATCAAAAGTAGACCGTTCAGCCGCTTATGCCGCACGTTATGTGGCCAAAAATATTGTTGCAGCAGGTCTTGCAGATCGTTGTGAAATTCAACTTTCTTATGCAATTGGCGTGGCTGAGCCAACTTCTATCATGGTAGAAACTTTCGGTACAGGAAAAGTATCAAACGAAGTATTGGTTAAGTTAGTACGTGAATTTTTTGATTTGCGTCCTTATGGTTTAATTAAAATGTTAAATTTAATTCAACCAATCTATCGCCAAACTGCAGCGTATGGACACTTCGGCCGTGAACAATTCCCATGGGAAAAAGTAGATCGCGCTGAAGAATTGCGAGCAGCAGCGGGTCTAAAATAAGTGAATTAAATGTATATAATAAAAACCGCTAATTTAGCGGTTTTTGTTTACTAAACATGATGATGTCATCTCAAACTCAGTTTCGGCATTTAAAAATGCAGGTACAGCGCAAACTTGCAGAAACATTACAATTGGCTGAAAATCACTTTCAACGGAAATTTCCTATTCCGACAATCAGTTATGACTTGCGAGGTGTAAAAGCTGGCGTTGCATACTTGCAGAAAAATCAGATTAAGTTTAACCGCACTTTGCTACTCGAGAATTCAGATGAATTTATTCGTCAGGTAGTTCCCCATGAATTAGCTCATCTTATTGTGTATCAAGTATTTGGTCAGGTGAAACCGCATGGACGGGAATGGCAAGCAGTGATGACACAGTTATTTAATCTCTCTGCTGATACTTGTCATCAATTTGATGTGGAAAGTGTACAAGGTAAAATGTTTACTTATCAGTGTGAATGTCAGACGCATTATTTAACGATTCGTCGGCATAATCGTATTCAGCGCAATAAAATTATCTATTTATGTCGAAAATGCCAAGGAAAATTATTTTTTCATGGTGAAAATAAGTCAGTGATGTGATATATTTTTGAGTATTTTCAATCAAATAGCAGGAGTTATCCAATGAAAAAGTCATTATTAGCTATTGTTGTCGGGGCATTCGCAGTGGCTTCAACAGCAAATGCAGGTTTATATGCGGAAGGCGATATAGGTCTTTCAAAAACTAAATTGAGCCATGGTGGTTCAAGCAAAACGAAAGTTGAGCCTCGTGTAGCAGTAGGTTATAAATTAGGTAATGTGAGCGTAGCAGGTGATTATACTCATCATGGCAGCTTTCAAGGCACTAAAGTTCAAGGCGTCGGAGCAACAGTATTTTATGGTTTTGATACTAACTCTCAAATTGAGCCTTATGTTGGCGCTCGTTTAGCGGCAAACCGTTTTAAATTTGAAGAACGGGCAGATCAACGCTATAAAAGCTCTTCTGAAACTAAAGTAGGCTATGGTATCGTAGCGGGGGCTAAATATAAATTAGCCGAAAAGGTGTATGCAAACGGTGGTTTAGAATATAACCGTTTAGGTAGCTTTGACGACACTAAAGTGAATAATTACGGTGCAAAAGTAGGTGTAGGTTACGAATTCTAATTTTTAGAGTACCCAAAACCTCCTTAAGAAAACACTTTTGGTTTAACGGTGATTGCTTATAGTAATCACCGTTATTCATTTCTAAATATTTTAGGAAAATGTTTGAATAAAATACGGTGAAAATTCACCGCACTTTGCTTTTCCCCTTGAAATCTTTCTTTTTATTCTTATATCTGTAACGTTCAATTTTTATCTTTATGAAGGAAAAAATTATGTCACAAAATCAAGAAACTCGCGGCTTCCAATCTGAAGTCAAACAACTTCTCCAATTAATGATTCATTCTTTGTATTCCAACAAAGAAATTTTCTTACGTGAATTAATTTCTAATGCCTCTGATGCGGCAGATAAATTACGCTTTAAAGCACTTTCCAACCCTGCTTTATATGAAGGCGATGGCGACTTGCGTGTGCGCGTTAGCTTTGATGCGGATAAAGGCACTATCACAATTAGTGATAACGGCATTGGTATGACTCGTGAGCAAGTCATCGATCATTTGGGGACGATTGCAAAATCAGGAACAAAAGAATTTTTAACCGCACTTGGCCAAGATCAAGCAAAAAACAGCCAGCTTATTGGGCAGTTTGGTGTGGGTTTTTATTCAGCTTTTATTGTGGCAGATAAAGTGACTGTAAAAACTAGATCGGCTGGCGAAGAGGCGGATAAAGCAGTACTTTGGGAATCTGCTGGCGAAGGCGAATATTCAGTGGCGGATATTGAGAAAAAAAACCGTGGCACAGATGTGATTTTGCACTTACGTGAAGATGAAAAAGAATTTTTAAACGAATGGCGTTTGCGTGAAATTATCGGTAAATATTCTGACCATATTGGCTTACCAGTGGAAATGCTGACGAAAGAATACGATGATGAAGGCAAAGAGTGCGGTGAAAAATGGGAGAAAATTAATAAATCCGATGCACTTTGGACGCGTTCTAAAAATGATGTCTCCGATGAGGAATACAAAGAGTTTTATAAGCACTTAAGCCATGATTTTGCAGATCCTGTGACTTGGGCGCATAACAAAGTTGAAGGAAATCAAGCATATACTAGCTTGCTTTATGTGCCAGCTAAAGCACCTTGGGATTTATTTAATCGCGAACATAAACACGGTTTAAAACTTTATGTTCAACGTGTATTTATTATGGATGATGCTGAACAATTTATGCCGAATTATCTCCGTTTTATGCGTGGTTTAATCGATAGCAATGACTTGCCATTAAATGTATCTCGTGAAATTTTACAAGATAACAAAATTACGGCTGCATTACGCAAAGCATTAACTAAGCGTTCATTACAAATGCTAGAAAAATTAGCAAAAGATGATGCAGAAAAATATCTTCAATTCTGGAAAGAGTTTGGTTTAGTCTTGAAAGAAGGCCCAGCAGAAGATTTTTCTAATAAAGAAACTGTTGCGAAGTTATTACGTTTTGCTTCAACGCATAATGATAGCAACGAACAAACTGTCTCTTTAGAAGATTACATATCGCGTATGAAAGAGGGGCAAAAAGCTATCTATTACATTACAGCTGATAGTTATGTTGCAGCGAAAAATAGCCCGCACTTGGAATTATTCAATAAAAAAGGCATTGAGGTTTTATTGCTTTCCGATCGCATTGATGAATGGATGTTAAGCTATTTAACTGAATTTGACGGTAAACCATTACAAAGTATCACAAAAGCCGATTTGGATTTAGGCGATTTAGCGGATAAAGAATCTGAAACACAAAAACAACAAGATGAAGCCTTTGGTAGTTTTATTGAGCGTGTGAAAAACTTGCTTGGTGAACGCGTAAAAACGGTGCGTTTAACTCACAATTTAACGGATACACCAGCGGTAGTTTCTACGGATAATGATCAAATGACGACCCAAATGGCGAAATTGTTTGCAGCCGCAGGGCAGCCTGTACCAGAAGTAAAATACACCTTTGAACTTAATCCAGAACACTATTTAGTAAAAAAAGTGGCTGATATTGCAGATGAAACTGAATTTGCTGATTGGGTGGAATTATTACTTGAACAAGCTATGTTAGCAGAGTGCGGATCGTTGGAAAATCCAGCTGTGTTTATTAAACGCATAAATAAATTATTAGGCTAACTAAAAATAAATAAGCCCGATTAAATCGGGCTTATTTATTGGGATAGTATTTAGGATAATCCTCAATCCATTTTTTCATTGTTTTTTGTTGCTTGAGTGTATTCGCAAAATTAAATGTTTTTCGTTTATTATTAAATTTAGCACCTAAAATAATGACTTTTCTTTCGTCTTCGGCCACTTCATATAAAAAATAGATATTATTTATTGTAATGTATTTATAGCCAGTTTTTCCCCAGAACGGTCTAAGTTGCGGGATATTCGTTAAAATCATTTTTAGTTTATCAAGATCATCTTGAGTTAGATAAGTCACGATAAATTGTTTTAGAAGATCTTTTTCAAGGCAATCCTCTGATGTTTCAGCAATATAAACATCGTATGTTGGCAGCATAATCAACCCTATTTTTTAAAATTGAATGGCTCAATTTTATGATTTAAAATAGCTTGCCAAGCTTCCGAACTTGCTTTTGCAGCTAATTGTCGTTCTTCCAAACTAAAAGCGTATTCTTCCTTGTCTTTTTTTTGCGTTTTGAGTAAATCAGAAATTTGTTCAAAAGTGAGTTCCATTTGAGACTCCTTACTGTGAATATTGACAATATTATGCCTGACTAAGTGACTTTTTTCATCTGTTTTTTCATCGAATTGTTGCTCGTTTTTCAGGTATAATGCTGTAATTAAATGGCGAGAAAAGAGAGAAAAATATGATTACAGTTTACGGCATTAAAAATTGCGATACAGTGAAGAAAGCATTGAAATGGTTGGCGGATCACAATATTGAACACAAACTTCATGACTACCGTGTTGATGGGTTAGATTTGAATTTTTTAACTCAAGCGAAAGCTCAATTTGGCTGGGAGGTATTGGTCAATAAACGCAGTACAACTTGGCGTAATTTGGATGAGCGAGTTAAAAATTCTCTTGATCAAACGACCGCACTTTCCGTGTTGGAGGAAAATCCAACCTTAATTAAACGCCCAATTATTTTACAAGATGGAAAGGCATTAATTGGTTTTAATGAGAAGGAATATCAGGCTGCTTTTGCCTAGAGTGCGGTTATTTTCTTAGGAGTTTTTATGAGAGAAAAAGTGATTTCGTTGGCGCAAGATTTAATTCGCCGCCCGTCTATTAGCCCGAATGACGAAGGCTGTCAGCAAATTATTGCCGAACGTTTAGAAAAATTAGGTTTTCAAATTGAATGGATGCCTTTTAATGATACGTTGAATTTATGGGCAAAACACGGAACGGGTGAGCCAGTTATTGCTTTTGCAGGTCATACGGATGTTGTGCCTACTGGTGATGAAAATCAATGGTCGTATTCTCCGTTTTCTGCTGAGATTATTGATGGCATGCTTTATGGGCGTGGTGCGGCGGATATGAAAGGATCCCTTGCAGCAATGATTGTGGCGACGGAAGAATATGTAAAAGCAAATCCTAATCATAAGGGCACAATTGCATTATTGATCACCGCTGATGAAGAGGCCGCCGCGAAAGATGGTACAGTACGTGTTGTCGAAACCTTAATGGCACGCGGTGATAAAATTACTTATTGCATGGTAGGCGAGCCGTCTAGCTCGAAAACATTGGGTGATGTGGTTAAAAATGGCCGTCGTGGGTCGATTACAGGTAATCTCTACATTCAAGGTATTCAAGGTCATGTAGCTTATCCTCATTTAGCGGAAAACCCAATTCATAAAGCCGCCCCTTTCTTGCAGGAATTAACCACCTATCAATGGGATAATGGTAACGAATTTTTCCCGCCAACCAGTTTGCAAATTGCGAATATTCATGCAGGCACAGGGAGTAATAATGTCATCCCAGGTGAGCTTTATGTGCAATTCAATTTACGTTATTGTACGGAAGTTACAGACAAAAGCATTAAGCAGAAAGTGGCAGAAATGCTCGAAAAGCATGGTTTGAAATACCGTATTGATTGGAATTTATCAGGTAAACCATTTTTAACTAAACCAGGCAAATTATTAGATGCATTAACGACGGCAATTGAGCAAACAACCGGTATTACGCCACAATCAGAAACTGGCGGTGGTACCTCTGACGGACGTTTTATTGCATTGATGGGCGCTGAAGTTGTGGAATTTGGACCGCTTAATGCAACGATTCATAAAGTAAATGAATGTGTAAACGTTGATGATCTTGCCAAGTGCGGTCAAATTTATCATCAAATGTTAATGAATTTATTGGATAAATAAGATGAAATTAACGCCAGAAATGTTAACCGGCAAATCTCGTAAACATTTGATCAATTTGCCTACACCTCATTCTCCGAATCATTTTTTGCAAGCAGAGGCAATGAAAGCGTTTCAGGGATTGCAGCAAAGTGCGGTCAAAAATGGCTTTAATTTGCAGCCTGCGAGTAGCTTTCGTGATTTTGAACGTCAACAACGCATTTGGAATGGTAAATTTAACGGTGAACGCAAGGTTCATGATGATGCAGGAAATCCATTAGATTTAGCGTTATTAGATGATTGGCAAAAAGCACAAGCGATTTTACGCTGGTCAGCGCTTCCAGGTGGCAGTCGTCATCATTGGGGAACAGAAATCGATATTTTTGATCCTGATCTTTTGCCTCAAGGTCAATCTTTACAACTTGAACCTTGGGAATATGAAAAGGGGGGCTATTTCTTTGAACTTAGTGAATTTCTCACTGAAAATCTACCGCACTTTGATTTTGCTTTGCCATTTATCAGCCAACCAGAAGGTAAAAAAATAGGCCGAGAGCCTTGGCATATTAGCTATTTACCGTTGGCAGAGCTGGCATCACAATTATTTACGCCAGATGTGCTATTGCACGTTTGGCAGAATGAAAAGGTAGAAGGAAAAGAAACGTTAATTACTCACTTGCCTGAGATTTTTGAGCAATATGTGGTTTAACAAAAAACGCAGCAAGTCGCTGCGTTTTTTTATAGTTTGATTAATTCTTTTTATTCTTTTCCAAGGATTTATGTTGAATTTTTACATTCTTGCCTTTGGCTTGGAAATATTCACCAATTTGTTGAGCAATGTAAACAGAACGATGTTTACCTCCTGTACAGCCGATGGCAATAGTGAGATAGCTTCGGTTATTTTGCTCTAACATCGGTAACCACGTTTCAATGTAATTGCGTGTTTGGTAGATAAAATTATTCACTTCATCATGCGCAAGTAAAAATTGTGCAACGGGTTCATCAAGCCCTGTCATTGGACGAAGTTCTGGATTCCAGTGCGGGTTAGGTAGAAAACGCACATCAAAGACATAATCGGCATCAAGTGGAATGCCATATTTAAAGCCAAACGATTCAACCACGATCTTAAGTTCTTTATCTGTATTACCACGTAAAACTTCTCTTAAACGTTTAGATAACGCATGGGTAGAAAGTTGTGCGGTATCAATAATAAAATTAGCATGTTGAATTAAAGGCTCAAGTTGTTGATATTCTAAATCAATCGCTGATTCAAGCGGGAGATCTTGTGCTGAAAGTGGATGAAGACGACGTGAATCGCTGTAGCGACGAATAAGTGTACTACGATCGCTGTCCAAAAAGATGATTTTGACGGAATAAGTAGCTTGAATATCTGTCAGAATCTTGTCTAAATCAGCACTTGAATGAGGAAGATTTCGAATATCAAGACTGATTGCAACAGCTGTTTGAGTTTTGGCGAGAATATTGGTGAGTTGAGGAAGTAAATCGAGAGGGAGATTATCCACGCAATAATAGCCTATATCTTCCAAAGATCGTAATGCGACAGATTTCCCTGCGCCGGAGCGACCGCTGATAATAATAATTTCCATCTGCGTGATTCCTTATGGTGGTTAGTAGGTTAGGTTATACCTCTTGAGGTTCAATATTATCTAAATTTGTGTCGTCTTCAGATTCTTCTGAATGATCGGCATATTCAAAAATTTGCCAAATTTCATCCGCACTTTGTGCAGAGCGAAGTTGTTTAATTAAGCTTTTATCGGTTAATTTTTTAGTGAGCTTAGCCAAAACAGGGATGTATTCTTGGCAGAGATTTTCTGGTACGAGCACCGCAAAAACGATATCTACCGGTTTGTTATCTGCAGAGTCATATTCAACAGGACTGTCTAACTGCATAAATATGGTTAATATTTTATCTAAAACATTTTTAGGTAATTTGGCTTTAGGCATTGCGACGCCATTACCTAATCCAGAATTGCCTAATTTTTCTCGTTCAAATAAACATTCAAAACAAGCCTGCTCGCCATTTTCGCCATGAAGTTTCTCCACAACGAAAGCTGCAATGGATTCAAATAATCGTTTCTTGCTAGAAAAAACAACCCCCTGACGAATATCATCAGGGGAGAGGAAGGTCGTAAATTTCATGGTTATAATTTAAATTGCTCACCTAAATAGACACGCTTAACGTGCACATCATTCATGACTTCTTCTGGTGTACCCGTGGCAATAATTTTCCCTTCGCCAACAATATAAGCACGTTCACAGACATCAAGAGTTTCGCGTACGTTATGGTCGGTAATTAACACGCCTAAGCCACGATTACGGAGATCCGTGATGATTTTCTTAATATCCGTGACCGAGATAGGATCCACACCAGCAAAAGGTTCATCTAGTAAAATAAATTTTGGATTTGCTGCTAAGGCGCGCGCAATTTCCACACGACGACGTTCGCCACCTGAAAGCGATTGTCCCAGGCTATCACGAATATGGCTAATATTGAACTCATCAATTAACTCATCCGCTCTCTCTCGGCGTTCCTCAGCAGTGAGATCTTTACGAATTTCTAATACCGCCATAAGGTTTTCATACACCGTTAAACGACGGAAAATAGAGGCTTCTTGTGGTAAATAGCCAATTCCTCGACGAGCACGTTCATGCATAGGTAATACGCTAATATCATTGCCATCAATGGTGATTTTTCCCTGATCGTGACGCACTAAACCAACGACCATGTAGAAAGTAGTGGTTTTACCTGCACCATTTGGACCAAGTAGCCCAACAATTTCATTGGAGTTTACGGTTAAACTCACATCAGAAACCACTTTTCGACTTTTATAGCTTTTTGCGAGGAATTCAGCTTGTAATACAGACATCGGTTATTTTTTACCTTTTTGTTGTAATTGAGTTGGAATTAAGATGGTTTGTACTCGCGATTTTCCATTACCATTGGCTTTTAATTGTTGTTTTTTTACATCATAGGTGATACGTTCACCATTGATTTTACTATCTAATTGTTTTAATTCGGCCTTACCGGTTAATGTTAAGAATTCAGTACCTAAATCATAGTGAACTTTATTTGCTTTACCATCAACGGGTTTACCGTCATCAAGTTGTTGATGGAAGCTAACTGGGGTGCCAAATGCTTCAACAGTTTCTTTTTTACCTGAATTTTCTGGTGGACGAGTAATGACCACTTTATTGGCTTTAATCAAAATGGAACCTTGTGTAATCACAACGTTATCGGTAAAGGTTACCACGCTGTTTTCCATATCTAAAGATTGATTATCTGAGACAATATTAATTGGTTTATTGGTATCGTCTTTTAATGCAAAAGCAGATAAAGACGTCATCATTAATGCGGTTAAAAGCAGAATTTTATTGTTTGTTGATTTCATAATATGTTTTTACCTGTTCCTTTAGAGTTGCTACTTGCTGACGTAAATTTCCGACGAGCTTTAAACCACTTGAGTTAAAGTTTAATCCATTAATTTTTACTCGCTTATCAGAAGTAATGTCTTGTGTTTTTAAATTAATCACTGCTGCTTCTGTTTCAACACGTTGTAGGCGAGATAAAGGGTTAAGGCTCTCAGCAACTACACCACCTTCAAGATAGAGCATTTGATCTTTTGTTAATTTTGCCTTTTTGGCACTGAGCTTCCAATTTTGTTTTTCTAATTGAATTTTATCGGTTTTATCTTCTTTGTCTTTATTGTCCAAAGAAACATCAAAAAGATAGACTAACGGTGAAATAAAATCCGTATGACCGTCTTGTGTGTAATATTCCACTTTGTCGGAAATCGCAAGATATTGCTTTTTGCCTTCTGGCGAGAATACAGTCGTTTCCATTTTATTACCAACGTATTCTGGGCTATCAGGCTTTTTAATGAGGCTTTGTAAATCGCTATGATCTTGATTAAGCGAATAATACCAGCCTAATAAAGCCAGGGCGATGACACCTAAAATAATATTCCAACGAATATTCATAAATAACGTTTTTTCCTTCTTAAAAGGGCAGCTAATCATAGCACTTTTTTGACACAAAGTGCGGTCAAAAATAGCCGTATTTTAGTCTTCTAAAATGAGTGTTTTTAAGATCTGATAAATCTCGCGATAAGCTTTTGATGGCTTATTTTGTTCCTTCTCTTTCTGTGCTGCACGAATCAAATTACGTAATTGTTGGCGATCTGCAGAAGGATGCTCATTTAACAAATCAGTCAGTGCTGCATCACCTTTCGCAACCAACTCATCACGTAAGATTTCCAACTTATGCAACATGGCTTGCTGTTGATTATGTTTGTTTTCAATTTTTTCTAACGCTTCACGAATAGGCTCTGCATCAATTGAGCGTAAGAGCTTACCGATATATTGTAATTGGCGACGACGCGCCTCTTTTTGCAGGCGTTGCGCTAATTCAATAGCATCTTTCAAGCTATCGTCTAGTGGAACCTTAGTCAGATTTGCTTTGGTTAAGTTCACCAATTTCTCGCCGAGTTGTTTTAAATCCTCAGCGTCGCGTTTGATTTCACTTTTACTTACCCAAATAATCTCTTCTTGGTCTTCATCTTCCCAATCAAAGGCTTCTTTTTTCTTACGTTTTGCCATTCTATTACCTTATGAAAAATTTGGTGCATTTTAGCATAAACTTTCAAAATAAGATAAAATGGCGCAAATTTTTAATAGGATTATCATCATGAAAACAGCAGAAAATTTAACCGCACTTTTAAAATCTCAAGAGCAAACATTGCGTGATGCAGTTAGTTTTGCGATTGAAACTGCACAGAAAGCAGGAGCCACCGCTGAAGTTGGTGTGACAAAAGTGAGTGGTTTATCAGTTTCAACTCGTCTGCAAGAGATTGAAAATGTTGAATTTACTAATGATGGGGCATTAGGCATTTCTGTTTATTTAGGCCAACAAAAAGGCAATGCATCCACCTCAGATTTAGGCGAAGAAGCCATTAAAAATACTGTTGAAGCAGCGCTTGCTATTGCAAAATATACCTCGCCAGATGATTGCACAGGGCTAGCGGATAAAGAACTAATGGCTTTTGAAGCGCCTGATTTAGCGCTTTATCATGGGGCAAGTATCGATGTCGAACAGGCTACAAAATTAGCTTTAGAAGCTGAAAAATCAGCGTTGGAATACGATGATAAAATTGTGAATAGTAACGGCGCAAGCTTTAATTCGCATACCGGTGTTCGTGTTTATGGTAATACACATGGCATGCTACAAAGTTACTTATCTAGTCGTTATTCTTTATCTTGTTCGGTGATTGGTGGCGAGCTAGATCAACTTGAAAATGACTACGAATACACGGTTTCACGTGAGTTTGATGCCCTTTCTTCAGCGGATTGGGTAGGACAGAATTGTGCAAAAAAAGTGATTGCGCGTTTAAATCCACAAAAATTAACGACACGTGAAGTACCGGTGATTTTCTTAAATGATGTGGCAACAGGATTAATCTCTCATTTAACGGGGGCGATTAGTGGCGGCAGCTTATATCGTCAATCCAGTTTCTTGCTCGATCATCTTGGAAAACAAGTATTGCCAGATTGGTTCCAGATTAGTGAGCGTCCGCATTTGTTAAAACGTTTAGCCTCCACACCTTTTGACAGCGAAGGAGTTCGTACACAGGATCTTGAAATTATTCAAGATGGCGTATTGCAAACCTATTTACTCACCAGTTACAGCGGTAGAAAAATGGGTATGAAAAGTACCGGTCATGCTGGCGGTATCCATAACTGGCTCGTGAAACCAAATTTAACGGGCGGATTGACCGCACTTTTACGTCAAATGGGCACCGGTTTATTGGTGACAGATGTCATGGGGCAAGGCGTAAATATTGTGACGGGGGATTATTCCCGTGGCGCAGCAGGCTTTTGGGTGGAGAATGGCGAGATTCAATATCCAGTTGCTGAAATTACGATTGCGGGCCAATTGCAGGATATGTTAAAAAATATTGTGGCAGTAGCAGATGATATTGAACATCGATCTAATATCCAAACAGGTTCAATCTTGTTAGATAAGATGAAAATTTCAGGAAATTAATGAACTCCTTAAAAATGATAATAATTCTTATTGACATGTAATTTCTTTCTGCTATTATACGCACATCTGTTTAGCAGCGATTGCAGATTGCTCCAACAGGTAGAGTAGAAATTAAATTCGTTAGGGTTAAAAAGGCTGAAGGTTTAAACTTCAGCCTTTTTTATTGTAGAATACGCAAACGATTAGATTAAAAAGGAAAGACCATGAAAAAACACCACGTTGATATTATGATTTCAGAAGCGGATGTCCGTAGTCGCATAGCTGAACTTGGCGAGGAAATTACGCATTTTTATCAACAAAAAGCCATTGATAAACTGATTGTTGTTGGGCTTTTACGTGGTTCATTTATGTTTATGGCCGATCTGGTGCGTGAATTAAAATTACCGGTAGAAGTAGAGTTTATGACGACTTCAAGTTATGGTAGCGGGATGACGAGTAATCACGATGTGAAAATTACGAAAGATCTTGAAGGGGATATTCGTAATGAACACGTGCTAATTGTTGAGGACATTATTGATACAGGTTATACCCTCGAAAAAGTACGTGGCATTTTAAATTTACGCGATCCTGCAAGCTTGGCGATTTGTACCTTATTAGATAAACCTTCTCGCCGAGAAGTAGAAGTACCGGTTGAATGGGTTGGTTTTTCTATTCCGGATGAATTTGTTGTCGGCTATGGTATTGATTACGCTCAACGTTATCGTAATCTAGGCTATATTGGCAAAGTGGTTATAGACGAATAATTTATTTTTGGGCTGACGTAGATTAGCAAGTGTGCTAGTCTATAAAAATGAAGATAACTCATTGTAAATTAAAGAAGTCTATATGAAATAAGCTCCTTGAATTTTTTGTATTAGAAGTTACAGCCCGAGCAGGACTGATTTACTCCGTATCCAAGCCAATTCAGCGATTTTTTTACAGAAAAATTCGTGAAGTCATTAGCTATCATTTAGCCTTTGAAGCCGATGAGGTTTTTGATGGTCAAATTGAGCTTGATGAAAGCTATTTTGGCGGTCCTCGTAAAGGAAAACGAGGTCGAGGCGCAGCAGGAAAAGTTGCTGTATTCGGTTTGTTAAAGCAACAAGGAAAAGTATTTACGGTAGTGGTAGAAAATACCAGAACAGAGACATTAATGCCTGTTATTGCGAGGAAAATCAAGACTAACAGCTGGGTTCATACCGATACTTATCGAAGCTATGATGCTCTTGATGTGAGCAAATTTTACCACTAACAGTCAATCATTCCGAACTATTTGCGGTGAAACAAAACCACATAAATGGAATAGAAAATTTCTGGAGTCAGGCGAAGAGAATACTCCGAAAATATAATGGCATCGACCGAAAAAACTTTCCTTTATTCTTGAAGGAATGTGAATTTTGGTTTAACTTTGGAGCACCCAAAGAACAACTTAAAACATTGCGAAAATAGTGTGGTATTTAGGGCTAATCTACGTCGGCCCCAAACATAAACTAAACGAGTTATATTGTACTTGATTTTACTTAGGGTTAAAAGAAAAGTGCGGTTAATTTGATTATTACATCTTCATCAATTTAAAAACACGTTCAATTTTCACCGCACTTAATTCGCGGTATTTGCCGTTTTCAATGTCATCTATGGTTAAACCTGCTGTGGCATAACGCACTAAACTAAACGTAAAGTCGGAAAACCAATATGTGCGGTCATCCGGCGCACTTGGCGATTTTTGCCTTCACTGATTTTGATTTCTAATCAACTTGTTGGGATTTGCTTACGTTCGCGAATAGGGGGATTTCGTTCCCATAAAGTTGGTTCGGAAATTAACCGCACTTTAGTAGGTTGCGTTAAGCCATCTTTCAGTTCTACGCCGTGACGTAAAAAATCTAAGTCTCGCTCGGTGGGAACGCCTTCTACTTGTACCCAATAGGTTTTCTAGGTTTTAAATTTGGGATCCGCTAAACGGTGTTGTAATGTACCGTTGTTGGTTAAAATCAATAATCCTTCGCTGTCGCGATCAAGACGACCGGATGCATAGATATTAGGAATAAAATCTTTGAGAGTGGCACGTCCATTTTCATCGGTGAATTGAGTTAACACATCAAAGGGTTTGTTGAACAAAATAATTTTGGTTTCCGCTAAAGAAAGGGGCATAGAACGAGCTTTTGTCAGTGTTTTTTTATGTTGGCGATAAAATGTTGGCGTTTTCATAATAAGCTGAATAAGAAATTTAAACGCCAATATAGCAATTATTCGCTGAGTCTGGCAACTGAACTGCGCGAGATAACTTGGGGTTTAAGAATTAAAGTGCGGTTCGTTTTTTCAGGGTTTTTGATACGTTCCAATAAGGTTTCCACTGCTAATTTGCCCAATTCTATTTTAGGCTGGTGTACGGTAGTTAACGGCGGGGCAAGGTATTGAGCAAGATCGATATTATCATAGCCAATAATGGACATATCTTTTGGAACACTTAATTGATGTTTCCAAAGAGTTTGATATGCCCCCACGGCAATAGTATCACTACAAGCAAATACAGCGGTCGGGCGTTCTTTTTGTTGCAACAGTTTCTCCATACCTACGATACCGCCCTCAAAATCAAAATGGCTTTCCACAATCCAATTGTGATTTAAGGGAACTTGCGCTTCAGATAAGGCTTTTTTGTAACCATTTAGACGATTTAAAGCGAGCGGTTTCTGTAAGTTCCCTGTGATAATACCGATTTTTCGGTGTCCCTGTTCAAGCAAATATTGGGTGGCAAGATAACCGCCCAGCTCAGAATCTTCTAAGATTTTGTCCGCACTTAATGCCGTTGGCCACCAATCCATTACCACCGCAGGAATACTGAGCTCAAGAGAAAGCTGTTCCGCCAAATGAGTTTCTGTACTCATCAGCAACAAACCGTCCACCTGTTTTTGGATTAACATCTGCAAACTGCTTTGCAAACGTTGACTGTCGCCATTGGTATTCGTCAAAATGAGATTGTAATCATTTTTGGCACAATAGCCTTCCACCGCCGCCACCACTTCAGCAAAAAATGGGTTATTGCTGGCAGTGACTAACATACCGATAGTTTGTGTTTTTTTAAGCTTAAAACTACGCGCTAAAGCAGAAGGTTGGTAATTCAATTCACGCACGACTGCCATAATTTTTTCACGCATTTCATCACTCACAAAGCGTGTCCCATTAATCACGTGGGATACGGTTGATGTGGAAACTTGCGTGATACGCGCGATGTCTTTCATTGTCGCCATGGCTTGAAAAATCTAATTTTGCTGAGTGAATAAAAAATCTAAGGTTTCCTGTCTTGACGGGATGGACGGTTGCGCCCCTTTGCGCGTCACGCTAATTGCAGCAGCAGCATGGGCAAATTTAATGGCATCGAACGTGTTTTTTCCGTCTAAAAGTGCGGTTAAAAATGCGCCGTTAAAAGTATCCCCTGCCGCCGTGGTGTCCTCTGCATTAACACGAAAACCTGACACTATTTCGCCTTTTCCGTTTTCGCTCACATACACGCCTTTTGAGCCTAAGGTAATCAGCACCATCGCAATGCCTTTTTGGTGAAAAATCTGTGCCGCGTTGACCGCACTTTGCTCATCAGTTACGGTAATACCCGTTAAAATTTCCGTTTCTGTTTCATTCGGGGTAATAATATCAATTTGGCTTAATAATTCATCCGGTAAGCTACGCGCTGGTGCAGGATTTAACACGACTTTTGTACCATGGGCTTTTGCTAATTGTGCCGCCTTAAGAATGGCTGGCGACGGCGTTTCAAGTTGCATTAACAAGGCATCCGCTTGAGTGATTTCATCAGCAAACTGCGCCACTTGCGCTTCATCCAAACACGCATTGGCACCCGCTGAAATCACAATGCTATTTTCACCACTGGCTGCCACTTGGATCATCGCAATCCCTGTGGTTTGCCCTTGTTTTTCCAAAATAGGCGCAACATTAATGCCATCATCCGCAAAGGCTTGTTTCATTGTGCGACCAATACCGTCTTCCCCAATGCATCCAATAAAGCTAATGGATGTTGTCGATTTATCACACAACCGCGCTGCCGCTACCGCTTGATTTGCCCCCTTACCACCATAAGCAATATGATAATCAGAGCCAGTTAGGGTCTCCCCCGGTTTAGCAAAGTGCGGGACAGAAATCACATGATCTGCATTAATACTGCCTAGAATTGTGAGTTTTTTCATAATATAGCCTTGGTAAAATAGGGCGTAAATATACGCCCTTTGAGTTAAATCATTATTCCGTTACGACTTTTAATGCCACTGGAATTTTCGCTTCAACTTTTTCGCCTTTTAGGATTTTATCCGCAGTTTCTACCCCAAGGCTACCGATTAATTCAGGTTGTTGTGCCACAGTTGCTGCAAGTTTGCCACTTTTCACCGCTTTTACGCCATCATCGGTACCATCAAAACCGACGACAAGGACTTTTTTATTTGCTGCTCCAATCGCACGTAATGCCCCTAACGCCATTTCATCATTTTGTGCAAAGATAGCTTGAACATCGCCTTTGCTTGCCAACAGATTTTCTGTCACATTCAAACCTTTAGTTCGGTCAAAATCTGCAGGTTGGCTGGCAAGTACAGCAAATTTATGTTCATCAACCGCTTGTTTAAAACCTTCACCACGTTCACGTGCAGCTGATGTACCGGCTAAACCTTCTAGTTGGATAACTTTCGCGCCATTTCCTAATTTTTGCGCAATAAAATCACCAGCCATTTTACCGCCAGCCACGTTATCTGACGCAATATGGCTGACTACATCGCCTTTTGCCGCACCACGGTCTAAGGTAATAACAGGGATTTTGTTTCGATTAGCAATCGCCACCGCATTGCCTACCGCTGCGCTATCTGTCGGATTGATTAATAATACTTTTGCACCACGAACCGTTAAATCTTCCACATTTGAAAGTTCTTTCGCAGGGTCGTTTTGGCTATCTAATACCACTAATTTATAGCCTAATTCATCCGCTTTTTTCTGTGCGCCATCTTTTAACGAAACAAAGAACGGATTATCAAGGGTAGATACCGTTAATGCAATGGTATCTTGTGCGAGAGCAGTACTGCTTAAGGTGAAAGATAATGCTAACGCTGATGCGATTGTTGTTAATTTTTTCATAGGAATCTCCTGTGATTGTTATGCTTTTTTACTACCAAGGTAATTGTCTGCGAGTACTGCCACTAAAATCACTAACGCTTTGGCAATCATTTGGTAATAAGATGAAATATCTAATAAATTTAATGCGTTATTTAGGAAACCAATAATTAAAGCACCGATAAGTGTTCCCATAACGCGCCCTTTACCGCCCATTAAACTTGTCCCGCCGACAACGACTGCTGCAATGGCATCTAATTCATAAGAAACGCCAGCCGTGGGTTGGGCTGATGATAAACGTGAAGTCACGATCAAACCCGCTAATGCAGACAAGAAACCACTGACAGCAAAGACAAAAATTTTGATTTTATTGACATTAATCCCTGAAAGTTGAGTGGCGGCTTCATTGCCCCCTAAGGCGTAAATATAACGTCCAATTCGAGTGTGTTTTAAAATGTACCACGCCACCGCAAAAACAATTGCCATTAACCAAATTGGCACAGGAATCCCCAACAAATAGCCTGTTCCTAAGAATGCAAACTGATCGGCGGCATCAGAAAAGCCCGTACTAATTGGACGACCATCGGTATAAACCATGGTCACACCACGTAATAATGTCATCGTCACTAAGGTTGCGATAAAAGCTTGAACTTTCCCTTTTGCCACAATGGCACCACTAATACCACCAAGCAATGTACCTAATACTAAAACAGCGGGAATCACCAATAAAATCGGATATTCACTGCCCACCAGTGATGCGGCAATCGCGCCGGTTAATGCCAATACAGAGCCGACAGATAAATCGATCCCTGCAATTAAAATCACGAATGTCATTCCCACCGCAATAATTGCGTTCACCGACGTTTGACGAAGAATATTGAGAATATTATCAATCGAGAAAAAATCAGGGTTGATAAATGAAACAATGGCAATCAGAACTAATAACGCCACAATAGAACGTTGTTCGAGTAAGAATTTGCCTAATTTGAACGTATTTTGCGTACTCATAAAAACTCCGTCAGTTTAAACCGCACTTTTACCAATTGCAGCGGCAAGTAATTTTTCTTGTGTCGCGTCTTCGCGAGAAAATTCACCACTAATTCGTCCTTCTCGCATCACTAATATGCGATCTGACATTCCCAACACTTCAGGCATTTCTGATGACACAATGATGATACTCAAGCCATCTTGTTTAAATTTATTAATGAGTTGGTAAATTTCTTTTTTCGCCCCAACATCAACACCACGTGTTGGTTCATCTAAAATTAAAACATTAGGACGGGTCATCAACCCTTTTGCAATCGCCACTTTCTGTTGGTTTCCCCCTGAAAGTAAACCAATTTGCTGATCACGACTTGGGGTTTTGATATTAAACATTAAGATAAAATCATCTACCGCAAGTTGCTCCGAATCGTGGCGGATACGACCAACTTTTGAAAAATGATCTAAGGCAGTCAGTGACATATTTTCTTTTACCGACATCCCTAAAATTAAACCATCACCTTTACGATCTTCTGAAATATAAACAATGCCATTATTCAAGCCGTCTTGCGGACAATCATTTGAAATCGTTTTCCCATTTAACCGCACTTCACCGTTTTCTTTAGGTAAGGCACCATAAAGCACTTTCATTAATTCTGTGCGCCCTGCGCCCATTAAGCCTGAAATCCCTAGAATTTCACCCGCACGCAATGTAAAGCTCACGTTGTGCACACCACTACCAGAGAGTTGGTTAACTTCTAAACGGACTTCGCCTTCAGGAACATCAACATGGGGATATTGCTCATCAAGACGACGCCCAACCATCATTTCAATCAAACGGTCTTCAGTTAACTCCGCAACAGCCACTTCACCGATAAATTGACCATCACGTAAAACCGTCACATCATCACAGATTTCAAAAATCTCTTTAATACGATGCGAAATATAAACAATGCCTCGTTTTTCCGCTTTTAACTCACGAATAACATTAAATAGTGCTTCTGTTTCCGTATCTGTTAAGGCATCCGTTGGTTCATCCATAATGATGACTTTGCTTTCAAAACTTAAGGCTTTCGCAATTTCCACCATTTGTTGCTCACCAATGGACAATTCTGAACAAAGTTGATGGCTACTATGGGGGACATTTAGACGTGCTAATAGCTTATCCGCTTCTGCGTGCATTTTTTTCCAATCGATAGATCCAAAAGGCGTAGTAAATTCACGACCTAAGAAGATATTTTCAGCAATGGTTAAATTACCCACCAAATTTAATTCTTGGTGAATAATGCTGATGCCCGCTTCTTGCGAGTTTTTAGGACCTTTGAACATGACTTGTTGACCAAGATATTCAATTGTTCCTGCATCTTTACTATAAATCCCTGTCAGCACTTTCATTAATGTTGACTTACCCGCGCCATTTTCACCCATTAATGCCATAGCACGCCCAGCATAAACAGATAAACAAGCATTACTTAATGCCTTCACACCAGGGAAAGATTTATCGATACCACTAATTTTTAAGAGTGTTTCTCGTTCCATAACATCGTCCTAAAATGGCACACCAGACACTAAAATAACGTTCGCATAAGGTGAACATTCCCCTGAACGCACAATCGCTTTGGATTCGTGGCTCATTTTTTTGAAATCGTCGTGGGAAATATATTCCACAGGAATGTTATTGCCTTGAATGTTTTCCAGTTCAGCTAAATGCTCCAAAAGTGCGGTCAAAATTTGTGGATTTTTTTGTTTAATTTCTTCCGCCAAAATGGCACGTTCCACAAACATTTCACTTGTGGTGGCATAAAGCGTATCAAGAAAACGAGGAATGCCTTGGGTTAACGCTAAATCAATGCGCCCCACAAATTCAGGAATAGGTAATCCCGCATCACAAATTGTGACCATATCTGTATGCCCAAGGGTCGCAATAGCATGAGAAAGTTGAGCATTTAAAATTGTTGTTTTTTTCATTTTTGCGCTCCATCATGTTTATCTTTCATTCATCGAAACGTTTCGATGAAATTTGTATGCAAAAGATAACGAGAAAAAAATAAAAAGAGAAATACTTTTGTTTAATTTTGTGAAATAGATCACAAATTTTTAGTTATAACTTATTAGAGATAATGCTAAAAGTGCGGTCAAATTTCTGCTAGAATAGCGCGACTTTTTAATAGGATAATTGACAACCTACGTAACGATTGAAAATTTCCAACGCGGATTTGTTTTGCATCGTAAAGCATATAGGAAACGAGTTTGTTAGTCGATCTGTTTACGGAAGAAACAGGGCGTTTAACCGTGCTTGCAAAAGGCGCGCGAGCCAAACGTTCTGCGTGGAAAAGCATATTGCAGCCTTTTACACCATTGCTGTTACGGTGGACAGGAAAAGGCAGTTTAAAAACATTGACTAAAATTGACTAAAGCAGAACCCGCAGCGATTACCTTACCTTTACAACAGACGGCATTATTTAGTGGGTTTTATGTCAATGAATTGATTTCACGCGTCATTGAACCAGAAACCTCTCATTCGCTCTTATTTCAATGTTATTTGCAATGCTTAACTCGTCTAGCAACGGACACTTCGGTTGAACCGGCACTACGCACCTTTGAGTTTCAATTGTTGCAAACATTGGGATATGCTGTGAGTTTCACGCATTGCGCGGGTTCAGGTCTTCCTGTGGAGAGTGAAATGACTTATCGTTACCGAGAAGAAAAAGGATTTATCGCGTCTTTAATTAAAGATAATTTAACCTTTTATGGCAAAGAGTTACTCGCTTTTGAGACGAAAAATTTTCAAGATCCGTCAGTATTGCAGGCAGCAAAACGTTTTACACGTATCGCGCTAAAACCTTACTTGGGGAATGCGCCCTTGAAAAGTCGAGAATTATTCACACAAAACATATTACATTTGAAATAATGGCATTATTCTACACTCCCCCAAAAACCACAAAAAAATCACCGCACTTAATCGCGGAAATTGTGGATCTTGATTATCAAGGTTTAGGCGTAGCAAAAATCCAAGGAAAAACGTGGTTTGTGGAAAATGCGTTGCCAACGGAAAAAGTCTAAATTCGTGTCACGGAAGAAAAATGCCAATACGGATTAGGCATAACACAAAAAATGGGGCTGACGTAGATTAGCAAGTGTGCTAGTCTATAAGAATGAAGATAACTCATTGTAAATTAAATAAATCTATACAAAATAAGCTCCTTGAATTTCTTGTATTAGAAGTTACAGCCCGAGCAACGGCTGATTTACTCGGTATCCAAGCCAATTCAGGGATTTTGTTTTACAGAAAAATTCGTGAAGTCATTAGCTATCATTTAGCCTTTGAAGCCGATGAGGTTTTTGATGGTCAAATTGAGCTTGATGAAAGCTATTTTGGCGGTCCTCGTAAAGGAAAACGAGGTCGAGGTGCAGCAGGAAAAGTTGCTGTATTCGGTTTGTTAAAGCAACAAGGAAAAGTATTTACGGTAGTGGTAGAAAATACCAGAACAGAGACATTAATGCCTGTTATTGCGAGGAAAATCAAGACTAACAGCTGGGTTCATACCGATACTTATCGAAGCTATGATGCTCTTGATGTGAGCAAATTTCACCACTAACAATCAATCATTCCGAACTATTTGCGGTGAAACAAAACCACATAAATGGAATAGAAAATTTCTGGAGTCAGGCAATACTCCGAAAATATAATGGCATCGACCGAAAAAACTTTCCTTTACTCTTGAAGGAATGTGAATTTCGGTTTAACTTTGGATCACCAAAAGAACAACTTAAAACATTGCGAAAATGGAGTGGTATTTAGGGCTAATCTACGTCAGCCCCTTTATTTTTCAATAAAGTGCGGTCAGATTTTCAAGCAAATTGCTTTTAAAATCTGACCGCTTTTTTAATGCTTGTTAACGATTAATCCTTGCGCGGTGGCCAATAGATCTCTTCTTTTTTAACGATACCACGTTTGAGGATATCGGCGGCTAAGGCAGCAGTGTCAGGCGGATTTTGGTAGAACGCCGCGTCTTCCTTGCTCATTGCGGAGTAGATGCCTTTCCAATGGGTTTTGGCGGGTGGCAGGGGCAGGACTTCGTCTAGGCGCGGGAAGGTGTAGAAGGGGTTGCCGCTTTTAGTGCCTGTGCCTAGAAGAGCTTTATTCAATTCAGTATAAGCTGCTTCACGAACAGGATCGGCAGGAGTGGCGTTAAATTGATGCATAATCTCCTTATCTTTAGCATAAATCATAGACATTCCTAAGGCTGCTTTGCCTCCACCCTCTCCTCCTTGTCGTACCGCATTATGCATTAATAACAGTGCTTCTTTTAGATTGCCATAGCGTATGATCTTTACCATATACAATTCTCTCATGGCAGCAGAAAAAACCTGTCTAGCTGCACAACCAAGCAGCAGTTCACGTGTGCTGTAATCTTTAAATTGTTTATCGTAAATCCGCGCTAATTCGTATTGAGCCAGCGGCACACCCAAATCCACCGCTTTTTGCAGGTAAGCAAGACCAAGTTTCGGGTTGTGGCGGTAGCCCGCATTTCCTTCATACAGCGCATCAAACAACCAGTAGTTTGCCATCGCCCAATTTTTGTCTAAACCGTAATGCAGCCATTTGCGGGCGCGACTGGGCTGGGGAGCATACAAAGTACCACTTGCACCATGTCCATTGGTATAAAGTAAATAAAGGTTGTTGATTGCCTGATAATGCCCCTTCGACGCAGCCGCTTCATATAGGGTAATCATATCTTGCGCTTGACGTGTATTCTTGCGCCAACCTTCAGCATGAATCAGAGTGGCAGCGCGATACCAACGGTGTGATTCTGCATCAGGCGGTGATGGTGGTGTCCAAGTGGCGCAGGTGTATTCTGTGCGTTTGGGATCAAATGCTTTGGGTGCAGAAAGCGTTTGAGTATCGTTACGGTCTGATGCTGAAAATGAATTTACTCCGCAAGCAGTAATTAGCGGGATAAGTAAGAAAATGATATTACGTTTTTTCATATTTGAATGTGCTTTGGATGGATTAAAATTTAGTCTAAACATTCTTTTAAATAATGTAAATTATATTTTAACAATACCACCTGAAAATTAAAACTTTCATCAAAAAAACAAATTGATAACTTTATATTACTCATTTTTTAATGTGGTTTTTATGTTGTTTTTATAATAAAAAAGAGCGGTCAAAATTCACAGTGATTTTTGATCGCTCTTTGTTTGTTAAGATTAGCGTTTCGCTTTTTTGATAAACTTCATCAAGCGTTTACGTTTACGTAATTGGTTTGGTGTGAGTTTATTTTTTCTACCCGCGAATGGGTTTGAACCTTCTTGGAATAGCAAGCGGATTGGCGAACCAATAATTTTCAAACTCTTACGATAATAATTAGATAAATAACGTTTGTACGAATCCGGTAATTTATCCATTTGGTTACCATGCACCACGATAATTGGTGGGTTATAACCACCTGGGTGAGCATATTTTAATTTAATGCGACGACCGCCAATCATAGGTGGTTGATGCTCATCCGTTGCCATTTGTAAAATACGGGTGAGAAGGGAAGTCGTCATTTTTTGCGTCGCACAAGCATAAGCTTCTTTAATCGAATCAAAAAGATTCCCCACGCCACTGCCGTGTAAAGCAGAAATAAAATGCACACGGGCAAAGTCGATGAAATCAAGACGGCGATCTAATTCGGATTTGACGCGATCTTTCACATCTTGATCTAAGCCATCCCATTTATTTACGACGATCACGAGCGAGCGTCCTGCATTTAAGATAAAGCCAAGTAGAGAGAGATCTTGATCTGAAATGTTTTCACGCGCATCAATTGTGAGTAACACCACATTTGCATCTTGAATCGCTTGTAATGTTTTGATGACAGAGAATTTCTCAACGGCTAAATGCACTTTACCACGTTTACGCACACCTGCTGTATCAATCAAGGTGTATTGTTGCCCATCGCGTTCCATTGGAATGTAGATACTGTCGCGTGTTGTGCCTGGCATATCGTAAACCACCACGCGATCTTCACCTAAAATACGATTGGTTAATGTGGATTTACCAACGTTTGGACGGCCTACAATCGCAATTTTAATATTTTTATCTTGTTCTTCTTCAAGTTCTTCGTCTAATGCTTCATCAATTAATGAAGTATCTTCCTCTGAATCGAAGTCAAATTCGTTATCCCATTCATCTTTTTCTTCTTCATCAGAAGTGCGGTCATTTTCTGCTTCGTTTTCTTGTAATTTTTCCGCTAAAGGTGCAAGTACTTGCTCCATTAATTGAGTCACGCCACGGCCTTGTGATGCGGCGATTTGTTCAATTTCACCTAAGCCTAATTGATAAAATTCCGCACAGTGTGAGTCTGCATCAATACCGTCAGTTTTATTTGCTACAACCACGGTTGTTTTATTAGTACGTTGGCGTAAGTAATTGGCAATGCCAATGTCTGCAGCCGTTAAACCTGCACGCGCATCCACTAAGAAAAGCACGACATCGGCTTCTTCAATCGCTAGTAAGGATTGTTCCGCCATTTTTTCTTCAACGCCTTCTTCAGTGCCATCAATACCGCCGGTATCGATCACAATGAAATCATAGCCAGAAATATTGGCATGACCGTATTTACGATCTCGAGTTAAACCAGGGAAGTCAGCGACAAGCGCATCGCGGGTACGGGTTAAACGGTTGAATAGAGTGGATTTACCTACGTTTGGTCGACCCACTAAGGCAACGACAGGAGTTGTCATAAAAATATCTCTGTAAAGTGTAAATTTGGTTAATTATAGCGAATGTTGGCTGACAGGTAAAATTCGGGCATAAAAAAAGCACCTTCTGGTGCTTCATTATCTCGGCTTAATTGGCGGAATGGACGGGACTCGAACCCGCGACCCCCTGCGTGACAGGCAGGTATTCTAACCAGCTGAACTACCACTCCGTGAGTATATTAAGACAAGTTTTAAATTGGCGGAATGGACGGGACTCGAACCCGCGACCCCCTGCGTGACAGGCAGGTATTCTAACCAGCTGAACTACCACTCCGCTAAGTGCTGGGTATAATAATGATGAACGTTAAAACCGTCAATCTTTTTTTTCTTTTTTATGTTTATCTGATTAATAGATAACCGATTAATGTGAGGTTTCGTCACCCGTACGAATAGACCAAAAACATTTGCCATCGCTTTTTTTATTGACCAATTTAAGGAAATCTAAATGGGCTTGTAGTTCATCATCATTGGGTTGTAACACTTTTAAATTTGGTGAAAAATTGACCGCACTTTGAAGATCTTGCATATTGGGGCCAGCTTGGATAATTGAACTATCCGCATGCTCTTCATCAAATAGACTGGTTTGACCGCCCGTCATGGATAAATAAACGTCGGCCAAAATCTCAGCATCCAGTAACGCGCCGTGGAGTGTTCGTTTGCTGTTATCAATACCTAAACGATCACACAACGCATCTAAGCTATTACGTTTTCCAGGATACATTTGGCGAGCCATTTGCAACGTATCAGTAACGAGGCAAATGTCGGTCGTTTTGATATCTAACCCAAGTTTACGGAATTCATAGTCCATAAAGCCCACGTCGAAGGGGGCGTTGTGAATCAGCAGTTCAGCACCACGAATGTATTCTATAAAGTCCTGTGCAATTGTTTTGAAATCCGGTTTATCCGCCAGCATTTCATCCGTAATACCGTGAACTTTAATAGCATCGGGATCAACTAAACGATCCGGCTTAATATAAATGTGAAAATTATTGCCCGTGTATTTACGGTTGATCATTTCCACAGCACCAATTTCAATAATGCAATGTCCTTCGTAATGTGCGCCAATTTGGTTCATACCGGTGGTTTCAGTATCCAGTACAATTTGGCGATCCGGATTTATCATTGTTCTACCTATTTGTTTCCTTTAAAATACCGTCTATTTTACACAAGCTCGAATTAGTTATGCAAAAACAGATTGAAATTTTTACGGATGGATCTTGCCTCGGCAATCCGGGAGCCGGTGGCATAGGGATTGTCCTGCGCTATAAACAGCATGAAAAACATATTTCAAAAGGGTATTTCAAAACCACCAATAATCGCATGGAATTACGAGCAGTGATTGAGGCTTTAAATAGCTTAAAAGAGCCTTGCCATGTAACGCTTTATAGCGATAGCCAATATATGAAAAATGGCATCACACAATGGATTTACAATTGGAAGAAAAACAATTGGAAAGCGAGTACGGGCAAAGCGGTAAAAAACCAAGATTTATGGATTGCGTTAGATCAGGCGATTCAAACCCATAACATTGATTGGCAGTGGGTGAAAGGCCATTCAGGCCATCGTGAAAATGAAATTTGTGATGAATTAGCCAAACAAGGCGCAGAAAATCCGACCTTCGAAGATATCGGTTACGAAGGCTAGTCTGCACCTTATTTTAAGAGCGGTTATTCTTGATAACGAATTAAACCTTCCTGCTGTGTGGTGGCAATTAATGTGCCATCTGCAGCAAAAATTTGTCCTCTCGCTAAACCACGCCCAGCAAAAGCATTATTACTTTCAATGGCATGTAAGTGCCAATTATTTAAATTGAAAGGGCGGTGGAACCAAATGCTGTGGTCGATTGTGGCGACTTTCATCCCTTTCTGTAAAAAGCCTTTCCCATGTGGGTGAAGTGCGGTCAAAATACAGTGGAAATCAGAAAAATAGGCCAAGAGGCATTGTTGAGTCTGCAAATCCAGTGGTGCCTCTCCATTGGTTTTAAACCAAGCATATTGTTCGGGTGGGAGTTCGCGACCATCAAATGGATTGTTCAAATATCGGCTATGAATCTGAAATGGTCGCTCTTGAGCAAATTTTTCACTCAAGCTTTCGGGCAAAGTCTGTGCTACTTTTAACATGATTTCATGTTCATCAATGCATTGTTCAGGGCCTGGCACTTGCGGCATGGCTGATTGATGGTCAAAGCCTTCTTCGGGTACTTGAAATGAAGTTGTGACATGACAAATCACATTTTTATGTTGAATGGCCTTTACGCGTAACGCAGAGAAATTGCGTCCTTCACGTAAAGTTTCTACATCATAAATAATCGGGTGTTGACTGTCGCCAGGTGCTAAAAAGTAAGCATGGCAAGAATGGAGTACACGCTCCGCTGGGGAAACTTGCATCGCGGCAGAAAGAGATTGCGCCACGACTTGGCCACCAAACACTTGGCGAAAACCTAAGTCTTCACTCGCACCACGAAAGATAAGATCATCAATTTTTTCTAGTTTTAACAATTCGATGAGTTGATTTAATTTATCTGACATTGTTTTTTCCTTTTATAAATACAAAAAGACCGCATAATCATGCGGTCTAAAGCGTTTTTATACGTTAAAGCGGAAGTGCATAACATCACCATCTTGGACGATGTAGTCTTTACCTTCTAAGCGCCATTTACCTGCTTCTTTTGCACCGTTTTCACCTTTGAATTGGATGAAGTCATCGTAAGCAACTACTTCTGCACGGATGAAGCCTTTTTCAAAGTCTGTGTGGATTACAGCCGCTGCTTTAGGGGCTGTTGCACCAACAGAAACTGTCCATGCGCGTACTTCTTTCACACCCGCAGTGAAATAGGTTTGAAGATTTAATAAGGCATAACCCGCACGAATTACACGGTTTAAACCAGGTTCTTCAATACCAAGATCTTGTAAGAATTCGATTTTTTCATCATCATCAAGCTCAGCAATTTCTGCTTCAATCGCCGCACATACAGGCACCACAACAGAGCCCTCTTTTTCTGCAAACTCACGTACTTTGTCTAAATATGGGTTATTTTCAAAACCGTCTTCATTTACGTTCGCAATGTACATGGTTGGTTTTAATGTGAGGAAGTTATAGCTTTTAATCGCCAATAATTCATCTTTATCTAACTCAACAGAACGAATCATACCTGCTTCAGAAAGTACAGGAAGGATTTTTTCCATCACAGACAGCTCAAATTTTGCGTCTTTATCGCCACCTTTAGCTCGTTTTTGTAAACGTTGAATAGCACGTTCGCAGCTATCTAAGTCAGCAAGGGCTAATTCGGTATTGATAGTTTCGATATCGCTTAATGGATCGATTTTACCCGCAACGTGCACGATGTCATCATTTTCAAAACAACGAACAACATGACCAATTGCATCCGTTTCACGGATGTTAGCTAGGAATTTATTACCTAAGCCTTCACCTTTACTTGCACCCGCAACCAAACCAGCGATATCCACAAACTCCATGGTGGTGGGTAATACGCGTTCAGGTTTAACAATTTCCGCTAGCGCATCTAAACGCGGATCCGGCATTGGTACCACGCCAGTATTCGGTTCGATGGTACAGAACGGATAGTTTGCCGCTTCGATACCGGCTTTGGTTAATGCATTAAAAAGGGTAGATTTACCGACATTTGGCAAACCAACGATACCACATTTAAATCCCATGATGTTTTCCTTATTGTGAGCGTAAGTGCGGTTAAAATTTATGGTGTTTTTTCACCGCACTTTTGAGTTAAATTTTAAAACTGTTTAAGCGATTGGTGGCTTTCACCATACCTTCTTTGAAAAGCAATTCAATGCAATCGGTGGCTTCGTCTAACGCTTTATCGAGTACTTCTCTTTCTGCTGGCGAGGGTTTGTTAAGCACAAAGCCTGAAACTAAATCACGGTGTCCAGGATGGCCAATACCAATGCGTAAACGATAAAAATTGTTGCTGTTACCAAGCTGAGCCACGATATCTTTTAGACCATTGTGTCCGCCATGTCCGCCACCTTGTTTTAATTTTACGGTGCCCGGCGGTAAGTCTAATTCATCGTGTAGCACTAAAATTTCTTCTGGTTTGATGCGATAAAAATTAGTAAGTGCACCTACCGCTTTTCCACTTAAATTCATAAACGTCGTTGGCACTAAAAAACGGACTTCTTTGCCGTTAATCAGTGTTTTTCCTACATAACCGAAGAATTTATTTTCTGCATTAAGCGAAAGATTAAAGCGACGAGCCAAACGCTCAATCAGCCATTCCCCCGCATTGTGGCGGGTTTCCGCATATTTATCGCCAGGGTTTCCCAGCCCCACGATGAGTTTAATTTCAGACATAGTTTTCTGCTTGAATAAAAATAGTGGCGTATTGTAGCGAAAAAGGGCTAATTTCTCAATCATCGCTGTAAAGAACCCATATTTTGAGTTCGGTTGTACTTGATGAAATCCGACGAGTTAATAAAAATTTATGCTATTTTAACGTTTGGCTTTCTTTTTTGTAAAAGAAATGTAAAATGCGGCAACGTTTTAAATATGACCCATATTTAAGATGTGTTTCCAACCTAGCCAACCTCTTTGGGCAATTAGGGTAAAAACAAAAAAGCTGAAACGCTTTTTTTAATAAGTAGCGAGTCAAATGCCCCATGGCGTCTGTTTTTTAGCAACAGAAAGTTTAGGCTTCCCGCAAGGCACCCGACTTATTTTTTTCACCTCTTTTAGAAGGTTTTAATCAATGACAATTACCACTCCTGTAAAAGCAATTCTTGCTTCCAATAAACACTTTTTAGATCGCCAAGATGCAATGGAATCAAACGTTCGTAGCTATCCGCGTAAATTACCGTTTGCTTATGAAAAAGCAGAAGGTTGCTGGGTTACTGACGTTGAAGGCAACAAATACCTAGATTTCTTAGCTGGCGCAGGCACTTTAGCATTAGGGCATAATCACCCTGTGTTAATGCAGGCGATTCGTGATGTGTTAGATAGCGGTTTGCCTTTACACACACTGGATTTAACGACCCCATTAAAAGATGCATTCACTGAAGAATTATTGTCATTCTTCCCGAAAGATGAATACATTTTACAATTCACTGGTCCATCAGGCGCAGATGCAAATGAAGCGGCAATTAAATTAGCGAAAACTTACACTGGTCGTGGTAACGTGATCGCGTTCTCTGGCGGTTTCCATGGTATGACTCATGGCGCATTATCACTCACGGGTAACTTAAGTGCGAAAAATGCCGTGCAAAACTTAATGCCAGGCGTGCAATTCTTACCTTATCCGCATGAATACCGTTGCCCATTCGGCATTGGTGGCGAAGCTGGGGCAAAAGCCGTTGAACATTACTTTGAACACTTTATTGAAGATGTTGAAAGTGGTGTGGTAAAACCAGCAGCGGTTATTTTAGAAGCGATTCAAGGCGAAGGTGGTGTTGTGCCAGCGCCAATTAGCTTCTTACAAAAAGTCCGTGAAGTAACCAAAAAACATGGCATTTTAATGATCGTAGATGAAGTGCAAGCGGGCTTCTGTCGTTCAGGTAAAATGTTTGCGTTTGAACATGCGGGCATTCAACCTGATATCGTTGTGATGTCAAAAGCAGTAGGCGGTAGCTTGCCATTAGCCGTGCTTGCAATCAAAAAAGAATTTGATGCTTGGCAACCAGCAGGCCATACCGGTACTTTCCGTGGTAACCAATTAGCGATGGCAACAGGTTATGCTTCACTAAAAATCATGCGTAATGAAAACTTAGCGCAAAACGCTAAAGAACGTGGCGAGTACTTAACCAACGCATTACGCGAATTAAGCAAAGAATACCCATGTATCGGTAACGTGCGTGGTAAAGGCTTAATGATGGGAATTGATATTGTTGATGAACGTCAAGCCAAAGATGCAACAGGCGCATACCCACAAGATGGCGAACTTGCGGTCGCTATCCAAAAAGCCTGCTTTAATAATAAATTATTGTTAGAGCGTGGCGGACGTGGCGGTAATGTTGTGCGTGTACTTTGTGCGGTAAACATCAATCAAGCAGAATGTGAAGAGTTTATTAAACGCTTTAAACAATCTGTTGTAGATGCATTAAAAGCCGTACGTGGTTAATCAAGAGCGGTCAGATTTTGCAAATGTTTTGCGAAATTTGACCGCTTGCATTCCCCCTCTTTGTCAAAGAGGGGGAATTTTTTAGGAAAGAATGGTTATGTCAGATCTTAAACAACATAAACAATCCCTTTTTTGTCGCGATGAGCAGTCGATTAAAGACTATGAAAATGCGATGAATAAAGCCGTGCAAGCGGTTTCAAATTGGTTGAAAAATGACAAAATGTACACGGGTGGCTCAATCAAACAAATGCGTGCTTTGATTGATGGATTCAAACCAAGCCAAGCTGGTGTAGGCGTAGAAAATGCGCTGGATCACCTCGTTGAAATTTTCTTAAATCCAAGTTTAAAAGTACATCATCCCCATTCATTGGCGCATTTACATTGCCCAACGATGGTCACTAGCCAAATTGCGGAAGTGTTAATCAATGCCACAAACCAATCTATGGACTCTTGGGATCAAAGCCCGGCTGGTTCAATTATGGAAGAGCATTTGATTGAGTGGTTACGCCAAAAAGTGGGCTATGGACAAGGCACTTCTGGGGTGTTTACCTCGGGCGGTACGCAGTCTAACTTAATGGGCGTGTTATTAGCGCGTGATTGGGCGATTGCTAATCACTGGAAAAATGAAGATGGCTCAGAATGGTCGGTGCAACGTGATGGTATTCCAGTTGATGCCATGAAGAAAGTCAAGGTTATTTGTTCAGAGAATGCGCATTTTTCTGTGCAAAAAAATATGGCGATGATGGGAATGGGCTTCCAATCTGTGGTTACCGTGCCATCGAATGCCAATGCACAAATGGATGTCAACGCACTTGAACAAACATTGGCGCAATTAAAAGCAGAAGGTAAAATAGTTGCTTGTATCGTGGCGACGGCAGGCACTACCGATGCTGGTGCGATTGATGATCTAAAAGCGATTAGAAAACTGGCAGATGAATACCAAGCATGGTTACACGTTGATGCCGCTTGGGGCGGTGCATTATTGCTCTCTCAAGAATTCCGTCATTTCTTAGATGGCATTGAGCTAACGGATTCAATTACGCTCGATTTCCACAAGCACTTCTTCCAAACCATTTCTTGTGGGGCATTCTTGCTTAAAGATCAAGCGAACTATCGTTTTATTGACTACAAAGCAGATTATCTCAATTCAGAATATGATGAAGAGCACGGCGTGCCAAACTTGGTGGCAAAATCTCTACAAACAACGCGTCGTTTTGATGCCTTAAAATTATGGTTTACTGTCGAAGCATTAGGCGAAGAACTCTACGCTTCAATGATTGACCATGGCGTCAAATTGACCAAAGAAGTAGAAGGTTATATCAATGAAGCCGAAGAGTTAGAAATGCTCGTGCCAACGCAGTTCGCATCAGTGCTATTCTGTGTAGTACCAAAAGGCTATCCAGCAGAATTTTTAGATGCCTTAAACCAAAATGTGGCGGATGAACTTTTTGCTCGTGGCGAAGCGAATATTGGTGTCACTAAAGTTGGCGATAAACAATCGCTAAAAATGACGACATTAAGCCCGATTGCTACGCTTGAAAATGTAAAAGCATTGTTGGCTCAAGTCTTAGCTGAAGCAAACCGCATTAAAGATGCGATTGCAAACGGCACCTACGTACCACCGATTGACTAGTTTTTTATAGGAGGAAAAGGCCGATTTAAACGGTCTTTTCTTTTTTATAGTATAAGTATTAGAACTCCACTTAAGATTAATAGACTTCCCATAACTAATTTCATACTTAAAGGTTCGCCTAATAAAACTACACCTAAAATAATAGCAATAACCACACTGAGTTTATCAATGGGTGCAACCCAAGAGGCGGGCGCCATTTGCAAGGCACGATAATAACAAAGCCAAGATAGGCCCGTAGCAACACCAGAAAGAATTAAAAAGGTGAGTGGTTTTGCTGCAATATGTTGTGGCAGTTGCCATTCGTTACGTGCGCTAATGATACCCGCTGTAACGAGTAAAACCACAATTGTACGGATAAATGTCGCAAGATTGCTGTTAATGCCTTCAACCCCTAATTTGCCTAAAATGGCGGTAAGTCCAGCGAAAAAGGCTGAACCAATAGCAAAAAATACCCAATTCATGATGTGCTCCTGATTTTATCGTTAATATTGACCGCACTTTTCCGCTATAATAACGGAAAACTCATTAAGACAGAATAAGACATGAAACAAATTAATATTGAAATTGCTTATGCCTTGCCGGATCGCTATTATTTGAAGTCCTTCAAAGTGGATGAAGGCACAATGATTCAAACGGCTATTTTACAATCGGGCATTTTACAACAGTTTACCGAGATCGATTTGCGTGAAAATAAAGTGGGGATTTATTCCCGTCCAGTAAAACTGAACGATCAATTAAAAGATGGCGATCGTATTGAAATTTACCGCCCATTATTAGCCGATCCTAAAGAAATTCGTCGTAAACGTGCAGCAGAGCAAGCCAAAGCCGCACAAGAAAAAGCTCAACAAGAAAAACAGGAAAAGGAGTAAAAAATGATCGCACTTTCCAACCAATATTGTCTGCCTGATGGCATTACCCCTGAAATTTTCCTGCGTGATTATTGGCAGAAAAAACCATTGATTATTCGTAATGGCTTGCCTGAAATTGTTGGCCAATTCGAGCCTGACGATATTATCGAATTAGCACAAGGCGAAGATGTGACGGCACGTTTAGTGAAAACCTTTTCAGATGATAATTGGAAAGTGTTTTTCAGTCCGTTATCTGAAGAAGATTTTGCAGATGTGCCAGAGAAATGGTCGGTGCTCGTCCAAAATTTAGAGCAATGGAGTACTGAATTAGGTCAGCTTTGGAATAAATTTGGCTTTATCCCACAATGGCAACGCGACGATATTATGGTGTCTTATGCACCTAAAGGCGGTTCCGTTGGTAAGCATTATGACGAATATGATGTATTCTTGGTGCAAGGTTATGGTCATCGCCGTTGGCAGTTAGGTAAATGGTGTGATTCTTCTACAGAATTTAAACTGAATCAGCCGATTCGTATTTTTGATGATATGGGCGAATTGGTGATTGATGAAGTGATGAATCCAGGTGATATTCTTTATATTCCGGCTCGTATGTCACATTACGGTGTAGCAGAAGATGATTGCTTGACCTTTTCTTTTGGTTTGCGTTATCCGAATTTAGCAGATATTTTCGATAACGTGAATAAAGCGTTTTGTCATCAAGATCCTGAATTGAATTTAAGCGAATTCCAATTACCGTTACGTTTAACGCAAGCAGAGCAGCGTACGGGCAAATTGGCTGATGAAAATATTCAGGCAATGAAAAAGCAATTCTTAGCGAAATTGGCAGAGTCTGAAGCCTTTGATGCCTTGTTCAAACAAGCAGTAGCCAGTGCAGTGAGCTCACGTCGTTATGAAATGTTAGTATCCGATGAAATGTCCGATCCTGACGAAGTGCGGTCAATTTTAGAAGAGGAACAAGGTGTATTAATGCAGGACAATAACTGCAAATTGCTTTACACCAAAAATCCGCTCCGCATTTATGCTAATGGCGAATGGTTAGATGAAGTGAATGTCATTGAAACGGAAGTGTTGAAACGCCTCTCCGATGGTGAAGCGCTAGATTGGGCATTCTTAAATAATTTAGTGAATGATACAGAAGATCCTGAAAGTACAATGGAATTATTGCTCGATTCGATTTGTAACTGGCTAGATGATGGTTGGGTGTTGATTGAATAATGTTTGAAAACATTTATTCCGTTTCCCAACTGAACAGCGCCGCCCGCCAAATGTTGGAAGGGAATTTTTCACAGATTTGGCTTACAGGGGAGATTTCTAATTTCACTCAACCTGTGTCAGGGCATTGGTATTTAACGCTAAAAGATGAAAATGCCCAAGTTCGCGGTGCGATGTTCCGCATGAAAAATTTGCGTGTGGGGTTTCGTCCGCAAAACGGCATGCAGGTCTTGGTACGAGCGAATGTCAGTTTATATGAGCCTCGCGGTGATTATCAGCTGATTATTGAATCTATGCACCCTGCTGGTGAGGGATTGTTGCAACAGCAATTTGAAGCGCTAAAAATGAAATTGGCGGCAGAAGGGTTGTTTGCACAAAACTTGAAGAAAAGCTTGCCGGATTTTGCTAAAGCCGTAGGTATTGTGACCTCTTCGACTGGCGCAGCTTTACAAGATATTCTGCATATTTTGGCTCGTCGAGATCCCAGTTTAAAAGTGGTGATTTATCCAACGGCAGTGCAAGGCAAAGAAGCAACGGCTGAAATTGTCCAAATGATTGAACTCGCTAATGCGCGTCAAGAAGTAGATGTATTAATTGTCGGCCGTGGTGGTGGTTCTTTAGAAGATCTTTGGTGCTTTAATGAAGAAGAAGTTGCGCGTGCGATTTTCCGTTCAAATTTACCGATTATCAGTGCAGTTGGTCACGAAACGGATGTTACTATTGCCGATTTTGTGGCAGATTTACGCGCACCGACACCCTCTGCAGCGGCGGAGTTAGTGAGTCGCAATCAGCAGGAATTACTACAACAGTTAGCCTATAAACAACAGCGCTTAGAGATGGAGTTGGATCGTATTTTTAGTCATCAACAACAACGTTTACAACGGTTACGTTTACGCCTGCAAAACCAACATCCGCAAAATCAATTGTTGATGCAGAAAGCCAGAACGGCGCAATTACATCATCGTTTAGTCTTAGCGATGCAGCGCCAAATGGATAAAACGCAGCAAAAATTGACCGCACTTTCAGCGCGCTTAAAACAAAATCCGTTGCCTTATCGATTGCAAAAACAATCACAGTATTTAGCTCAGTTACAAGTGCGGTTAAATTTAGGGGCGAATCGTCAAGTTACGGAATGCCAAAATAAATTGGCGACATTGTGTGGCAAGTTAGATGGATTAAGCCCATTAAAAGTATTAGCGCGAGGGTATTCCATCACGGAAGATGTCAAAGGACATGCTATTGTGAGTGTGAAACAAGTCAAAATAGGCGACACCATTAAAACGAAGGTGGCAGATGGGGAAATAACCAGCCGCGTTTGTTAATTTAAATAAATTTTTAATGTAAACCTATGATGAATAAGAAATCATCATAGGTTTTCTTTTTTTGTGACCGGCTTCAAAGTTTCAACAAAAAAATAGAGGGTTCAGTTTTTTTTATTTTTTTATGGGAGTATTATGCGACCTTAATACTAGGAGAGTAATGATGTCAGAAATTCAACAGTTTAGTCTGCACGATATAGAAGTTCTTAATGAAGAAACTGTTTATAAAGGTTTTTTTACACTTAAGAAAGTACAGTTTAAACATAAGCTTTTTGCTGGTGGCGAAAGTGGTGTTGTGACACGTGAATTATTAGTCAAAGGTGCTGCTTCTGCAGTGATTGCTTACGATCCGAAAGAAGATGCGGTGGTTTTAGTGGAACAAGTACGTATTGGTGCATATCAACCTGAATCAGCTCGTTCTCCTTGGTTATTAGAATTGATCGCCGGCATGGTCGAAGAGGGTGAACAACCTGAAGAAGTGGCTTTGCGTGAAAGTGAAGAGGAAGCTAGTGTATCTGTTCAAGATCTCACACATTGTTTAAGCGTGTGGGATAGCCCAGGTGGTGTCGTCGAACGTATTCATTTGTTTGTCGGTCGAGTAGATAGCTCACAAGCTAAGGGACTTCATGGTTTAGCTGAAGAGAATGAAGACATCCGTGTTCATGTGGTGAAACGTGAGCAAGCCTATCAATGGATGTGCGAAGGTAAAATTGATAATGGCATTGCAGTAATGGGCTTACAATGGCTTCAATTAAATTACGCCCAATTGCGGCAGCGCTGGCAATAGGAGTCCCATGAGCAATACATTTGAATGCGAACCCGCGAGTGAGATCGTCAAATTATTACAAATCACCGATCCTCATTTGTTTAAGGATACAAGCAAAGACTTATTAGGTATCAACACGCATGAAAGCTTTTCTCAGGTGTTAAAAGAAATTCAGGCAGAGTCTTTTAATTATGATGTCGTGCTTGCGACAGGTGATTTGGTACAAGATAGTAGCGACGAAGGTTATCTACGATTTGTTGAAATGGTTAAACCGTTAAATAAATCAGTATTTTGGCTTCCAGGTAACCATGATTTTCAACCTAAAATGGTCGAGCATTTAAGCCAATCACCTATTAACGCATCAAAACATTTACTTCTTGGCAAACATTGGCAAGTGATTTTGTTAGATAGCCAAGTTTCTGGTGTGCCTCATGGCGAATTGAGTGCTTATCAGCTAGATTGGTTAAAAACAAAATTAGCCGAAAATCCAGCTCGTCATAGCTTAGTCGTCTTACATCACCATCTATTGCCAACGAATTCAGCATGGCTTGATCAGCATAACTTACGTAATGCGCATGAATTCTCAGAGGTTCTTGCTCAATTCAACAATGTAAGAGGGATTTTATACGGTCATATTCATCAAGAAGTCGATGGCTATTGGCAAGGTTATCAAACCATGGCAACACCAGCGACTTGTATTCAATTTAAGCCGGACAGCAACCATTTTGCTTTAGATACCTTACAACCAGGTTGGCGTGAAATTGAGCTACATCCAGATGGGCGAATTGAAACAAGGGTGAAGAGAATCAAACACAAAACGTTCTTGCCAAATATGGAGGAAGAAGGATACTAAACAAAGTGCGGTTAAAATTCAGGTGATTTTAACCGCTCTTTTTCTATACCGAAATGGGTAAAAGTCCATTTTACACTAGCCAGAATTCCCACAACTCTGTACAATAGCCGACCGATTTTATCTTTTAACTAATCTTTATTTTTAAGCAATATGACGCAAAAATTACATATTAAAACATGGGGCTGTCAGATGAATGAGTACGATTCATCAAAAATGGCCGATCTTCTCTTAAATACACATGGTTTAGAATTAACGGATATTCCAGAAGAAGCCGATGTGTTACTTCTTAACACCTGTTCTATTCGTGAAAAAGCACAAGAGAAAGTGTTCCATCAATTAGGTCGTTGGAAAGAATTAAAAAAACAAAATCCAAACTTAGTGATTGGTGTGGGCGGTTGTGTAGCATCACAAGAAGGTGAGCATATTCGTCATCGTGCACCTTATGTGGATATCGTATTTGGTCCGCAAACTTTACATCGTTTGCCAGAAATGATTAACCAAATCCGTGGCGGCAAAAGTTCGGTGGTGGATGTAAGTTTCCCTGAAATTGAGAAATTTGACCGCTTACCAGAGCCTCGCGCAGAAGGCCCAACAGCGTTTGTGTCTATTATGGAAGGCTGTAATAAATATTGTACTTACTGCGTGGTGCCTTATACCCGTGGTGAAGAAGTGAGCCGTCCTGTTGATGATGTATTATTTGAAATTGCGCAGTTGGCCGATCAAGGTGTACGTGAAATCAATTTATTAGGCCAAAACGTAAATGCGTATCGTGGCCCGACATTTGATGGCGGTATCTGTACATTTGCGGAGTTATTGCGTTTAGTGGCGTCTATTGATGGTATCGACCGTTTACGTTTTACCACCAGTCACCCAATCGAATTTACTGATGATATTATTGACGTGTATCGCGACACACCAGAATTAGTAGATTTTGTACACTTGCCGGTGCAAGCTGGTTCTGACCGTATTTTAACCATGATGAAACGTGGTCATACCGCGTTAGAATATAAATCGATTATTCGTAAATTACGTGCAGTGCGTCCAAATATTCAAATCAGCTCAGATTTCATTGTGGGCTTCCCTGGTGAAACCAATGAAGAGTTTGAACAAACAATGAACCTAATCGCACAAGTGAATTTTGATATGAGCTTCAGCTTTATCTATTCTGCGCGTCCAGGTACACCTGCAGCAGATATGCCAGATGATGTAACCGAAGAAGAGAAAAAACAACGTCTCTATCTTTTACAAGAGCGTATTAACCAACAAGCGGCACAATATAGTCGCCGTATGCTTGGTACAGAGCAACGCGTGTTGGTGGAAGGGCCATCTAAGAAAGATATTATGGAATTAACAGGACGTACGGAAAACAACCGTATTGTAAATTTCCAAGGCTCACCAGATATGATTGGTAAGTTTGTCGATATCAAGATTACCGATGTTTATACTAACTCTCTACGTGGCGATGTGGTGCGTACTGAAGATCAAATGGGATTACGTATTGCACAATCTCCACAAGAAGTAATGAATCGTACTCGTAAAGAAGATGAATTAGGCGTAGGACGTTATCACGGCTAATCATATTAAGAATATAGATAAGTAACCGTACGAAAGTGCGGTTATTTTTTTATGTGTTTTTTAGAAAAGAGAGTAGGAAAGTCTTTATCCTGAATTTTAGGCATAAAAAAACACCAATTAAGATGCTGATTTAAAGTGGTGGGTCGTGAAGGATTCGAACCTTCGACCAACGGATTAAAAGTCCGCTGCTCTATACGATAACGCATTGCGCGTTCGTGCTTGGGCGAGCCGTTGGGGCATTCGTCAGTTCCAATTCTACGGTGGCGCATCAATTTCCGTTTAGCGTGAATTGCGCCGATTAATCAGCGGTCAAGCCGTTGCCGTTTGTGTTGCGCGCCATCCAGCAAAGCGTGTTACATAACAAGACGGTGGTAATGTTGCTTAATGTAGATGGTTCGACAAAATGGTTTGATATGTGTGTACGCAACGCAAAAGAAATCGTGTATATCACTAATTCACGAATCCCTTTCATCAACAATGAAACTGGCGAAGAAACAGACCAAAATAACAAGCCACAAATGCTTGTACTATTTGAGCCAAAAGCCCCTTACGGCAGTTTGAAGTCATCTTATGTGTCTATGCACGAAATGAAAGAAAAAAATAACTCCAATAACTCTAAAAATGCTTGCTTTTAATTTTTTTTGGGGTTATAATACCCCTAAATAAACAATTTTACGAGGTAAAAGATAATGTGAACAGTAAACAATTAATAAAGCAAATTGAAGAAGATGGCTGGTATCTTGTTGAAATAAAAGGGAGCCATCATCAATTTAAGCATGATAAAAAAATAGGGCGAGTCACAGTTCCACACCCTAAAAAAGATTTACCGCTAAATACAGTTAGATCAATATTGAAACAAGCAGGGCTTAAAAAGTAAGCCCTACTTTTGCAAGATTTTATTTTTTATATTGCAATTTATATATCGCTATTTTTATCTATATTTGTTTTATTAATTGTTTATTACGTCTATTATCTTAGATACTAGTTTTATTTGTTTTACATTTCTTTAAATCTATAAGGCTTTTATATGTTATACCCAATCGGAATAGAAATGGGCGATGAAAATCACGCATACGGTGTGGTTGTGCCTGATGTACCAGGCTGTTTTTCAGCTGGTGATACATTAGAAGAAGCATTCATCAACGCAAAAGAGGCAATTGCCTTCCATATTGAAGGCATGTTAGAAGATGGAGAGGAAATCCCACAGCCAACATCTCTGCAAGAGCATGTTAAAAACCCAGAGTATGAAGGCTTTACGTTTAGTTTTGTGGATGTAGATTTAACGCATCTAATGGGGAAAGCTGAAAAAATCAATGTAACCTTGCCTAGTCTTCTAATTAAACGCATTGATAATTTTGTGGCAACACATCCCGAATATAAAAACAGAAGCAACTTTTTGGCACAGATTGCTACAAATAAGTTACTTGCTGCATAAAAATAAAAGCCGCTATTTCTAGCGGCTTTTTTCATCATCTAATATTTTTCTCAAATTGGCTTTTTCTTCGTCCGATAATTTACCCAAAACAAGCTCAAGCAATTTGTCTTTTGTCAGCTTACTGGCGCGTGTGGTATGCCCAAACTCCATATTCATTACAAAGCGGTGTCCGCATAGGGGATTCTTGCATGCACAATAATATCGAGTAAATTCACTGTGTAAACCGATCAGAAGATTACAGATAAATCCTTTGAACGACACATCGAAACAGATAGTGAAGTAAAACAAATTGGTACATCGACAAAAACAGTAGATTCAGATAGTACGCAAACTATAGGCGGAAATAAAACTGTTAGCGTATTGGGTAGTATCAATGACACGACTGCAAGCAATCGTACTGTAGGAACAGGTGGCACGCTACAAGAAAAAATCGTTGGATTGGCGCAACGTGTTTCAGACGAAAAGAATAAATTTGTGGCGCCGCTAAGTTATGTGGGTACTGAAGGGCAAAACATATTTAGACTGTTGGAAGATACTATTCAACTGTTGGGAGAAGTTGTAAGCACCTTAGCAACGCACACACACGCTGGTTCACCTTCGCCAGATCAAGCAAGCATATTCAACCAGCAGGCAAACAAAGCAAAAACAATAAAAGGCAAACTCACGCCGATTATTGAATAGCTACCGCACTTCACATAAAACCAAAGCCGCACAATGTTGCGGCTTTTCTTTATGTTTCCGATATGTATATCAGAGACATTAACCACGGAAAATCTAAGTGATTGTTATAACAAATAAATCTACGTAATAAGCAATATAAAACAATTCCACGGAAATTTTTCACGTAAAAACACAAGGCACGGAAAATCCACTTCCTCCCCCGCTGAATTTGCGTTAAAAATTTACATTTTTTCAGTTAATTTTCAGATTGTAAAATTGGGTAAGTAGTTGAGGTAAAAGAGATCATTTTACTGAAAGAATAGGGATCTTAACTGTAAAATTTACGGGGTTTTACAGTGTTTTTCACTTAAAAGAGATCTGTGTAAGTTTGTAGGAGATTACAGTATATTGATTTATAAGGTGTTTTTATCTTTTACGTGATAGTTAATAAGAAATTTTTATTTCATTTTTAATGATTGGCGGCATCGCCACTGAGATAAATAATTTATAAATGAAAGTGTAAAAAAATGGAAATTTAACCGCCACTTTATCGCCACTTAAGAAAGAATTGGTGGGTCGTGAAGGATTCGAACCTTCGACCAACGGATTAAAAGTCCGCTGCTCTACCGACTGAGCTAACGACCCAACTAGATGATTTTAAAGTAAATTTTAAAATCTTTTGACTGGTGTTTAAATGGTGCCCGAAGCCAGACTTGAACTGGCACGCCTCGAAAGGCGAGGGATTTTAAATCCCTTGTGTACATCATTAAAATTAAAACTATATTTTCTGATCAATTTCGTGTACCTAGCCAATACACTACGATCGATCCACTAACGCTATGTGGACAAGTGAGATCTTACATAAAAAATACTAGTTTGTAAAGCCTGAATGTTTTATTCTGAAAATTATTTATCAATCTCCAAGTAGGAAACTATATGAATCATAAAACATGTGCTTTGTGCGGAAAATATACTACATTAAGAGATAGTCATTTTATTCCAAAATTTGTTTACAAAGTTTTGAATAACACTAAAAAGGCTGATACAAACATTACGATAAAAAATGAAAGTGGGAAATTGATCCCCTTATCTAAACAAATAACTAGCCACAGACTTTGCGGTGAATGCGAAGCTCGTTTTTCAGAAAATGGAGAAAGATTTTTTTCACAAAATGCATTCCCTCAAAGAGAGGTACTAGATAAAATTAATATGGGAACTGAACTATTATATGATGACGCTCCCCCTCTTCTAAAAGATATTGCTTCTAAATATCAAGGAAAAAATTCTTTTTATTCTCTTAATCAAGAGGGGGAGAAAAAGCTTTTGTACTTTGTTATTAGCATTCTATGGAGAGGTGCTTTAACTTGGCCTATGTATCAAAGTATCAAGTTTCCTGAGCATATTCTTAATGAAATGAAAGATTTTTTGCTTAATGATATTCCGCTCAAACATCTAAAAGTATTCGTTGATCTAACTCCTCATGGAGTATTCTCAATACTTAAACCTCACATACACCCAGATTTCCCATCATGTTATCGCTTTAATTTATTATATTATATGTTTCATATAGTCATTGTTAATGATAACAAAGGAACTCCATTATCCTATGGGAAAGCTGGAATGCTAGTTAAGAAGTGTATAAATGATATGAGATCTATGTATAACTATAGCGAAAAAAGTCCGAAAGTACCTCATAAACTTTCATGGTTATAAACAATCAATATGTTTTCTAAGAGAGCTTATATCACTTTCAATATATGACAAAGTAACCTTAATATCTTTATGCCCTAGAAGTTGTTTTACAACATATAAATTTTCTGGGTTCTTCATTAAGTTGGTTGCAGCTGTATGTCTAAATCTATGGGGTGAACTATTCACCCCTGTATGCTTTGATATAACCTTGAACAAATAACTTATCTGATCTGCTGTCATTTCTTTCCCTCTACGTTTAACCGCTTTTGAAAAAAGATTTATATTAAAAAGCTGAGCATCTGCCGATTGTTTCATTTTTTTCAACTCGTTTAATAGATTATCAAGGTATGGATAAAGTGTGTGAGAAATCGGAAGTATGTGATATTCATGGTTCTTGTTTATTTCTGGTGAAATATGAATAACCTGATTTAGCAAGTCTATATCCCTGATTCTCAGTTTATTTAATTGAGAGCGGCGAATTGCCGTATAACGAAATGTCATTATTAGAGCCCTAGTGAACCATAACGGACGAAGTATTGCGGGGAGATATTTTGATTCTTTAATACCAAAACTTAACCTATCTAAATCAGAAGGGCTGTAGACCTTTCTTTTCCGTTTTCCCTCCCTAATAAATAAACCATCAAAAGGATTTTTTGTGAACGGAAGAAACTGGTTTTCAATGCCAAATTTGAAGATGGTTTTTAGCTGGCGAACATAACTATTCCAAGTTACTTCAATAATTGATTTACCAACAACTGCTTTACGCCATTGAAGTATCAATAATTTTGATACTTCATCTGGATATTTTAAATTACAGTTATGTTGCAATTGTCTAACTGCTTTTTCATAACTCTTTATTGTATCTATACGCAGGTGACGGTATAAAAAAATTTATCAAGTAACATATCAAATGTAAGTCTATTCATTGTAATTCTCCTCAATAAGCGATAAATGCAAATTATCAATTGGAATTTTACTACCGAAAAAATAATCGGTTTTATCAACCAAATACCCAATCAACTGAGACGTTTTTCTTGGACCAACAACTTTGCAGCGCCAAAAATTTACACTGTCTTTATTCGACTGATGGTATTTCTTGTGTAATTTAAGATCTTGAAAGCTGTATTGCAAACTTTCTATATCTTTTTTGGTAAAGTTAGCAATACCTTTACTATTAAAATACATCTGGAATATTCCTGGAGTAACTAAAAATAACTTTCCTTGTACAATGTGTAATTTGGCACTTGAATTATTAATTGTGAGCGTATTCCCTAGAATGCCGGCTTTTAACCATTCTACAAATGATTCACCAGAGATGGTTTTACTATCTCTAGATGTAGAAGTATCGGGAGGAACATCAGAATTTTGAAGACCTTTTGCAACTTGATTATTTTGAATCACGTCTTCTTTGTTTTCTTTTTCATCAGCTGGAATCAGTGTTTTCTCTGTTGGCGAGAATAAATCCATCATCAAGTCCATCATATCTTCATTTTTTTGAACTTGTTCCGTTTCTATTGGTTTTAGTTCAGAAATGTTATCAAACGAAATAGATATAGAAGTATTTTCACTATCAATATTGTCTATTCCTGCATTTGTATTAGATACCGATTCCTCTATCTTTGTATTTGATATTTCTTCAGCTTCAATATCAACTCGACCTAAAAATACGCTAGGTCTATCAGCTAAATTTTCCCAGGCTACTTCGGGCTTTATTCTGAGTAGAGAAAATGCTTTAGGCGGACACCAACCGGAGTCAGCTTTAATTCTACAATGCCAAATTGCAGTACCATCATTCGTACTTTCAATAATCCCTAAGGATTGCATTTCACTAAATAGTTTAGGATTATCTGCTGGAGCTGAAATTCCCTGTTCTAAAAGATAAGCACGAATTTGATCTGCTGTTGGTTTGCTCATTAACCATAGTGCATCTTCTGTTAACCAACCGTCAGATGGACCTTTTGGAGTATTAATTTTAAATTTATGTTCCAGTAAATAACGTAATGCCATAACAATTTGCTTCGCAAATGAAGTTCCAGGTTTTTGAACCAGTTTTGATACATCACCGCCTAAAGCGAGAGTTACGCTGTTTTGGTCCGCTTTTTGTACAATTTCTGACAATAAACCAGATTTATCCTTATGGTTAGCCATGGCATACATTAAAGAGGCAAAAGCTTCAGGATATCCAGCCAACCATTCAAATGCCTCTTTAGGTATTAAATAGCTAGCAAGATAACTCCCCATTACTGGATGAAGCTCATAATCACGCCCTTTAATGTATTTGAATTTATAAGGCAGCGTTGGTATCCCTAGCCAAGGAAACCAACGCGAACCATCTTTCAACTGAATTTCTATATCGACAATAACTTTACCTATATCATGCACAAGTGCTGCATAAATAACTGCAGCAGTCCAAGCATCTCGTTGCCGTGATTGTTCTTCAGGGGCAGCATTCTGAGGTAATACATAGCTTTGCCGGAGTTTTGTCGCAAATGAAAGGACTTCTAGACCATGATCTAACATTCCACCTAAATGGCTATGATGATGGGCCTCAGATGCTGGTAATAATTGAACCATTTCAGCATAACGTTCAATAGGTTTTTTATAGAGCTCATTAAACATATCTTGCGTCATTGATACTTGTTGCCAAAGTAAATTTAAGTATTTTTGGCGTAATTCAGAATTGAGTAATTCTGACGCAGTAAAGGGGGTTATCCATCCCTCATCATCCACTTTGAATGTTGATGAATTGAGATTTTTTAGAGAGGATGTGATATTAAGGGAATCTTGTTTTTTCCCTCTGATTTTATGAAAAATAGATGAAAGCATAACTCAGAACCTTTTTTGTAAAAGAATATTGATTTATGCATCGATCTCAATAAATAAATAATTCTAAATCGGAGATAAATATTAAAGCCATTTTGAAAGCCTTTTGGCCTTTTCAGGTAAGACCTTTCCCTTGGAAAGGTTACCTTTATTACATTACCCTTAATCCCGTTAGGGATTCCTTTAACCTTTTGTTTTTTTTGCTACAATAATAAGAATTACAAAAAAAGAAGAAAAATATGAAGTTTGAAATTAAAGATAACCGGGTTGTTATAGCTTCTTACCCTAGCAAAGAAACAATGTTAAAACATAATGGAGAAATAACTATATACTCTATAATTAGGCGTTATAAAGAACGAAGAGGGAAATGCAGACCTATCGGTGATAATTGCCCTATGTTGTATGCCATGAAAGGAGCTGAAGGGTTAACAACAGATATTGAAACTATCAATGCTGTATATGAATACGCTAAAAAGCTGATTGATGAATATCCATTTGAAGAACATATCGAACAACCATTTGATGTGATCATACTCATGCCATCTAAACATAGTATTGGGCGTGATTTAGCTTGTTTATTACAGAAAAAATTTAACATAAATATTATTGATAATTTTCTCAGGAAAAAAACGCCTAAAACATTGATTGAGGATGTTATAAGTGATAACACAATTCCCCCAGATAAAAAACAGTCCTTAATTACTGCATTAAAGAGAAGCGAAGGGGGATTATCAATAAAAGACATAGCACCGAAGAATAGATGCTACTTACATATTTTTTGTGGTGATCATGTAAAATTACCAGCTGATGCGAAACATGTATTACTCGTTGACGATATATCTTCTTCAGGAACAACATTTGAAAGCGCGGCAGCAGTGATTAGACAATATTGCAAACAAGTTGAAATGATCTCAGCAGTTACATTATTTGCACCGATTAAATGAGTTTTAAGTAACGATTAGCCATTGTAATTAATCATAAGAGTTAATCATAAGAGTTAATCATAAGAGTTAATCATAAGAGTTAATCATAAGAGTTAATCATAAGAGTTAATCATAAGAGTTAAAATTAGATTGACATTTAATTAGTAAATACTTAACATTAAGCACATCTAAGAGATTAGATTGACAGGGCAAATGTCCCCTCGGTCATAAAACATAGCAGGGACCCGCAGAGTGCAACTTCGGCCAGCTTATAATGAGCAAGTAGAGGGAGTTCTAGGCAGCGGCTAGAAAAATAATGAAACAATGGGGAGCTTAGCTCCCCATCATTTTATCTATTAGAATATATCAGTTCATTATAATTTTTTAGGTAATATTGGTTAGGTAAATTAACCTTCTCTCCATTAACGTTATCGTATCCTCTATCAACTCTGCTGAGTAGTTCATTTACCAGCATGAATGATAATGTCTTTTTTATAAACCCTTTTGGAATTCCTGTTTTTTCAGTTATCTTGAGATAAGATGCCATTGAATACTTAAACTTTTTATCTCTTATTGCAGAAAAATAAATAAATAATTTTAGTGCATACAATTCAATTTGTGAACGCAACGAGAAGCTTCTACAAAATATGCCTTCTAGCTCATGAATTGGGATTTTACACCACGTTTTATCTTCATTTTGATTCACTATATATTGGTTTGTTCTTCCAATTCTCTTAATTGAAATAATATTATTGGATTCCAATACTTTTAACCCCATGCTTATAGATTGCCTACTAATGCCTAGACTCTCTGAAAATTCTTTATAAGTCAAATTTGTTATTAACTCATCATTAAATTCATCTTTTTGTGCCTTACTTACGATAATTAAAAATGTCATTAATGCAGCAATATTTGCTGCATTCATTTGATTTTGGTTATTAGATGAGTATCTAAATTTTTTTAGACCACCGTCAATAACCCATCTACTCGGCATTTTGGACCAATATTTCATTTTTTTTTGTACACCCATAAAAATAGACTCATACATAAGAACATAAATCCAATACCAATTGAAAGATAGGTTAATTCAGTTACAAAGGTAGATAAATGATCTAAATTGAAGTTTGATAAAACGGTCATGATTAATGATAAAAATCTCTGTATTTGCATATTGATAAAACTCCCGTATAAATTTTTATACGGTATATTTATCTTTATACGACCCCAATATCTAGATATAGTTTTTATTGGATTCTCATATAAATATAATAAAATCAAATTGTTATTAATATATAAACAGTCTTTATTTTAAACTAATTAGTTCATAATGGATAGGTTTATCCACTATACATTTCATCCAGGCTATCATAATCGCTAGATTCATTCTCTGATTCAGTTGTATCTTCGTTTAATTCTGATTCTAATGTTCTTTGGTCTTCATCACCTAAAAATTTCCAGTAGTTACAAATCAACTCCTTTTCGCCATATTTTTCCCATACTCCTGGATAAAAGTATTCTGCTTCGACGTGACAAATCCCTCCTTCGTGTGGGTCTCTTATATTAGCTATAGATTCAAGGCTTCGAGTTGCAATAATACACGTGATATAGAGTAGATAGCGTTTCATATTTGGGGCAGTATTTGAAAATTTAACCAATTCTAAACATCCGATTTTCTAGTAAGTAGTTTTATTTAGAAAGTCTTTTAAAAATAAAAACAGATTGTCAGTGAATACGAGAGGTAAAATGCTATGATTTAGTGCAGAAACTTTGATTTATGTTTTTGGACTGTCTAAAAACTTGCTTTGTTAAAGTTTTGGGACTATACTGCATGGGTAGTCTAAAAAGTTTTAAGTTTTGAATGTATAAGGAGATGGAAGTGTAAACTGGAATTTTTATCAATAGAAAATTTGCTGAATGTGATATAAGCAACTTAAAAATTTTAGTTAAAGGTAACATCCAAAACTTGAACGTAGGAATAAATGGCAGCCAAACTATAAAAATACTCCATACCGCTATGAGTACTGGTTCCGTAGATCAACAAGAAATGTAAGTGGCAATGTATCAGGTTCAGTCAAAAGTATGTCTTGAAATATCCAAGTATTAGGTAATGTCCAAGGTAATGCTAGTTCAATGTCGGGTTCTATTTTTACAAACTAAAACGCCCAGCAAGGAATTTTGCTAGGCGTTTTAGTCTATTTGTATGAATTTATTTGAATAGGGCTGCGTGCGTTCCTATTCTGATTAATCTAAGTTCTTTTTTGTTTTCTTTCTCCAAAATTTGATAGATAAGTACAAGATCGTTAAGTATATGACAATCTCGGTAACCTTTCATCTCACCCTTTAAGGGATGATCTAAGTAATTTTCCGGTAGAGTGAGATCTCGTTGCAGTAAATACATGACCTCAGAAAATTCTGCTGAACAAAGTTGATTTGGTTCTAATTTTCTGATGTCTTTCTTAAACTCTTTTGTTATGGCGACTTGAAGTGTCGGGTGCTGATGACTGTCCAAATTGGTCTCCTTTTACTTTTTGTAAAACCTCAACAATATTCTCATTTGAGTTAGCTAAGGTGATAATTTCTAATTCTCCGCTTTCAGCTTCTTGCATCGCATTAAGTGTTGCAGCATTTGGCTGTAAGTAAGAAAGGTTTAATGGAACTGTTTTTGTATTAACAATTTCAGTTAAAAATAAATTTAATGCTTGAGATGGGGTGAAACCATAATTTTCCAGAATTTTGAACGCCTCCTGTTTTAAATCCCCAGCTAATCTAAAGCTGAAAGATGATGTGTTTGTTATAGCCATGATAATCTCCTTTAAGTTACTTACAGTTGGATAACCAACTAGATATGTCTTGCATTGAAAGACAGTGCCTATTATATGAAAGAATGTATTTCAATGCAATACATTTGATTGAGGGTAAAAAGATTTTTAGATGTTTATATTGTTAAGCTTAAAATACATATAAGGATAAAAAACGATAATAATGATAAAAAACTAAATGTAGAATTAATGCCAGTAGTTAAAAATAATGGAGCTAAAGGTGGAGATGATTAAGCTAAAGCTGGCGGGAATTATGGTAGCGTACAGATAAAATGCAAATATACTTTCAGGCTACGAAAGGTAAAGTAAATATTGCTCCATTACCACTAGTAAGTAGCTCCTAATCTGATTTAGAAACCTTTCAGCAAGAGTTTGGGTTAATAGAGTGAAATGATTTAGAGGAGAAATTTCAGGAGTCTAGGTCAGAAATAGAAAAGGGCTCGAAGTTACGAAGATAATTCTTTACTTTAGATAAAAGCGAAAATGATTGTGAAGTAAATATAGATGAAATGGATATGTTTACAGATATCCATTTAAATGATTATTTTATTTCCACGAGTCAGAAGGGTTATATAAGAATGAATGATTTCCATTTTTCTAATTAAGGTGAGTGATATGGCATTAATAGGTTTCGCCAGGGTATCAACCCAGCAGCAGGATTTAAGTGAACAGATTCAAGCATTAAAAGAATATGGCTGCAAAAAAATTTTTTCAGGGAAGCATTCCGGTAAAGCTGAGAAAAATAAAGCGCAATTAAATGAATTACTAGATTACATTCGAGAGGGTGATGTTGTTGCAGTAACTAAGCTTGATCGCTTAGGAAGGAGTCTTACTCAGTGTTTGAATACACTTGAACTATTTAAGAATAAAAATATTGGTTTTGTTGCAATACAACAAGGAATAGATACCCGAACCCAAAACAATCCTATGGGGATGGCCTTAATTCAATTGTTAGGTATTTTTGCTGAATTGGAAAGAAGTTTTATTGTCGAGCGTACTCAGGAAGGGAAGCGAACAAAACTTGCTTCAGGTCATAAAAATGCATTAGGCGGCCGCCCACCTAAAGTGACAGATAAAATACGTAAAAAGATTTATGCGGATTTTAAAGCTGGTGATTCTATTTCAACAGTAATGAAACGATATGATTTATCTAAATCAACGGTGGCGAGACTAAAAGGTATTTATAATCGAGAAATGGAAAAATAAGACATTGAACTAAAACAATAAATTAATGTCTATAAAAATAATTATTTATCTAACAATCATAAAAGGAGAAAATATGGCTAATTTTTTAGAATTAGAAATCGTTAAATATCTAGAAAATGAAAATGGTGAAATCGTAGGTATCGAATGGGAAAATGTTTGTATCAATGTCGATAATATTTCCCATTATAAAAAGATTAATAATACACTCAGACGAACTGCAGACATAAAAGAGAATGCGCTATTATTTATAAATGATAAGGGAAAATCACCCTCACTGGATGCTGCGTTATCAAAATCACAGAATGGCGACGCATTTTTAAAAGAAGATTTTAATCATTTTCTTAAAAATAATGTAGATATGAGTGGACTCATTTTTGATGGCAAAGTCCAACCATCTCTTGATGCTATCGAACTTTATTTTAAAGCCGGTGTAAATCCATTAGGTAAGGAATATGAAGGAAAACCGATTATTTCATCTTGCGGACAATTTGCACTCGAAGGCATAACTTTAAAATCTTAGAACAAAAAGTGCTTACCCATAGGTAAGCACTTTTTTTAGTAAAACATAGGTTCATTTTCCCAATCAATGTCAAGCGAGGGGTCTTCTACTGGTTCAGGTTCAATAACTTGATATTCTGCTTCAGTATAGGAATCTGCACTCTCCAATTTTTTGTTCCAATTTCCCAATATGTGAGCTGGTGTGTATAAATGGTAATTCACCTCATCTTTAAGGGTGTTACCAATAATGACTTCTCCCGGTATATGTAAGAGTGTCATTTGTATATAACACATTAATGCTGCAGTAAAATCCAAATCTCTTGCTTGAGCCCACATTTGTTGCTGAGGGTTGAAGTCCTCTTCGCGCAAATAATTATAAGCCTCAATAATCATTACGCCGGAGCCACAAGTTGGCTCTTGCAATGTCAAAAAGCCACGTTTTTTAATTAAACTATGACAATCTGATAGAGTTACTGCTGCCATAAAGTGGGCAATGTGACCAGGCGTGAAATATTGAGCTTTATATTGATCACCTAAATCCAACGACATGAACACTGATCCTAGGAAATCATAGGTTTTATGCTCCAAAGCCTCAACAATAATGTTGAAAAGGCGACTAAGAGCTTGTTTTTCATCCTCATTATAATGCCCAGCTGCACTCTGATAGCGTTGTCTCAACGATTCGTCTGCTTGTGCACCATATAGGATAAGATAGAACTCTAGGGCAAAGATTGTAATAAAGTCGTAAAACACTTCAGAACGTCGATATTGTGGTGCAATCGACTTAAAAAGTGCGGTAAATTTTTTCTCGAAATCCATAGATTACTCCTAAAATAACGGGAGTAATCCCCTTTGAGGATTACTCCCCAAAGGGTGGTTTATGAGAGCTCTAACAAAAAACGTTAGAATGGTTTAATTGAGGCTAAGCCGCTAATTTTGCTTCTTCATTCGATGTTAATTCGAGAGCATTTAACAAGAATTGTGTTGCTTCACGTGCTTGAGAAGATGCTCGGAAAATAGCTTTTTTATCGGCTTTTAATGCGTTAATCCAATGTTCAATATACGCTGCATTTTGTGAAATATTATTGCAAACATTCACGTGCGCACAGGTAAAGGCGCTTGTGAGTTCAGCTATTAATTCTTCAAATGCATATTGTTCAGAACCAAATTTATCAAATTTAGCTACACCGTCACGATTTAATCGGTCTTTATGCCCGGTGGCATGACCGCATTCATGCAGTAGAGTTGCATAGTAGTCGTCAGCTGTATTGAATTTTTTGAAATCCGGCATCACAATGCAATCTTTTCTCGGCATATAACAAGCACGATCTTGTGCTTTGTTATACAGCTGCATACCCATTTTATTGGGTAATACATCTAAATCCGGACGAGCTTGCATTTCAGAAGATTTTTCCGGTTCAGGAAATTCCTCATAGTATTTTTCTAAACCTTCACACTGTTCAATATTAAACACGTGATGGCCACGAATAAATACAGATGACTTCATTTTCGGATCACCGTTTTCATCAAGTACAACATTTCCGCTATCGTCTTTTTCTTCAAACATATTTTGTTTATAGAAAATAATAACCGTACTTTTTTCACCTGTGCGAACTTGACCACCTAGATGATTTGCCCCTTGAAAAGTTACCCACTTGCGTTGAGTAAAGTTTTTTCTAATGGCGCTCATCCAAAGCAGAAGTACATTGATCCCAGAGTATTGACGACCACTTTCACCGTTGCATGGAATAGCCATTTGTGGCCATCTACTATCCCAAGGTTTTTGCCATGGCATCACACCTTGTTCTAATGCTTCGAGAATTTGGTCTGTAATTTGTTGGTATAAATCTTTGGCAGGTTGAGTTCTTTTTTTCATGGTTGTTCTCCAACAAAAAAAGGGAACAACCCCCCGAATGGGAAATTGCTCCCAGTCGGGTAAAAGAAAACCTTGAACACGCCAATGGCATGATCAAGGTTTGTTGTAAAGGTTGCAGGTATTAATTCAGTTATGAATTAACACCAAGGGAATGTGTTTTCTTGCTTTGTGCTTTTTGCTCTTGTTGGCGTTTTAATGATCGCACGCCAATAAAAGCAACTGTTCCCATAAAAAACAGTACAAAGACAATTGCAAAGAGGAACCCATTCCAGTTTAACGTAATATTCATACGTTACGCTCCGTCTGTCTCCATTAAGTTGTTGCAATATTTAGCTAACAACACACCACAGAACCAAGCTATTCCGCCAAATATCATAATGATAATGGCAAGAAGTAGCGGAATATTGTCATTCTGAACAAACATTGCGACAAACGCAATACCTAAGATGTAAGTGCCGATTTTACGAAAATCTTCAGAAACCAGCAGCATTGTTTTTTTGTCCCAATTGGAACTAACAAGCTTGAGTAAACGCTTAATCATGTTTACCCCCTTACACTTAACAAATCTTTACGGTTTGCGTATGGCGAAACTGTAAAGAAGTGATATTTCTGTCCGTATTGACTAGGGATATTCACCATAATACGAGTAGAAGATACATCTTTTCCTCGATTTTCCCAGGCATTTAATGCTTGAGTGCGAACTTCCTCTATTAGAGATTCTGAGTCATTATGTTTGGCTAAATAAGCTAAACAACTGTTATGTAATGTCACTTTCATAAGTTTTCTCCTACAGCAAGGGAAACCTTTACCTCTAAGGGTAAAAATTCCCCTTAGGGTTGAAAATGAATAGCTTATGCAATGTTAATGCATAAGGTAGTAAAGAGTACCCACTGTACCAACAATACCGACAATCAAAAATAAAATGCTAAATAACGTTGTTCGTTTTAACCACGTTCTTTGCACATCATCAATAATTGCCTCATATTCTTCCGCTTGGCTATCTAGCATCATTTGTAATTCGCAAAGCCGACGAGCTTCTTCGTCTTCAATGCTTTGATTGATACCAGATGTTACTTGTTTGTATTTGTCGGTTGCTTTGTTTTTAGCTGCAACGAAAAAACGGCCCAAGTGTTTTCCCACACGGAATGATAATGTTGGAGTTTCAAGAGGGTTACTTGATGGAACATCATAGTGTTCCAATTGAGTGGATGAGGACATAGTCATTCTCCTAATGTGAAATAAAAAATTCCTTGGAAAAATGACATGCCCGAAGGAAATCATTTTCCCTCGGAAGGTCTTTAAGGTGGCATTCCTACGATTGCGTAGAGTATCCTTTCAGAATGCTGGATAACATTTTGGCTATGATTCTACTTGCACTAAGGCAAGGCGTTGCTTCTCAAGAATCGTGCAACTTATAAGAGCTGTTTGCACAGCGACTTATCAAGTCCAATCATACTTAATAAGGCTGTCGAATCTCTATCAAAAATTGTTTTTTGGAAATGGAGAATTTATCTCAAAATCAAAAAGAATTTTTTATATATTCCCCCCTGTCATTTCGTTAATGTTTCAACTATCCAATTTCATCGTAAAGGATGGTTATGTCTATAAAAAAATCACTGTTTCTTTTCGGTTTGTTACCACTATCAGTGTTCGCCCAGGGGCCTAATCCCATAATTACTGTTTATTCAACACAAGATTATCCAATTCTTCACGCAGAGCTTGCAAGCCAGGTGTATTTACTTGATCAAGTTGAGCAATGGGAAAATTTGATTAGTCAGCGATTGAGTGCGAATCCTAGTGTAGCAGCTCAGCAAGCATCTCAGATTTTTCAGTCTGCTGAATGGAAACAGTCTGAAGAGCAATTAAAGCGTTCTTATCAGGGCCTTATAAGTGGTTGGCAAAATGGAATCAAGAAGGTGCCTGCAGTTTTATTTCAATATCCGGGAAAAGAGGATAGTGTCATATATGGTGAAACCAATATTGCTCAGGCATTAAGTTTATGGCAACGAGAGATTACAAAAGAGGGGACAAGATGAAATTGAAAAAAATGACATTATCCGGGCTTTGTATTGCAATTGCGTTGACCAGTATTTCAGGACAAGCTTCGGAGTCCGGTCAATCTTCTTTAAACACTGCATCGATTATGGCATCAAGCGCTTCGACAAGTTGTTTAGATTATAAGGTCGTTGGTACTTGTTTTTGGCTATTTTGTACAAAATTCGGCTGTAAAATCCGGACATCTACGAAAATAAAACACTATATTCCCGAGGTAGTGGTTTCAAGTTATAACCATCAGGCTCAAAATCCTTGGGTGGAAATGAATTTCCTTAGCAATGGGGTAAAAGGTGGAGATTATCAATCACCACACAAAGACTATACGCAAGCAACATTTAAAAATGTTGATGTAATCGGTCATCCGCAGGGAGCGATTAGTCAAATGCTTAATAGTACAGGGTATTACTGCAAAAGTCAGACAACGCCTTTTGTGCCTTATTACTTGAGTGGTTTGGACTTTTTAGCGTGGCGATTTGGTGTTCCGGAAATGGTTTATCCTGAAGCGCTTATTCCAGGTATGAGAGAAATTAGAGCAAATGGAGACACTTGGGGAAATATTTATCCACGAGCGGGTACAGTAACACAAGTTCATGACTATAAAGCTTCAGCTGTAACAGCGCATCGAGTAGCGGATGTTGTGACAAATACTTTCCAACCACATGTATATATACCGATTGCGAAAAAAGATAATCAATCGAATGGTGAGTGGTTTCCCCCTCCAGTGAAAGAAGGGGATGAAAAGACACATAAATGGCAACAGCTTCACCCGGTTACTTCACAGTCTTGTGCTATTTTCCCTGATAACCCGCCAAGTATGCTATCTGAAAATGGTAGTTATGCCTGGGCATTATGGCGCCCTTACAAGTGCTGTAAAAAACGCGGACAAACATTTTTGTATAGTATTGATTGGTCTAATTAATAAAGGAATTGAGTATGAAATTAAATCATGCACTGAAAGCATCTTATATTGCTATATCGTGCGCAATCTTATCCTCAACCATGCCAGTATCAGCTTCTAATAGTAATCCGTTTGGATTTAATAAAGCCGATTCTATTTTGTCTGATATGGTGTTTTATCAAATTGGGGGCGGTGTAGGTTATATGGCTCCCCCGAGTCGAGGTACGATTCCTGCAGCTGAATTTGGGATTGGTTGGAAAGCTAACTTGATGTGCGGTAATTTTGACATTAAGACGAGTATTAAAAATCAGTTAAATGGTTTAACTGAAGGATTTAAAGATCTTTATAGTAACGTTATCGAATCAGCCACAGGAGCTGTGGCGAGTTTACCTGCAATGGTTATTCAACGAGCAAATCCTCAGTTATACGATATTCTTACGAATGGTTTATATCAAGGTAAAATTGATTTTAATAGCTTAAAAACCAGCTGTGAAGAAATGTCTAAGAAGCTTGCAGACGCAACTTTAAATGGTCGTTGGTCTCAAAGTTCGGATATGGAATCCTTTAAAGACATTACTTCAACTGAACCAGATGCTACTCGAGCTAAAAAGAGACTTGAGGAATCTCAAGGTAAGGAAGGTAAAGAGTGGGTCGGGGGTAAAAAACGCGGTGGCCAAGGACAAGAACCAATCAAAATTGTTGAGGATGTTGCAAAAGCTGGCTACAACATGCAAAACAAGCGTAATGTATTAGAATCAGGTCGAATCTCCGGTAGTAGTTGTAGCGGATTACTTTGTCAAACTTGGGATAATCCTAAAGATATGACAGATTGGTTAACGAATGTGATCGGTGAGAAGCAATTAACTACTTGTAAAACAGATTGTGGTACTGCTAGTAGCTCTCGAGCTGGTGTTGGTTTAACACCTGAAATTGAAAAAGAAAATATTAAGACGGTAACTCAATTACAAAAAGCGCTTAACATGAGCACTCCTTCCGTTGAAGTACTTGCAGAATTAAGTTCTACAACAGTTCCTGTAACTCGTGGCTTAATTGAGTCTTTACGAGAAGATCCCGATGCTCAAGTATTAGGGCAGCGTTTAGCCAGTGAAATTGCTGTAGCTAAAACAATGGAGAAAATGCTTCTTGCACGTCGAGCTGTTTTAACGGGTATGCGTGAGCCAAATGTGGCCAACAATAAAGATGCTCAAGAAGAGTTAGAAAAGATCCTCACTTTAATTGACCGAGAAATAGGTCAAATTAGAATGGAGATTGATCTACAAAAATCACTTACCGGGAATTCCGCAGTTGCAATCCTACAAAATAAAGAGCTACGTGAATATAACACTGGAACCGGAAATGTTACACGTGACAGTGTAGATAAACGGATTAGTGATTTAGCTAATGGTACGAATAGCAATGCTGCTGAATTGGCAGATGCTGACAATATCAATATTCCTCGTAACAATGTCACTTTAGAAGTGCCTCAGATGTCAAACTCCCTGTCTTACACCGGGACTGGCGGTACATCCGGAAATAGTAGAGGTAACACTTCTTATTCATCAGTTCCAGCAATTAAAGGGACTGCACTTGATCAAGCTACAGGGTTGTTGAAAAAATTTGAAGGGTTTAGTGATAAAGCATATTGGGATGTCAATGCTTATCGCACTGGATATGGTTCAGATACTATCACAAAAGCGGATGGTACAATTGTCAAAGTAACGAAAGATACTGTAGTTAGTCGCGCTGACGCAGAGCGTGATTTAGCACGTCGAACACAAGAATTTGCAAATAGAGCGAGAAATAACGTATCATCTTCAACATGGGATAAGTTACCGCCAAATGCCCAAGCCGCATTAACATCTTATGCCTATAACTATGGCTCATTAACAAAAGATGTGATTGCTGCAGCCCAGGCATCTGCGCAATCAGGCGATATGAACGCACTAGCAAATGCAGTAAGAAATCGTCAAAACAATAATAATGGTGTAAATGCTAAACGTCGTAACCAAGAAGCAGATTACATTTTAGGAAAATAAATAAAGGATATTTTTATGAAAAAATTACTCACTATTGGAGCGGTAGCTATGTTTGCAACGCCAGCTTTTGCAGCTAATAATATTTTTTCTTGTACAGCAGAGAACGGAAGCCCGGTGTCTGTAACAAAAAATGGTTCAGATTATGAATTCACTTATGGCCAGGTTTCTTTTAAAAATCCGGTAAAACAAGTTTTTGCTAATCAGGATTCTTATGTAGCTACTGGTTCAGGATTTATTACTAGCTCATTAGAAATGAGAAATAATGGCACAAGTTACACGATTCAATTTGTGCAACCACACAATAGTAACAGTATTGAAGAGCCAATGCTTTATATCACCAATGGCAGTAAAATGGATACGGTGAGCTGTAAAGCGGGTAGTGCAACTCAAAACTTTGAACGTCGCAGTATGAAAGCTTCATAAGCGTAAATAGAGATAAAATAAGCGGGATTTTCCCGCTTATTTTTTTAGTGGTATTCACTATTTTTAAAGATTTGTATTAAATTATTTAAAATCTCCTGTTCACATTCATTTCCGTTAATGATGTTCAGTTCATCATCAAGATGAGTAAGCATTTCATCAATTCCTAATTCATTCATTGCTATTTCATTTAAACTAATAAGCCATTCTTTAAAACGAGCTTTCATATCTCCTCCTGGTACGGTTTATTTTTATATTGCAGTGTTAAGGTACATTGAGGGGATAGATAAATCAGTAAAATTAGGGGTCTGACGCTCAGTGGAACGAAAACTCACGTTAAGGGATTTTGGTCATGAGATTATCAAAAAGGATCTTCACCTAGATCCTTTTAAATTAAAAATGAAGTTTTAAATCAATCTAAAGTATATATGAGTAAACTTGGTCTGACAGTTACCAATGCTTAATCAGTGAGGCACCTATCTCAGCGATCTGTCTATTTCGTTCATCCATAGTTGCCTGACTCCCCGTCGTGTAGATAACTACGATACGGGAGGGCTTACCATCTGGCCCCAGTGCTGCAATGATACCGCGAGACCCACGCTCACCGGCTCCAGATTTATCAGCAATAAACCAGCCAGCCGGAAGGGCCGAGCGCAGAAGTGGTCCTGCAACTTTATCCGCCTCCATCCAGTCTATTAATTGTTGCCGGGAAGCTAGAGTAAGTAGTTCGCCAGTTAATAGTTTGCGCAACGTTGTTGCCATTGCTGCAGGCATCGTGGTGTCACGCTCGTCGTTTGGTATGGCTTCATTCAGCTCCGGTTCCCAACGATCAAGGCGAGTTACATGATCCCCCATGTTGTGCAAAAAAGCGGTTAGCTCCTTCGGTCCTCCGATCGTTGTCAGAAGTAAGTTGGCAGCAGTGTTATCACTCATGGTTATGGCAGCACTGCATAATTCTCTTACTGTCATGCCATCCGTAAGATGCTTTTCTGTGACTGGTGAGTACTCAACCAAGTCATTCTGAGAATAGTGTATGCGGCGACCGAGTTGCTCTTGCCCGGCGTCAACACGGGATAATACCGCACCACATAGCAGAACTTTAAAAGTGCTCATCATTGGAAAACGTTCTTCGGGGCGAAAACTCTCAAGGATCTTACCGCTGTTGAGATCCAGTTCGATGTAACCCACTCGTGCACCCAACTGATCTTCAGCATCTTTTACTTTCACCAGCGTTTCTGGGTGAGCAAAAACAGGAAGGCAAAATGCCGCAAAAAAGGGAATAAGGGCGACACGAAAATGTTGAATACTCATACTCTTCCTTTTTCAATATTATTGAAACATTTACCAGGGTTATTGTATCATGAGGCCCTTTCGTCTTCAAGAATTTTATAAACCGTGGAGCGGGCAATACTGAGCTGATGAGCAATTTCCGTTGCACCAGTGCCCTTCTGATGAAGCGTCAGCACGACGTTCCTGTCCACGGTACGCCTGCGGCCAAATTTGATTCCTTTCAGCTTTGCTTCCTGTCGGCCCTCATTCGTGCGTTCTAGGATCCTCCGGCGTTCAGCCTGTGCCACAGCCGACAGGATGGTGACCACCATTTGCCCCATATCACCGTCGGTACTGATCCCGTCATCAATGAACCGGACTGCCACGCCCTGAGCGTCAAATTCCTTTATCAGTTGGATCATATCGGCAGTGTCGCGGCCAAGACGGTCGAGCTTCTTAACCAGAATGACATCACCTTCCTCCACCTTCATCCTCAGCAAATCCAGCCCTTCCCGGTCTGTTGAACTGCCGGATGCCTTATCGGTAAATATACGGTTTGCTTTCACACCTGCGTCTTTGAGTGCTCTGACCTGAAGATCAAGAGACTGCTGACTGGTTGAGACCCGAGCGTAACCAAAAAGTCGCATAAAAATGTACCTTAAATCGAATATCGGACAACTCATGTCTATTATTACAAATTTACGATTTAATAGACATATTAATGTAACAGTTTTACGATGTCCGATAATTTATAACATTTCGTACGGTTGGAAAAATGTTACTAAATGCCCGTCAGGCAGGGAGGCCGATATGCCCGTTGACTTTCTGACCACTGAGCAGACTGAAAGCTATGGCAGATTCACCGGTGAACCGGATGAGCTTCAGCTGGCACGATATTTTCACCTTGATGAAGCAGACAAGGAATTTATCGGAAAAAGCAGAGGTGATCACAACCGTCTGGGCATTGCCCTGCAAATTGGATGTGTCCGTTTTCTGGGCACCTTCCTCACCGATATGAATCATACCTAGATTCTACGTCAGTACTTCAAAAAGCATAATCAAAGCCTTGATAAATATGCATTCCTTCGAAATTCAGCTTTCACCCATTGGGTGAAAGAAAAGTGCTCAAAAATATGTTAAATTATCAGCTTTTATGACTCGATATATGGTAAAATAATAGTAAGAAAAGTAGTAAAAAGGGGTTCTAATTATGATTAATAAAATTGATTTCAAAGCTAAGAATCTAACATCAAATGCAGGTCTTTTTCTGCTCCTTGAGAATGCAAAAAGCAATGGGATTTTTGATTTTATTGAAAATGACCTCGTATTTGATAATGACTCAACAAATAAAATCAAGATGAATCATATAAAGACCATGCTCTGCGGTCACTTCATTGGCATTGATAAGTTAGAACGTCTAAAGCTACTTCAAAATGATCCCCTCGTCAACGAGTTTGATATTTCCGTAAAAGAACCTGAAACAGTGTCACGGTTTCTAGGAAACTTCAACTTCAAGACAACCCAAATGTTTAGAGACATTAATTTTAAAGTCTTTAAAAAACTGCTCACTAAAAGTAAATTGACATCCATTACGATTGATATTGATAGTAGTGTAATTAACGTAGAAGGTCATCAAGAAGGTGCGTCAAAAGGATATAATCCTAAGAAACTGGGAAACCGATGCTACAATATCCAATTTGCATTTTGCGACGAATTAAAAGCATATGTTACCGGATTTGTAAGAAGTGGCAATACTTACACTGCAAACGGTGCTGCGGAAATGATCAAAGAAATTGTTGCTAACATCAAATCAGACGATTTAGAAATTTTATTTCGAATGGATAGTGGCTACTTTGATGAAAAAATTATCGAAACGATAGAATCTCTTGGATGCAAATATTTAATTAAAGCCAAAAGTTATTCTACACTCACCTCACAAGCAACGAATTCATCAATTGTATTCGTTAAAGGAGAAGAAGGTAGAGAAACTACAGAACTGTATACAAAATTAGTTAAATGGGAAAAAGACAGAAGATTTGTCGTATCTCGCGTACTGAAACCAGAAAAAGAAAGAGCACAATTATCACTTTTAGAAGGTTCCGAATACGACTACTTTTTCTTTGTAACAAATACTACCTTGCTTTCTGAAAAAGTAGTTATATACTATGAAAAGCGTGGTAATGCTGAAAACTATATCAAAGAAGCCAAATACGACATGGCGGTGGGTCATCTCTTGCTAAAGTCATTTTGGGCGAATGAAGCCGTGTTTCAAATGATGATGCTTTCATATAACCTATTTTTGTTGTTCAAGTTTGATTCCTTGGACTCTTCAGAATACAGACAGCAAATAAAGACCTTTCGTTTGAAGTATGTATTTCTTGCAGCAAAAATAATCAAAACCGCAAGATATGTAATCATGAAGTTGTCGGAAAACTATCCGTACAAGGGAGTGTATGAAAAATGTCTGGTATAATAAGAATATCATCAATAAAATTGAGTGTTGCTCTGTGGATAACTTGCAGAGTTTATTAAGTATCATTGCAGCAAAGATGAAATCAATGATTTATCAAAAATGATTGAAAGGTGGTTGTAAATAATGTTACAATGTGTGAGAAGCAGTCTAAATTCTTCGTGAAATAGTGATTTTTGAAGCTAATAAAAAACACACGTGGAATTTAGGGACTATTCATGTTGTTGTTATTTCGTATCTTCCAGAATAAGGAATCCCATGGTTAAAAAATCACTGCGCCAGTTCACGCTGATGGCGACGGCAACCGTCACGCTGTTGTTAGGAAGTGTGCCGCTGTATGCGCAAACGGCGGACGTACAGCAAAAACTTGCCGAATTAGAGCGGCAGTCGGGAGGCAGACTGGGTGTGGCATTGATTAACACAGCAGATAATTCGCAAATACTTTATCGTGCTGATGAGCGCTTTGCGATGTGCAGCACCAGTAAAGTGATGGCCGCGGCCGCGGTGCTGAAGAAAAGTGAAAGCGAACCGAATCTGTTAAATCAGCGAGTTGAGATCAAAAAATCTGACCTTGTTAACTATAATCCGATTGCGGAAAAGCACGTCAATGGGACGATGTCACTGGCTGAGCTTAGCGCGGCCGCGCTACAGTACAGCGATAACGTGGCGATGAATAAGCTGATTGCTCACGTTGGCGGCCCGGCTAGCGTCACCGCGTTCGCCCGACAGCTGGGAGACGAAACGTTCCGTCTCGACCGTACCGAGCCGACGTTAAACACCGCCATTCCGGGCGATCCGCGTGATACCACTTCACCTCGGGCAATGGCGCAAACTCTGCGGAATCTGACGCTGGGTAAAGCATTGGGCGACAGCCAACGGGCGCAGCTGGTGACATGGATGAAAGGCAATACCACCGGTGCAGCGAGCATTCAGGCTGGACTGCCTGCTTCCTGGGTTGTGGGGGATAAAACCGGCAGCGGTGGCTATGGCACCACCAACGATATCGCGGTGATCTGGCCAAAAGATCGTGCGCCGCTGATTCTGGTCACTTACTTCACCCAGCCTCAACCTAAGGCAGAAAGCCGTCGCGATGTATTAGCGTCGGCGGCTAAAATCGTCACCGACGGTTTGTAATAGCGGAAACGGAATGGGGAAACTCATTCCGTTTTTGTTTATCGCCTTAGACGGCAAAAGTGCTGTCGCCCACCTGCGCTTGCGCATACCAGGCCATAAGCTCCGTGGTTCCTGGTTCTCCTTCCGCTGGAGCCCAGTGCGCATAGTCATCGGCAGCCACGGGTTGATAGCCACCGTGTTTTACTTCAAAAATTATGCCACCGGTATCCAGCGACAGCACGGCATGCCAGGTTCCTGCGGCCATCTCCAGCACCGTACAGGTTTCCCCCAATATCGCCCGATGGGTGACGGTACCCCGATCGTCAAAATTCAGCACCACGAAACGACCCCTTAATGGCAACAGTAGCTCGAAGGTGTGAGGGTGTCGGTGCGGGCGCACGTAGGTCCCAGGTCATATTCCTTCCGGCGTCCGGCATTTTACCGCCAGACAGCTCGGGATTCGTGATATCACCGTTCTTGCAGAATACGGTCAGAGGGAAAATACCCGCCGTGAGCATGCAGCGCTGATACGTCAGCACTATCAGTATCGTGAATTTGCCTGGCCCTGGACATTTCGCCTTACCCGTCTTTTATATACCCGGAGCTGGATAAGCAACGAACGTCCTGGCCTGCTTTTCGATCTGGCGACAGGGTGGCTTATGCAACATCGTATTATTCTCCCCGGAGCCACTACGCTGACCCGGTTGATTTCAGAGGTAAGGGAAAAGGCGACGTTGCGCCTGTGGAACAAACTGGCACTGATACCGTCAGCCGAACAGCGTTCACAGCTGGAGATGCTGCTGGGGCCAACTGATTGCAGCCGCCTGTCTTTACTGGAATCACTGAAAAAGGGCCCTGTGACCATCAGTGGTCCGGCGTTTAATGAAGCAATTGAACGCTGGAAAACTCTGAACGATTTTGGCCTGCATGCTGAAAACCTGAGTACACTCCCGGCTGTGCGCCTGAAAAATCTCGCACGTTATGCTGGTATGACTTCGGTGTTCAATATTGCCAGGATGTCACCGCAGAAAAGGATGGCGGTTCTGGTTGCCTTTGTCCTTGCATGGGAAACGCTGGCGCTGGATGATGCATTGGACGTTCTGGACGCCATGCTGGCCGTTATCATCCGTGACGCCAGAAAGATTGGGCAGAAAAAACGGCTCCGCTCGCTGAAGGATCTGGATAAATCTGCATTGGCGCTCGCCAGCGCATGTTCGTACCTGCTGAAAGAAGAAACACCGGACGAATCGATTCGTGCTGAGGTGTTCAGCTACATCCCAAGGCAAAAGCTGGCTGAAATCATCACGCTTGTCCGTGAAATTGCCCGGCCCTCAGACGATAATTTTCATGAAGAAATGGTGGAGCAGTACGGGCGCGTTCGTCGTTTCCTGCCCCATCTGCTGAATACCGTTAAATTTTCATCCGCACCTGCCGGGGTTACCACTCTGAATGCCTGTGACTACCTCAGCCGGGAGTTCAGCTCACGGCGGCAGTTTTTTGACGACGCACCAACGGAAATTATCAGTCGGTCATGGAAACGGCTGGTGATTAACAAGGAAAAACATATCACCCGCAGGGGATACACGCTCTGCTTTCTCAGTAAACTGCAGGATAGTCTGAGGCGGAGGGATGTCTACGTTACCGGCAGTAACCGGTGGGGAGATCCTCGTGCAAGATTACTACAGGGTGCTGACTGGCAGGCAAACCGGATTAAGGTTTATCGTTCTTTGGGGCACCCGACAGACCCGCAGGAAGCAATAAAATCTCTGGGTCATCAGCTTGATAGTCGTTACAGACAGGTTGCTGCACGTCTTTGCGAAAATGAGGCTGTCGAACTCGATGTTTCTGGCCCGAAGCCCCGGTTGACAATTTCTCCCCTCGCCAGTCTTGATGAGCCGGACAGTCTGAAACGACTGAGCAAAATGATCAGTGATCTACTCCCTCCGGTGGATTTAACGGAGTTGCTGCTCGAAATTAACGCCCATACCGGATTTGCTGATGAGTTTTTCCATGCTAGTGAAGCCAGTGCCAGAGTTGATGATCTGCCCGTCAGCATCAGCGCCGTGCTGATGGCTGAAGCCTGCAATATCGGTCTGGAACCACTGATCAGATCAAATGTTCCTGCACTGACCCGACACCGGCTGAACTGGACAAAAGCGAACTATCTGCGGGCTGAAACTATCACCAGCGCTAATGCCAGACTGGTTGATTTTCAGGCAACGCTGCCACTGGCACAGATATGGGGTGGAGGAGAAGTGGCATCTGCAGATGGAATGCGCTTTGTTACGCCAGTCAGAACAATCAATGCCGGACCGAACCGCAAATACTTTGGTAATAACAGAGGGATCACCTGGTACAACTTTGTGTCCGATCAGTATTCCGGCTTTCATGGCATCGTTATACCGGGGACGCTGAGGGACTCTATCTTTGTGCTGGAAGGTCTTCTGGAACAGGAGACCGGGCTGAATCCAACCGAAATTATGACCGATACAGCAGGTGCCAGCGAACTTGTCTTTGGCCTTTTCTGGCTGCTGGGATACCAGTTTTCTCCACGCCTGGCTGATGCCGGTGCTTCGGTTTTCTGGCGAATGGACCATGATGCCGACTATGGCGTGCTGAATGATATTGCCAGAGGGCAATCAGATCCCCGAAAAATAGTCCTTCAGTGGGACGAAATGATCCGGACCGCTGGCTCCCTGAAGCTGGGCAAAGTACAGGTTTCAGTGCTGGTCCGTTCATTGCTGAAAAGTGAACGTCCTTCCGGACTGACTCAGGCAATCATTGAAGTGGGGCGCATCAACAAAACGCTGTATCTGCTTAATTATATTGATGATGAAGATTACCGCCGGCGCATTCTGACCCAGCTTAATCGGGGAGAAAGTCGCCATGCCGTTGCCAGAGCCATCTGTCACGGTCAAAAAGGTGAGATAAGAAAACGATATACCGACGGTCAGGAAGATCAACTGGGCACACTGGGGCTGGTCACTAACGCCGTCGTGTTATGGAACACTATTTATATGCAGGCAGCCCTGGATCATCTCCGGGCGCAGGGTGAAACACTGAATGATGAAGATATCGCACGCCTCTCCCCGCTTTGCCACGGACATATCAATATGCTCGGCCATTATTCCTTCACGCTGGCAGAACTGGTGACCAAAGGACATCTGAGACCATTAAAAGAGGCGTCAGAGGCAGAAAACGTTGCTTAACGTGAGTTTTCGTTCCACTGAGCGTCAGACCCCAATTAGTAAAATTTGCGACGTGGATCGCAAAAATCACATTTTTCCTGCTTAAAACGAGGTTTTAATAAAAGAATAATAAGAGTACAATGAGAGTAAGTCAGAGTATTTTAATAGGAGAGAGAATATGGACGCTCAAAAGTTTGGCCATACTGTCGGACAATTTTTTAAGAAAATTGACCGCACTTTGTCATTTCTCCCAGGAAAGCCTCGTAAAGCTGTTGTGACAGCTGCTGCTCTTGCTGCGAGTCCAATTTTGGCCGGAGTTATAATTTCCAAAACCAAGCCTTCTAAAAACATTGAATATTTAGATGAAGAGCCAGTAAGTGATACATCTTTGTTGTCAGAATTACTTGCAAATGATGATTCATCAGAAGAAGGAAAGTGGGATTATGGTTTTCAGGGGTTTGGCTATTATATTAACGGAGTAAAAGTTTACGGAGATGATGACGATTAATTATTTTCGTAAATAAAAAAGTCCATCTGTCTAACAGATGGACTTTTTTTATACGTTATATTTTTTTACTAATTTTATCTCCAAATTGCCCCCCTGATTTTTGGGATGATTCAGTTCCTTTCGCAATGGCAGCGCTAAGCTCGCCACCCACTCGAATTCCAGCCCAGGTCATTGCTCCAAACCATAAACCAGGTAAAATTATAAATAAACTCCCCATCACAAAGTTAGAAATAATGTCATCTTCTGCATTTTCTAAAAAGTGGATGTTTAGCATATTATGAGATGGAGAACTATACATAATTTCTATTAGGTATGAATCAAGCCATCTTGCTAACTCCCACCAAAATGTGGTTGTAATGAGTGCAAAATATACGAAGCTTAATGTCATTACAGTTTTAATAGCAAAGCCACTTAAAATCGTAATAATTGGAATTAAAATAATTACAGCCATAATCATAAAGGCTTGAACCATTGGTAGGGCTTGTCGCATTGCATCTAGGCCTGGGAATATAGCCAAACTTCCAACAGCCGTTCCTACAGTTGAGGTGAGTCGAGTAACCGCATTCCAAAATCCAGCATCCACGCTACCACCGTAACCTTGATACATTTTCCCTTTTGAAACATCTATGTTTTCAGAGCGTAAAAGTGTTCTCAATAAAGCTTCATCTTGGTTGTCGATAGAGTTAAAGAAATCACTCACCTGGGCAGATAAGTTTTGACGCATATCTGTAAGTAAGCGAGATTTTAATCCAGCTCCACTTTCATCCCACCATTGATCACAACTTGGGAAACCACCTTTTCCCGAATTAGGTAATGCCGCATCTCGATTTGCATCATAAGGGAACGTGCTAATAGGTTGCTGAGCCCTAAAACGAGGGTAGAGCTCGCTGTTATTAATAAGCAATTTACCACCTAACCAGGATGTTTCGCGGATTTGTGCCGGACTCAAGGCAAGTTGGCTTGTTTGTAATTTTTGACGAGCCGGGATATAGCATTGTTGCACAAATTGCTGCACTTCAGTTAATAATGCTGGGTTAGTGATTTTTTGATGTTGCACTTCAAATCTAACCTGACGTAAATCACGCTGGCAAGGCAATACTGCAGTCATACCATAAGTTAGACCTTTATCCACTTTGTGCATCAACATCCACCAAATAGGAATTCGGGCTTGTCTGTCTCCAAATGTTGTCGTAAATGGCGCATAGCCTGATTTATCCGGGGAAGCAGGAACTTTATAGCCACATTGAATAGATGAACGTTCATTGTATTCAAGGTTATTCAATGATACCGGGATAAGAGGGGCTAATGTCAAAACAACGATAAGCATTGCTGGAAGGAGTTCGATTGTGAGCCAGCGGATTAATAAATCCCCTTTCTCACCTTCATCATCCCCTTGTTTAGCTACGTCACGCCAAATTTTAAAGATCATTCCGATAAGCGGAAGAAGCCATAACCCTGTTCCAACAAATAACGCAAAAACTCCGTTATTAAGCAACCAACCAAGTAGAGTCAGGAAATATTCAAGATAACTGTCAACTGAGAATGTCATATTTCCCCCTAAGCTAAAGTAATCTGTGTAATCGCTTCAGCAAAAATTAAAATCATCGCAATTAACCATTTTGCTTTTGCCGGCATAGAAGATGGTTGGCGACGAGAAATGGAATAGACCATCAACATAATCGCACCATATAGTAATAATCGTACTGCAAACCATATCCACTGCGTTTTAATAAACCAAGCACGAATATCAACATTCTGAAGATATTGAGTTGCAAAGATGCCAATTGCAGTAAGGGCTAAAAATAAAAATAAAAGGATAGCAATAAAACGGAGTACATTTTTAAGCCATCCTCTTGATTGTGGCTTTTTACCTTGAGACATCAGGACTCCTTATTCATTACCCACAGTCTTATCCCCAAAAACTGGGGATAAGTCAGCAGGGGATTCCCAAATTGCAGCTAATTTCCAAAGCAAATATTGAATTAACCAATATGCATCAACGTGATCGGTTAATTCCACATTAAGTCTAGCTGGCCAGTTTTCGGAAGAAAACACAGGTAATTGGAAACGCCCGGAGATATTAAATAATAAATGCACTTCACCTTTATCTCCTTTAGCGTGTACTTTCCAACTTGATTGAGTAAATACACGCTGAGGAAATGCGCTTAATTGGCAGTTTGAACCAATTTTTGTCTTAATTTTTGCAATGAAATGCAGCACGTAGGCTTTCACCTCATCAGAGGTAAAAGCAAGTGATTGGATGCGAGGCCCAATGTCAAAAATACGATGAAAAGTCATATTAGGATTAGGCTGCGATTGAGTTAAGTTCGTCATTGACTGCAATCCCCCGTTTTTTGTCTAAGTCTTTAGCAACCATCAATGCCGCATCTAACTCAGTACAGTTATGTTCCATCATTAATTGTTTACGTTGTGCTTTCTCGTGTTTTTCAGTCATCCCTAGTGCTAAGTAAAGACTAGGTGGAACAACACGGAATAAGGCTTCCATATTGGTTGCGAGCACCACACCTTCAGTATATTTCTTATCTGCTTTTTTCGCAGATAACAACATCATTTTCTGAGCTTCGGATAAACGACGGAAACGGTTTACCTGTTCGACTTCATCATTAGAAAGGTTAAGTAATTCCCACCATTCAACCATGCTGAGTAATTTATCAGATTCATCAGGGAAGTCAGCCATATTCTGTGTAGCTAACCATAACCAAATACCCAATTTACGCCACATTTTAGAACCTTTAACCAGGAACTTAGCTAGAAGTGGATTTACGGTAATGATATGCGACTCATCCGTAATGTTCACGATAGGGCGGAAACTGTGTTGATATTTTTCACCTAATGAGTTGATATGGTTAATTAGGGAAATATACGAAATCGCTAATTCAGCTTCATAGCCATCACGTGCAAACATCGCCAAATCGACAAGTGTAATATCAGCTTCAGGCCAAATTTCCCCTTCACGGTTAAAGAATCGACCATTTACCCCAGTGCAGAAAATATCCATTGCTTCGGCCATATCTGCAAGACGAGATGCACGTTCCGGGCGAATATCTTGGCGACGACTTAACTCCTCAAGTGCGGCTTTTACATCCCCGGTTAAAACTTGACGAGGTGGGGTCTCTTGTGAAGTTTTCTCTGCAGCTAATAAAATAGCCTGGCGAATAGCCGAGCGGTCAGCACGGCTCATTTTCTCATCTTCCTTCGCTTCTCCCCCGGTGATCATTAAGCGAGCGGTTAATTCCATTTCCGCAAGTAAGTCTCGTTGTTCCTCGCCTTCATCTTCATTATCGTCATCATCTTGAACTTCAAGATCGATATCCATTTCCAATAAACGATGCGCTTCAGAGAAGAGCGGTAAAGCGATGTTACTACTTGGCTCAAGAGATACCCGGTTAACCGTTAAACCGTAACGCTCCGCATAATCTGAAAACAATCCAAAAGAGTTACCTGCTTCTACAATAAACAAGCGAGGACGGTGCACCGCCATCAGTTGTGCCATTTGTGCGGTTAATGTTGCCGATTTACCTGAACCTGTAGGGCCTAAAATGAGCTTATGCGCATTTTTAGTCCGGTCTTTAGGGTTTAGTGGGTCAAAATCTAATGGGCTTCCACCGCGGTTAAAATAGGTGATTCCTGGGTGTCCCGTTCCGGTCTCACGGCCAAATACAGGTAACATATTCGCAATGTGTTGCACCCAATAATATTTGGTATAAAAACGAGATTTTGCATCTAATTGAGGATTAAAATTCATCGGTAGCCAGCGTAAATAGCTATTAAGAGGCGCAACTTCGTTGCCTTCTTTTACCGGCACTAAATTATTACTGAGTAAAACCGTTCTTAATTCTCTTGAGCGAATGCGTAGCTCTTGATCGTCTTTCCCTCTTACATAGAAAACCATGCCAGCTTGATAAAGCTTGTGTCCGTCTTTTAAATATTCCGTTACTGTGAGGGCATCTTGTTTTAAATAGATAGACTCATAGTTATTACCGACAGCTCGACTACTTAATTTGTCTAAATGCGCCTGTAATTTATCTTGAGGATGAATGACTACAGTGATAGCCATAATGGTTGATTCCGGCAATAAATCAAATAGTGCATTAATATTACGACCTCGAGTGACTTCGCCTGTCATGTGGCCAACATCCGGCTGCTTACGAATATTATCAACTACAATGACTTCGTGAGGTTGCTCATTAAAATACCAATAGCCATTTTTACTTTCCGGTGGCGTAAAAAAGAGATTTTCACTAAAATCTTGGTCTTGTAATGGTAGAGCAGATTCATCCTTAGAGAGTGATAAAAGATCATAGCAAGCTTTATCATCGAGTCCGTTAAAATAGCGTGATGGATTTGGATTAAACCATTCTAATAACCAACGATGAATTTGTGTTTCATTTTGGCGTTCCATGGTTAATCCAGCTGTGATAAAAGCACTTTGAACACGATCACAAGCTGTATTTAATTTCTCGATTGTATCTGTCTCATTATTTCCAGCATAACGATAAATAACCATGCGTGTTTTACGCACTTTTCCAGCCCATGCCGTATTTGTTACCCGGTCATCAACAAAAAGCCCACCTGGTTTACCTACTGCTTTTAAGTGACGCTCCATTTCACCAAGCCACTGTTCTGTAAACTCACTACCGCTCGCTTCAGGTGAAGTGGTTTTAATGTACTGTCTCAGATTCTCAACATAACCGCTTAAATCCTTGTCATCCTGGCAATAGAATTGTACAACGTAAGGGTTGGTATCAAGTTCATCGAAACTATCCTGTAAGGCATCTTTAACCAATGTGCGAACGCGATTAAGATAGTCGCTGCTTCTTCCCTCAGTTCCTATAGGCTTAATATCAAATACCGCACCTGCACTTTTAGCATCATCAAAAAGCATTACGCCTTCTTCTTCCAAATATTCCGCATAAGGAAGATTGGAGATAAAAGAGGGATCTCGCCCATAAAGCATTTTAACATGTTGCTCTCTGGTCATTTTTCTATTACGCATAACAGGAGTGATTTCAATCGTCTCTTCTACGTTATTGGTATCATCCTGCTGTGCTTCTTCCGGTGCAATGGATGTTAGGATAGGTTCCTTTTTAGGTTGAGGCTTATCACCCTTTTTAGCAGGGAAGAAAGCCTCTAACACGTCTTGGAATAATGCCATCGTTTCTTACCTCATCTAGTACATTCTTGTACGCTCACCCGGTTGGGCATATTGCACACGTCCATAAAATGGAATTACTGAAGAATAACCTGGTACAGGCATTTGCTCTGAGGAATCAGTTAAGTGCGGATAAACATACATCACTAAATCAGGGTTTGGTAAACGAGGGAAAAGGTTTTTCACCTCGTTTTCTGCTGTACGGGTATAAGTTTGTTGTTCACGAGATGAAACGTAATTTGGTGCATCAATAAGACGGCCATTCGGTGTCCGATAAGATGTAATATTGCTATCATTACCACCTTTATTCCAAATATCTTTCATTGTTGCATCACCAGTTGGCAATAAATCACCTTGAGAAGTTGAGCAGCCAGTCAAAACACTGCTTGCGGCTAAAATCACGCCCATCATCATTAAAACTTTCATTATTGCTCCTTAATCCAAGTTAGATTGTCTTGAGGCTTGTCCGTATTTCACTTTTCGAGACATGCGGTCATAATCAATATCAATTTGTTTTTCGATGTGTACAGCCACTTCTTTACCCGGTGGAACATATACCGCATCAAACATTTGGCCATAACGCTGACGGAACCAGTCTGCTGTTTCTCTCAAACCGCCACCTAACGCTTGACCAAGAATATACTTACCGTTATTACCCGTTACCGCACCAATTACTGCACCGCCATCAACCACTGTTGTTGATTGAGAAGATGATAAGCCTTGTGCAGCTGCTGAAGCCCCCGTTAAGAAGAAGTTGGTCGTTAGATATTCCGGAGCATTTGTTCTGCGTTCTCCAGGAATGCAAGGCACACCATGTGGATCAGATAACCAGCCAATTTTATCGTCAGAATTGTCTGTTGAAACAATGCGGCCATCGCTAAACACAAAAGTTAAGCTTTTCACATCACCACGAACACAAGATAGCGTCCAGTCACCGCTTGCTGTTCCAGAGACAATTGCGCCTTCAATATCCGGCAGTTCAATGCCATTTGCAATTAAGTTATCTCGACCAATAAGCAATTTAAACGGATAAGGCTCGGTTACCTTATTGTCAATCGGCACACGCCCAACAAGCGCAGTCATAGCAACAGAATTAGTTAAAGTAGAGTTAGCTGCAATTGTGAAAAATGGTGTAGCGGTATTAAATATTGCATTATTACCTGTACTAGATTGCAACCCATCATTAGATTTTCGGATGTCATTCACATTGTTATCGAAGGTTTTGGGAAAACCGATTCCTGCACCATTTACACCAATACCTTGTAGAGCATTCCCTTGTCTGTCTGTAGTTGGCATATCACTAGGGTTCACCCAATTAATTCCCCCTCGAGTTTCAACCTGAGGGCCAGTTGTTGCTCCGTTTATTGGTAGAGGAGCATTGGGATTTGCCTGGGCATTTCCATTCCCTACAACTTGATTACCAGCTTGTACAACCTGATCTTTTAACGCATTAATCTCATTAATTAACGCCCCTGTTTCTGCTTGTACCGCCTGTTGAATTTGATAATCCGTATTGTTTGCTTGATTTTTTAACTGCTCATTCTCTTTTACCAAGCGTTCATTTTGTAAAATCACTTCATCAAATCGCTTATTATGCTCTTTCACTTTACCTATAAGTGTTCTTACCGTATCTTTAGATGTGTCACCCTCAATCCCCATTGCTCGTAATTCTTCCGGTGATAAATCTTTAAAAGAGATATCTAAAGTATCTTCTTTCTTGGTTTCTGCTGTATTTGTTGAACTACTACCGGAGAAAAGAAATCCAGCCATCAGCGTCACGACAAGAGCGGTAATCCCACCAATAACATAGAACGCTTTATTTGCTTTCATTTGCATTGTTCGCTCCTTATTTTGTTTGAGTTGTCACTGTTGTGGTGACTTTTTTCAATTTTTTCGGTTTATATGAATTTGACTGAGGGATAACAGAATGATTAGGTGAACCTTCTGTCACAAGATATAACGTTGTGGTATCTTCAGGTGTATCATGCCCCCCAAGCCAATTATGCTGAAATGTTGCTGCATAGAATCGACCTTGAAGCTCTCGAGGATCTAAATCAATGCGAGATTGCCCCTGGTTTTGCAAGCGAACCGCAGTGACAACATACTCATCAAGTTGCCAGCTGAGTAATGGAGTAGCTCGCACAGGCAATGCAGGTAAGAGCGTTTTAAGCGGTGTAGGAAGGCGATGTGAAACTTGGCGCACACCTTCCAAAGGCTCAACTGAACGTAAAGGCGCATAAAACATTTGTGCGGCATAACGTGTTAATGCAGCTGGAGCGGGGAGTGCCGGACGCGCATTTGGCATTGGTTCGTTATATGCATTTGCATCTTGGCCATAAGCAGTTGTTTGTTTTTCAACTTTATTTTCATAAACAAAGCGAATTGGCTCACTTGCATTGGCAACAGAATGCTTCGCTTGCACATCAAGTAAGATTATTTCTCCAGTTGCAACATCCATAAGCTGCAAGCGTGTTTTTGGGAAATCTGCAGTTGCTTTTAAATAAACCGCACCGCCAGTTGATTGAATGCGAAGCTTGCTATCTAATTCAGGTGGATAACCTACTTTTACATTTTTATCTACGAATAGAATACGTTCTTTTTCGATTTGTAAGTCAATAGGTAACGGTTTGCGCGCCCATTTCATTAACACATCGGCAGATGCCGTCATTGGTGAAAAGATAAAAGCCGCGCTCAGTAACAAAGTGAGTTTTTTCATTATTGGTTATCCCCTTCTCTAAATTCTTTTGCTTCTAAACGTAATGGAATTGAGCTGTAGCAGTTAAATCCCAATCCCCAAGGATTGTTCTGTAAATCTGTTTCCATGCGCACGATATTGACCGGGAAGCGGGTTAAAACACGTTTTACTGGTTCATCTTTGAAATACTCATCTACACTTAAATCAAGATTAACCGTCCAGCTATCGGGGCTATGAACAATCACACTATTATCTTTAAATCCACGTCCCACAATTTCATAAACACCACGTGCACGTTCCCGTAATTCACCGTTAGATAAACGGTCATAGTAGTCTTTCTTCAAAAATTCTTGGCAACTTGGCGTAATAAAGGCTTTATTTCTTTCAATATTTAATTTGTATTCTTCCTCGCCATTCTCCATCCAGCGGTTTAACTGCTGGAAGGTTTGATAAGCAAAGGCATAAACGGTTGATTTTGGCACTTCCCACCAAGGGCGTTGACTTCCCGCACGTAAATCCGGTGGGTTATAAATCATTAACCGACTTGGCGCGGTAAAAATAATGGCACATAGCACCAAACAAATCACAAGCAATGCACCGATAGCAATTCGCCCGGTCATGATTTCGCGATTTTTTTGATGAACAATCCCTTTTAAGTCTTTCATAATAAACTCTCTTATTTTTTAACTCGGCGAATAGACCAAGTGCCTTGACGGGAGATAAAGCGATTCCCCCCTAATATTCCATCTAATTTAACCTCAATCATTCGATTCAAGTAGGCTTCCGGCTTACCTCGTTTAAGGCGCGCAATAATCACTTTGCCAATCACCACAGAAAGAATGCAAAACAACATGGCGAGAGACGGAATTAACAACCAAAAATCAAAGCCTAAGGCAAAACAACAAAGGAGGCCAAGCACTGCACCTAAGATAAATCCCATTGCTGCAGCCAACATAAATTCACTTACAGATAACCCGCCATACACACTCGATTCACGATTTAATCGAGTAGGAAGAAAGGGGATCGTTTGCTCTTTATCACTTGACATCTTGACCTCACAGAGATAATTAAAACAGACCGATAGCCAATTTCACCAACCAGAGGCTGAAGAAAATTAAAATGAAACCAAGAATAAGAGCGATAATAAATGGGCCCCATCCTTTTTTGTCATTTTCGTCAGTCGCTGCGTTATAGGTTTTAATTAATGCTTTAACCACTGTCATGATTGACCATGCTGCAAATAAAATTGCAAACAGGGTTGCCAATGATTTAGCAACAAGATAGATAATTTCCATCGGGTCTTTGGTATTGCTATCTACGCCTGGGATTTTAAAATCAGGGATTTTAGAGGCATTGATACCATTACCACCGCCTGTAGCAAATGCATTTTCAACGGATAACCAAAGTAAAGTTACTACCGCAAGAAAACGACTTGAAACATTCTGAAAGAAGGATTTAATCAACTTCATGAGATGTCCTTATGGTTTATTAAATAAAAAAGCTGACAACACATATAATTAATGCTGCGCCCCATAGAATCAGTTTAAAGAATGACCAAATGTCACCATCATTCACCATGCCTTTGTAGCCATGATTAGTTGACCACATATACGCAAGTAGTAATACGGCAATCAAAATAATGGCCAACATGATTTTCAGTTTTAGCGGATCTAAACCACTTACAGCATAAAAGCTGTCTAACGGTGAAACAGAAGGGAAATTAGCGTTACTCATGTCCTATTGACTCCGAAGATTAAGATAATCTTCTTTTAAGTTACGAATAGCTTTAGGATTTCTAGGAATAGCCCGGGAAGGGTTAATATATTGTTTAATCCCTGCCTGCACAGTAGTAATATCTTGATGCGCTGAAGCGTAATCAAAATATTCTCGACTTTTCGCAGAAACCTTTGCACTTGCAGCTGCTCGCTGTAATGAGAGTTTTGCTGCATCCAACTGTTTAATTGCTTGCGCTAAATGCTCTTGCTCTGTTGCTTGAGCACTTATAGCGCCAAACAATAACCCTATTGCTAGAGATAAACTGAAAATATTTTTAGTCACGGAGAACTCCTTACTTGAAACAGATTCCAAGCAAAGAGTGCCAAAGAAGAGAGGGAAATTTAATGAGAAACTCTTTTTAAATTCAAAACAGTTTTTAGTGATAAAAAAGGGCGCTTATTCTTGGAAAAATAAGCACCCATAATGACAACATAGAGGAATATTAAAGGTATTTTTTAAAGCTCGCTGCCGTTACACAGATGGATAGTCCAAATAGAAATGCAGCTGGCACCAAAATTATATTCGGGTAAATAGAAATTGGGATAGAAAGATACAATACCCATGCCGACAACATAATCGGGCCAATTAATCGACGTGCATGATGATAAAGAAAACTAGACTCTCTGCCCGCACCAAATTTACGACGGTCACGCATCATTAATCCTTCAGTAAAGCCCGCAAATGCGGCTAACAAAAAGAGTGGGGACGTAAAAACAATCACTACAAGTCGAATAACAAAGGTGATAAAAACATAAATCACTGACTCAATATAAGCTCGCCCATAATGATACACCCACAAACCTACGCCACTATGCTCACGAGGGTTGGCTAACCAATCTTTTACACCTATTTTCACAAAAAGCCATTCATGTAATGACAAAATAAGACCTTCAGCCAGCTCTTTTGGAGAATGATAGAAAAGACCTCTCGTTAGACTATCAGAAAGCCATCCAAGCTCAGTTAGCATCATTTTTTGACTGTGTAAATGACCTTCTTCAGGCCATAAAAATGCAATACCTAACCATTCAAGAATAATGCTCAAAATCAGGGAACCCAATAAGGCGGCTAATACCGCATTAATGTAGTAAAAAAGACCCTTTTTCTTTTTTTTGACTTGTTGTTCTGCCATTACTGTAATGTTCCCGCTGGAGATAATTTACAGTGAAAGAAAAGATACCCTTTTACTTCACCGTCTAAAAAAATTTGAATTGCCTGGATGCCATTTTCAGATTTTTTTACATCATTAGCCGTCCAAAGTGAGATGCCTTTATTTGCATACTTTTTCGCAAATTCATGTGTGGTATAACGCTGATTATTCCAATCTTCCAAATAAGGTAAAAAGTAATTAAGTAATTCATCAGCGTTTTCCAACCCACAAGAACAGCTAGTGACTGAATTGAAATCTACGCTCATATCCGGAATATCAAGCAAGTTCATATCCGGCTGATTAATTATCTGTGTCATCAAAATCATCCTCATCTGTATCATCATTCTGATCAATATCTTCATCTTCCATATCTTCAGCAACTGGAGCTTCAACATCCCCGAAAAGCATTTCTTCTCCTGCGTGTGAAGGTGCACGATTTAATGACATTGACTGAAAAGCGGTTGCTATATCTTGACTTGGCGCATAATCAGAAAATGCAGATTGCCACCAATTTGGAGAAATATGGTAGTTTTTGCGCATATAAGCCGTCAATTCTTGAAGTGATTCCGGCATCACATCATCTTTATCAACCGCAGGTAAAGGCATTCTTAATTTATAAAGCGTACTCCCTTCAAGAAGAGCAAATGCCTGTCCTTTTGGTAAATTTGTAATATGTGCTGGCGATAGCATTGGCACCATTTTTTCAGAAATACGTTCACCAGTATTAGACGTAAACGCCTTGCCATCATCCGGATTGCTGTTATCTGTCGTACTTGATGTCACCATGCTTTGATAAATTGTGACATCGTTGAGCTGACGCGTTAAAAACTCTGCAGTGGCCGGCTCTTTTACCCGGAACATTAAAAGTGTATTGAAGTTACCTGTTGTTTGTCCCGTTTTCGCTTTACTTCCAATACGAGCTTCAATATCTGAAAGTGTTTGAGTATAGGCTGTTACCTGCATTCCCGCACCACGACCTTTATTGATCAGTGGAATGAATTCATCCCCCATTAATTCATTAAACTCATCGCAATGAAGGTTGATTTTAGGCGGTTTGCTTTTAGTTTTAAATGCATCTGGCAACCCCTCATCTACGCCAAATTTATAAATATGACCAGCCATTGATACCAAATCAGCAAACATACTATTACCCACAGCTGCAGCGACAGTCGCATCAGATAGCGCGTCTAAACCAACGTAAACAATCCCTCTTTTACGAATAATAGATTCCCAATCAAAGATAGGGCGCTCATCATGAATATCAGTGTAATCAGGCGAGAGAAGCTCTGCAGTTTTACCTGTAGTGAGTTTTTCAAGTAACGGTAAAAGCGATGCCACAATTTTATCAAAATAGGTTTTGTCGTAACGTACCGCACTTGATAATCCTTCAAGTACTGGGTCAAAAATTTTATTCTCTAAAATATATTGGTTAATAACAGCAATAAGCGGTCTATCTTTCATCGAGAACGGTAAATTTTTTACATCTAAGTTAGCCGCAACTGAAGCCAACGTTGGCCATATTTTCTTATCGACGGCATCGAAATGAAGTTTTGCGTAGTCTAAGAAAAGTGCATCAATATTTTGTACAAAACGCGAGATTTGCACATAGTCCGGGCGTTTTCCCATTTCAACCAATGCACGGGAGACAATATTCACAAAACGCCACGCAAACTCTTTAAATGCTGCACTATTTCCAGCTCCACTTAATTGCCCAGAAATACGTCCTGCCACTTCAGAAATTCGACCGAAGCGACCAACTGGGTTATATCGAGCAGAAATTTCCGGATGCCCTAAATGGAATACATAAAATTCATTTTCACGCCCAGCACGTTTTGCTTCTGCATACATTCGTTTTAACATATCCGGGTCGCCTTTCGGATCAAAAAAGACAACCACTTCACGCTCTTCAGGTGTTTTACCTCGATGTATATCTTGTGTAACAAGCACTTCAGCAAAACGAGTTTTCCCTACGCCAGTTGTACCAAATACTAAGGTATGACCGCCACGGTCGCCTAACGGAAGCATAATATCGCGTTCATTCGGCTCCACACCATGCATCACCGGAATGCCGCCAACTGGCGGTAGCGGTCTGACTGGATTTAATGGAGAGTCCATTGAAGTGAGTCTAGATAACCAATTATCATGCACTTTTTCATAATCACGAGCGGCTTTAAACCACTTCCCATTTTTCCAATAAATTTGCCCATTTGCAGAGAAACAGTCATAAAGACGTTGCGTATGCTTTGGCTCCCATTCAAAGCCTCGTCCTAAGAACAAGGCTTTTTTACTTACTGGAATTTGACGACTGGTCAAAGCATAGTGAGGGAGTCTGCGTAAATTTCGGTGATAGCGTACAATTTCCATGCCTTGACGAAAACGCATAACCCCCATACCTGCGAAAGCAGCCCCTAATCCATATCCAATAAGAGGATTTAATGCGAGCGACCAAGGCGCACCGCAACAAACAAAAGCACAAGTACCATGGACGGCAGCTGGAAAAAATTCAACAGGCGGTCTAAGTAAACCTTCTAATACATGTTTTTGACTCATTGCGACAATCCTTCTGAAGTCAATAAAGCAGGGTAGTGAGCAAGATTCAATCTTGAAGCTAAGTCATCCCCTGGCGTTGGCATTAAGGTTAAATCAGGTGCTAATTGGCGTAACTCGCTTAATTCGTTTGTTGTTTTAACGCTTACTACAAGTCCCATTGCACCAATTTTTTTAAGGTAATTATAATTAGCGTGTAGCCAATTTTTAGATAAGTTATCTGTTCCAATAAGAAAAATAGGCAACATTCCAGGAAGATTCATTCTGACTGGTTGTATTTGGCCCGGTGTCATTCTATGTGAGATAACAGGTAAAATATCCGCTTCGGTCAATGTTGAAGGAACGCTATTAGGGTAGGCTTGAACCATTGATTCATCCGGTTGTAATGCTTCATAAAAACGGACTGCACTTTCTCCGCCAAAATCACCAATAACTTTTAATTCAGCTTGCGCCTGAACTACTGCTCCTAAGCAGACCAAAGAGAGGAAAAAGGATTTATACTGCATAATTCTGTTCTCGTATTAATTGGTTGGATTTTGCCAACGAATAGCTTGTTGATTTGTTTGATTTGACGCTGGCTCAACCCAACGCATAGCGGTTTCTGTTGGAGAAACCCAATGTAAATTGGCTGGTAATGGTTTGTTCTCAATTTGATAACGTGGTGATACTGAAGGGCGCTGGAAGTTAGCTATTTGTTTACTGACATTAAAACGCTCACTTTGATAAACAAGAAAGCCTTGTACCGACATTCCTTTTTTCATCCCGTTACGTTTCATATTTAGAATATCTTCACGTGTTGCTCTACCTTGTAGCGCTCGATGTAACCCATCTATACCGATATTATGAGCAAGATATAAATTTTCATGGGATGGTTTTATGCCTCGCTCAAAAAACTGATTAATATGCCATCTAGCTAAAAGTGCGGTTGCTAGAGTGTTAAGTTGATTGTTTTTTCTAGGGTCGAAAGGTGTATCACGATTGTAACGAGTGATTTGAGTCATACCTAAGGCTCGCCCCTCATCTGTTGTGGCAAGCCAATTCCAGGTACCCCGGGTAAATTGCCCCACACCGGTTGCCCCGGTTGGGGAAACATTTCCATACCACCCATCTTCAATTTTTACTAACCCACGTAGCATCGCTTCATCGACCTGGTAGCGATTAGATGCATCTTTAATATAGCCATCAATATCAGTTCCAAAGCCATTAAATGCAACGGAGTGAGTCGCAACTCCAAGACCGATTAAGCTAAATACGATTTTTAATAGACGATTTGTTGCCATTGCCCATCCTGTTGAATTTGGAATGCAGCAGGCATTTTGCCATCTGCATACTGTAACCAGGCTCCATTATCATGATTAAGGGTAATTAATTTTCTATTCACTTTATTTGGGTCGATATTATGTTTTTTCGCCCAATTATAGATTTGCTCATTATTCTTCACGCCAACAAAATAAATATCTATAGGCGTTTTATCATTCACATATTGCAGTACACGATCAGCATTCGCTTCACATTTGTCACAATTTTCTAGGCGAGTAAAATAAATCACCCGTCCAAACCGCTCTGAAATATGAGGTTCAACCTTAAATGGTTGCTCATTTGGATACATTTCAGCAAATACGCGATCATAAGTGCGTTGGAACTGCAGCTCTCGCTCCATGCGGTCGTGCATTTTTTTTGCCAGTAGTCGAGCATAACGCTCTCTTTCCTGCTCATTTCGAGACTCCACACCAAGCGAGGTTAAAGGGTCAAGACCTGGCGACCATATACCACGAGCACCTTGATTAAGCTCTTGGTAGCGTTGCCATTCTTGCTCAGTTAAACCCCACTCCTGAGACTTAGCTAATAACTCTTGTTGATTTAATTTATTTGTCACCAAGTTTTGCTGGTTTAAGGATTGAGTAGCCAGCGTATTCGCTGCTGTGACATCAGCAAATACAGCAGTAGAAAACATCCCTAATATCATCGCCACATAGGATATTTTTTTAACATGATTCATTGCTTATTCCTCGATGATTTCTGTTGTGGTTGTTGTCGTTGTTGTGGTTTCTACTTTCGGCTTTTCCCCTGTAGCACGTTCCGGTACAGCTGGGCGTAATTTAAAACAAACGGTACGAGAAACGTCATTGATAGTAATTTCATAAGCCGGCCCTGCTAACATTTGAAGGGCATCACGTAAAGCCATCGGGCCAAATTGATAATGTACTTTTGGTAATGGACGGGAATAAAGCGTAGAAAGTGTTGGTTCATTCTGACCAAAGCCATGGCAAAGTGAAAGGCCTGTATCTTTTAACGTCGTGCGTAATCCCTGCTCAACGGTTGCCGTTAAGGCTCGTTTCTTTTTACCTAACATGTTGACAGTGACACTTTGGTCTAGAAGGTATTTTTGACCTTCTTCCGGAGAGAAATTAATTAAAGTGTATCGACCTTCACGTAACACTTCTGTACGTTCAGGCTGATAGTCTGTGTAAATATCCGGACGAACAATTCTATCTTCCGGTTGTAAAACTTGATGCTGACCTTGTTGAATATTTGGATTTTCTAGTGCTTGTTGCTCATCGGCTGTTTGTTGTTTATGTGCACAACCTGAAAGCACAACCAATGCAAAAGTGGTTAATAGAATTTTTTTCATGATGAGGCTCCAATTAAGGTATTTAAATAATGCCTTAATATGGATAACTCTCACCTGAATTTGAATAATTTATTCTTCTTGAAGTAAAGATAGAAAAATTAGCTGAGAAAAATATATTTAACGCCAACAATAATTGTTAAGTGCACCGGGTAAAAAAGATAAAAGAAAAGCTTAGGCATTCGAGAGATTGAGAGATTACATTGGCGAAGGCCTTTAGGGTGAAGAATAAATATCATTGTACCGACCACAACAGTTACAACACTGATTGTTTCAACAATAGTTTCCCCGAAATTATCAATAAAACTATGATTGACGAAAAGTGCGAGCAATACACAGGTTGGCATCGTAATAAGACGATATTGAGTATCTTTTGTTTGCAAAAAGAGATAACAACCAATGCAATATAAAAGCCCAGGTAAACCATAATCAGAGAGTGCGGAAAGAATAATAAAAAAGCCCAATCCAAAAAACATGACCCAGCTATTTAAGTCTTGACGGTTTTTATATACCCATATTACCCCGATTACAGATAAAAACTGAAATAGGACATTTAAACGGTCATAATTAGGCTCGAAAAGCGTAAAACTGATTTCAGATAAAAATGCGGTTGCTATCATCCAAGTGAAATAACTTTTAAAGTTCACTTTATCTCGAGATAAATTAAGTGCGATGATAAATCCAAACGCCACGTAGGAAAATCGCCCTATCACCCGACACCAGGATAGAGCAGGGTAAGCATTTGAAAAAGCCACACCAATGTGATCGATAATCATCGTGATAAGAGCTAACCATTTTAAGCATTCAGTTTGAGAAGAGGTTAAATAAGGCATCGTTATACTATTAAAAAGAGTTTTATTTATCATACCCTAAAAAGGAAAAGCCTATCTACTTTATGTAGATAGGCTTTCAAGGTAAATAGATTAATATTCATATCCGAGCATAATCGTTGTAGAGCTACGATCTGCTTCAGTGATGATAAAAACACTTTCCCCATCAATAAAATGCTGGCTCACAATGCGTTTATCCTTCTCTACGGCATGATCGTTTTCAATCCAATCTTCAACGCTGGTAGCACCCCAATCATAACTTAATTGTTTTTCAATTAAGCGATGAATGGTTGGCATTCCCAATAACTGTTTAGCGCAGATAGTACACGAAACATCCCCTAACTTAAGTGGTGTTCTTTTTGATTGACATATATCCCAATCAAAGTGTCCTCTTTGCTCATCTTCACTTTCATCAGAAAAAGAAATCTTAGTTGTTCGATTCCCGTCATCATCTACTGAAGTAGAGAGTTGAATAGTGTCTTTACCATTATCTGCTTGATAGAAATTCATGACAATTTCTGAAAGCGGATGTGGCGGTTTTTCAATCCAATCTTTATTCCCCAGCATGATAATGCAGCCATTTTGATGCCACGAGATGACCTCATTGATCTTTTCGGTAGTTAATTCCGCTAAGATACGACGAGAGACGAAGATTTTTCCAAGTTCTAAAATACGATTTTCCTTACACATAAGTGTTTCTCCTAAATTTTTAAAATGTAAAAAGTAAAGGGGATAACACTGCCATTGAGGGTGTTATCCCCCAATGGGTGAAAGGTTGTTAGCTACATAAGATGATTATCAGTAAAGCAAAAAGACGCAGAACCAGAAACGATAAAGTGATCAAGTAATTTAATATCCATTAATTCACAAGCTTCCTTTAATCTCTTGGTTATATATTTATCAGCATCACTAGGCTCAACATTTCCAGTTGGATGATTGTGCCCAATGATAATTGCTGATGCATTTAGCTTTAATGCCTGTCGAATAATCTCCCGAATCGACACAGAAATTTCTGAAACAGATCCTTGAAACATCACCTCAGATTTAATCAATCTGTGCATTCTATCCAAGAAAAGTACCACGAAATTTTCTCTTTCTTCATTACCTATAATGGTTTGAAAATAGAGTTTAGCTATTGATGGCTCAGTAAATTCCTGTGCACCTTGGTAAAAGGGCTTTTCTTCCATCACTTTAGTTAAAATAACCTGTGCCTGTTCTAAAATAGCTTGTTGTTGCTCGTTTAATTTAAACATTCGATATTCCTTCTAAAATAGGGAATATCGCCCATAAGGGATATATCCCCTATGGGTGAAAGTGCGGTCAAATTAACACACACTTTAATGGTACATGGTTTTAATAGAGTCCACTTTATTTAAAAAGTCTGACTTGCATTTACGCCCAAAGTAATTCGGCTAATTTTACTTTTTTCTCAAGCTCATTGACTGCTTTTTTAGCATAAGTGAGAGAAAAAGCATGTGTTCGCAATTCAGGTTTATCTTTAAGCTCTTGGTGTTTTTCTTTGGCTTTTTCCAATTCAAACTTAAAGAACTCAAGACTTTCCGGCATGGATAAATCAATTTTCCCTGCCATCTGTTCCCAATAAGCGATTTTACCGTCATAACTTTCTGCTTTACGCATTTCTTCAATAGACTTATCCATGCGTCTTGCATTACGTTCAATCAAGGCTCTATGACGTTTTTCGCTATGATGACCGATTTTAATCGGTTCCCCCAAGCGAAGAAATTCACGGCCTTCATTAGCAGCTTCACAATATTGTTCACTGCGTTTTAATGCATTATTAGCTGCGTTTTGATAACGCTCAGCTTTTTGTTCTGCACGAACTTGACTATTCACTCCATCACAACGGGTGAAGGAATAAAAATACGCATCCTCAGAGGTTTTTACGAGATTATGAATCTCCACTTCAGTCTCTTTACCGTATTTACTGGTTAAGATGATAACGTCACCTTTTTGGTGAGCATCCGGACATTTAGCAACAAAAACATTAGGGCAAAATTTAGCGTAAGTATTCATAGGTTTCTCCTCAAATAGAAATAAAAAAGGAGAAACCACCCATAAGGGGAGTTTCCCCTTCAGGGTAAAGAAAAAGCCAACAAATCTTGTTGTTGGCTTTCATCAGTTTATAGGTTAGTCATTCCCTTGCTCATCTTGGCGTTTTGCTTGATATTTCAACTCACCATCAACTTTAATAAAGTTAATACGATAGAGTCGTCCTTTAATCGACACGCCAGTATCACCTTTTTTGTGATATTCGCTATCTTTTGAATAAGTGAATGTGTCATACCACAAATCACTCATTACAAAGGAAACCAAGACTTTTTTCTTAGCTTCAACAGCTTCTTGACAGCGTTTGATTAAATTTACAGTTTCTTCACCGGATACGTTCATATCAAAAAAACGATATTCCGGAGAATCGGAAGAACCTGTAAGAGCAGCAATTCGACAAGCCCAAAATGCATCTCCTTTTTTCGGCTTGATTTCGCGAATATCGCTTAAATAACCAATGCCAGAAGTATGAAGATTGAAATATTTTGGTTGTGCGTTTTGAGTAGACATAATGTTTCTCCTAAGTAGTAAAAAAGCGGAGAAACATCCTTACCCAACACGGGAAAAATGTTTCCCGCCAAGGGTTAAATTGTGATTAAACTAGAATAAGTAATCTTATTTTAGGTTAAGGGTAGTTTAAGGTGGCACACCTACGAATTATTCGTAGATTCTCCTTTCAGTGTGCTGGAAAAAATTTTGGCTATGATTCTACTTGCACTAAGGCAAGGCGTTGCTTCTCAAGAATCATGCAACTTCTTAAAGGCTGTTTTCACAGCACCTTAAAAACTGTTGTTATTAAAATCTAAAGCAAACTGTAAATGTATAAAAAATTAAAAATTCTATTTGGAGATATTTTAGTCAAAAGAAAAGGTCACCCAGTTTCCTGAATGACCTTATAGTTTTTGACTATAGATTGATTAAATAAAAATTAAGTAGGCCAAACTAATTTGATTCATAAAAATACTGATACGTTCGTTACCATATACGGATTTTTACGGCTCGCCTTATCCGATTACTTTGTGGCCATCAATCGGTTATATCTGTGGCATCAAATTGACACAAAGGGCACCCATTGTTTCACCGGTGGGCTCCGGTAAGGAGAAAGTAGCAAGCCATTGCGAATTTTCAAAATGCACTTTGCAATACACTTTAAAAATCCGCAATGGCCAGCGATTTGAAAAGTCGAGAGTAAATTGGGGCGTTACTCCATCATTACTCTGATTAACTAGGTGGCACACCTCACAAGGAGCGTTAATCAATGTGAGAAATTCCTTTCAGCGTGCTGGAATCATTTTTGGCTAGTGTGAATTGATAACCGACAATTCACGAACGGTCTTACGAAGGCTTTAGTATAGCACTATTTTTGAGGGCTCGCCATTCACAGGCGCTTAAATCCTAGTTCAATAAGCTTCGTAAAGATGAAATTTGCTCACTCACACTTTTACTCGACTTTTTCTTTAAATTTTTTGTACTTTTCGTATTCTTCTTGCTATCAATATTTTCAATATGTTGGCAATTTGGATAAGCAGAACACCCAAAAAAAGCCCCATTTTTACCATTTCTTTTAATCATTGGCGCACCGCACTTAGGGCATTTACGAATTTCAATATTCCCCAAACTCATTCCCTTTTTAAGGCAATCAGCCATCAAATGCCGCACAAAGACTTCTTGTTTTTGCATAAACACGTCTAGAGAAAGCGTTCTTTCAGCAATTTGATTGAGCGCTTGCTCCCAAAGTGCGGTTAAACCAGGATCTTTTAACATCTGAGGTAAATTATCAATTAGCGTCATTGCTTCATCTGTCGCTAATAGTGATTTACCTTTCTTTTTCAAGAAACCTTTATCAATCAAACCTTGAATCGTTCCCGCCCGAGTAGCTTCTGTACCAAGCCCTTCTGTTTCTCGTAAGCGTTGTTTTAAACGCTCATCAGTTACAAAGCGAGCTGCATTTTTCATTGCGGTGAGCAATGTACCTTCCGTGAAGTGATTAGGTGGTGATGTTTGTAAGGTTTTTATTTCTGAATCAGAAATCTGACAGATTTGTCCTTGCTTTAACGTCGGCAAGGCTTGAGGTGCGTCATCATCTTCATCAAGTGATTTGCCAAATAGAATTTTCCAACCTGGAGCAATAAGCACATTCCCACGTGCACTTAATATATGTTGACCGCACTTCAAAATAATTTGTGTTTTATCTGTTTCAGAAACAGGTAAGAATTGAGCTAAATAACGACGACGTATGAGATCATAAAGCTTTAATTCTTCATCAGACATTTTGCTAATATCAGCTTTAATCATAGTTGGAATAATGCCATGGTGAGCGGTAATTTTTTTATCATTCCAAACTCGTGATTTTTGATTAAGGTTTAGCATACCTGCAAGGGGTTGTAATCGATTATCGGATTGCAACAAACATTGGATAATTTGAGGCGCTTCTGCAAACTGAGACTCCGGTAAATAACCACAATCTGTTCTAGGATAGGTTGTCGCTTTGTGAGTCTCATAAAGTGATTGAGCTATATCCAATACTCTTTGCGCACCCAGTCCATAAAGGCGGTTAGCTTCTGATTGTAAGTCACTTAATGCAAAGCAAAGTGGGGCATTTTGTCTTTCACGTTTAGTTTCAACTGATTCCACTTTCGCTTGGCCCAATTGACGAATTTGCTGATTTGCTGCTTGTATAACTTGGGCAGACAAACAAAGTCCATCAGGATCACAATATTGCTCCGGAATAACATATTGCGTAGCAAAATGCTGATTTCCATCAGAAAGCATTACTTGCAAAGCAAAATGTTGCTTAGGAATGAAGTTTTTTATCTCACGGTCACGATTAACAACCAGGCTTAATGTTGGAGTTTGTACCCGACCAACACTTAAAGGTTTCCCTTGATACCCTTGTTGTTGAGCTAATAAGGTATAGAGACGAGAGAAATTCATACCAATAAGCCAATCAGCTCGACTACGTGCAAGCCCCGCATAGTAAAGAGGTAGTGTCTCCTCATTATTTTTAAGTGCACCCAAGGCTTTGCGAATACTGGTATCATCTAGTGCGGACAACCAAAGGCGTTTTATTTGCCCTCGAAATCCTGCCAAATCCAGCAATTCTCTTGCTATAGTTTCGCCCTCTCTATCAATATCGGTTGCAATGACAACAAGTTTAGCTTGTTTGATAAGTTTCATGACGACATTGAACTGTTTTTTTGTTTCTTTTTTAGGTGAAAGCCCCCATTTACCCGGGATAATTGGCAAGGTCTCAAATGCCCACTTTTTAAAGGCAGGATCATATTCTTCAGGATTAAATTGCTCTACTAGATGACCAATTCCCCAGGTAACTGTAAGCTGACCGTCAGGTGTTGATAAACAACCCTCACCACGCTTTGTCGCACCTAATACTTTTGCAATATCATTGCCTTGTGATGGTTTTTCACATAAAAATAATTTCATGATGTTTTCTCTCATTGATATTTGAGAGATATTTTCGATGTAATAAGATAAACCACAATTAGGAATTCTTTTTAAACTGAGGAGTAAATCATGATAAAACTGACCCCTTCATCAATTGGAGTGATGGTTGATACGCTTAGATATTCAGGTCGAGATAGATATATTATTTTTAGAATGAAAACGAGAGAGCAGAAAGTCGTGTATATGCGTTATCCACAGCATATTGAAAATATGGCTAATCAAGAGAACATGATTGTCATCGTAGATGCTCAAAAGTTTCTTTCTTTATGGCAGCGATCACCGTATGAGGTAGATAAAAATACATGTGCGGGCGATGAGTCAACATGGAGAAAAGATTATAAGTTTCATCATGCTGAAAACGGATTTGCTAAAAGTATGGATTCTCCAGTTCCACTTGCAGATGTAAATGTTCATATTAAAGATGGAGAAATAAGCTGTAGTCTTAATGATGGTATGACAAGAACGCTTTGGTTGCTTGCAAATGGTGTAAAGGAGTTTCCTATTTTGGTTAGAAACCATAAAGAGAAAGCTAAAATTCTGTCAAAGTATGCAAGCCCATTATCTTCACTTCATTTTGAGCCACTTAATTTATTTTTTGCAATTACAGGAGAAAAATACCCCTTGTAGCCAAGGGGTAAACGTTTGAGATATTAAACAATATGAGGAAAAGGAAAAGTTTGGATGGATCTCAAAAAACAAATTTGTTTCGTTATCTATCATACAAAATAATCGTTATTATCGGTATCGAAATTTAAAAATAACTGAAATAAAAAAAGCCCCACTAAGGTTGGGGCAAAGGAGAATGAGGTATTGATTACCTACACTATGTTTATGTTGTCGTATTATTTAATTGCTTTTATCACTTCTGATTTAACAAATTGAGCAAAATCAGATTCATTTGAGGATGCAATCCAGGAAATTCTAACCTTGCCATCCTCTTTTGCAAGCGTTATGTCAATTTTTCGACCGCCAACATAGCTATTTGCCATGTGATAATAGACCCCAGGAGTCGCTTCATGAGCATGTCCTTCTTCATCTAAAAGCGATTCGTAACGTTGACGCTCATACCCGGATAATCCACTTAATGCTTCCTCCCGTGTTTTGAATTTTAAATTACGTTTAATTTTTACGTAAAGAGAGTCAATATTTTTAGATGATGTAATTGAATCCTCTACGTTATAGCGATGAGAACGAGAACTTTGAGTGTAAGCCACACCGGAAGAACTAGAGGAACTATTCCCCCCGCCAAGAACACTGCTGAGCTGACCTGCAACATTACCAACCGCATCATTCAATGAGTTTAATTCAGCACAACCACTTAAAGCAGCGACGGCAGATAAAACAAAAATTATTTTTTTCATCACGATTAACCTTAATTATATTGAGTTCAGAATGGTATTGAATCATCAAAAGCATTTGCCGATGCATCTTGTTGTGGCATTGGCTGAGAATTATTTGCACCATCTGCACTTTGAGGGCGAGTACCTAACATTTGCATTACATCACCTTGGATTTCCGTGGTATAACGATCTTGCCCGTTTTGATCTTGCCATTTACGAGTACGCAAGCGTCCTTCAATATAAACTTGCGCTCCTTTCTTGAGATATTGGCCACAAATTTCAGCTAATTTGCGATAAAAAACGATTCGATGCCATTCAGTCACTTCACGACGTTCACCGGTGTTTTTATCCGTCCAAGCTTCGCTAGTTGCTACACTGATATTTGCAACTGCTTCACCATTCGGCATGCTTCGCATTTCAGGATCATTACCTAAATGTCCCACGATAATTACTTTATTAATTCCAGCCATATTGATTTCTCCTAAATCACAAAATTAACTGTCAAGATTGTGCATTTTTTACATCTAATCCTTAAGGGTAAATTCAGTAAAAAACACAGAGATTTTTTAACACAACCACGAAAGGCAAAGGCTTTTTTTCGTTAAGGTAAGGGGCTTGTCCCCTTACCTTTAAAAGGCCTTTTAGTGAGCCGATCACAAACTATATAAATTAGCCGATTACAAACTAGAAGATCCAACGTTCACAAATGTGAATGTTATAAATGATCTTCTATCTCTTTAATTTTATCTACCGCACTTGATACCTGTCTCATCATAAAATTTAGTACGGAGACCTGCAGATTAATCAAAATGCGTTCTTTCTCAGCTGAGACAAGTTTTTGTCGTAAGTCTGAAGATAACTGAGGATTATTAAATACCGGATTTAACACAGCATCACCAGTCTTAGAAGCTTGAAAACTGCGCCAGCGTAAAAACGTCCCACCGGATGATGATGCTTTATCTCGGATCATGTGAATAGGTAATACACTAAGTTCACTTTTACGGACATTCTGCAACATTTCATTCTGCTGCAACATTAAAGCTTCACGGACTGTAGCAAGGGATTCAGCTAGTAATTCATACTGTTGCACTGAGTCTAACTCACTGAATAACTGTTTCAGCGAGTCATTAAGTGGGGTTGTGCGTCCTAATTGTTTATACATATCAGAAGGAATGAGCACGTTATCCATAATCCCAATCTCCATTATTCAGTTTTATTTGCTGTAATTTGGACTTCAACAGAGCCATTATTATCTGATTCAGCAAGTGATGATTTTTTAATTGTTGGAGCAAATGTTGCACGTGTTGTACCGGAAAGCACGTCAGGCGTTAAGGTATATTTCATACGTTTTACAGCAGCTTGATAGCGAGCGTTATTTTCAAGCGCATCTTGGCGTGTAATACCGGAATTTCGGTAATTCTCAAGCACACCAAATGCACGACGAATTAATTTAGCTCCGGATTCTAGCCAATCATACGCATCATCTTTTGTAAGTAATGCAATATGTGAAGCGGTCATCACTGTACGAGCTAACGAATCAAAATCAGCCAAAAGATACAATAATTGATAACCCAGCTGAGTATTCACAAAAATAGGGTATTGAATCGGAGCAATATTGGCGCAACGCTCAATTTGAAAGTTTTCAGGGATTTTCTCACTGTAGAGATTAACCATTCTCCAGGTCATATCTTGCATCTCTTTACGAAACCCTAATACTTTTTGTTCAAAACGAAGAAGATAATCATCAGCATAAGGATCATCTTGTTCGGCAGCTTGCTGAATTTGACTCAATAGAGATAGAGCATTAGGAATACTGAGAATTGATGATGTAACGACTTCCCCGGCTTCATTTTTAACTAAGTCACGACCATTCCAAAGACGTGTTGCATACTGAGTATGAAGCGTAAATGTAATCTCACTGCGTAACGGCCCAAGCTGTTGGTTGTATGTTGTTGTCATGTTATGTCACCTTTTATCATTTGGTTAAAATTTGCACTTTGTAAAGTCCCTTTACATTGGTTAAATATTGTTCACTGTGCAGTCCCCGCACACTGGTTAATTTTTGTTCACTGTGCAGTCCCCGCACACTGGTTAATTTTTGTTCACTGTGCAACCCTAGCACAGTGATTAATTTTTGTACTTTGTCCAGCCCCTGGACAGTGATTAAATTTTGTACTTTGTAGAACCCTTCTACACGACACAGTTTGCTTTTATACAGCTTATTCAATTGCAAATTGAAGCTTTAAATTGTCGAATACGATCAGCTCTCGCTTTTCGCTCTTCTTCAGATTGCACTCGCATTGGCTTTATTGCGTTATCTGCTTTTACATTATTAACTAAGCTAGTTTCATCATGTTGTGATAACCGATTTTTTGATGATAATGATTGCGCTTGTGTAGCTAAAAATTGTTCATACAAATACGGTTTAAATTCACCACGATGTGCACGTTGGATTAATGTCACTACATAGCCTTGTGGTTTTTTCACTTCACCTTTTATCACACGCTGTTCAAGCTCAAATAAAATCGCTTTACAGATTCCTAAATCAAGTCCACGCATCGCTTGCATAATTGCTGTTTTTTCCAATGATGAAAACTGAATATTAGTCGGCCAGTCAATTTCATCCGCATTACCAGTACAGTACGTATTTATATAAATACTAGTACCTGTACTGTACTGTGAAAAACCTGAGTTCCCTTTTGGAACTAAGCCTGAAATCAATGACTTATCATTATTTTGGGCACTGAGTTCCCTTTTGGAACTCTGTTTGATTTTGCTGAGTTCCATTTTGGAACTAAGGTGATTTTTACTGAGTTCCCCTGTTTTTTCACAGAGTTCCTTATTGGAACTTAGTAGGTTTTCTTGAATAAATGTTGATTCTTCTTGCTCTGAAATATCCATTTTTGGACGTTTTTGATAGTCTTGAAGGCGAGCTCGCATCCAGTCAATGTGAGAAATATAATGCCACTGAGTATTATCCGAGAGCAGGTTTTCTACAATATGGTTTGCTACACCTCGCACAAAGTTATCTCGATGCTGAATGGATTTTTCAAGGAGTGCGATGTAATCATGGTTTAATTGAATCGTATCAATGATTGGCATAGGTTCATCATGAAGGATGTAAAAATTACCCAATACTTGACCTTGCTCATTACGTACAGTTTCACAAAGTGTTAGCCAACGAGTTAATCTAAGTAATAACAACGTTTGGCTAACTAGCTTACGCGAGAGTTCTGCTTCATCATAAGGTTTATCTGAAAGTAATTTTGCAAGCACTTCGTATGATGGGAACATGCCTGATTGAAATTCTCTTGCTTTGTATTTTATAAGTTGCCATGCCAATTTTGCTCTTGATGTTAAATAAGGATCAAATAGCAAACGGGTTGGAACTGTTTCATGCTGGTTGCCAAAAAAGAGCAACCCATGCTCTTGTAATTTTGTTTCCATAATTTAATTCTCTCTGAGAATATTTCATTTTTATTGTTGCAATGTGCTTAAACATCTTTACAATAGCCAATGAACTTTCCCAAGTTCCTTACTAACGATATGAATAACGCCCAACTTAACGTAACGCACTAGGTTGGGCGTTATGTTTTTTAAGCTGCATTCCAGCGGCTAACAAGTTTCCAAATTTCAGTTAAATTAATACCGGTTTCTTCCGCAATTAAAATTAACAGCTCTAGTCCTTCTGTTGATTCAATTGTTTGAACATCACCTTTATGCTCTTGCCATAAGTCCCAAATTAATTTTTCTTCCTCTTCGGTTGCAGCTGGCTTACGTCCCATTGGTTCTTGTTTTCCAAGTAGGCTACGACGAGCAGATACTTTTGAAGTGGTTAAGCCGAAGTAGGAATTGAGCATTTGGATGGATGCACCTAACATTAATGCGCGATCAATAAGGCGACGTTCTTGTGACGACATGCGTACTCGAGCCACTAATCGCCAAAATGCATCGTGATTAATTTCAACTTTGGCAAAGGGAGCTTTGGTGTTAGCCAGTTCATAAACTTCCTCTGTGCTGAGTTTTTCAATTTCTTGCAATTCTTGTTTTGAGAAACCATAGTTCCGGCAAACATTGATATTGCCTTCTTGTAAATTAACCAAAATCTCATTCAATACCACTTGGTTTAAATTGCTGAACATGCTCATTATGCATCTCCTTCTGAACGAATATAGCGAACGAGGCGAATTAAACGGAATAATTTAACTAGCGTGGTATCATCAATTTCTTGAGTATTGAGTAAATATTCCGGTAATAAGGTGAAAGATGTCTGTGGGTGCACATCTGTTTGTAATAAATTTAAGAAGTCATAACACATCTGTGCTACACCGCTCACATCTTTATCTAATGGTTTTACGCGGTAAGTGTAATCAACAGGCTCTTTTACTACATGTTCAATGTAGTCAGTTAATCCAACACTTTCCGCAATGTCGAGTGCTAGTGAATAAGCTTCTACTTTATGCTGACGACCAGGATAAATTTTCCAAATATCATCAACTGGTTGACGGCCTACGCAAGCAAAGCTTAATCCATTTTCTTCCGCACGTTGTTGACGTTGTTCTTGGATGCTCATACCTGGAGTAATGCCAAATTGTTGAGTTAAATTTTTAGCAAAATCAAAAGAAAGCCCTTCTGAATTAGCATTAGTTTCATCAAACTCTTCATCCTCTGTTTTATTATCTGCTTCATCCTCAAATGAAGGAGAAATTTCAACACTTGCTTGCTTTAATACTGGCGCAGGTATTGATTTTTTTTCAGTAGTAGTCATTTTTGGAGTAGTGACTACACTAGGTTGAGATAATGTATCTAATGTGGTTTCTTGTGGCTGTGGTGTATTAAACGCTTGAACATCTTGGATGCTTTCTTGTACGCTTTGCTGTATTTCGTGTTGTTTTTGCGCCATTTTCTTGAATTTTTGCTCATCGAGATCAATTTCAAGATAAAGGACTTCATAACTCACACGATCACCTAACATGGATGACATTTCATCAATAAGATAATCTTGGAAAGTTTTAATATGGAATGGCTGATCGTCGTTACAGCGAGATAAGCTATTTCCCCAAATTTCATCGAAAGAAACATCTAATTCAAATTGATAATTTTGCCAAATGGCTAAGGCGTTATTACGAATCGCAAGCAATTTATCAATTGGCGCATGTCCCAGCCCATTAAATAGCACATCAGGAATGTATGGGTATAGGAAATTAATACAGCGTTCCATTTTTGCTACTGTTGTATTAGCAATAATGTATCCATCATGTTCTAACTCACTTGAAAGCTCGCGAGAAGAAAGGGATTTTCCTAACTTTTGCTCATAGTATTCTTTCGCTTGCTGGATGCCCAAGGCTTTCTCAATAAACGTGAGGTCTGCACGTGTATCATTTTCAATTAAATGACCAATAAGCAAATCTAATTCCGCTTCTACACTATCAGCACTTCCACCTTTCCAGGGTTTATATAAGCATTCAATAGACCAAAAACGTTGATCTTGAGTCTCTGTAAACAGTTCTTTTAATGCTTGAATACGAGTATTCCCACCGTCAGCGATGATATAAAAAGGTTCACCAGGTCGTTGAGTGATATTTGGTTTATGATCAAGACCACGACGACGAATTGACTCTTTAATCATTTCAAAGTTAGGATTACGTGTCTTACGAGGGTTGTGTTCATAAGGGCGTAATTTATCTAACGTAACGGTAATGTATTTAGATTGCGCAGGATAATGTGTTGCTGTTGTTGTTTGATAAGCAGCAGACTGATTATTAATAGGTTGAACATTTAATCCTTTCGCAATCGCGTCTAATTGACTTTGTTGTTTTTTATTTTTAGCAATAAATGGATTATTCATAATATCTATCCTGTGTCGTTAAATTCTCAAAAAGGCTGTATTGACCTTGAAACAGTGTTTTTACTGTGGCTAACGGGCCATTACGCTGTTTACCAATGATGATTTCCGCAATGCCTTTATCTTCTGTGTCAGGGTTATAAATTTCATCTCTATAAAGATGAATGATGACATCAGCATCTTGTTCAAGAGAGCCGGAGTCACGTAAGTCGGCATTGATTGGACGCTTATTAGCTCGATTTTCTAAACCTCGGTTTAGTTGAGATAATGCATAAATTGGGCATCCAGTTTCTTTGGCTAATTTCTTTAAATCATTGGATATTTCGGCAAGTTCTAAATTGCGATTTTCAGTTTTATTTCCGGTTCTCATTAGTTGGATATAATCAATGAAAATCGCTTTAGGTTTACCGTATAGACGAGTGTTTTTACGTACTTTGGCGCGTAAACGATGAGGTGTTAAAGAAGGTTCATCATCAATTAGCAAACGACCTTTCCAGTCTTTTTTAATTGTCCCCATTGCATTAGCAAGACGAGTCCATTCTTCCTCTTCAAGCTCAGTCGCTTGACGAATAGATTGCAAGCTGACGCGAGAGCGCATTGCCATAAAACGCTCTAATAGTTGATCAGCTGGCATTTCTTGGCTGTAAAATTGGATAGGGCTGTCAGGGAATTTATCTAACGTACTTGCGGCAATCGTTTGTGCAAAGGTTGTTTTACCCATTGCTGGACGAGCTGCAATAATGATAAGTTCTCCTGGTTGACCGCCTGTTGTTGCTCTATCTAATTCAATAATGCCTGTTGGTGTTCCACTAACTGGATCGGCATTAATAGAGGAAGTTTCCATGCGAGAAAGGATTCTCTCGAAACTGGCATTAAGATCAGCAACACCATCCGTCTCTTGTTCGATGACAATATTGGTATATTGCTTATCAACACTTTCCTCAAAAGAAGTTAATTCAATTTCATCTTTTGAAGATTGCATTTCAGTTACAATAAACTGGCCCAGGGTCAAAAAACGACGTTGTTTGCTATAACGAGAAATAATCTCAGCATACGCAGTTATATTTGATGCAGAAGGAGTATTGTGAATAACTTCTGCTAGATATGCTAATCCCCCTATCTGATCAATCAGTTTTTTATCTTTGAAATACCGCTCCAAAGTTAAAATATCAGCGGGTTTTCCTTGTGTTAATAGATGGCTAACACCTTCAAACAATACTTTATGAGCTGAGACATAAAAATCATCAGAGCGCAGTAAAGTTGCGATCTCATCAAATTTATCATTATCAATAATGAGAGCACCAATGACCGCACTTTCTGCTTCAATAGAAGCAATAAGTTTATCAGTCATATTAGCCTTCCTTTTTCATTGGTTTATCAAAAAGTGTTTTGAATTGAGGGAGTAACAAGCAACACAGTTCTTTGATAACGGGATATTCAGCCTGGCTATGGCGATAAACTGGCAGTGAATAAGTTGCAGCTTCTCTATATGCCACATGCGCTGGGATTGAAAAATCAAGGAAGGTTTTGCTTTCATCAAAATTGGTTTCAAAGAGTACGTGTAATTGATTGAGTACAAATTTCACGTCATTAGTATTATCAACGCAATTTGCGATAGCTTTGAGAGGTGGTAATTTGAAACCAAATGATTCAAAGGTTTCTAAATCTTGATACATTCCGATAGTTCCACGGATAAATTCTTTCGCAGAAAGAATGTGTGGAAGAATAGGGCAGAATAGGATGTCAGCTGCTAAGACAGACATATCGACAGTAATGTCTCTAGTACCTCGAGTATCAACCACAATAACATCATAATTATCAATGTTTTTAATTAAGTGACTAAATCGAATTGCACCATCAGGGGCATTACGTAGAGTTTGACTTACATTGTTTGATGGGTCATTTGATTGAATTAAATCCAAATTTGGAATGGATGTTTTTGAAATGATATGGGAAGGTTCAATATCACGACGGGTTAAAAACTCATAAATACCACCGGGAGCTTCTTCAGTTAAAGCATAATAAGAGCTTAAGGTTGGTTGAGTATCAGTATCAATAAGAAGAGTTCTTAAACCGTGGTCAGCGCAGAACGCCCCAATATTGGCAGCATTTGTACTTTTTGCAGAACCGCCTTTAGTACAAGCGACAGTAATAATATAAGGTTTTTTAGAAATAGAAGAGAAGTCCATAATTCCTCACCTAACGATAATTAAAAATTAAAGTTAAGTATTGGACTAGGTACTGATTATTGGTTTGGAATTAGATGGTGCCCGAAGCCAGACTTGAACTGGCACGCCTCGAAAGGCGAGGGATTTTAAATCCCTTGTGTCTACCGATTCCACCACTCGGGCAAATTGGAGCGGGAAACGAGGCTCGAACTCGCGACCCCGACCTTGGCAAGGTCGTGCTCTACCAACTGAGCTATTCCCGCGTTTGCTTGTTGCCAAACAACGGGGCGTATTTTACGGATTTATCTCATTGTGTCAAATAAAATTCGTAAAAAAAGTTTTTGATTGGTTAAAAATAGTTCAAAAATAAAAGGTTCGATTAAAATAACCGCACCTTTTATTTAAAATTTAGTCAATTCTATAATTCAATGTTATCTAACAAGCTGCCTTTTGCTGCTTTTAAGTATTGAAGCATTGACCAAACCGTTAAAATCGCAGCTAAATAGAGCAATACAATTGCTAGCGTTTCCATATACACATTATATCGCCAGAGTAATCCACCTAAAGCGAGCATTTGAGAGGTTGTTTTTACTTTTCCTAGCCATGAAACAGCCACTTTATTACGCTCACCTAATTCAGCCATCCATTCACGTAAAGCAGAGATAATGATTTCACGTGAAATCATGATAATCGCTGGAATAGTAATCCAGAAAGAATGTTGATATTCTACAATTAATACTAGCGCAGTGATCACCATTACTTTATCGGCAACAGGATCAAGGAAAGCACCGAAACGTGTTGTTTGTTTTAATTTTCGAGCAAGATAGCCATCAAACCAGTCAGTGACCCCGGCGATAAAGAAGATAAGCGTTGTAATAAAAGGTGCAGAAGGGATAGGCAAATAAAACGCCACGACGAAGAATGGAATTAAAATCACTCGGAGAATCGTCAGAAAAATAGGAATATTATATTTCATAAAAAAATAACCGTACTTTGGTTAAAGATACGCTCATTCTAAAGGATCTACAAAAATAAAAAAAGCCACTTAGTGTGGCTTTTTCTTAAAAGTTAAAGTTTATCAGCGTTTTGTTTCAAGTATTTAGCAACACCTTCAGGGTTGTCTTTCATGCCTTCTTTACCTTTTTCCCATTGAGCAGGGCAAACTTCACCGTGTTCTTCGTGGAATTGCAACGCATCAACCATACGTAACATTTCATCGATGTTACGACCTAATGGTAAATCGTTTACGATTTGGTGACGAACAACACCGTTTTTGTCGATTAAGAATGAAGCACGTAATGCAACACCTTCTTCTGGATGTTCGATACCGTATGCTTTCGCGATCTCATGTTTAACGTCAGCTGCTAATGCATATTTAACTGCACCGATACCGCCGTTTTCAGTTGGGGTATTACGCCATGCGTTGTGAGTAAATTGAGAGTCAATAGATGCACCAACAACTTCAACACCACGTTTTTTGAATTCTTCATAACGGTGGTCGAATGCGATTAACTCAGATGGGCAAACGAAAGTGAAGTCTAATGGGTAGAAGAATAATACCGCTGCTTTACCTTCGATATGTTTTTTGAAATTGAAGTTATCAACGATTTCACCATTGCCTAAAACTGCAGAGGAAGTAAAATCTGGAGCTTGACGAGTTACTAATACCATAGTCATAATTCCTATATAAATGTTAATAAAAATTTTGCGAATGCAAAATTCGGGGAATATTTTAAAAAAATTAACCGCACTTTAACAGCTGTTTTTATCTATTGAATTAATTAATATTGTCTAAGTTATAGGTGAAATATATGTCAGAACATCATACTTTATCAACTACACTGGTTCATGCAGGACGTAAAAAACGTTTTACCCAAGGGGCTGTAAATCCAGTGATCCAACGTGCTTCTTCTTTAGTGTTTAAAACTATTGCAGATAAAAAATATTGCACAAAAAATCGTTACAAGGGAGAGCTTTTCTACGGTCGTCGTGGCACGTTAACTCACTTTGCACTTCAAGATTTAATGTGTGAAATGGAAGGCGGAGCTGGTTGTTATCTTTACCCTTGTGGCGCTGCAGCGGTAACAAATGCAATTTTATCCTTTGTGGAAACAGGAGATCATGTCTTAATGACAGGGGCGGCCTATGAGCCGACACAAGATTTTTGTAATATAATTTTGAAAAAAATGCATATTGATACGACCTATTATGATCCAATGATAGGTACTGATATTGCGAAACTCGTGCAGCCAAATACAAAAGTCTTATTTTTGGAGTCACCAAGTTCTTTAACGATGGAGGTGCCTGATATTCCTGCAATTGTTAAAGCGGTTCGAGCTGTGAGTCCTGAAATCGTCATTATGATTGATAATACATGGGCTGCGGGGGTATTATTTAAAGCGTTAGAGCACAGTATTGATATTTCTATTCAAGCAGGAACGAAATATTTAGTAGGGCATTCTGATATCATGATCGGTACAGCCGTGGCTAATGCACGTACTTGGGATAAATTGCGTGAGCATTCTTATTTAATGGGACAAATGGTTGACGCCGATTCTGCCTATACGACGGCTCGTGGCATTCGCACCTTAGGTGTGAGATTAAAACAACATCACGAAAGTAGTTTAAAAGTGGCCAAATGGTTAAGTGAACAACCACAAGTTAAAGCAGTGTATCATCCTGCGTTACCAAGTTGCCCAGGCCATGAAAACTTTAAACGTGATTTTACCGGCGCAAGCGGTTTATTCTCTTTCGAATTACATAAACGTTTAAACGATGAAGAGCTTTCCGCCTTTATGGATCATTTTGATCTTTTCACAATGGCTTATTCTTGGGGCGGGTTTGAATCGCTCATTTTATGCAATCAACCAGAAGAAATTGCAAAAATTCGCCCAGGTATTGAGCGTAAATTAACGGGGTCATTAATTCGTGTGCATATTGGATTTGAAGACACGGATGAATTAATTGCTGATCTTCAAGCGGGCTTTGATAGAATCAAATAAGAAAGAGGGCTGTTTATGTAAACAGCCCTTATTTACTCAATCTTTGAGTTGATTTATCATAGTCAGCATTTTTAGTAAGTAGAGAAGAACAATGAAACATATTCATATTTTAGGCATCTGCGGTACCTTTATGGGTGGTGTTGCGATGATTGCCAAACAAATGGGCTATAAAGTAACGGGTTCCGATACCAATGTTTACCCACCGATGAGCACCTTTTTACAAGAGCAGGGCATTGAGATTATTCCCAATTATGATGTAGCTCAACTTCAGCCTGCGCCAGATATGGTGATTGTCGGAAATGCTATGAAACGTGGTAATCCTTGCGTGGAATATATTTTGGATAATGCCTTGCCTTACACATCAGGCCCTCAATGGTTACACGACCATTTATTGCGTAATCGTTGGGTGTTAGCGGTTTCAGGTACACATGGTAAAACCACAACAACGGGGATGTTGACTTGGATTTTAGAACAAAATGGCTTAAAACCAGGTTTCCTAATCGGTGGAATTGCGGGCAACTTTGGTACTTCTGCTCGTTTAGGGGAAAGTGAGTTCTTTGTGATTGAAGCGGATGAGTATGATACGGCGTTCTTTGACAAGCGTTCTAAATTTGTACATTACAATCCGAAAACCTTGATCATTAACAATATCAGCTTCGATCATGCTGACATCTTCGATGATCTTCACGCGATCCAGCGTCAATTCCATCATATGATCCGAACTATTCCTTCTACAGGACGCGTTCTTTCTTTTGCAGATGAGCAGAGCGTGAAAGAAACCCTCAATATGGGCTGTTGGTCAGAACAGCAGTTTATTGGTAAAGATAAAGAATGGTTTGCGGAACGTATTACTAATGATTGCTCAGAATTTACTGTATTCCATCACGGTAAAAAAGTTGCTGAAGTGAAATGGAATATTGTCGGACAGCACAATATGCACAATGCGTTAATGGCGATTGCGGCGGCTTACCATGCGGGTATCAAAATTGAAGATGCATGTCAGGCATTGGGCAGCTTTATCAATGCAAAACGTCGTTTAGAAGTGAAGGGGGAAGTAAACGGTATTACGGTTTATGATGACTTCGCTCACCATCCAGAAGCCATTCTGGCGACACTTACTGCGTTGCGTGACAAAGTAGGCGGTGGCGTACGTATTCTTGCCGTATTAGAGCCTCGTTCAAACACCATGAAAATGGGCGTGCATAAAGATGAAATTGCGCCAGCGCTTGGACGTGCTGATGCGGTGTTTATGCTACAACCAGATAATATTCCATGGGATGTGGCTGAAATTGCAGGACAATGTGTGCAACCTGCACATTACACAGGAAATGTTGATAAATTAGTCGATATGATTGTGGCAGAAGCAAAACCAACGGATCATATTCTTGTGATGTCAAATGGTAGCTTTGGCGGCATTCATCAAAAGATTTTAGATCGATTAAAATAATCTCAATGTTAAGTGTGGTCAAAAATGAGAGTGTTTTTGACCGCACTTTTTATTATCAAAAATAAGGAAATTACATGGCTGATCCACATATTCAATCTCTAATGGATGTTTGGGATAAACTCACTGTCATTATTTATCGCACAGGCTTTGTCATTGCGGCATTTAGCATCTTGGCTTTAACTTGGTATCCTCAACAAGCTCAAATTGCCGTGTTGATTGCGGCAACTTGTTGTGCATCATCCCTTCATATTTATTTAAAGCATTTCCGTTTAACATTCCAATTTGCCACGTGGCTTGCACTCTTATGTGCGCTTTTAGGTTGGCATGAATTGGCACTGGGTGGAGCATTGGTCACACTGGGCGGTTTATGTTTTAAAGAATACTTCTGTTTTAGAGTACCGCTATTAAATTTACAACCTGCATTTGTCGCCGCACTTTGGTTTACTTGGGTATTTGAAGGTGGTTGGATTGTCCGAATTTTGTCGGTGATTGTTGGCGGATTATTATTAATTCTAGCGGTTCAAAAATGGCGAATGCCATTACATTTTGATATTGGCGATAAGACAAAGTATCAAATCTAATAAGATTGAGTGATAAAGGCATAATGTTTCAGGACATTGTGCCTTTTTATTTCGATTAAATTTACCTTTATTTAAAAACGAAAAAAGCACCGAAATTTCGGTGCTTTGTAATTTGGTTGCGGGGGCCGGATTTGAACCGACGGCCTTCGGGTTATGAGCCCGACGAGCTACCAAGCTGCTCCACCCCGCGTCTGATGGCGCGTAATATACTCGTTTCAAAAATTATTGCAAGATTTAAACTGAATTTGACTTTCCGTTTGTTAAGAAAATAAACAAAATGAATATTAATTAACCATTTTATGAAATAGTGCTAGTCCTAAAAGGGAATTTTTGATAGCGTATGCACCTTTGTATTGAGTTAGTTTAATTTAGGAAAATAAGAATGAAATTTCGTCAAAATCTCGCTGTAAAAATGCTCTCTGTAATGGCGGCAGTTTCGGTGCTTGCGTCATGTGGTTCAGCACCAAGTAAAGTCTCTTCTAAAAATAATTCTAGCTTGCCGCGTACAGCAACGGGCGATGATCCACAAAAATTTGGGGCAAAGTATAGCGGACGTAATTATCAACAAGCTATTTTAAGCCCAGTGGCTTCCGTGGAGAACAAAGGTGCGGTAGTTAACCAAGGTGATTTTTTAACGCAGTTGACGAATGTTCGTGATTATTCAAATTCATTAACAAATCGCTTTGCGGCGAATTATGGCAAAATCACTAACTGGGTACTTGCAGGGGCCAATGTGAATGAATTAGCGCAATACGGCATCAACCCACAGATTATGAAAGGTTTCGATGGTTATCAAAACGTGTTGATGACAGGTTATTATTCGCCAGTGATTCATGCACGCCGTACTGCACAAGGTCAATATCAACATCCAATTTATGCGATGCCAAGCTATAAACGTTATAGCCGTGCAGAAATTTATAATGGTGCATTGGCAGGACAAGGCTTAGAGCTCGCTTACAGTGATTCAATGATGGATAACTTCCTACTAGGCGTGCAGGGGAGTGGCTATGTTGATTACGGTGATGGCAATTTAAATTATTTAGCCTATGCGGGTCAAAATGGTTATAAATATCAAGCGGTTGGTCGTTTGTTAGTAGAAGATGGTGAAATTCCAAAAGAAAAAATGTCTATTCAAGCGATTCGTGAATGGGGGAAAGCAAACCCATCTCGAGTACGAGAATTGTTAGAACGTAACCCATCTTATGTTTTCTTTAAAAACGATCCGACAGGTAAAGTGAAAGGTTCTGCTGGTGTGCCTTTAGTGCCAATGGCTGCTGTTGCTTCTGATCGCAATGTGATTCCTTCTGGAACCGTATTATTGGTTGAAGTACCTGATATTGATAATGAGGGTAACTGGATGGGCACACACAAATTACACTTAATGGTAGCACTTGATGTGGGCGGAGCAGTAAATGGTCACCACTTTGACTTATACCGTGGTATTGGCGATCAAGCGGGTCATATTGCGGGGTTATCAAAACACTATGGACGCGTTTGGGTACTACAATAATGGCTCGAGTTGATAACTACGAACAACGTTTTGGCGGCATTGGCCGCCTTTACACACCAGAAGGCTTGGCGCGTTTGCGTCAGGCTCATGTGTGCGTCATTGGTATTGGCGGTGTAGGTTCGTGGGTGGTGGAAGCGCTTGCGCGAAGTGGCGTAGGGCAGATCACAATGATTGATATGGATGATATTTGTGTCACTAATATTAATCGTCAGCTTCCTGCGTTGAGTGGCAATATTGGCAAGCTTAAAACGGAAGTGATGGCAGAACGCGTTAAGCTGATTAATCCAGAATGTGTGGTGAATATTATCGATGATTTCATTTCACCGGATAATCAAGCCGAATACTTAAATCGTGGTTATGATTATGTCATTGATGCCATTGATAATGTGAAAACCAAAGCAGCCATGATTGCCTATTGCAAACGTAATAAAATCAAGATTATTACTATTGGTGGCGCAGGTGGTCAGACAGATCCATCCAAAATCCAAATTGCTGATTTAAGCAAAACGATTCAAGATCCATTATTGGCGAAAGTGCGGTCAGTTTTACGTAAGGATTTTAATTTTACCCAAAATCCACAACGTAAATTTGCAGTTGATGCGGTGTTTTCAACCCAGCCTTTGATTTTCCCTAAAATGGGCGAGGGCTGTAAAGTATCAGCCACCATGAATTGTGCAAATGGTTTTGGTGCGGCAACCATGATCACCGCAACCTTTGGATTTTTTGCCGTTTCTAGGGTAATAGACAAGTTATTAAAATAAAGAAATGAAGCAACGTGAAAACGTTGCTTTTTCTTTATGAATAAAAGTATTCAATAAGATGAAGAAATATCACTTCATTTTTTTAATTTGAAATGTTGCAATTTTATCAAAAAGGCGTAGTCTATGTTGGGTTTGAGAATAATTCCCAATAAAAGTAAGGAAACAAAATGAAACAAGTATTAAAAATGAGTGCAATTTCTACCGCACTTTTAACCCTTCCAATGATGGCAAATGCTGATGTATTGGCCTCCGTGAAACCGCTCGGTTTTATTACATCATCTATTGCAAACGGTGTGACAGATACACAGGTTTTAGTACCAGCTGGTGCTTCTCCACATGATTACAGCTTAAAACTTTCAGATGTGCAAAAAGTGAAATCTGCAGATTTAGTGCTTTGGGTTGGTGAAGATATTGACGCTTTCTTAGCGAAACCGATTAGCCAAATTGATAGTAAAAAAGTCATCAATATTTCTGATATTCCAGAAATTAAACCGCTTTTAAGCAAAGTCCATCATGAACATTATCATGAAGGCGATGAACACGAGCACGGTCATGATCATAAACATGGACACGATCATAAGCACGAACATGGTCATGACCATAAGCATCATCACCACGACGTGGATGAAAATGGATTAAGCGTGAACTGGCATTTATGGTATTCACCAGCCATCAGCCAAATTGTGGCACAGAAAGTGGCGGATAAATTAACGGAACAACATCCGGATAAAAAAGAGCTCATTGCGAAAAACTTAGCCGATTTTAACCGCACTTTGACTGAGCAAAGCGACAAGATCAAAGCACAATTAGCGCCACTCAAAGATAAAGGTTTCTTTGTGTTCCATGATGCTTATAGCTATTTCAATGAGGCTTATGGTTTAAATCAAACCGGTTATTTCACCATTAATCCATTAGTGGCACCAGGTGCAAAAACCATTGCTCACATCAAAGAAGAAATAGAAGAACACCATGTAAATTGTCTTTTTGCTGAACCGCAATTCACACCAAAAGTGATTGATTCGCTTGCACAAAGCACAAAAGTTAATGTTGGTCGTTTAGATCCTATTGGCGATAATGTACAGCTTGGTCCAAATTCTTATGCGAATTTCCTTCAAGCCACCGCTGATAGCTATGCTCAATGTTTAAGTAAATAATCAAAAATCTCCCCCTCGCCCCCTCTTTACAAAAGAGGGGGAATATTCTTGAAATATCCCCAAATTTAACCGCACTTTCGTGCTATAATCCGCCCAATTTTTCCCTATCGAGAAAACGCATGAAACAACTATTTGCCACAACTGCCCGTGGTTTTGAAGAACTCTTAAAAGTCGAACTGGCTGAGCTTGGTGCAACAGAATGTAAAATTGCACAAGGCGGCGTACATTTTCAGGCTGATGATGAAACACTTTATCGAAGCTTACTATGGTCACGTTTAGCTTCACGTATTTTGTTACCTATTGTAAATGGCAAGGTATACAGTGATTTAGACTTGTATTCAATTGTGACAGGGCAAGATTGGTTAAGTTATTTTGACGAGAAAGCCACATTTTTTGTTGATTTCAACGGGACAAACCAAGAAATTCGTCACACCCAATTTGGTGCGATGCGTGTGAAAGATGCCATTGTGGATTATTTTGAACGCCAAGGGAAAGCGCGCCCAAATGTGGATAAAGACTATCCGGATATTCGAATTCATGCTTATTTAAATAAAGAAGAACTCGTTGTTTCACTCGATTTAAGTGGTGAAGCATTGCATTTGCGTGGCTATCGTGAAGATACAGGGCAAGCGCCTTTACGTGAAACCTTAGCCGCCGCGATTGTGCTTCGTTCAGGTTGGAAAAAAGGAACACCGTTAGTGGATCCAATGTGTGGTTCTGGCACCTTGCTAATTGAAGCGGCACAGATGGAAGCACAAATTGCACCGCAATTACATCGTTTACATTGGGGCTTTGATTGCTGGAAAGGGCATAATCAAGATGCTTGGGATAAGGTGAAAGCAGAGGCGGTACAACAAGCGGAAACTTATTTTAATCAAAATCTAAAACCGCATTTTTATGGCTTCGATCTCGATCATCGCGTACTGAAAAAAGCACAAAAAAATGCACAAAATGCAGGTGTGGCACATTTAATCCAGTGGAAACAAGGTGATGTCGCCGCATTAAAGAATCCAAGCCCAGATGAAGTGGGAACAGTGATTTGTAACCCACCTTACGGTGAACGTTTAGGCACAACCCCTGCGTTGATTGCACTATATTCAGTCTTTGGACAACGTCTTAAAAATGAATTTGGTGGTTGGAATGCATCGATTTTCAGTAGTGAATCTACGTTGCTTGATTGCTTGCGTATGCGTTCTTATCGTCAATTTAAAGCGAAAAATGGCCCATTAGATTGTGTTCAGAAGAATTATCAAATTTCCGAGCGCAAAGAAAGTGCGGTTGAAAATCCGCTTGAATTTGACCGCACTTCAACGGTCGCGGTGGATTTTGCGAATCGCTTGCAAAAAAATATCAAGAAAATTGAAAAATGGGCGAAACAGCAAGGCCTTGATGCGTATCGTTTATATGATGCTGATTTACCGGAATATAACGTAGCGGTGGATCGTTATGGCGATCATATCGTGGTGCAAGAGTATGCCGCCCCGAAAAATATTGATGAAAATAAAGCCCGTCAACGTTTATTGGATGCAGTGACTGCAACCTTGCAAGTCACTGGTATTGAAACCAATAAACTGATTTTGAAAGTCCGTCAAAAACAAAAAGGCACCAATCAATATGAAAAATTGGCCAATAAAGGCGAATATTTCTATGTAAATGAATACGGCGCACAGCTTTGGGTGAATTTAACGGATTATTTAGATACAGGATTATTCTTAGATCATCGTTTAACCCGTAAAATACTTGGTGAAATGGCAAAAGGCAAAGATTTCCTCAATCTTTTTGCTTATACCGGTTCAGCAACGGTTCACGCAGCATTAGGTGGGGCAAAATCGACAACAACCGTGGATATGTCTAACACTTATTTAAACTGGGCAGAGCAAAACCTGATTTTAAATGATATTGAAGGCAAGCAGCACAAGCTCATCCAGGCAGATTGTTTGCAGTGGTTAGAGAAATGTGATTGCCAGTTTGATTTGATTTTCGTGGATCCGCCAACATTCTCGAATTCTAAGCGTATGGAAGACAGTTGGGATGTACAACGTGATCACATCAAATTAATGCGTAATCTTAAGCGTATTTTACGTCCTAACGGCACCATCGTGTTCTCGAACAATAAACGTGGTTTTAAAATGGATTTTGAGGCGTTAGATGAATTAGGATTAAGTGCGGTCGAAATTTCAGCGAAAACCTTACCGCTTGATTTTGAGCGAAATAAACAAATCCACAACTGCTGGGTTGTGACAATGAAAGCCTAATAAAAAGCCCGATAATGATTTATCGGGCTTTTTTGTTATTCGACTTCTTTTTGTTTTTCGGTTTCAGAATCATCATGAAGAAGGGTTTCGACCGCAGCTTCATCATTGATCTCATCTTCTTTTTCTAAGATTTCCGCTGCTTCTTCATTTAATGCTTTAGCATCAGAATGTGGTTTGATGAAGGGTTTAGGCATCCAATATTTTCGGATGATGTCTGTTGAGAAACTATGTAAAACTTCTTCATTTAAGCGTTCTTGATCTAAATAACGAACTTCCGCAATGATTTCATCTGCTTCAATTTTGTTTACACCTAATTGCATTAACGCTGCATGACTGAGCGTGAGGGCAGACTCAAAGGTCTCACGTACAATAAAGTCCACATCTAGCTTAATAAGACTCACGGTTGTTTGGCGGTCATAAGTTCGCGCCAATATTGGGAGTTTCGGATAAGCATCTTTCAAATTCTGAACGATGTTTTCAATACGTTGTGTATCGTTAATCCCGATGACAACACATTTAGCTTTTTCGATACCCGCTGCACGTAAAACATCAAGGCGAATACCGTCACCGTAATAAACTTTAAAACCAAATTTAGCTGCCGCACGAATGTTTTCGATGTTACGGTCAATCACCGATACGTTAATACCACGAACAAGAAGCGATTGACACACGATTTGGCTGAAACGACCAAAACCAATCACGAGCACGCTATCTTCTAAATCCACAATTGGATCGAGATCGCTAGTATCGACTTTTTCCTCTTGATTCGCTGATTTGCGTTGGTTGATTTTACGCATTAATAAGCCAATCAATGGTGAGAATAACATTGAGATAATGACTGCAGCGGTAAAAGTCGCATTTTGATCTTTTGTCATCACGCCTGCAGTAGTCGCAGCAGAGAAGAGTACGAATGCAAATTCACCACCGTGCGCCATGATGGTCATTCGTCCAACCGATTCGGTACGGTCAAGTTTTGTAATACGCGCCACGGTATAAACGGCTAAGGCTTTGCCGACGATGTAAAGGCATACGATACCTAACAACCAAACCGCATCATTGAAGACTAAACTGAGGTCAAGCGACATTCCCACGCCCATAAAGAAGAGACCGAGCAATAAACCACGGAATGGTTCAATATCGGCTTCTAATTGGTGACGGAATGCGGATTCTGAAAGCATTACACCTGCAACGAATGCGCCCATCGCCATTGAAAGGCCGCTCGCTTCCATTGCCAATGCAGCACCTAACACCACAAGTAAGGCGGCAGCTGTCATCATTTCGCGAATATGAGCTTTGGAAATCAAACGGAAAATTGGGTTCATTAACCATTTACCCGCAACGACTAAACCGACAACGGCGCCGAGTGCAATAGCGATGGATGTCCAGTTGGTTTGATGTTCAATATGTTTGGTTTCAGGCGTTAAAAAGGCAATAGATGCCAATAATGGCACAATGGATAAATCTTCAAAAATTAAGGTAGAAATAACTCGTTGGCCTTTTGGTGTATTCGTAATCCCGCGTTCTTCTAATACCTGCATCACAATAGCGGTGGAAGAAAGCGTAAAGCCCATACCCGCAATAAATGCGACCTCTTTAGGAAGATTTAAAATATAGATACCTGCAAAGGTAAGCAGAACGCCACATAGCCCGACTTGTAGAAAGCCCCGTCCAAAGATCGCTTTTCGCATCGCCCATAAACGTTCTGGATGCATCTCCAAACCGATAATAAATAAGAACATCACCACGCCCAGTTCGGCCATATGCAGAATCGATTCTGCATCTTTCACTACACCGAACACGGAAGGACCAATTAAACAGCCTGCCACTAAATAACCCAACACGCTACCTAAGCCAATACGCTTAAAAAGCGGCACGATAGTGACACTGGTAGCAAGCAGGACAACAGTTTTAATTAATTCAGGGCTGACGACATTCGACATAGGGCAAAAAACCTTAGTAAAAACAGGGAGTATGAGAAGAAAGTTGACTTGTATTCTAGCCTTTTTTCACTAAATAAAAAACACAGAAAAGCAAGAAATTGGTATAATTTACAAAAACTTTACACGCATAAAAATGGTCAGTTTTTTGACCGCACTTTAGAGGTATTATGACATTACAATTCAATATGGTCGCGTTGTTATTGGTTTTCTTAATTGTTTTAGGTTTAATTAGCCAAAATAGCGCGATTACCATCTCAGCCGCCGTGCTGTTAATTATGCAGCAAACCTTATTATCCAAATACATTCCTATACTCGAACAATACGGAGTCAAAATCGGGATCATCATTTTAACGATTGGTGTCCTAGCACCGTTAGTGTCGGGAAAAATCCAACTGCCCGATCTCAGTTCATTTTTAAACTGGAAAATGGGTGTTTCTATTTTAACAGGGGTATTCGTCGCATGGCTTGCAGGTAAAGGTGTGCCATTAATGAGTGAACAACCTGTTTTGGTGACAGGATTATTAATTGGTACGATTATTGGTGTGTCTTTCTTAGGCGGTATTCCAGTGGGACCTTTAATCGCCGCAGGGATTTTAGCTGTATTAATAGGAAAATTTTAAATGAAAAACAAATGGTTATTTATCGCGGGATTGAGCGGTTTTTTGTGTGTGACAATTGGTGCTTTTGCGGCACATGGATTAAGCAAGGTTTTAGAACCTAAAGAGTTAGCCTGGATTGAAACGGGTGTGAAATATCAAATGTTCCACACCATTGCGATTTTAGCGATTGGCATTTTGCAATTATGCCGTGAATCATTGGTTGCAAACAAAATAGTTAATCTTGCTGCAGGGACTTGGGTGTACGGTATTCTGCTCTTTAGCGGTAGCCTTTATGCGCTTGCGCTTGGTGCGGGCAAATTTCTCGTTTGGGTGACACCGATTGGAGGCACGCTCTTTTTAATTGGTTGGCTTTGCTTGGCTTACGGTGGTTTTAAAAGTAAATCAGTATGAAGAACAAATCAATCAAACGTGAATTAAATCCGATACAACAATCTCTCTTTTCGAAACTCAAGGATATTATGCTGGTGGATCAACGTCGTTTATCCGCCCGCATTCATGGTATTGGAAAAATTAAAAGCCAAGAGGCTCAGCAAGCCGTTGCCGCAGAAATCCAGATGCAGATTGAACAGGCTCAATTGCGTGTAGAAAATCGTAAAAGTGCGGTCAAAAATCCGATTGTTTTTCCAGAGAGTTTGCCCGTTAGCCAACGCAAAGCCGAAATTCAAAAACTGCTTTCTGAGCATCAGGTCATCGTGGTGGCAGGGGAAACCGGTTCAGGTAAAACCACTCAATTGCCGAAAATGTGTTTGGAATTAGGTTTCGGCAATTTAGGCATGATTGGTCATACTCAACCACGCCGTATTGCTGCTCGTTCGGTGGCGGCGCGTATTGCGGAAGAACTGGAAACGGAGCTTGGCGATTTAGTTGGTTATAAGGTTCGTTTTAACGATCAAATCAGTGATGATACGCAAATCAAGTTGATGACTGACGGGATCCTGTTAGCAGAAATTCAAAACGATCGTTTTCTCAACCAATATTCTTGTTTGATTATTGATGAAGCCCACGAACGTAGCCTAAATAACGATTTTATTCTCGGTTATCTGAAACAACTTTTACCACGTCGTCGTGATTTAAAACTCATCATCACATCCGCGACCATTGATGTGGAACGCTTTTCTAAACACTTTAACAATGCGCCGATTATTGAAGTCTCAGGTAGAACCTATCCTGTTGAAGTGCGTTATCGTCCCGTAGTGGAAGAAGACGATCAAGATCAGCTACAAAGCATTCTCAACGCAGTGGATGAACTGCAAGCAGAAGGTCGGGGCGATATCTTGATCTTTATGAACGGTGAGCGTGAAATTCGCGATACCGCCGAAGCTTTACAAAAACAAAACCTAAAACACACGGAAATTCTACCGCTCTTTGCACGCTTGTCTGCGCAAGAACAAAATAAAATTTTCCATCCGAGCGGATTAAATCGCATCGTGTTGGCGACCAACGTCGCAGAAACCTCATTGACCGTGCCGGGCATTAAATATGTAATTGACCCAGGTACTGCGCGAATTTCCCGTTATAGCTATCGCACCAAAGTACAACGTTTACCGATTGAACCCATTTCACAGGCATCTGCTAATCAGCGTAAAGGTCGTTGTGGTCGTGTAAGTGAAGGGATTTGTATTCGTTTATATTCGGAAGAGGATTTTAATTCTCGTCCGGAGTTTACCGATCCTGAAATTCTGCGCACCAATTTAGCCTCCGTTATTTTGCAAATGACGGCATTGGGTTTGGATGATATTGAAGCCTTCCCATTTGTGGATTCGCCAGATAAACGCCATATTCAAGATGGTATAAAATTGTTGGAAGAATTGGGTGCGTTTGAAATCGTTCGCACCAAATCTGGAGAGAAGCGTCAATTAACGGCTGCAGGTCGTCAATTATCGCAATTCCCTGTGGATCCACGTTTAGCGAAAATGTTGTTGAGTGCTGTTTCACAAGATGCGTTGCATGAAGTAATGATTATTGTTGCAGCGTTATCCATTCAAGATCCGCGCGAGCGTCCACAAGAAAAACAGCAAGCTTCTGATGAAAAACATCGTCGTTTTGCCGATAAAAAATCAGATTTCTTGGCTTTCCTCAATCTTTGGCGTTATCTACAAGAACAACAAAAAGAATTGAGTAAAAACCAATTCCGTCGCCAATGCCAAAAGGATTTCTTAAATTATTTACGTATTCGTGAATGGCAGGATATTTATCATCAAATTCGTTTAACTGTACGTGAAATGGGTTTGCCGATTAATTCCGAAAAAGCAGAATATCAGCAAATTCATACCGCACTTTTAAGCGGTTTGCTTTCTCATATCGGTTTAAAAGAAGCGGAGAAACAACAATATCTTGGCGCACGTAATGCCCATTTTGCAATTTTCCCCAATTCTGTACTTTTCAAAAAACAACCGAAATGGGTGATGGCGGCAGAGTTAGTGGAAACCTCCAAACTTTGGGGGCGTATGGTGGCAGAAATCGAGCCAGAATGGATCGAGCCACTAGCCGAGCATTTAATTAAAAAATCCTATTCTGAACCGCGTTGGTCAAAATCTCGTGGGGCGGTGATTGCAGATGAGAAAGTGACGCTTTACGGAGTGCCGATTGTGGCTGCGCGACCAGTGAATTACGGCTCTATCGATCCAACGGTAAGCCGTGAGATCTTTATTCAATCTGCCTTAGTGGAAGGGGATTGGAATACCAAACATAAATTCTTCAAAGAAAATCAACGACTCGTTCGAGAAGTGGAAGAGTTGGAACACAAAAGCCGCCGCCGCGATATTTTGGTGGATGATCGCACGCTTTTTGAATTTTACGATCAGCGTATTGGCACAGAAGTGGTTTCTCAAAAACATTTTGATACATGGTGGAAAAAGGCGCAGCAAAAAGATCCTGAATTGCTTAATTTTGAACGTTCATTCTTAATTAATGATGATGCGGAACAAGTGAGCAAGCTGGATTTCCCGAATTTCTGGCATCAAGGTAATTTGAAACTCAAATTAACTTATCAATTTGAACCGGGTACCGATGCAGATGGTGTGACTGTGCATATTCCGTTGCCGTTGCTCAATCAAGTGGAAATGACGGGGTTTGATTGGCAAATTCCGGGCTTGCGGGAAGAACTGGTGATTGCATTGATTAAATCGCTGCCGAAATCTTATCGCCGTAACTTCGTGCCGGCACCTAATTATGCCCAAGCTTTTTTAAGCCGAGCAGTGCCATTGGAAAAACCGTTATTAGATACGCTAATTTATGAATTACGTCGTATGACGGGCGTTACTGTAGAAGCGGAACATTGGAATTGGGAACAAATTCCAAGCCATTTGAAAATGACGTTCCGTGTGGTGGATGAAAACGGCAAGAAAATCGCTGAATCCATGAATTTGGATGAGCTGAAATTCAACTTAAAAGATCGCGTACAGGAAAGTATTTCTGCTGTGGCAGATGATGGTATTGAACAAAGCGGGCTGCATATTTGGAGCTTTGCAGAGCTGCCACAATGTTACGAACAAAAACAACGTGGTTTCAGCGTCAAAGCGTTCCCGGCCATCGTAGATGAAAAAGATGCGGTTGGTATCAAACTGTTTGAAACAGAATTTGAGCAAGCGGTGGCGATGCAACAAGGTTTGCGCCGCTTATTGTTGCTCAATGTACCGTCACCGATTAAATATCTGCATGAAAAATTGCCGAATAAGGCTAAATTAGGTCTGTATTTTACTCCGTTCGGTCGCGTGTTGGATTTGATTGATGACTGTATCGCTTGTGCGGTGGATAAACTGATTGCTGATTTTGGCGGTTTTGTGTGGGATGAAGCAGGCTTTGAAAAATTGCGTGATTTCGTTCGAGAAAATCTGAATGAAGTGACCGTGGATATCGCGCAGAAAGTGGAACAAATCCTCTCTCTCAATCACGCCTTAAACCAACGTTTAAAAGGCAAAATGGATTTCACCATGGCCTTTGCCTTTTCTGATATTAAGGCGCAATTAAGCGGGCTGATTTATCCAGGTTTTGTGCAAAAGAGCGGTTATGATCGCCTATCAGATTTACAACGCTATCTGCAAGCCGTTGATAAGCGTATTGATAAACTGGCTCAAGAGGTGAACCGCGATCGTGCCGCGATGCTACGCGTGGAACAAGTGCAACAGGCTTATCAACAATTACTCGCTAAACTGCCGAAATCTAAACCAATTTCTGATGAAGTGGCAGAAATTCGCTATATGATCGAGGAATTGCGTGTGAGTTTATTTGCTCAGCAGTTAGGTACGAAGTACCAGGTGTCGGATAAGCGGATTTTGAATGTGATTGCCGATATTTAATATATATAGAGAGATTAATAAAATATGGCTATAAAAAATAACCAGAAGCAGAGATATAGTTATTTTTGTCATGACTCGAGAAACTCTTATTTTTTTAATAAGAATTTTAATAAAACTAATAGTTTCAAAACAAATTTTTCAAATTCAAAATTTTCGAATTGTGGACTTGTCAGTGCGAAGTTTAAATTTTGTTCTTTTTATAATGTGATATTTGATAATTGCTATATTAGAGGTGCTTTATTTAAAAAATGTAATCTTATAAATACAAATTTTAGAAATTGTATAGTTAGTTCATCTGTATTTGAACGTTCAAAATTAAATAATTGTCAGTTCATTGATTGTATCATTTTAGATAAAAATCAATTATTAGATTCTTGCCAATTCTGTAATACAGAAAGACTATCTTGTTTTCCTTATGAAAAAGAATTTGATTCTAGGCTTATTAGAGAAGTTAGGACGCTAAGAGAAAACTTTTTTATTAGGCGATCAACTATTCTTCATCGCAAAAAAGGAAAATTGGAAACCGTATCAATAAAATATCTTTGTAGAGTTTTTGGTGAGCGCTTTTTGATTCAAAATATTTCTAAGCTTTCAACGCTTATAACGAAAGAGTTTTATAGTCTGAGCTATATTATAACTATGTTGAATAAAATACGAAGTTGATGTAGGATCTAGTTACCCGGTTCTATTGCCCTCAGTATTCCAACATTAAAATAAAAGAAAATGTCTACGGACCGATGCGGGTTGTCTTCTTTTATATATAATTCTTTAATGGGGGTGTTGCCTATGGTAATGGATATTTTAACAATTAGTAACTTTATTGTTTTTGTTATGTATAAGATACTATTTGTAATCAATATTGAGGTTAGCAATAGAATTGACAATAGTCGCCTTCCCGATGGCGCACTTTTTCTACGTGTGCCTTTTCCAAAAAATATAAGCATACGCCAGAAAGCATGCATTATTTATAGTTCTTCAAGATAGTACAAGCGTTCATGCTTGTGCTTATTTGGTCAAAGCGAGGACGCTTGAACCATCGCTCTGTTTTAAAAAAGTGCGGTTGTTTTCTCAAACGTTTTTTATTAACTGCAAAAATTTAATTAAAATCAACCGCACTTTATCCCCAAAATTCTTTTTGTGATCTATCTCAAATTTTCGTATTGAACTGATTTACAACAGCCAATTCAATCGCTAATTAGCCACACAAATGGGCGTCAACCCAGCGTTCTTAACCATTCCAATGTTACAAGCCTCTAACTTAGGTCGTGGTTTATCACCGGTTTCTGGCGTGGTTGTAGCAGTATCTGGTATGGGAAAAATCTCACCATTTGAAATCGTAAAGCGTATGTCTGTACCAATGTTGGTTGGTTTTATTTGTCTGATTATCGGCACAGAAATCTTTGTTTCTGTTGCCGCCTAGATTGATAGGTAAAAAAGAAGGGCTGATAGTGAATATCAGCCCTTTTGTTTTGAGTTAAGTGCGGTCAATTTTTTCGCTATTTTTGATTTTATGCATTTGATGATTTTCAAAGGCTTTCACCAAATCTGCGACTTTTTCACCTTCCGGTAAAACCAAATCTTGTGCGATATCATTAAGCGGCACAATCACGAATTCGCGATTTTTCATATCGTAATGAGGCACGGTTAAGCGTTCATTTTGAATGATTTGATCGCCGTATAGCAGAATATCCAAATCCAGTGTACGCTCACCCCAACGACGTAAACGTACGCGACCTTGTTTATTTTCAATGCGTTGCAATTCATCGAGCAAAGCTAAAGGTGGGCGAGTGGTTTCAATCATCGCTACCGCATTCACATAATCAGGTTGATCTTGCGGGCCTAATGGTTTGCTTTGATAAAACCCGCTGACCGATTGTAATTCGGTATTAGGCAGCGCAGAAATTGCCTCTAATGCGGAATTTAATTGTTCTGTCGGCGTATTTAAATTGCTGCCAAGGGCGATATATACTTGAACCATTAGTTAGCCGCCTTAGGTTTATGTCTGCGGTAATATTTTTTCTTCGGCGCTGGATGCAATTTTTGTTGCTCTTGAACCAATTGACGACGTTGTTCTTGATTGCTGAGTTGGTACTCATGCCACCATTTTGCGAGTTCAACGGTTTCACCGCCTTCCACTTCAGCACGCATCGCCAATAAATCAAAGGCTGCACGGAATTTTTGATGTTCCATCGTGCGAGCAGGGTGAGAACCGGTACGTTTAAGCAGTTGTAATTGCAACATCCAAATATCACGAATGACGGATGTATGACGACGAGGTGCGGCTAATGATCGGCATAATTGATCAAGCACTTCATTGCCTGCAAGGGCATAGGCATCGTGATTGTTTAAGCCACCTTCATTTTTCAGCACATCCACTTTTTCGCGTAATGGATACCAGAAGAATGCCGCAAATAAAAAGGCTGGATTAATACGTAATTTATCGGCAATACGTTCATCAGTTGAATTTAACGAAGTTAAAATCATGCGCTCCGCAAGGCTGTCTTCTTTTTCGGTGAAATAAGGCGTTAAGCTCGGGAAAAGCTGTTCAAATAAGCCATATTGACGAAGCAATTTATAGGTTTTTACGCCATTGCCAGACTGCAATAATTTTAAGCTTTCATCGAATAAACGTGCGGGTGGAATATTTTTCAGCAATGGTGCAAGCTCACGAATTGGCTGTTCACTTGGTTTTTCCAAGAACATATCCAATTTCGCCATAAAGCGCACAGAGCGTAACATACGCACAGGATCTTCTTGATAACGGGTAACCGGATCGCCAATCAGACGTAATTTCCCGTTTTTCAGGTCATCAATTCCGTTGAAGTAATCACGCAACGTATTATCTTGCGGATTGTAGTAAAGGGCGTTTACGGTGAAGTCACGGCGCTCCGCATCTTGTTCAATAGTGCCATACACGTTATCACGTAATAACATCCCTTCATCACTTTGTTTCGCTTGATTTTCACTGCGCGCATCTGAATGATTAGCACGGAATGTGGCCACTTCGATCACATCGCGACCAAACATAATATGCGCAAGACGGAAACGACGACCAACTAAACGACATTGACGTTGGAATACCGCTTGAATTTGGTCGGGACGTGCATTTGTTGCTACATCAAAATCTTTTGGATGTTTGCCCAACAATAAATCACGCAAACAACCACCAACGATATAAGCGTCATAACCTTGGCGTTGCAATTTTTCTACCACGGTAATGGCATTACGGCTAAACATACGTGGGTTAATACCAAAATAAGAGGCTTTAACGATATGTTTGTCGTGACGATGCGCTTGGGTGTTCGTTTTTTTGTGGTGAGAAGAGGACGGGGCGATCTTGGGTTGTGAACGCTCTGTTTTTGAAACGTTTGGTTTTTCAGTTTTTGGCGCCGTTTTGGGGACAGGCGAATTTATATTGGTTTCAGTTTCTTTTTTAGTTTTTTTACCAAATAAATTTTTTATATAAGTAAGAATAATTTACTCCATTCTCTATGTTAAATGCGCATTTGATAAAAACACGAAAAGTGCGGTTGTTTTTGACCGCACTTTTTCGTTGGGTTATTTGAATCAATTAACCTGCGACTTGTTTTTCACGAATTTCAGCAAGAGTTTTGCAATCAATACAAAGATCAGCAGTAGGGCGCGCTTCTAAACGACGGATGCCAATTTCTTCCCCACAAGAATCGCAATAACCGAAATCATCGGTATCTAATTTTTTCAATGTATATTCAATCTTTTTCATTAATTTACGCTCGCGATCGCGGTTGCGTAATTCCAGACTGAATTCTTCTTCTTGTGTCGCACGATCTGCAGGATCAGGGAAGTTAGACGCTTCATCTTGCATATGAGCAACGGTTCTTGATGCTTCTTCTACAATTTGTTCGTGCCATGCAGTTAAAATTTTTCTGAAATGAAGAATTTGATCTTTATTCATGTATTCTTCATCAGGCTTTAGTTGATAGGGTTTAACACCTGCTAAATCTAGCAAACTTAGAGACGCCTTAGACATAATAACTCCTAATTGTGGTACAGATTTTTACGACTTCCTGTCTTGTTGTTGTGATGGGTTCTCATCATCTAAAAAATAGTTGAGATCAGCCCCTGTTATTTTGAGGGCGATATAAATAGCAGAACTTCATCTATTTAGCAAATAAATTTAACCTGGAAATTTAAATTTTGCGATCGAGATCGCAAAAAATGGCGTAATTATTTGTTTATTTATGAGGTTAAGGCTAGGTTGCCTTATTTTCTCGCGATAGATCACACTCCAAATGAAACTCACGTTATTTCAACTGTGCATCATGCTCATCATTTCAGCCTTTTCTTTGCTTATCGTGCCTGATTTTTTACTGTTTACCTGGCAACGAGCGGGGCTGAGCATTTTAATGTTGGTTATGACTGCATTTTGTTTCCATTGGTTCAATTATTTTAAAGTCAGAAATTTTTGCATTAACGGCATTTGTTTTTTGCTTGCCTTAGCTTACGTGCATTCACAAGCCTTGTCCTTATTGACTCAAGCAGAAAAAATCTCCAGTTTACCGAATAAAATCGCTTTAGATCTTCACATCTCAGAAATTTTTCATCAGCAAGATTATCAAACGTTGGTTGCAAGAACGTCCTTATTTGATGGGCAAGAACAACGGATTTTTATTAATTGGAAAACACCTGAAAAGCCACAGTTAGGCGAAGTTTGGCGAGCTGATGTAAAGCTTCGTCCTATTTCGGCGAGATTAAATCATGGAGGGTTTGATCGACAACAATGGTATTTTTCCAAAAGAATTATTGCCGTAGGGAATGTGAAAAGTGCGGTCAAAATTGGTGAAGATTTTTCTTTCCGCACACATTTTCTACAAAATAGCCTCAAACAGACGGAAGGGCTTTCTTTACAAGGTTTACTTATCGCATTGGCATTTGGTGAGCGAGCTTGGCTGGATAATAAAACGTGGCTGATTTACCAACAAACGAATACAGCACATTTAATTGCCATTTCAGGACTCCATATCGGTTTAGCAATGGGCTTAGGCTTTTTCTTTGCTCGATTCTTGCAACTTGCACTGCCTACACGCTTTATTTCGCCCTGGTTTCCGCTTTGCTTTGGTGTATTGATTGCTTTAGGTTATGCCTATTTAGCTGGATTTAGTTTACCAACCTTCCGTGCAATGATGGCATTGGTTTTTATTGCCATCCTTCAATTTTCTCGGCGATATTACACACCTTTGCAAATGCTGTGTTTGGTGGTAGTATTTTTGCTTTTTTGTGATCCGCTTATGCCGCTTTCGGTGAGCTTTTGGCTTTCAATTGGTGCCGTTACCTGTCTGATTGTGTGGTACCGATATGTTCCCTTATCAATCATTGAATGGCGACATCAAAAATTATCCAACAAAGTGCGGTGGATTTTAGGCTTGTTTCATTTGCAGTTGGGGCTGCTGATTTTATTCACGCCTATTCAGCTTTTCTTTTTTAATGGTACGGCGTTAAATGGATTCTTAGCAAATTTAATTGCAGTGCCCTTGTATAGTTTCTTACTTGTACCCTTAATTCTCTTTGCGGTATTAACGAATGGTGCATTTTCTTCTTGGCATCTTTCAAATGCGATTGCTCAAGGTATTACACAATGCCTTAGTTTTTTCCAAGGCTGGTACATGCCGATTTCAATTAATTTATCTCTCATTCTGACCACACTTTTAAGCCTTGTTTTCGGCGGAATGTTATATGGTTTGTATTTTGCATCTCAAAGGAAAACAAAAAACACACCGCTAAAATCAAGTCGATTTTTCACATTAAACAGCACAAAAATCTTATCACCAGAAGAGTATAAACAAGCGCTTCGTAGTGTCATTTTTATTTTTTGTTTTTGTATTGGCACGCTTGGGTATCGATATATCATGAAACCCAAATGGCAGTTAGATACGTTAGATGTTGGACAAGGTTTAGCAACCTTAATTGTGAAAGACGGGAAAGGTGTATTGTATGACACAGGGCCTGCTTGGCAGAGTGGAATAGGTGGCTCTTCTATGGTGGAATTGGAAATATTGCCTTATCTTCAACGAGAAGGCATTGAACTTGAAACCTTGATTTTAAGCCATGATGATAATGATCATTCGGGCGGCGCCAAAGCGATTTTAGCCGCATATCCAGAGATTGAACTGATTACACCTTCTCGTAAAAACTATGGCGAAACGCACCGCACTTTTTGTCTTCAGGAGAAACAGTGGCAGTGGCAAGGGCTTGATTTTAAAATTCTTTCACCCGCGCAAATAACCGATAGGGCGGAGAATCCCCAATCTTGCGTGATTTTATTCACGGATGGACAGTATCAGATTCTGTTAACCGGTGATGCGGATGTGGCAACAGAAAGATCTTTTGCTGAAAACCTCGGCAAGATTAATGTGTTACAGGTAGGACATCATGGTAGTAAAACTTCAACAGGCGAGATTTTACTGGCACAGACAAAACCTGATCTAGCCTTAATTTCAAGCGGGCGATGGAATGCGTGGAATTTTCCTCATCCAACCGTCATTGAACGATTAAATCGTTATCAAAGTGCGGTCGAAAATACCGCTATTTCAGGTCATATAAGGTTAAATTTTACTGAAAAGGGCATTGAAATTGAAAAGGCGAGAGGAGATTTTTCACCTTGGTTTGCCCGTGTAATTGGATTATCCCCGAAATAACAGGTACAATGCAGCCAATTTTTATTAAGATAATATGATGCAAAACAAACTATGCAAGATAAAGATTTTTCAACCTCGCAAACTTTTAAGCGTTTATGGCCGATGATTTCACCTTTTAAATCAGGTTTATTTGTTGCTGCCGTCGCTCTCGTTTTTAATGCATTAGCTGATTCTGGCCTGATTTATATGCTTAAACCGTTGCTCGATGATGGTTTTGGGAAAGCAGATCATTCCTTCCTAAAACTGATGGCGTTTGTTGTGGTTGGTATGATTATGTTGCGTGGTGTGACTAACTTTATTTCCAGCTATTGCTTGGCTTGGGTGTCTGGCAAAGTGGTGATGATTATGCGCCGCCGTTTGTTTAAACATTTAATGTTCATGCCAGTAAGCTTCTTTGATCGTAATTCAACGGGGAAATTGCTTTCTCGTATTACTTACGATTCAGAAATGATTGCCAATTCTTCCTCTAATTCATTAGTGACCATTATACGTGAGGGTGCCTATTTAATTTCATTGCTCGTAGTAATGTTCTACACCAGTTGGGAACTGACTTTGGTTCTTTTTGTCATTGGGCCAGTTATTGCGGTGCTTATTCGTTTTGTATCGAAGATCTTCCGTAAGCTTAGTAAAAACATGCAAGACTCTATGGGGGAATTAACCTCTGCGACGGAACAAATGCTAAAAGGACATAAAGTGGTGCTTTCTTTTGGTGGTCAGTTAGTGGAAGAAGAGCGTTTCGATAAAGTGAGTAACGATATGCGTCGTAAAGGCATGAAAATGGTAACGGCAGATGCCATTTCAGATCCAGTTGTTCAAGTGATTGCATCTTTAGCATTAGCCGCAGTACTCTATTTAGCAACGACACCGTTAATTGCTGATGATAATTTAACCGCGGGTTCTTTCACTGTCGTCTTTTCTTCTATGTTAGCGATGATGCGTCCATTAAAATCGTTGACGAATGTAAACTCACAATTCCAACGCGGTATGGCAGCTTGTCAGACATTATTTGCGATCTTAGATTTGGAAACAGAGAAAGATAATGGCACATATAAAGCCGAACCCGCAAAAGGTGATTTAGAATTTAAAAACGTCAGTTTTGCTTATAAGGGTAAAGAAGAGAAAGCCTTAAATAATATCTCTTTCTATGTGCCCGCAGGCAAAACCGTGGCTTTAGTGGGGCGTTCAGGTTCGGGTAAATCAACCATTGCTAATCTAGTCACACGCTTCTACGATATTGATGAAGGTGAGATTTTATTAGATGGCGTGAGAATTCAAGATTATCGTTTATCTAATTTACGTGAGAATTGTTCTGTTGTTTCTCAACAAGTGCATTTATTTAATGATATGATTGCCAATAATATCGCCTATGCGGCAGAAGATAAATACAGCCGTGAGCAAATTATCGAAGCAGCAAAAGCGGCTTATGCCCTAGAGTTTATCGAGAAACTTCCACAAGGTTTTGATACCGTTATTGGTGAGAATGGCGCAAGTCTTTCTGGTGGTCAACGCCAGCGTTTAGCCATTGCTCGTGCATTACTACGTAATTCACCCGTCTTAATTTTAGATGAAGCGACTTCTGCACTCGATACCGAATCTGAACGTGCGATCCAGTCTGCATTAGAAGAACTGAAAAAAGATCGTACGGTATTGGTGATTGCGCATCGTTTATCAACCATTGAAAATGCCGATGAAATCTTAGTCATTGAACACGGTGAAATTAAAGAACGTGGTACGCATCAAGATTTATTAGCGCTTGATGGTGTGTATAAACAATTACACAGTATGCAGTTTAGCGGATAAAATAATAAGGGCGAACCAATGTGTTCGCCCAAAATCAATATAGGATAAATGAAATGCCTTTTTGGTACTCTAATTCACAGCTAGCTTGGTTGCTCCTTCCTTTTTCACTGCTATTTTGGTTGATTAGCCAAATTCGCCGAGCATTATTTTCTCTTAATATCTTATCCTCTTATAAATCCCCGAAACCCGTCATTATTGTTGGTAATCTTTCTGTTGGTGGAAATGGTAAAACACCTGTCGTTGTGTGGCTAGTTGAAGCGTTACAAAAACAAGGATTACGTGTAGGCGTGATTTCTCGTGGCTATGGTAGCCAATCTAAAACCTATCCTTTACTTGTCACACCTGAAACAGACCCTGTTCAAGGGGGCGATGAACCTGTCTTAATTGCTAAAAGAACAGGTGTGCCTGTGGTGATTTCACCGAATCGTCAACAAGCTATTGAATTACTTTTGAAAACACAGGATTACGATCTGATTATTTCGGATGATGGATTACAACATTATAAGTTGCAACGTGACATTGAAATTGTGGTGATGGACGCAGAACGCGCTTTAGGGAACGGATTTGTGCTACCTGCAGGGCCTTTGCGTGAGTTACCAAGTCGTTTAAAAAATGTGGACTTTGTGATTACTAATGGCGGAAAAAATGCTTATTCTGATGCGGTTATGACGCTCGTTCCTCATTATGCGATTAATTTAGTGACGGCAGAAAAACGCTTGTTAAGTGAATTTACTCAAGGTTCAGCCATCGCGGGAATTGGCAATCCTCAACGTTTTTTTACAATGTTGGAAAATTTAAATATTCGTTTAGAAAATACGAAAGCTTTTCAAGATCATCAACATTTTGAGCCGCAATTATTAGAAAAACTTGCTGAAAACCAACCGCTCTTTATGACCGAAAAGGACGCAGTAAAATGCCAAGCTTTTGCTAAAGAGAATTGGTGGTATATTCCTGTTGATGCGGAGATTGTGGAGGCTGAAAATCAAGGCCAAAAACTTCCACAATTGTGGGAAAAAATCCGTCATTTGGTTTAACTTTACTCGAGTGAAATATGCGTGAAAAACTCAATCCTCGATTATTAGACGTGATCGCTTGCCCGCGATGTTTGGCAAGATTGAAATACGATCAAGAAAATCAACGGCTCATTTGCCCTTTTGAGCAAGTGGCGTATCCTATTGAACACGGCGTGCCGGTTTTGTTGGCAGAAAAAGCCGAAACATTAAAAGAATAAGGAATACTTATGTCATTTACAGTTATTATCCCTGCTCGTTTTGCATCGAGTCGCTTACCAGGTAAACCTTTAGCTGATATTGCCGGTAAACCCATGATTCAACATGTTTTTGAGAAAGCTCAACAATCAGGCGCGAGCCGAGTCATTATTGCGACAGATAACGAACAAGTTGAAAAGGCAGCAAAAGCTTTTGGGGCAGAAGTGTGTATGACATCAGAAGCACATAATTCTGGTACTGAGCGTTTAGCGGAAGTAGTGAGTAAGCTTGGTATTGCTGATGATGAAATTATTGTAAACATCCAAGGGGATGAGCCGCTAATTCCTCCCGTTATTGTGAGTCAAGTGGCAGAGAATTTAGCGAAATTTAATGTGAATATGGCGACGCTTGCAGTGAAAATTCACGAAGCGGAAGAGTTATTTAACCCAAATGCGGTGAAAGTTGTTACGGATAAAGATGGCTACGTTTTATATTTTTCCCGTTCAGTGATGCCTTACGATCGTGATCAATTTATGCAATTAGCGGATACCTCCAAGGCGCAATTGGCTGATGCGTATCTTCGCCATATTGGTATTTATGCTTATCGTGCAGGCTTTATTAAACAATATGTGCAATGGGCACCAACGCAGTTAGAAAACTTAGAGAAATTAGAGCAACTCCGTGTATTGTGGTACGGTGAGCGTATTCACGTAGAATTGGCAAAAGAAGTCCCGGCTGTTGGTGTGGATACAGCAGAAGATTTAGAAAAAGTAAGGACTCTTCTAAAATCTATCACTTGATGTACTTTGAACAAATCAGATGCTATTTAAATAAATAGGTCGCTGAAAAAATGTCTGCTATATGATATGAACTATATTGAAGAGAGATAACAAGAATATGAAAAAATTTAACTTATTGATGACATGTCTCTGTATGACTCAGATACCTCAACTTGCTCAAGCGGAAGAACAGGAAAATACTTGGGTTGATAAACAACATATTAATGTTAAAACTACGTTGAATAGTTGGGCAAAAAGTATTGACAGCTGGATAAGCGATCCTGATCCAGAACATTCAGCTAAGGCAGGATTACGTGTAATAATGGATAGCCAATGGAATCATTATGACCATTTTTCATTTAAACCGCGGGTCCGTGGTAAAATTCGTTTACCGAGTTTGAAGAAGCGATTAAGTTTAGTATTCGGGGATGAAGATTTGGAAAACCAGGCTAGTGATAAAAACCATGTCGGCAATGTGTATAAAAAACCCTTAGATAACAATAAAAGTTACAATCGTAGTCAGGCACGTAACGATAATGCCTCTATTGGTTTACGCTGGTCTGATGGTATTAAAAAATTAGGCATTGATACTCATCTGGATCTTGGTATTCGCTCAGGAGCGGATGTTTATGTTCGCTTTAAAGCTGAAAAAGGATGGCAGATTAATGATGATCTTGCGACTAGGCTAGAACAAATTTACCGCTATGGCAGCAATAGTAAACATTACGTTCGTACTAATTTTGAAACAACTTATAGCCGTTCAGTAAACACATTTATCGGCAACAACTTATACCTGCAATATGAGCATGACATCGACGAAGATATTTCATGGGGAAATAGTATTTATCAACAGCATGATTTTGCAAATGATAAACGCTTAAGTTACGGTATTTTTATTGGTGGTGATTTAGATCATAATAAATTTGATATAAACCAATACGGACCATTTATAAGCTGGCGTCAGCCAATTTGGCGAAAATGGCTGTTTATTCAACCTGAACTAAATTACTATAATGACCGAAGTCAGGGTCGTAATCATCATCTTGGTGCATTTGTACGATTAGAAGCAATTTTCTAGCAATAATAACATTAACTATTATGGAGTCATATGTCATGAAATGATAAATTGACTCTTCCTTGTAGAGATTGAATTGGTTGTTCTTACAATATTCTTTCAGTGTTGAATTGTTAAACTCAGTATAATTTATAGTGAATTTTCTTGAGGTTATGGATTCATCTTATTTCAAAAATCTTATTCATGTTTGATTCCAAAAAGTTTCTATCCGATGTTTCTCATAAACCTGGTGTGTATCGTATGTATGACGATAAAGATCAGGTTATTTATGTGGGTAAAGCGAAAGATCTTAAAAAGCGCCTTTCCAGCTATTTCCGAAAAAACTTAAGCAGCAAAAAAACAGAAGCCTTGGTGTCGTCAATTCATCATATTGATACGACGATTACCTCTTCAGAAACAGAAGCATTATTGCTTGAGCATAATTTCATTAAGCTTTATCAACCTCGTTATAACGTATTATTGCGAGATGATAAATCCTATCCTTTTATTTTATTGACGAAAGAACGTCATCCTCGTATAACTTCTTATCGTGGAACAAAAAAAATTGCAGGCGAGTATTTCGGACCTTATCCTCATGCGGGTGCCGTGCGTGAAACCTTGTCGTTAATGCAAAAATTATTCCCTGTTCGTCAATGTGAAAATTCAGTTTATAACAATCGTTCCCGCCCTTGTTTGCAATATCAAATCGGGCGTTGTTCTGCACCTTGTGTGGCAGGTTATGTGAGCGATGAAGAATATAACCAACAAGTTGAATTAGCACGACTATTTTTACAAGGAAAAGATCAGCAAGTATTAGATTATCTCATTGGTAAAATGGAACAGGCGAGCCGAGATTTAGATTTTGAAGGAGCTGCACGCTATCGTGATCAAATTCAAGCGGTTCGTGCGGTTATCGAAAAACAATTTGTTTCCAATGAACGTTTGGACGATATGGATATTATGTCTATTGCGTATCAGCACGGTTTAGCTTGTGTTCAAGTGATGTTTATTCGTCAAGGTAAAGTATTAGGCAATCGCAGTTATTTTCCGAAAGTGCCTGCTAATACAGATTTATCTGAACTCGCAGCCACTTTTGTTGGGCAATTCTATTTGCAAGGTCATCAGGGCAGAAGTATTCCTAATAGTATTATTGTGGATCATAAATTAGATGAAAAAGCGGAGCTTGAGGCCTTATTAACTGAACAAGCTGGCCGAAAAGTTGTGATACAAGAATCTGCTAAAGGTGATAAAGGTAAATATCTACAACTCGCACAAATTAATGCCAAAGCGGCTTTAGCGACTCAACTTAAACAATCTTCCAGAATGCATGAACGTTATCAGGCGCTTTGTGAATTGCTCGATATGCCTGAAATTAAACGTATGGAATGTTTTGATATTAGTCATACGATGGGGAATCAAACCGTCGCATCTTGCGTGGTATTTAATCAAGAAGGCCCACTGAAATCAGATTATCGCCGTTTTAATATTGAAGGCATTACTGGTGGCGATGATTATGCCGCGATGGAGCAAGCCTTAAAGAAACGTTACGACCGCGATCTTGAGGAAGATAAAATCCCCGATATTATTTTTATTGATGGTGGTAAAGGGCAGCTTAATCGTGCCTTAGCGGTTTTTCATCACCTCAACGTAAAATGGGATAAAAATCGACCGCACTTAATTGGTGTGGCAAAAGGAGTGGATCGTCGAGCAGGACAAGAGGTGTTGATTATCAGCAAACAAGATCGTGAAATCCATTTGCCGGATGATAGTCTTGCGCTGCATTTAATCCAACATATTCGAGATGAAAGCCATAATCATGCGATTAGCGGTCATCGTCAAAAACGCCAAAAAGCCTTTACCCAAAGTGGATTAGAAACCATTGAAGGGGTGGGCGCTAAACGACGTCAAGCCTTGCTGAAATATTTAGGGGGATTGCAAGGTGTGAAAAATGCCACGTTGGATGAGATCGCCTCTGTACCCGGTATTTCTAAAGCGTTAGCAGAAAAGATTTTCGAGACCTTAAAAAGTTAGGAAAAACCTTGATTTTCTATGCGAACTGTCTATGATCCAACCTTTCGGATTTTATTATAGGAACATATTATGTTTGAATGGCTTGTTGATCCTGAAGCATGGATTTCATTGCTTACTTTGACCGCACTTGAAATCGTCTTGGGTATCGATAACATTATTTTTATTAGTATTTTAGTGGGACGTTTACCGGCGAATCAACGCCAATCTGGTCGCATTATCGGTCTTGGATTAGCGATGATTACCCGTATTTTACTTCTTATTTCTCTTTCTTGGATGATGAAATTAACGGAACCGCTATTCACTTTAGTCGGTCAGGAAATTTCAGGTCGTGATTTGATTTTATTCCTCGGGGGCTTATTTCTGATTGTGAAAAGTACAGGTGAAATCAAAGAAGCGATGCATCCTGAATCACATCATGAAGAAGAGAATAATAAGAAGAAAGTCAGCTATTTAGGTGTGCTAATCCAAATTGCGATTTTAGATATCGTATTTTCTTTAGACTCTGTAATCACAGCTGTAGGGATGGCAAATCACCTTCCAGTGATGATATTGGCAATTATGATTGCAGTAGGTGTAATGATGTGTGCGGCCAAACCAATTGGTGATTTTGTTGATACCCATCCAACATTAAAGATTTTAGCCTTAGCCTTCTTAATTTTGGTTGGCGTAAGTTTAATGGCTGAAAGTTTGGATATTCATATTCCAAAAGGCTACATTTACTTTGCAATGGGCTTCTCAGCAGTAGTTGAAATGCTCAACATCAAAATGCGAAAATCACTTGGTCATTAAATCATATAAAAAGGCGGAACAATGTGTTCCGCCTTTTTTAGTCATTATAGAACACGCCTTTCCCATATAAATACAGCGTGACTTGTTCGCCAGTATGATATTCGTTAATGAGCTCTTCATTGATATTCAATTTATAACCGCTAACATCAATACAAATATTGATAGCTCGTCCTCTTGATTCAATCCGTTTAATCTCACCGTTAAAAGAAGCGCTCGGATCTTGGATTTTTTTCGCAAGAGAGAATTGCTCTGGGCGAAATAGAACTTTACCTTGCGTATGGCTATTTCCTTTATTTTCGATGGCAATTTCACCTAATTGACAGGTCGCGATGCCTTCGTTTTTTAATGTTGCAGGAAGAATAATGTTTTCCCCAATAAATTTAGCAATAGACAAATACTGAGGTGACCAATAGAGCGTTTTAGGTGTCGCAATCTGGAGAATTTTCCCTTCTTGAATCACTGCAATTTTATCCGCATGGCATAGCGCTTCATCACGATCATGGGTCACGAATACGGCAGCGGAACCACTTTCTCTTAATACTTGCAACATATCGTAACGAATTTGATTTCTTAGATGTTCATCTAATGCACTAAATGGCTCATCAAACAGGATTAACTCAGGGCTTGGTGCAAGAGCTCGAGCAAGTGCAACACGTTGCTGTTGACCACCAGAAAGCTGATGAGGGAAACGGTCAGCTAAACTGCTAATGCCCGTCAGTTTCATCACTTCCTGTATGCGTTGTTTTTCCTCTTCAGTTTTCCCTTTACCATCACCTAAGCCATAAGCAATATTGCGGTAAACATTTAAATGAGGGAATAATACGCCTTCTTGTACCACATAGCCTAATTTGCGTTGCTGAGTTGGCACATTCAGATTTTCTTTAAAAATAGGTTGATTCTTTAACCAAATCTCCCCACTTGTAGGTTGTTCAAAACCAGCAATGCTACGCAATAAGGTTGTCTTCCCACAACCAGATGCACCAAGAAGAAAGAGAATTTCACCTTTCTCTAATTGTAGCGAGATGTTATGTAGAACCTGGTGCCCATTAAAGGATTTATTTAAATTTTTAATATCGAGTAATATTGTCATTTTTATCTTTCGTTATTTAAAACCGTATCGTTTCAGTAAAAATACAGGAATCCCTGAAAATAGCACTAACATAATGGCATAAGGGGTAGCGGCCGCATATTGTGCATCGGACGTATATTCCCACACCGCAGTTGAAAGCGTTTTAATGTCATTTGGAGTCAGCAATAGGGTCGCGGTGAGTTCTTTCATTAAGTTTAAGAACACTAAAGCAAAGGCGGCTGCAATCCCTGGCAACATGGCTGGAATAACTAAGGTACGGAAAATATAAAAGTTGCTACGGCCTAAACTTTGTCCTACCTTTTCAATGTTGCTAGACATTTGTTCAAGTGAGCTACGCAAGGTCGTTTGTGCCATTGGAAGATAAAGCATAAAGTAGGCGACGATAACCATGGCAAAGGTTTGGTAAAGGGAATACGCATAGTTGATGGTAAAGAAAACTAACGATAATGCGATAACAAGCCCTGGCACAGCATGAAGTAGATAAGGGATTCGATCAAGCCAAATTGTTAATTTACTGCGATAGCGTACTGCGGCCCATACCAACGGCAAAGCACAAATAACGGTAAGTGCTGCACCAAGGATAGATATGGTCAATGAATTTGTGAAGGCGGTAAAAAATTCTCCAAAATCGACCGCACTTTTAATAGAGCTTCCTACTTTTAGCCAATAAATCAGCATAGTAATCGGTACACCAATACTGAGCATAAAAATGGTTGTAAAGAAGCCCACGATTAAAATTTGTTTTCCTACGGATAGCGTTTTCAACGGATAGGGACGTATTACACCTTTGCCGCTTTGATAGAGCGTTTGTGTGCCTCTAAAACGAATTTCACCCATTACAACAAGGATACAGATCACCATTAACACACCAGAAAGTAAGGCAGCGGTGTTGTTATTAAAGGCCATTTCATATTCTTGGAAAATAGCTGTGGTGAAGGTTTGATAATTTAAAATAGAAACTGCCCCAAACTCTACCAACATATGAAGCGCAATTAATAATATGCTGCTACCGATGGCGGGTTTGAGTTGTGGAAAAATCGCATGCCAAAATGTGTAAGCATAGCTTTTAGCCAATGAAAGGCTCACTTCTTCTAAAGAGCGGTCAAGTCTTTTTAAGGTAGCAGCGACGGGAAGATAGGCAAGCGGGAAAGAACTTAGCGTCATAATCCCAATCGTTCCCCAAAAGCCTTCCACTTTAAAAGTGAGACTGATCCAAGTAAAACAACTCACAAAAGCGGGGATACAAAGGGGGAGCGTCATGGCGACTTGGAAAAAGCCTTTTCCCCAGAAGCGATAACGTTCCAATAAAAAAGCACATGCCGTGCCGAGGATAATGGCAAAAAGCGTGACAAATACCATTAAAAGTAAGGTATTACTGAGCAATTCCCACATTCTTGGACGCCAAAGTAATTCAATGCTGCGAGCCAATCCGACATTTGCTGCTCGCTCAATAACATATAAAAAAGGGAGTAATAATGGCAAACTAATCAGCACGATTAAGGCAATAAGCCAGCGAGGTGGGCGATTAGACACAGAAAAATCCTTTAAAAAATATCAGAGTAGAGTAAATAGTAAAAGGGCGTGTATTACACGCCCTATATTGTATAGCAAATCAAAAATTATTTCAGGCCAGCTTCTTCAATAAGTTTGTTTGCATTGTTTTTGTCTTCAGAAGTCGTTGCTGAAACAACTGGTGCTTCTAATTTTGAGTAAGGTTCCATTTTGAATGGAGAAACTACGTCGGTACGAAGTGGGTATTCTGCACGTACGGAAACAAATGCTTCTTGTCCTTCTTTACTTGCTAAGAAATCGACAAATTTTTTCGCTTCTTCTTTATTTTTAGAGCCTTTTAATACAGCTGCCCCTGAATAAGTTACTAACGCACCAGGATCTTTATGACGAATAAAGTAAAGACGAGTTTTGAGGTTTTCAGCACCTTTTTCTTTTGCCATCGCATACCAGTAATAGTTATTAATTAACGCTGCGGGTACTTCACCATTTTCAACCGCTTGAAGAGCAACGCTGTTTTTCGCATAAAGTTTACCGTTTTCTTTTAAGCCTTTTAACCATTTAAGAGCGGCATCTTTACCTTTCAATTTGGTAATCGCAACCACTTGCTCTAAGAATGCGCCTGAAGTTGGAACGTAACCAATTTTATCTTTCCATTTTGGTGTTGCATAATCTAATACGGATTTTTCCATGTCTTTTTCAGATAATTTAGTGTGATCGTAAACCACAACACGAGAACGACCGCTTAATGCGACCCAGTCTTTTTTCGGTGCAACAGGCACGCCATTGTGTGCAGTTTGTTTAATAGTATCTGCAGAAAGCGGTTCTAATAAGCCTGCATCAGACAGGGCAGCGAAAGGTGCAGTTTGTTCAGAAAAGAATACGTCAGCAGGGGTTTTATCGCCCTCTTCTTTTAATTGACCTGCAAGTTGATCGCTTTTCGCACTGTTTAAGGTCACTTTAATGCCCGTTGCTTTTGTAAATGCATCAGCAACGGCTTGAGAACCTTCTTTGTGTTGGCCGTTGTAAACGGTAATATCTGCAGAAGCGAATCCTGCAAACGCCATTAAGCCAGTTAGTGCGGCAATTTGGAAGTGCTTAATTTTCATGAAAACTCCTTATGTTATTGGGCAAATCGCCCATTTTCTGAAAATAAAAGTTGCCCTATTCTAATCACTTAAAATAGATAATGCAAATAATTATCAGGTATTTTTTCTTATATCAAAATTTCATATCCCATTCCATTTTCTTCCTTTGTTCTATAGTGATTTTTTTACATAATGTGAAGTAGAAATATCTAATAAGGACGGCTATGAATATTCAGCAAATTATTAAGCAACATCATTTGGAACTCTTATTTCAACAAGGTTCTTTCGGCATAGAGAAGGAAAGTCAACGTGTACATGCTAATGGCTCAATTGTGACAACACCACATCCGAAAGCCTTTGGTAATCGTCGCTTTCATCCTTATATTCAAACGGATTTTGCGGAAAGCCAGTTGGAACTGGTGACTCCGCCTATGAAAAAATTAGAGGACACATTACGTTGGCTCTCGGCAATTCATGAAGTCACCTTGCGAACATTACCCGACAATGAATTTATTTTTCCTTTCAGTATGCCAGCCGGTTTACCGCCGGAAGATCAGATTAAGGTCGCTCAATTAGATAATTCAGAGGATGTGGCTTATCGTGAGCATTTAGTTCAATCTTATGGTAAATACAAGCAAATGGTCAGTGGTATTCATTATAATTTTCAGATTGAACCTAAGTTTATTGATGCCTTATTTTATGCGCAAAATGAAACACAAAGTGCGGTTGATTTTAGAAATGATTTTTACCTAAAAATAGCGAAGAACTTCTTACGCTATCAATGGATTCTGCTTTATCTGTTTTCTGCGACACCGACGGTAGAGGAAAAATATTTCAGAGGTAATTCCCCCCTTAAATTGCATCAATATGTGCGCAGTTTACGGTCAGGAAAATATGGTTATGTGAATGATCCGAAGATCCACGTCTCTTATGACAGTTTGCAAGACTATGTTGAGACGTTAGAACACTGGGTGAAATCAGGTGATCTGATTGCTGAAAAAGAGTTTTACTCGAGCGTACGTTTACGCGGTGCGAAAAAAGCGCGAGATTTACTCAAAAATGGAATTCAATATTTGGAATTCCGCTTGTTTGATCTCAATCCGTTTGCACCTTACGGAATAGAACTTAGTGATGCGAAATTCATTCATTATTTTATTTTATTAATGGCATGGCTTGATGATACCGCTGATCAAGAGGGTGTAAAATTAGGCAAAGCACGTCTTGCTGAAGTGGCATGGGAAGATCCAAAAAAGCAAAGTGTTTATGCGGTAGAAGGGGAATTAGTCCTCCTTGAAATGCTTAAAATGCTTGAGCAACTCAATGTAAGTGATGAGATTAAAACCATTGTTAAAGACAAATTAGGACAATTTGCTGATCCAAGCCAAACGCTTTGTGCAAAAGTTGTCTCGGCAATTGAACAGGTCGGCAGTTACCAACAATTAGGGGCTGATATCGCGCAATCCAATAAAGCAAAAGCCTTTGAATGTTTTTATGCATTAAGTGCGTTTGATAATATGGAACTGTCAACACAGGCGTTATTGTTTGATGCAATCCAAAAAGGATTAAACATTGAGATTTTGGATGAACGTGATCAATTTATTAGTCTTCAATTTGGCGAACATTTGGAGTATGTGAAAAATGGTAATATGACTTCTCATGATAGCTATATTTCTCCACTCATTATGGAAAATAAAGTAGTGACGAAGAAAGTGTTAGCAAAAGCAGGTTTTAACGTACCGCAAAGTATCGAATTTACCGATGTGAAAAGTGCGGTCGAAAATTTCCCACTTTTTGAGAATCGAGCCGTCGTGATTAAGCCAAAATCAACGAATTTTGGTTTAGGGATCAGCATTTTCCAACAGGGTGTAACGAATAGAGAAGATTTTACAAAAGCAGTAGAAATTGCTTTCCGTGAAGATAAAGAGATCATGGTTGAAGATTATCTACTTGGCACCGAATATCGTTTCTTTGTGTTGGGTGATCAAACGTTAGCTGTCTTATTACGCGTTCCTGCAAATGTAATTGGAGATGGTGTACACACCGTTGCTGAATTAGTTGCAGCTAAAAATGATCATCCTTTACGGGGCGATGGCAGTCGTACACCATTGAAAAAAATTGCATTGGGAGATATTGAGCAGTTGCAGCTTAAGGAGCAAGGATTAACCGTGAATTCTATTCCTGCAAAAGATCAACTTGTTCAATTACGTGCGAATTCTAATATTAGTACAGGCGGTGATTCTATTGATATGACGGATGAAATGCATGCCAGTTACAAAGAAATTGCGGTAGGGATTAGCAAGGCAATGGGGGCGGCAGTTTGTGGTGTAGATTTAATCATTCCTGATTTGAAACAGCCGGCAGAACCGAGTTTACGTTCGTGGGGTGTGATTGAGGCAAACTTTAATCCTATGATGATGATGCATATTTTCCCATTTAGTGGACAATCTCGACGATTGACAATGAATGTAATTAAGATGCTTTTCCCTGAATTGCCTTAATTTAGTTATCGGGCTTCATCAGTTGGTGAAGCCCGTTTTACATTCATCGTAATTAGGCTAAAATGGAAACAGTATTAACAATTCTAAAATGAAATTTAATGACAACTTTTACCTTAGAACCTCAAGAAAATGATCGTCTGCAATCCCTTTGCGGTGCATTCGATGAAAATATCAAACTGATTGAAAAAGAATTTAACCTCAATATTTCTCGCAATAACTTCACTTTTACCGTGAAATCAAATGATGAAAATCCAAAATCTCACCATGAACAATTAATTGATTGTGCGGTTAAATTAATCCAAACATTATATGTGGAGACTGCACCAATTAAAGGGAAAGTGAAAGAACTTGATTTGGAAAATGTGCATATTGCCTTGCAAGAGAGCAGAATGTTATCGCAAGAAGGTAGTGAGTCACGCAGTGAAAATCACGTCTATAGCACCACAATTAAAACCAAGCGTGGTTTGATTAAACCGCGTGGTGAAAATCAAATTCAGTATTTACATAATATTCTTACGCACGATATTAGTTTTGGGATTGGCCCTGCTGGTACAGGGAAAACCTTTTTAGCCGTCGCAGCGGCTGTAGAGGCATTAGAACGCCAAGAAATTCGTCGCATTTTGCTGACTCGTCCTGCGGTGGAGGCAGGCGAAAAATTAGGTTTCCTGCCCGGTGATTTAGGCCAAAAAATTGAACCTTATTTACGACCGCTTTATGATGCGTTATTTGAAATGCTTGGCTTTGAACGTGTACAAAAGTTGATGGAGCGAAATGTGATTGAAATCGCACCATTGGCTTATATGCGTGGTCGCACACTCAATGACAGCTTTATTATTTTAGATGAAAGCCAAAATACGACGGTCGAACAAATGAAAATGTTTTTGACCCGTATTGGTTTTAATTCTAAAGCCGTGATTACAGGGGATGTGACTCAAATCGATTTGCCGCGCAGCACAAAATCGGGTTTACGCCACGCTATGGAAGTGTTAAGTAAAGTGTCAGAACTAAGCTTTAACTATTTTGAGAGTAAAGATATTGTGCGACATCCTGTGGTAGCAAAAGTGGTGCAAGCTTACGAAGAATGGGAAGCTCAAGATGAAATTCGCCGTCAAGAAATCACAGCGCAGCGTCGAGCTGAACGTGAGCAAAAAGTGCGGTCAGAAAATGAAACGAATTTAGGAGAATAGCATGGGCAATATGATTATCGATTTGCAACTGGCCTGTGAAAATACAGAAGGCTTGCCATCAGAAGCGCAAATTCAGCAATGGGCAACCGCCGCAGTGCAACCAGAAAGTGATAATGTGGAAATGACGGTACGCATTGTGGATGAAGCAGAAAGTCATGACTTGAATTTGACTTATCGTGGTAAAGATCGTCCAACCAATGTATTGTCTTTCCCTTTTGAATGTCCTGACGAAGTGGAATTACCGCTGTTGGGCGATTTGGTGATTTGTCGCCAGGTAGTAGAACGCGAAGCTATCGAGCAAGAAAAGCCTTTAATGGCCCATTGGGCGCATATGATAGTGCATGGTAGCTTACATTTACTTGGTTACGATCACATTGAAGATGATGAAGCCGAAGAAATGGAAAGTTTAGAAACTGAAATTATGCAGAGTTTAGGCTTTGCCGATCCTTACCTTTCCGAAAAATAATGACGATTTGGAGCAATTATGTATAAAGCCGTATTCAGCGATTTTGATGGTACCTTATTAACGTCGGATCATCGAATTTCGCCTAAAACCTTAGATGCACTTCAACGCATTACCAAACAAGGTATTCCATTTACACCAATCTCTGCTCGTTCACCGCTGGGTATTTGGCCTTATGCGAAACTCATTGAAAATTACAACATCATTGTGGCATTTAGTGGTGCCTTGATTTTAGATAAAAAAGCTACACCTATTTATTCGGTACAAATTGATTCCGCTGATATCCAAGCCATTAATCAAGTATTAGCAGATCATCCTGCGTTGGGTGTCAATTATTATACTTATGATGATTGCGTCGCTCGCGATTTGGATAATAAATGGGTGATTTATGAGCGTAGCGTAACAGGCATTCAGATTGATCCTTATGATGAAAGTGCGGTCTATTCTCCACATAAAATTCAAATCATTGGTGAAACAGATGAAGTGATTGCTATTGAGCAAATCTTGAAAGAGAAATTCCCACATTTAAGTATTTGCCGTTCTCATGCGAATTTCCTTGAAGTGATGCATAAATCGGCGACAAAAGGTAATGCAGTACGTTTTCTCGAAGATTACTTTCATGTGAAGATGGAAGAATGTGTCGCTTTCGGTGATAACTTTAACGATTTAGATATGCTAGAAAGCGTGGGATTAGGCGTGGCAATGGGCAATGCACCGGATGAGATTAAACGGGCCGCCAATCGTGTCACCGCTTCGCATAATGATGATGGGATTGCATTGATATTGAATGAAATCTTTCCTGAATAAATAAAAGGCGCTTTTTATGAAAAAGCGCCTTATTCATTATAGTGCGGCTAGCGCAGCTTCATAATTTGGCTCATCTTTAATTTCAGACACCAATTCACTATATAACACGTTATTGTTTTCATCTAAGACAATCACTGAACGAGCAGTTAAACCTGCGATTGGACCTGTTGTGATGTTTACCCCTAAGTTTTCATGGACTTCTTTATGACGGAAAGTAGAAAGCGTTTCTACGTTCCCAATACCTTCTGCACCGCAGAATCGTGTTTGTGCAAAAGGTAAATCAGCTGAAATGCAAAGTACCACAGCATTTTTTAAATTAGCTGCTTGTTGATTGAATTTGCGAACCGAAGTTGCACATACACCTGTATCAATACTTGGAAAAATATTTAAAACTTTGCGTTTTCCTGCATAAGTATCAAGCGTGACGTCAGCGAGTTCTTTATTGGTGAGTGTAAGTGCGGTCACTTTCTCTCCTTTTTGGGGAAAGTTGCCGCTTACTTCAATGGGATTACCCATCATTGTTACTTGGGTCATAAAAGCTCCTATTTTTTATTGCTTAAATTAAGCACTTTTTTAAGTGCAGTAAAAAATTTGTCATTTTCTTGTGGCAAGCCAATGCTGATACGTAAGTGATTTGGCATGCCATAACCTACAATCGGGCGAACAATAATGCCTTCGTGCAATAATGTATCATAAATTGGTTTGGCAGGTTGTTTAAAATTAATGGTAATAAAGTTACCTTTAGACGGAATAAAGTCTAAACCATATTGCTGACAGAAGGCTTCATAACGTTTCATTTCTTGGCGATTATTCTCAGCTACTTTTTCAATAAAAGTATCATCGTTCATCACCGCAACCGCACTGGTTAAAGCTAGACTATTACAGTTAAACGGTTGACGAACACGGTTTAATAAATCTGCAATTTCAGAATTAGAGACTGCGTAGCCAATACGTAACCCCGCCAATCCATAAGCTTTTGATAGAGAACGAGAAACGATAAGGTTCGGGTATTTTTCCAGTAATGCAAAAGAATTAACGCGTTCGCTTGGATGAGTAAATTCAGTATAAGCTTCATCTAGTACCACAATCACATTTTCAGGTACTTTGGCCAAGAAAGCATCTAATTCTGCTTCCGTTAAGAAATTCCCCGTTGGATTGTTTGGATTAGCAATAAAAATCAGCTTGGTTTTATCTGAAAGTGCGGTCAAAAATCCGTTTAAATCATGACCCCAATTCTTAGCTGGAATTTCTTTTGCGACGGCATTAATGGCTTTGGTCACTAAAGGGTAAACAATAAAAGCATATTGTGAATAAATCACTTCATCATGCTCACCTGCAAAGGTATGAGCAAAGAGCTCTAATAAATCGTTAGAACCATTGCCAAGGGTGATTTGGTTTGGTTGCACACCAAATTTTTTTGCAATAGCCGCTTTAAGTTCAAAACCATTCGCATCAGGATAACGAGTTAAATGATCAAGTTGGGCTTGAATGGCTTTTTTCGCACTTTCAGGAAAACCGAAAGGGTTTTCATTTGAGGCAAGTTTAACGATATTAGTAATGCCTAATTCGCGTTCGAGTTCTTCGATTGGTTTTCCCGCTTGATAAGGCGAAAGAGATTTTACGCCTTGATTGGCGACGTTGATGTATTGCATAGGCTTTCCTTATAAAAACGAGCGGGCCTTTCAGCCCGCACGTTGAGTTTAATGAATCAGATAATTAGCTATTTTCAGCTTCAAATTTTTTCATGAATTCAATGAGCGCTTGTACACCCTCTAATGGCATCGCATTATAGATAGAGGCACGCATGCCACCTAGTACTTTGTGGCCTTTTAAGGCTTGAAGACCGGCAGCGGTAGATTCTGCGACAAATTTAGCATCAAGTTCAGGATTGCCTGTCACAAATGTGACATTCATGGTTGAACGGTTTTCTTTAGCTACGACGTTACGATAGAGTTTACTGCTATCAATGTAGTCATAAAGGGTTTGTGCTTTCACTGCGTTACGTTTTGCAATTTCTTTTAAGCCGCCGATTGCTTGAATATGTTTAAAGACCAATGAACAGAGATACCAAGCAAATGTTGGTGGGGTATTGATCATAGAATCCGCATCACGCTGCGTGGCATAATTCCAAATTGATGGGGTAGCTTGGCGAGCATGACCAATCAAATCATCGCGAATAATCACAAGCGTAATTCCTGCCGGACCAAGATTTTTTTGCGCACCCGCATAAATGACACCAAATTTGCTAATATCAATTTCACGAGAAAGAATATTAGATGACATATCTGCCACGAGAATAGCATCACCCACATTTGGTACATCAAAAATTTCCACACCACTGATGGTTTCATTTGGACAATAGTGAACGTAATCGTATTGTTCCGCAATGTCACTGAAATCAAGATTAGTAATGCGTGTGTGATCACCATTTTCCACAATGGTAATTTCATCAATTTCAGCAAAGTTACGTGCTTCTTTCGCTGCAGTTGCAGACCAGTGGCCGCTATTTAAGTAAAGTGCTTTGCCTTTCTCACCGATTAAGTTCATCGGTAATGCCGCAAATTGACCACGTGCTCCACCTTGTAGGAATAACACACGATAGTTATCTGGAATGTGATACACCTCACGTAGATCTTTTTCTGCTTGAGTAATCAATTCCATAAAATATTTGCCACGGTGGCTAACTTCCATCACAGACACACCTTGATCAAGCCAGTTAGTGAGCTCAGCTTGTGCTTTTTGTAGGACCTCAGGGAAAATCATGGCTGGACCCGCACTAAAATTAAAGACTTTTGACATTGTGTTTCCTTATTTTATTTTGAATAGATTCTTCATTTTTACCACTACCAAACAGGATAATCAACTAAATCACAGTGTTTTTTGATCTAACCCATCAATTTTACGTTAAGCTTTTGACGGACAGAAAAAAAAACGATACATTACGTTGAGTTTGTTTTTTAATTTTTAGAGAGTCAATCATGGGAAATGTAAATAAATCCTTCCAAGAAGTATTAGAGTATGTGCGTTTATATCGTTTAAAAAATAAACTTAAACGCGACATAGAAGACAACAACCGCAAAATTCGTGATAACCAAAAACGTGTCTTATTGTTAGATAACTTAAATCAATATATTCATGATGATATGAGCATTGAAGATGTTCGTGCGATTATCGAAAATATGCGTGATGACTATGAAGGCCGTGTTGATGACTATAATATTCGTAATGCGGATCTTTCTACTCAACGTCGAGAAGTGAGCGCGAAAATGAAAGAGCAGAAAAAAGCGCATGCGAAATTAGTAAAAGATTCATCAAATAAAATCACATTATAAACCCTCAAAATAAATGACCGCACTTTATCGAAGTGCGGTCATTTTTTATGGCATTTTTAGGATGATCTATAAATGATTAAACATCATAGGTGCCTATTACCACAGCTTGATCTAAAATATGCCCTTGCATCGCAAAATGTAGATCATTAAAACGGAATCCTGGTTTGAGGTTTAGTTTAGTATCGAGCGCATACACAATAAGCTCGTAACGATGTAAACAGTTTGGTGGTGCCATACCGCCATAGAATGAGGCTTCTTCAATATCAAATTGACCTAATTTACTCGCCCAAGTGTTTGCACCTTGCACATAATCTGTTGCAGTTTGGCTTTCATTTTCTTGAATAACTGTACGTTCAAGATCTGCAATAAGCCAATGAATCCACACAAAGCCACTTGCAGTAATTGCGTCTTTATCTTCTAAGACAACTGCAAAGGATTTAGTACCTTGAGGTGCATCATGAATTTCAAACGGGATAGAGTAGGTTGGCATACCATTTGGGCTAAATTGTGTGCCGCGTTTGCCATATTTATCTTCAAAGGCACCATTTTGAATGGCTGAACTGGTTACAAACATTGTTTTCTCCTTAATTTCTCACGGAATACACTTTAAATTTGGTGGTTTGAGCAAGGACTTCAAATTTCCCGAAATGTTGTGCTAATAAATCGGGATAGGGAAGAAATGCATTAGCTACGATACGCAGTTCTCCACCTGCCGTTAAATGCCATTTAGCCTGTTGAATAAGTTCTTTCACCGCACGATAAGCAGTGTCGATTCCATCGTGGAAAGGCGGGTTTGAAATAATCAGATTAAATTTCCCTTCAATATGGGAAAAAATATCGCTTGCGATAACCTGACCTTCAAGCTGATTTTCAGCAAGCGTTTGACGAGCAGATTGAATTGCCATTGCATGAATATCAGTCATTGTAACATCCGCTTTAGGATGATGTTTTTTGATCATGGAACCAATGACACCCGCCCCACAACCAATATCTAACACTTTGCCTTGAATTGGTGACGTTAAGGTAGAAAGTAGAAGTGACGTGCCACTATCAAGTTCATTAGCACTGAATACACCTGGCAAACTGAAAATACGGAGATCACCTAACGCATCATTTTGGTAGCATTTCCAATAAGATTGAAGATCAAAGTGCGGTTGTTTTTGTAAGGAAAAATGGTATAAACCGCAACGACGCGCTGAGTCGATTTTGCCAATTTCACCATAAGGTTCAAGCAATTTTTCAGCTGAACGGACGCCACAACGATTTTCACCGATAATCAACACTTCTTGACCAATTTTACTTTTGGCGAGTAGTTGCATCAGCTGAAAATTCACTTCTTGTTTATTCTTCGTCCAATAATAAATAATCAAATCAGATTGCGGCTGAAATTCAACCTCAAAATTGACCGCACTTTGGGTTTTGGCATAATCAAAATACCAACTCCAAACCTGCACAGATTGGCAATGTTTTTGCAATATTTGAGGAAAATCATCATTAATGCCGCCGGCAAGAAGAATTGATTTACCGCTAAAAAGGGGAAGATGGCGTTGTAAAACTTCGCTTTCGAGAGAAATCACGCTTTAAATCCTGTGGTTTATTGGTTAAAATTACGTGTTATTCTAACAAAAGAAAACGATTTAAACGTATTTATTAAGGAATTATTTATGAAAAAAATCATCACCGCAGTCGCAATGGCAAGTTTATTGTCTGGCTGTCAATTAATCGAACAACTTCAAGGTAGCAAACAAAAAACTTCAACCTTACCAACAACAAGCTCAAAAGTTGAATTACCTGCTGCACAAGCGCAAAGCTTAGATGCGCAGTTTGAGCGCATTAAAAAAGGTAACCAAGAAGTCACATTCAACGGTGAGAAATTCTATAAACAAACGAAAGCCTTTGATAAATCAGAAGATCCGCGTTTCTTAAGTGGAGCAGCGAATGTAGATCGTAGCAATCGTAAATTCATTATGAGCGAAACCTATTATTTAAAAGATGTTTCTCATGTTCCGGCATTAACGACAAAATATCTTGATGCAAACAAAAAAGTATGTGAGTTAAAAACAATTGGTAACGCTTCAGATGTTTACTATGCTTGTGATGGTAAAGATTTCCAACGTTTTATCGCCGTGATTTATCAAGCGAAAAACATTCTTTCTTTCCGTAGCTTAAAAGCGTATCAAGAAAAACCAACAGATGCGCAAGAAAAAGCGATTGTTAAAGGTTTAAGAGATTATCCGCTAGATACTATCGCTCGTTAATCTATGGATAGACGCAATCTTCTTTTAAATGAAATGGGGATAACCCGTTGGCAGCTCTATCGCCCCGAAGTATTGCAAGGGGCGGTTGGTGTGAGTGTGTCTGAACAAGTGAAATTTATTGTGGTGACTAATGATAATCTCTCGAGTTCACCACTTTTTGCAGATGTTCGACTTGCGCTAGAGCTCAAAAAAGAAGATTGCCTTTGCTTGAATTTTGATCAAATTCAACATATCACTTTACAGCATTCTGTGCGGTATTGGTTATTGGCTGAAAATGCTGATGAAATCGACCGCACTTTGCCTTATTGCTTAAATGCAGAGCGTGTTTATCGCTCTGTTGATTGGCAACAATTCCAGCAAAATAGCCAAGCTAAGCGTGAGCTTTGGCAACAAATCCAACAAATTTAATCATGATGCCTTCTCTTTTTCCTATTGAAGAATGCGATATGGATCGCTTATATGAAATTGAACAAGCAGCACATATTGTGCCTTGGTCATTGGGAACATTGAAAAATAATGTCGGCGAGCGTTATCTCAATTTGAAATTAGTGGAAAAGGAGAAAATGCTGGGTTTTGCTATTTGCCACACGGTATTAGATGAAGCCACATTATTTAATATTGCGATTGACCCCGCTCAACAAGGAAAGGGCTACGGTTCGTTTTTATTGCAAGGTTTAATGGATAAGCTTAGAGAGAAAGGTATTCAAACGCTTTGGCTTGAAGTGCGTGAATCGAATCCCGCTCGTTTCCTTTATGAAAAGTTAGGGTTTAATGAGGTTGATATTCGTAAGAATTATTATCCCAAACCAGATGGTGGACGAGAAAATGCTGTCGTGATGGCATGTTATCTCTAGAATGCAAAAGTGCGGTCAATGTGATCTGACCCCAAAAAGTTAGACTGTTATTTAAAGGATTGTTTTCGATATTGTATCGGACTCAGTCCTTTTAATTTTAGTTGAATCCGTCGGTGGTTATAGTAATCCAAATAATCTCTGACAGCATCAACTATCTCTTCTTTTGTTTTAAATTCCCGACCATAAAAACATTCCGTTTTTAATCGCCCAAAGAAACTTTCCATTGCGGCATTGTCCAAGCAATTCCCTTTTCTCGACATACTTTGAATGATGCCATGTTCAGCTAAAATTCGACGATAAGCTACCATTTGATATTGCCATCCCTGGTCTGAATGTAAAATGACACCACAAGCTTTATTTAATCCTTTGACGGCTTGCATTAACATGTCCTCTACTTGCGCCCAATTTGGGGAATAGCTGAGATTATAGGAGACTATCTCATTGTTAAATAAGTCTAAAATTGGAGATAAATAGACTTTACTCCCATCTTTCGCCTTAAACTCGGTGATATCTGTCACCCATTTTTGTTTCGGGGCCGTTGCACTAAAATCGCGTTCAAGATGATTCGGTGCAATTACCCCTATCGTGCCTCGATAGGTGGTAAATTTCTTGCTTTTTCTTGACCGCACTTGAAGCCCAAGTGTCTGCATTAAACGTTGAACTTTTTTATGATTCACGCCTGGCAAGCTGGCATGAACACGTCGGTAGCCATAATCAGGATGATTGGCTTTGATGCGTTTAATGGCCTTTTTCAGCTCCTCATCCTTATCCGGTTTAATCTGAAGTTTCGCAAAAAACGTACTACGCGCTAACTGTGCAAAGCCTAAAAGCCATTTTAACGGATAGCGTGTTCTTAACCTTTGGATAATTTCCGTTGCTCGGCTTCGTCCTGAAGTCTGAGCCTTCTCAACTCCTTTAGGTAGGCTACCTCCGCTTCAAGCTGTAAAATTCTCAGGCGTAAACGGTCTTCTTCAGTTTTGGGTGGCGGTGGCATTCTGGCATATTTAGGTTTCATAGGCGGTCGTCCTGATGGTTTACGGGGAATAAGTCCCTTTATGCCACTTTTTTCAAACCGTTTCAACCATGTCCCGACTAGGGCGTTGGAAGGAATATTGTAAAAACGAGCTGCTTCTCTAATACTCATTTTTCCATTCAAAATAGGTTGAAGAATTTGTAATTTAAATTCGATTGTGTAGTGTTTACCCATAAAAAATCTGCACCTCAATTGTTGGTTTGTTGAGTCCAACTTTTGGGGTGCAGATCAATGTTGATCGCACTTTGTTTATCTCAAAAATAAGACATTACACTTCTTCTGCAGGGAATACAAATGGATTTAATCCACTGCGTGCGAAGCCTTTTTCTTCCATTTCAATATCTAAGAAAATTGATGCTAAATCATCCGCTACTGCTTCAACATTTGGATCTTTTTCTTGGAACATGATTTTTAAATAGCTTTGGCAATCACCACAGGTTTCAGCACGAATGAGTGCAAGCTCTTCATTTAATGACCACATTTCAAGATTTTTGTGCTCATTGCAGTTTGTACATTGTGCGCGCACTAAATTCCACTCACTTTCACAGAGATTGCAGTGCAAATAGCGTAACCCTTGTGAAGTACCGATATGCACCACACTTGACACGGGTGCAGAACCACAAACAGGGCAGTAATGTAGGTTATCTGTGCCTTCTTGGCGGCTGTTATGAGGAATTTGTTGAGCCAGTTGTAGCCAATAAAGAGAAAGCGCCGCCCAGATAAAGACAGCTTTATCGGTGCTCACCAAATTAAATTCTTGGCTTAAAAGATGGCTAGCCATTTCTTCAAGTTCTTTATCAGAGGCTTTTTCAAGATTCTCAATCGTAGCAAGAACCTGTTCGTTTGCTTTTGGTTTAATGGTATGTAAAATTTCTTTGAGATATTCAATCCAAATGCTTGAGCGTTTAAATGTTTGAGTATTTAACGGTTCAAGTTCATTTAAATTATCGAGATGCTGTTTTTCTAATGGATTTTTTTCAAATACGCTTAATTGGCTTTCCACAACATCTGCAGCAAAGAGTAAATAATCAGCCAATGGATGATCTTTCGCTAATTCTCTTAAACGTTTTGCACGACGTTGATAAAGATTTTTAGGGTTAGCAAATAGCACAGGCGGAATATCGTATGAATTTGTTTTTTGTTTGATTTCGTTTGCAGATAAGATTTTGATACTCATAATAGTCTCTTAAGTATTGATAAGAAAAAGTGCGGTCATTTTAACCGCACTTTTTGATTTTAGCCATTGATACCTTTGAACAATGCTTTGGTTTTTACTTTTTTACCTTCAGCTTCGTTTTTAAGATCTTCTTCTAGCTTAGGAAGTACTTCGTCGTTATACCATTTAGGGTGGTGTTTTTTCGCCCAGCGAACGGTTACCCAACCTTCCACGATACCACGAATGGAGCCTTTCACCCAGAATGCCATGTACATGTGTACCAAGATACCGGTGAACAACATGAATGCACTTAGTGAGTGAAGTAAAATCGCAAAACGCAACACTGGGATAGAGAAGTAGTGTGAGAAATATTGACGCCACATAATGATGCCTGTTACAAGCAAGGTAACCATCGCCAAGTTCAATGTCCAGAATAACATTTTTTGACCAAGGTTATACTTACCGTTATAAGCAACAGCGTGTTCATTTCCTTTCAATACTTCAAGCATGCCTTTTAACCAGCGGATATCGTTTTTCTCTGGAATATTGTGATCCCAGTAAAGATAGCCAAGGAAAATAAAGGCTACGAACATAATGATACCGGTGAACGGGTGAATTGCTCGAGCCAGTTGCGGAGTACCTAAAATTTCAGTTAACCACGCAAAATCTGGGAAGAAGAATGCCACACCAGTGAACATCGTCATAAAGAAGCAGATTACGAGTAACCAGTGGCTAAAACGAGCAGGCGTTCTATGACGAATGATTCGAGTATCATTGCTAATCTCAATCTTACTCATCTTTGCCCCCTTTTTTATCTTCTTCTTCAAATTCATGGTGATGATCTTCTACGTCTTCTTCAACGTTTGGACCCACAGCTAAGTAGTGAGCGATTTCAGCAAGTGCTAGACCACCCATTGCTACAGCCGCTACTGGTTTCAATACATCTTTCCAAAGGGTGACGGTGAGGTCAACTTTTGGATCTTTTGGAAGACCAGAATAAAGCTCAGGTTTATCCGCATGGTGTAATACATACATTACGTGAGTACCACCTACGCCTTCAGGGTCGTAGATACCTGCGTTTTCGTAACCACGTGATTTTAAGTCAGCAACACGTTGTTCTGCGTAGAGTTTCATCTCTTCTTTAGAACCGAAACGAATTGCACCGGTTGGACAGGTTTTCACGCAAGCCGGTTCTTGGCCCACAGAAACACGATCTACACAAAGGGTACATTTGTACACGCGGTTGTCTTCTGGGTTCATACGTGGAATGTTGAACGGACAACCTGCGATACAGTAACCACAACCGATACATTTATCAGATTGGAAATCCACGATACCGTTCGCATATTGGATAATTGCGCCTGGTGCAGGACAAGCTTTTAAACAGCCTGGTTCTGAACAGTGCATACAACCATCTTTACGGATTAACCATTCTAAACGATCATTTTCTTCAACTTCGTTAAAGCGCATTACCGTCCATGCTTTTGCATTAAGATCTACTGGGTTATCGTAGATCCCCACACATTGAGCATTAACATCAGAACGGATGTCATTCCACTCTGAACAGCCCACCTGACAGGCTTTACAACCGATACAGGTGGATACATCGATTAATTTTGCTACTTCAACTTTATGATCACGCGCTTGAGGTGCTGGTGTTAAACCAGACGTAGCGGAGACCTTGATAATGTCTTGCGATTGAACGCCTTGACCACTTCCTGCCATATTATGCCTCCGCTTTCTCAATGTTTACCAAGAATGTTTTATATTCTGGTGTTTGAGTGACTGCTTCACCCCAAGATGGTGTTAAGGTGTTGGTGGAGAAACCACGATTACCTTTACCATTTAAGGCTTTCATATTCCAGTGAATTGGAATACCCACGTGATGTACGGTACGTCCGTCGACTTCTAAATCTTTCAAACGTTTTGTTACCACTGCAACGGCTTTAATGTAGCCACGGCGAGAAGTAATTTTCACCATATCACCTTTTTGGATGCCTTTTTCTGCTGCTAATTTCTCACCAATTTCCACGAATTGTTGTGGTTGAGCGATGATATTTAACGCAGATTGAGCTGTCCAACTGTGGAAGTGCTCGGTCAAACGATAAGTCGTTGCCACATAAGGGAAGTCTTTGTTTGAACCGATAAATTCACGGTCTTCTTTGTAAATACGAACAGTCGGATCAGAGACGACACTTGGATGTAGTGGGTTAGTGTCAATCGGACTTTCAATTGGTTCATAGTGCTCAGGCATAGGACCATTCGCAATTTTATCTACAGCGAATAGACGGCCCACACCTTCCGCAGACATAATAAATGGACCTGCGTCAGAACCTGGTGGCTGTGTACCATAGTCAGCGACATCTAACCAGTTCCAGTTTTTACCGTTCCATTTGATTAATTGACGGTGTTTATCCCAAGGGTTACCGTTAATATCAAGTGAAGCACGGCTATAAAGGATACGACGGTTTGCTGGCCATGCGAAGCCCCAACCTAATGTACAACCTAAACCTGATGGGTCAGAGTTGTCACGGTTTGCGGTTTGGTTACCTTTTTCAGTCCATTGACCCACATAGATCCAGTTACCTGCAGAGGTTGTACCATCATCACGTAAGTGAGCGAATCCGTTAAGTAATTGACCTTTTTTATACATGACGTTGCCATCAGCATCGAGAAGATCAGCAAGCGCGTAGCCGTTTAATTCTTTCGCTAACTCTACAGAACTTGGTGAATGTGGTTGAGCATAGTTCCAAGTCATTGCTTCGAAAGATTCGATACCACGACCACCTTCTTTTTGGTAAAGACGGTGCATCTCTTCACGAATCATAGAAAGAATTTCAACATCCGGTAATGCTTCACCTGGTTGATCACAGCCTTTCCAGTGCCATTGAGCCCAACGACCAGAGTTAGCAATCGAACCATCTTCTTCAGCAAAACAGGTGGTTGGTAAACGGAATACTTCAGTTTGAATATCTGCTGGAGTTACATTGTTTGATTCACCAAAGTTTTTCCAGAATTCAGAAGATTCAGTTTGAAGCGGATCCATCACGATTAAGAATTTCAATTTACTCATACCCGCAACAGTTTTGTTTTTGTTCGGTAATGAGTTTAATACGTTGAAACCTTGTAAGATCCAACCGTTTAGTTTGCCATCATTCATTAACTTCACATGAGTGATAGGGTCGTATAAGCGATCTGCTTTTGGTAAGAAATCGAAGCCCCAACCATTTTCTTTGGTGGCTTTATCACCATAGAACGTTTTCATCATACTCACGAAGAATTTCGACGTATTACGATAGTAGTTCACTTGGTTTGGTACGATATCTTTTGGTGTAATCGCGTTGATGTACTGCTCATAAGAGGTATCTTTATCATTTGGCAAACGCATATAGCCCGGTAAAGACATCGGCAACAAGCCCATATCTGTTGTACCTTGTACGTTTGAGTGTCCACGTAATGCATTGATACCGCCACCTGGCATACCCATATTACCTAAGAGTAATTGGATCATCGCCATTGAGCGAATGTTTTGTGTACCGATTGTGTGCTCAGTAAAGCCTAACGCATATAAGTGCGTCATGGTTTTATTCGGTGCAGAGGTTTTACCAATTTCTTCACAGATTTGTAAGAAGAGTTTTTGCTTAACACCGGTAATACGTTCAACCATTTCTGGCGTATAGCGAGAAACGTGATCTTTCAAGATATTAATCACACAACGTGGATCTTGTAAGGTCATATCACGTTTAGCATTACCATTTTCATCAAATTGGTAATTCCATTTAGATTTATCGTAAGTGTGTTTTTCTTCATCAAAACCTACGAATAAACCATCTTCAAATTTGAAGCCTTCATCAACTAAGAATGAAGCATTGGTATAGTATTTAACGTATTCGTGTTGGATTTGATTGGTTTCCAATAGGTAACGGATCACACCCATTAAGAATGCGATATCAGAACCGGAACGAATTGGTGCGTGAAGGTCAGCGACAGAAGCTGTACGGTTAAAGCGAGGGTCAACCACGATGATTTTCGCACCGTTTTTCTTCGCTTCGATCGCCCAACGGAAGCCAACAGGGTGAGCTTCAGCAGGGTTACCACCTTGAACAATAATAAGATTGGCGTTTTTGATGTCAACCCAGTTATTTGTCATGGCACCGCGACCAAATGATGGAGCAAGACTTGCTACCGTTGGTCCGTGTCAAGTATTCGCTTGGTTACACATCGGCACCATGCCCAACATCCGCACCCATTTATGAGTAAGAAGTGCGGCCTCGTTGCTCATGGCGGAGGCGGTCATAATACCTGTAGATGTCCAACGGTTAACGGTTTTGCCACTTGCATCTTTTTCAACAAAGTTAGCATCACGGTCATCTTTAAGTAAACGAGAAATGCGTTTGATTGCTTCTTCCCAAGAAAGACGAACCCATTTGTCAGAACCCGGTGCGCGGTATTCAGGGTATAATGCACGGCTTTCACTATTAACATAGTCCAACGCGCCAGCACCTTTAGGACATAATGCCCCACGGCTTACCGGATGGTCTGGGTCACCTTCAAGGTGGAATAATTTAGAACGGGTATTGGTGCCTGTATGGCTACTTAAGGAATCGTAAGGTTTACCTGTGCTATATAACAACATACCACAGCTTACAGCACAATATGTACAGGTGTTACGAGATTCAAATGCTCGTAATAGTTTATATTCGCGTGGCGCTGCCAAAACCGATGAAGGGGCAAACCCCAACATTGCCGCAGACGTCCCCGCCATACCACCTGCACAGATCTTAAAGAACTTACGTCTAGAGACCTGCATAATCACTCCTTCATAACGGCGAACCGTTAAGATATTTTGATAGTATAAATTCGTATAGATAATTTATTTGATTTCGTTAAAATAACGTATCAGCCATTAAATCGGTTATAACAATGACCAATTTAAACGGAGATAATTTTAACTATTTTTTAACCGAAAAGCTATAATCAATCCTTGTTATAGTGGCTTAAAAAATTGAGCTAGATCACAAAATGAACGTTATTTGTTAAGAAAACGTAACATTTTTGATGAGGCCATTTTATTGGAATAACATCATGCACTGGGTAATTCAAAAAACGATCAGTTTCTTTAAAAAAACATCAGAAAATCAGACCGCACTTTGTTGCGAAAAACAAGATAATTTAGCTGCTGAAGTCCCCGTATCTCTTGTCTATAATGGTATTGCACATACCGTCATGATGTGCTCTCCGCAAGATTTAGAGGATTTTGCTTTAGGTTTTTCACTCGCAGAAGGTATTATTGAGAAAAAAGCAGACATTTATGGTATTGATGTGGTGGAAGTATGCAATGGCATTGAAGTACAAATTGAATTATCTAGCCGTCAATTTGTGGCATTAAAAGATCATCGTCGTACTTTAACGGGAAGAACAGGATGTGGTATTTGCGGCACAGAACAAATCTCACAAGTCTATAAAAAATTGCCGAAATTAGACCATACTTTCCAGTTTAATTTAAATTTATTAGATGGCTGTTTAGAACAATTACAAGCTAATCAAGCACTCGGAAAAGAAACGGGAGCAACGCATGCAGCCGCCTTTTTTGATTTATCTGGTCATTTACTGGCGATTCGAGAGGATGTCGGGCGGCATGTAGCGCTAGATAAATTAATCGGTTGGCATGCTAAACAGAACCAACCTCAGGGATTCATCCTTGTTTCAAGTCGAGCCAGTTATGAAATGGTGCAAAAATCGGTGGCTTGTGGTATCGAATTACTTGTCGCGATTTCTGCCGCAACAGATCTTGCTGTCAATATGGCCGAACAACACAATCTCTCCCTTATCGGCTTTGCTCGCCCTGGAAAAGCGAATATCTATGCAGGGAAAGAGCGGTTGGTTTTAGTTTAGTTTCATATGTTGAAAACAAGTGCGGTCAAAATATCATAATTTTTGATCGCACTTTGTGTATTTCTGTTATTCTTTTGGCGATTTACCCTCTAAGAGTACTTCAGCAACCCAACGTTGGGTAAGGCGTTTGCCTTCTTGATCTGTACCAAATTTCATAAAATCAATATCCACCAATTTTAATTTGCTAGCTGGTAAGAAACCAGGTGCAGGTTCTGCATGGATATTGGTTGGAAGTTGATAAGAGTCTGATTCTTTCCACGGAATTTCTTGTGCTTCTTTGCTTAGCACGAAATCCATAAACAGTTTGGCATTATCAAGGTTTCTCGATCCTTTAATGATGCTTGCCCCGCCTAAAGAATAGCCTACGCCTTCGCATGGTAAAATGCCTTCAACTGGCGCACCATTTTTCTTCTCACGCGGGTAAACCAGCATAAAACCTAAATCAATCGCCACGGTACCGTTAGCCAAATAATTGCTTGCTAGGCCTGTTTTGGTATGTTGCATGAGATTGGGTTCTAGTTTTTTCAGATAATCAAAGGCTTTTTCTTCTCCCCATAATGTGGAAAAAGTACTGATAAGTGAGTAACCCGTGCCGGAAACACGTGGATCCGGATATTGAATTTGCCCTTGATATTCAGGTTTTAGTAGATCTGCATAACATTTTGGTGCAGGAATATTCAATTCTTTTAATTTTTTAGTATTGACCCCAATGCCAAGTTCCATTAAGTAAATTGCAGAGGTGAAATTGCCGCGTTGCTCCATTAAAGATTTAAACTGCGGCATGATGTCTTTTTGTAATGGGGAGCGATAGGATTCAAGTAAGCCTAATTCTGCAGCTTGAAGATGGGGTTCAATTGTGCCACCAAACCAGAAGTCAGCTTGTGGGTTTTCTTTTTCAGCTTTAATTTTGCCTAATACGACGCCTGTACTATTACGTACAAATTGTGTATCTACATTGTATTTTTTACTAAAGGCTTGCGTGACTTTTTCGCATACAACGTTTTGTACGCTGCAATAAACAGTGAGTTTTCCTTCAGCCTGTGCGTGAGAAGTGTACGCGAGGGCGGTTAGGGCTGAAAGTGCGGTTAATTTTAGCGTTGTTTTAATTGACATTGTGTCTCCTTTAACTTCGTCAATGTTTAGTAATTATTTGATATTGCTAATATAAAGGGGCGGAGTAAATTTGTAAATATTAGGTTGTTTAAAAATATAATTCCCACTATAATCCCTGTAAATTTAACCAGATTAAAATAGAGCAATGGATATTTCAGAATTACTTGATGGCTTGAATGATAAACAACGTGAAGCAGTGGCTGCACCGCTTGACAATTACCTTGTGCTTGCAGGTGCAGGAAGTGGTAAAACTCGCGTCTTGACTCATCGTATTGCTTGGTTGATTGCTGTAGAAAATATTTCTGAAGGCAGCATTATGGCAGTTACTTTTACGAATAAAGCCGCTGCTGAAATGCGCCATCGTATTCAAGATACCTTATCCAAACATGCTCAATCGAATCTATTTGGTATGTGGATTGGCACATTCCATAGCATTGCCCATCGATTATTACGCGCTCACCATTTAGATGTAAACTTGCCACAAGATTTCCAGATTTTGGATTCTGAAGACCAACTTCGTTTAGTAAAACGCTTGATGAAATTGCACAATTATGATGATAAAGCATTTCCACCGAAACAAGCGTGCTGGTATATCAATAATAAAAAAGATGAAGGTTTAAGACCGCAAGATATTAATGATTTTGGTGATCGCCAGGAAAAAGAGTGGATTAAGATTTATCAAATTTATCAAGATACTTGTGATCGTGCGGGCTTGGTGGATTTTGCTGAATTGTTAATTCGTGCGTATGAATTATTTGCTAAAAAGCCTGTGATTTTGCAACGCTATCAGCAACGTTTTCAGCATATTTTGGTGGATGAGTTTCAAGATACCAATAAAATCCAATATGCCTGGATCAAAATTCTTGCTGGTAATACGAGCAAAGTGATGATTGTGGGCGATGATGACCAATCCATTTATGGTTGGCGTGGTGCACAGATCGAAAATATTCAAAAATTCCTAAAAGATTTCAACGCTGAAACTATTCGTTTGGAGCAAAACTATCGTTCTACCGGCAATATTCTAAAAAGTGCCAACCAACTTATTTCGAATAATAGTGATCGCCTCGGTAAGAATTTATGGACCGACGGTGAAATGGGTGAGCCAGTGGGTATTTATGCGGCATTTAATGAGTTAGATGAGGCGAAATTTGTGGCTTCTCAAATCCAAAATTGGGTAGATGAAGGTGGGAAATTAGATGATTGTGCTGTTTTATATCGTAGTAATAGCCAATCTCGTGTCATTGAAGAAGCGTTGATTCGTTGTCAAATTCCTTATCGTATTTACGGTGGGATGCGATTCTTCGAGCGCCAAGAAATTAAAGATGCATTGGCATATTTACGTTTAATTAATAATCGTCAAGATGATGCCGCGTTTGAACGTGTGATTAATACGCCTACACGCGGTATTGGTGATCGTACTTTAGATGTGTTACGAAATTTAACCCGTGAACGTCAAATTACCTTATGGCAAGCTGTGCAAGTGGCCACACAAGAAAATATGCTAACGGGACGTGCTTCAACCGCCTTGTTACGCTTCCAAGAGTTGATTAATTCTTTACAGGTGGATACAGCCGAGATGCCACTGTTTGCAAAGACTGATTTCGTGATTAAACATTCTGGTTTATACGATATGTATAAACAAGAAAAAGGCGAGAAAGGTGAAGTGCGTATTGAAAACTTAGAAGAATTGGTGACGGCAACCCGAGAATTTATCAAACCTGATGAAGCAGAGGATATGACCGAACTTACCGCCTTTTTAACTCATGCTTCTTTAGAAGCGGGAGAAGAGCAGGCTTCGCCGCATCAATCTTGTGTAGAAATGATGACCTTACACTCTGCAAAAGGCTTGGAGTTCCCGCGCGTATTTATGGTGGGGGTAGAAGAGGGGGTATTCCCAAGTTTCCGTTCATTTGAAGAGCCTGGTCGTTTGGAGGAGGAACGTCGTCTTGCTTATGTGGGCATTACTCGAGCTAAGCAAAAACTCACCATTTGTTATGCTGAAAGTCGTCGTGTTTACACGAAAGAAGAACGCCATTTGCCTTCACGATTTATCACAGAATTGCCACCAGAGTGTATTCAAGAAATCCGTTTGCGAGGAACGGTGACTCGAGTATTAAACCAAGCGAAAGTAGGGAGTTTAAGCATGAGTTTGCCAGAAAATGAATGGAAAATGGGGCAAAAAGTGAAACATGAAAAGTTTGGTTTTGGCACTGTCATAAACGTTGAAGGCTCAGATAATAACACTCGTTTACAAATTGCTTTCCAAGCTCAAGGCATTAAGTGGCTGATTGCGCATTTGGCAAAATTAGAAAAAGTGCGGTAGAATCGGGAGGATTTTATTGCAACGAGTATGAATATTAGTGTTCATATTCAATATGCCAGTGCGAAAACGTTCGCAGAAACGACCGCACTTTTATCATGTGGGAAGTAGATGTTTAAATTTATTTTAAAACGTATTTTAATGGTGATTCCTACCTTTATCGCCATTACTTTTGTGACTTTTGCTCTCATTCATTTTATTCCGGGTGATCCTGTGGAGATTATGATGGGAGAGCGAGGTTTAACGCCCGAAGTTCATCAACAAATGATGAAGCAACTTGGTCTGGATTTACCGTTGTATCAGCAATATTTCAACTATATTGGCAATGTGATACAAGGCGACTTTGGTGAATCATTCCGTACTCGACAACCTGTACTGACTGAGTTTTTCACACTCTTTCCTGCGACGTTTGAATTAGCTTTCTTTGCGCTATTTTGGTCGTTAATTGCGGGTATTACGCTCGGAACGATTGCTGCCGTCAAGAAAGATAGCTGGATTTCTCATACCGTAACAGCGATGTCCTTAACCGGTTATTCCATGCCAATTTTCTGGTGGGGATTGATTTTGATCTTATATGTTTCACCTTGGTTTGGTTTGCCACAAGGGGGACGTTTAGAAGATAGTTTCTGGATCGATACACCAACCGGTTTTATGTTAATCGATACTTGGCTTTCAGGTGTGCCAGGCGCTTTTGAAAATGCAGTTAAGTCATTGATTCTACCCGCTATTGTATTAGGTACTATTCCACTTGCAGTAATTACTCGAATGACACGTTCTTCAATGTTGGAAGTGTTAGGCGAAGATTATATTCGCACTGCAAAAGCGAAAGGCTTAAGTTATACCCGAATTGTCATTTTTCATGCGCTACGCAATGCACTTATTCCCGTAGTGACCGTTGTGGGCTTGATTGTAGGACAGTTATTATCTGGTGCGGTTTTAACCGAAACGATTTTCTCATGGCCGGGCATTGGTAAATGGATCATTGATGCGATTACCAATCGCGATTATCCCGTCTTACAAGGCGCCGTGTTGATTATTGCTACAATTATTATTGTGGTTAATTTGACGATCGATTTACTTTATGGCGTGGTAAACCCACGTATTCGCCATCAATAAGGAGCCTTATTAATGACGGAACAAACTTTATCTATTGAAACCTTTGCTCCTCGAACACCGTTGCAGGAGTTTTGGTTTTATTTCAAACAAAATAAAGGGGCGGTGATTGGACTCACTTTTATCCTTGCTTTGGCATTAATCAGTATTTTTGCCCCTTGGATAGCACCTTTTGATCCTATCGAACAAAATCGTTCAGCTTTATTGCTACCACCAGCTTGGTATGACGGTGGTAATTCTGCTTATTTACTGGGTACAGATGACATTGGTCGAGATATTCTTTCTCGCATTATTTATGGTACGCGCATTTCTGTTTTTGCGGGTTTCATTATTGTGATTTTATCTTGCATTTTAGGGACGAGTCTTGGCTTACTTGCCGGCTATTATGGCGGGGCATTAGATACATTAATTGTTCGTTTTATTGACATTATGTTGGCTATCCCAAACTTGCTTTTAACCATTGTGGTGGTGTCAATTTTAGAGCCTTCTTTAACGAATGCGACGTTGGCGATTGCCGTGGTTTCGATTCCAAGTTATGTGCGCTTAACACGTGCGGCAGTATTAAATGAGAAAAACAGAGATTATGTCACCTCTTCTCGCGTAGCGGGAGCAAGCGTATTACGTTTAATGTTTATTGTCATTTTGCCGAATTGCCTAGCACCTCTCATTGTACAAATGACGATGGGGATTTCTAACGCCATTTTAGAATTAGCGACTTTAGGTTTCTTAGGTATCGGCGCAAAACCACCCACACCAGAATTGGGTACTATGTTATCTGAATCACGTAGCTTTATGCAGGCTGCAAACTGGTTGGTTACCATTCCGGGTTTAGTGATTTTATCGCTTGTTTTAGCATTTAACTTAATGGGCGACGGGTTGCGTGATGCGCTCGATCCAAAATTAAAACAATAGGGGGCAGAATGGCATTATTAGATGTAAAAGAGCTTTCTGTTCATTTTGGTGATGAAAAAGCACCTTTTAAAGCGGTGGATCGTATTAGCTACCAAGTTAATCAAGGCGAAGTGTTAGGTATTGTCGGCGAGTCAGGTTCAGGAAAATCAGTAAGTTCCCTTGCTGTGATGGGCTTAATTGATTTTCCAGGGCGTGTTTCAGCGAAAGGCCTAGAATTTGGAGGAAAAGATCTTTTAAGCTTACCGCCAAAAGAAAAGCGGAAATTAGTTGGCGCAGATATTGCCATGATCTTCCAAGATCCAATGACAAGCTTAAATCCGGCTTATACGGTGGGTTTCCAGATTATGGAAGCCATTAAAGCGCATCAGGGTGGCAGCAAAAAAGAGCGCCGTGAGCGCACCTTAGAGCTATTACGTTTAGTCGGTATTCCTGATCCTGAATCACGTATTGATGTCTATCCGCATCAGCTTTCTGGCGGGATGAGCCAACGCGTTATGATTGCTATGGCGATTGCATGTAAACCGAGATTGCTCATTGCAGATGAACCAACCACCGCACTGGATGTGACCATTCAAGCTCAAATTGTAGATTTGTTGCTTGAGTTACAGCAAAAAGAATGTATGTCGTTGATTCTGATTACGCACGATCTTGCGTTAGTCGCAGAAGCGGCGCATCGTATTATTGTGATGTATGCAGGACAAGTAGTGGAAGAAGGACGAGCAGAAGATATTTTCCGTGAACCAAAACATCCTTACACTCAAGCGTTATTGCGTTCTTTACCGGAGTTTGCAGAAGGTAAATCTCGTTTGCAATCTTTACCCGGAGTGGTGCCAGGTAAATACGATCGCCCACAAGGCTGTTTGTTAAATCCACGCTGTCCGTATGCAACGGATCTTTGTCGAAGTGTGGAACCTGAATTACGCCAAGTAGGAAATCGACAAGTTAAATGTCACACCCCATTAAATGCTCAAGGAGAACCAAGCAATGTTTGATGTCGCACAAGAAAATGCACCATTGCTCAATGCCATTGGGCTGAAAAAATATTATCCTGTGAAAAGAGGCATGTTTGCGAAAACACAGCAAGTGAAAGCATTAGATGGCGTGTCTTTTTCCTTAGAGCGAGGTAAAACCCTTGCCGTAGTGGGTGAGTCTGGTTGTGGTAAATCGACACTTGGTCGTCTTTTGACGATGATAGAAGAACCGACAGAAGGCGAGTTATATTATAACGGACAAAATTTCTTAGAGAATGATCACGAAACGAAAGCATTGCGCCGTCAGAAAATCCAAATCGTGTTTCAAAACCCTTATGCATCACTAAATCCGCGTAAGAAAATCGGCACAATTTTGGAAGAACCTTTAGTCATTAATACCAATCTATCGGCTAAAGAACGTAAAGAAAAAGTATTGTCCATGATGGAAAAAGTAGGATTGCGAGCAGAGTTTTATGATCGCTATCCACATATGTTTTCGGGCGGACAACGCCAGCGTATTGCGATTGCTCGAGGTTTAATGCTTGATCCTGACGTGGTTGTAGCGGATGAACCAGTTTCAGCGTTAGACGTATCTGTTCGTGCGCAAGTGCTGAATTTGATGATGGATTTACAAGTTGAGCTTGGTTTATCTTATGTGTTTATTTCCCATGATCTTTCGGTGGTTGAACATATTGCTGATGAAGTGATGGTGATGTATTTAGGTCGTTGTGTTGAAATGGGCACAAAAGAGCAGATCTTTAAAAATCCACAGCATCCTTATACGCAAGCGTTACTTTCGGCAACGCCAAGATTGTCACCTGAATTACGTCGTCAACGGATTAAATTAACCGGAGAATTGCCAAGTCCAATTAATCCGCCAAAAGGTTGTGCATTTAATCCGCGTTGTTGGAAAGCAACGGATAAATGTCGAAATGAGCAGCCTAAATTGGAAAAATATCCTGATGATAAGCTCATTGCTTGCTTCCATCTCGATTAGAAAAGATAAAAGAAAATGACCGCACTTGAGTAAGTGCGGTCATTTTTTTAGATATTTTGAGAACGATAGCGGAAATTAAAGAAGACGAAGATACCGAGTGCAATAATGGCTAACGCTGCACCACTAAAGCCAATGTATTCAAGTCCTACATGTCGCATAATTTGATTCCCGAAGAGCGCTCCCGCACCAATCCCCGCATTAAAAATACCCGAGAAAATGGCTGTTGCTACATCAGTGGCATCGGGGGCAAGTTGCAATACACGCATTTGTAGTGCTAAACCAATGCAGGAGATGCCAATTCCCCAAATAAAGGATAAGGCAAACATTGTTGCGGTATAGCCAGCTGAAGTAAGCATAAATCCTAAAGAAAGCGCTAATAACAGTATCGCATGGATAATAAATTGTGCGGCACCTAAACGGTATAATCGATTAAAAATCACACTCGCTGTTACACCTGAAATACCAAAGACCAAGAGAATCATTGTGGCTAGATTAGGATCCATCTGTCCAATTTGAATCATAAATGGCTCAATGTAGGTGTAGGCTGTAAAGTGGGCCGAAATAATAATTACCGTGGTTGCATAAAGTCCAATAAGTAATGGACGTTTTGCCAAAATCGGCAGACTAGAGAGTGAGCCGGCATTTTTACTCGGTAACATTGGTAATAAACGAATAATCAAGAACATTATCATCAAAGCTAATATACCAATAATCGCAAAGGTAACGCGCCATCCCACAAGTTGACCGACTAGTCGTCCCAGTGGCAAACCGAGAATCGTAGCCAGTGATGTACCAATGGCTAACATACCAATGGCTTGTGTCTTTTTATTTTTAGGCGCAACGCGCATCACTAAAGAGGCAGTGATGGACCAGAATACGGAATGGGCCAACGCAATACACATACGGGCAATAAGAAGAATCCAATAATTCCATGCAATTACAGAAAGAATATGCCCGATGATAAAAATGATGAAAAGCTTAACGAGTAAGCTTTTACGTTCCATTTTTCCTGTGGCGAGCATTGCGGGCAGGGACATGATGAGAACAGTCCACGCATAAATGGTCATCATTAATCCGACATCAGAGGTTTGCATATTAAAGCTTTGCCCAATATCGGTGAGTAACGCAACGGGCACAAATTCCGTAGTATTAAAAATAAAAGCGGCGCAAGCCATGATAACTACGCGCCAAAATTGAGTTTTTTCTGCTTTTTGGTAAAACGACATTATTTTAATTTCTCTTTAATTAATTCCTTAAGTTGATGGCGGAAATTTTTATCAATATTTAACTTATATTGTGGGGCGTAACAGCTATCGAAAAAACGAATAGGTAACGCAAGTTTTTTGTATTTTTCGTTAGTCGATCTTAAAGTTAAATTGACGTCGCATTGTACATTATCTAAATCAATGGCTCCAGAACCTTCACCTAAAAGTGCGGTTGTTTTTAAGCTTATTTTATCTACTTTGAGTAAGTGGTTTTCAAGCGAAAGATTTGATTCAAAACGCTCGTAAGGCGTATTCATATTTCTGCTCGCAGTTAAATCACTGTTATAATTAATTGGTAAATACTGTGCTGCCATATCTAATAAATTCAATCCTAAAAGCTCGCCATCACGTGCATTAAAATCAAATTTCCCTTCGATTAATTCTGAATTTGTAAAGGCTAATTGAGTGTTAAAATCACTCGTGCCTGTCATGGTTTGTGGAAAATTGAGTAAAGCTAACAACTGCTTTAAAGGAAAATTTTTACCAGAAAAATTAACCACGCTTTTTTGTAGATAGCTATTAAATTTAAGTATGGCAAGGCAATTCGTGGCGCATATCGGTCGAATGTAAGCAATGGCCAGTTTTTGTGGTTTTGTTAGATCTGCATGAATTTCAATATAACCCAATTTTTGCTGATTAAGTTGAACATCATCAAATTGAATAAGAGATTCCCCTTTTTGACGAAGGGCTATATTGCCTTTGTTAAAAATAAAATCAAATGTGGTGGCATTGCCATAAACTGGCTTTTCAAGTGTTACCCAAACGTGATGGGTACCATTTAAAATAAGATCTTTTCTTAAAAATTGTTTGAGTGGAAAATCCGAAAATGCCATGCGAATATTGGCTGAATTTAGCGCATTCTCGGTAAAACTAGCTTGCTGAATTTGAATTTCATCAAGCATCGGATTGCCAAAAATAAATGAAAAAAAGGATAATTTTCCTTCAATTTTTTTTGCAGAAACAGCGTGGTATTTAACTTGTTCTAAGGAAATAGAGAGATGAGGAAAGAAGCTAAGACTAACTGCTTCAAGTTTTATATCACGTCTTGCAAATTGTTCGACAACCAGTGTTTTTGCTTGTTGAAGTTGAAGATAAAAAAAGAAAAAGATCGCAAACAGTACGATCGACAGGCTAATTGCGATCTTTTTCATTGATTAGTCCTCATTAATTCGACTCGCTACCGCATTTTGCTGATGTTTATATTTGGCATCTTTACGGCTAGTGTAAGGGCGCGCTGCCGAGCCGCTTAACACTTCGAAACTCAATGCGCCAATCACCATATTAGGACGCAATGCTAAAGGTAATTTGCCAGAATTGTAGAATTCCAACACAATTTTACCTTCCCAACCTGGGTCGATACGATGAGCGGTAACATGCACCATTAAGCCTAAACGGGCAAGAGAGGAACGACCATCTAACCAACCGATAATATTGGCAGGGAGTTTCACCGACTCTAATGTGGTTGCTAAGGCTAATACACCAGGGTGTAAGAAGAAGGCCTCATCATCTCCAATAATAATTTCATCACTCATGACTGATTCAAGTTGAGCTGAGACTTCTTCTTTCGGGCCACTTAAATCAATGTAAGGGGCAGAATGTTCACGAAATACGCGAAATGAATTGCCTAAACGCACATCAATGGTTGCACCATTGATTTTGTCGTTATCAGGACGAGGCGTTAACGAAATAAGACCATTATCCAAATAGCGTTCGATATCGGTATCGCAAAGACGCATGATTTTTCCTATTTTTCGTTTAATAAATGCAGAATTTGAGCTTTTAACATATTAATCGCAATACGGTTCTTGCCGCCACGAGGAATCACGATATCCGCATATTGTTTGGATGGCTCAATAAATTGTAAGAACATTGGACGAACGGTTGCGCGGTATTGGTCAATTACAGATTGTAATGAACGACCACGTTCTTCCATATCCCGTTGTAAACGACGGATAAAACAAATGTCTAATGGGGTATCTACGAAAACAGAAATATCAGCCAATTGGCGAACTCGCTCATCAGTGAGCAATAAAATCCCTTCTAAAATCACAATTTTTTTCGGGGTGAAGTGTTTGGCTTCGTCTGTTCTAGTGTGATCAACATAACTATAGACCGGAATATCGACAGCCTTTCCATTTTTTAAATCTTTTAAGTGTTGAATGAGTAACTCTCTATCCATTGAATTGGGGTGGTCATAGTTGGTTTTGACTCGAACACTCATCTCCAAATGGCTTTGATCTTTATAGTAGCTGTCTTCAGCAATAATTCCGATTTCTTCGCAACCTAAATCGTTACAAAGCTCTTTATGAACAGTAGAAGCAATAGAACTTTTGCCTGAAGCCGATGCGCCGGTAATGGCAATAATGATGCAAGATGAGTTTGACATAAAAAAAACTAAAATTTAGAAAGGTAAGAACTAAAGGAAATTATAAAGAAAAATCCGTTTAAATTCATCTTTCTTTTTCTTATATTTTTTCAAATTTGTGAAGCGCTTCACGGAAATTTTTTCCATTTTCATTTAACATTCATTCGCTTCCCTTATTTCATCTGTGTTATTTATAAGGAGTGTAAGATGAAAAAGAATAAAATTTCTCTCTCTATTTCAACCGCACTTTTAGCTGCAGGTTTCATAACATCATCCGCTGTTAATGCTCAAGGGCGTTTGGTGGTATATTGTAGTGCAACCAATATTCTGTGTGAAACGACAACGAAAGCCTTTGGCGAAAAATATGATGTGAAAACTTCATTTATTCGTAATGGTTCAGGTAGTACTTTTGCAAAAGTTGAAGCAGAAAAAAATAACCCACAAGCAGACGTGTGGTTTGGCGGTACGTTTGACCCTCAAGCACAAGCTGCAGAGTTGGGTTTAATCGAACCTTATAAATCTAAACACATTGATGAAATCGTGGAACGTTTTCGTGATCCAGCGAAAACCAAAGGTCACTATGTGTCATCTATCTACATGGGTATCTTAGGCTTTGGTGTGAATACTGAGCGTTTAGCAAAATTAGGGATTAAAGAAGTACCAAAATGCTGGAAAGATTTAACCGATCCTCGCTTAAAAGGCGAAGTCCAAATTGCTGATCCACAAAGTGCGGGTACAGCATACACCGCATTAGCGACTTTCGTTCAACTTTGGGGCGAAGATAAAGCCTTTGATTTCTTAAAAGCATTACATCCAAATGTCTCTCAATATACAAAATCAGGTATCACGCCATCTCGTAATACAGCACGTGGAGAAGCCACTATAGGGGTTGGTTTTTTACACGATTATGCACTTGAAAAACGTCAAGGTGCACCATTGGAATTAGTCGTACCTTGTGAAGGTACGGGCTATGAATTAGGTGGCGTGAGTATCTTAAAAGGTGCGCGTAACATTGATAACGCAAAATTATTCGTGGATTGGGCATTATCTAAAGAAGGTCAAGAGTTAGCGTGGAAACAAGGTGATTCTTTACAAATCTTAACCAACACAACCGCGGAACAATCGCCAACTGCGTTTGATCCAAACAAACTTAACCTCATCAATTATGACTTTGAAAAATATGGTGCAACCGAACAACGCAAAGCCTTAATTGAAAAATGGGTTCAAGACGTTAAATTAGCGAAATAATGTTTAAAGTGCGGTTGAAAACAGAGAAATTTTTGACCGCACTTTGCATTTGAACCCATAAAGTGGTTACTGCGATGAGCGCCAACTCATCTTATTTTTATAAAAAACACAGGAGTGAACCAATGAAATTGTCTAACGTTGCTTTAGCACTTTCTGGTATTGTATTTGGAGGCATGTTATTGAGTTCTCACGCATCTGCTGCAGAAGGGCGTTTAGTCGTTTATTGCAGTGCGCAAAACACGATGTGTGAGCAAGAAACCATGGCTTTTGAGAAAAAATATGGTATCAAAACCAGTTTTATCCGTGGTGGCACAGGCACAATTTTAGCTAAAATTGATGCTGAGAAAGACAACCCTCAAGGGGATGTGTGGTATGGCGGTACGCTTGATCCTCATTCTCAAGCCGGTGAAATGGGCTTGCTTGAAGCGTATAAGTCGCCAAATCTTGCACAAATTCCTGAACAGTTTAGAGATCCCGCTAAAATTAAAGGCAACTATTCCTCTGCGATTTACCTCGGTGTATTAGGTTTTGGGATTAACCCAGAACGTTTAAAAAAACTTAATTTACCAACCCCAAAATGTTGGAAAGATCTCGCTAATCCTGCTTACCGTAATGAGATCCAGGCGGCAGATCCGCAAAGTTCAGGAACAGGTTATACTCAGTTAGCGACCTATATCCAACTTTGGGGTGAAGATGAAGCGTTCAAATATCTCAAAGAACTCAATAAAAACATTTCCCAATATACCAAATCAGGTAACACGGCAACCCGTAATACAGCACGTGGTGAAACCGCAATCGGAATTGGTTTTTTACATGAATATTCTTTAGAGAAAGCAAAAGGTGCCCCAGTGGAATTGGTTGTACCTTGTGAAGGCACAGGCTATGAAATCGGCGGTGTGAGCGTGATTAAGGGTGCAAGAAACCTTGAAAATGCGAAATTGTTTGTGGATTGGGCATTATCAAAAGAAGCGCAAGAGCTAACCTGGAAAAAAGGGGAAGCATATTCTATTTTAACCAATAGTACCGCTGAGCAATCGCCTTATGCGCTCGATTTTAAATCCATCAATTTAATTAATTATGATTTTAACAAATACGGCTCAAGTGATTTACGTAAACGTTTGATCACAAAATGGGTTGATGATGTTAAATTAGCAAAATAATGATGTATACATAGCGAAATAATAGCTATTGTATTATTTCGCTTTTTTCTTTTATGCGAGGTTGTATGAACGCAAATAAACGTCCTATTATCCAATCAGCCAATTTTTGGATAATTCTTGCAGTGATTGCATTTCTTCTTCTTCCTTCTCATGCATTAGATTACGGCTTGTTTGAGAGTACTAGTGATGAATATTATGATGCAATGGGTTGGTCTTCGTTAAATATTACGGTCTTATGGTTTTTACCGATTCTTTTATACGGTTTAGTACCTTATCTTAAATTACCGAGGGCTACGCAAGCGAAAGTGGAACTTTATCTTATTGCCGCTGCGACGTTGTTTATCTTCGTCAGTGCGACCATTTATAAAGTCAGCCTAGGATACTCTGTGATTGTATTAATTGCGAGTTTAACCGCATTGGCGACGTTTTCTTTTGCAAAATTGCAGGTAATGCAAGGGGATAAATTTATTATTGCCTCTTTGCTTTGCATTATCTTATTAATTTTCTTCTTCATCGTTTATCCAACATTGGCGATCTTTGTATCCATGTTTTATGACGGTGATACCTTTGCACCGCAACAAGTGATGCGAATTTTGACTCAAAGCTATATTGTACGTGTTATTAGTAACTCGTTATTCTTATCAGGCTTTGTTGGCATTGTATCAACGATTTTCGGTTTGGCATTTGCGCTTTATACCACCCGCATTGCACGTAGAACGGCATTTGTTGGTAAAATTTTCTCTATTTTACCAATCGTCACACCACCGTTCGTTGTGGGTTTAGGGGTAACATTAATGCTAGGCCGTTCTGGTTATGTAACTGAGTTCTTATCCTCAACATTTGGATTTGAGAACCATAACTGGTTATACGGCTTCAACGGGATTGCCATTGCGCAGATTCTTGCTTTTGCGCCGATTTCATTCATGATTTTAGACGGCGCATTAAAATCTGTTCACCCATCAATTGAAGAAGCGTCTTACACCTTGCGTGCAAATCGTTATCAAACATTCTTCAATATCATTTTCCCATTACTACGTCCAGCATTAGCAAACTCATTCTTAATCGTGTTTATCCAATCCTTAGCGGACTTTAGTAACCCGTTAGTACTGGGCGGTAGCTTTGACGTCATCGCAACACAAATCTACTTCTATATCGCAGGCTCACAATTAGATTATGCTTCAGCAAGTACCTTAGGTTCGATGCTTTTAATTTTCTCATTAGCCGTATTTATCATCCAATATATTTGGATTGGTAACCGTTCTTATGTGACCGTTTCAGGCAAATCCTATCGTGGTGACGTGCAAGATTTACCAACCGGCTTGAAATATACCATCATCGGTATGCTTGGTTTCTGGGTACTCTTTAACTTAGCGTTATACGGCAGTATTTTCTACGGTAGTTTCACCGTGAACTGGGGTGTGGATTACACCTTAACCTTCAAAAACTATGCGATGTTATTCGGACAAAGTTTAAGCGATGGGGCATGGCCATCATTGATTAATACCTTAATCTATGCAGGAATTGCCGCACCATTGACCGCACTTTTCGGTTTATTAATTGCGTATATTGTGGTGCGTAAAGATTTCCAAGGTAAAAAATCTCTTGAGTTCTTAACCATGCTTTGCTTTGCCGTACCAGGAACAGTAGCTGGGGTATCTTATATTTTAGCCTTTAACAATGCACCGCTTTACATTACGGGTACTAGCATCATCGTGATCATCTCAATGGTCATGCGTGATTTACCAATCGGTATGCGTGCAGCCATTGCAGGTCTTGGTCAATTAGATAAATCACTCGATGAAGCGTCTCTTTCTTTAAAAGGTAGCTCATGGAAAACCTTGTGGTTTATCGTTTTACCATTGTTAAAACCAGCTTTACTTTCTGCATTGGTCACCAGCTTCGTTCGTGCGATGACCACCGTGAGTGCGATTATCTTCTTAGTCACCGCTGATACTCGCGTGGCAACCGCCTATATTTTAAACCGTGTAGAAGATGGTGAATATGGTGTTGCGATTGCATACGGTTCGATTTTAATCATCGTGATGATGGCCATTATTTTATTCTTTGACTGGATTGTGGGTGATACCCGAATTTCCCGTTCTAAAGCGAAAAAAATGAATTAACTCGTTAAGTTGTAGGTAAATATTATGAGTAATAATGATTTCTTAGTATTAAAAAATATCACTAAATCTTTTGGTAAATCCACAGTCATTGATAATTTAGATTTAACCATTAGACGTGGCACGATGGTGACCTTATTAGGCCCATCTGGTTGTGGTAAAACTACGGTGTTACGTTTGGTGGCAGGCTTAGAAAATCCCACTTCAGGTCAAATTTTTATTGATGGTGAAGATGTAACTAAATCCTCTATTCAAAACCGTGATATTTGTATCGTATTCCAGTCTTATGCGTTGTTCCCGCATATGAGTATCGGTGATAACGTCGGCTATGGTTTGCGTATGCAAGGCGTGAGCAAAGAAGAGCGCGCTAAACGTGTAAAAGAAGCGTTAGAGTTGGTTGACTTAGCGGGGTTTGAAGATCGTTTTGTGGATCAAATTTCGGGTGGTCAACAACAACGTGTGGCATTAGCACGTGCATTAGTGTTAAAACCAAAAGTATTACTTTTTGATGAACCATTAAGTAACTTAGATGCAAACTTACGTCGTTCTATGCGTGAAAAAATCCGTGAATTACAACAAAGTTTAGGTATTACCTCACTTTACGTAACGCACGACCAAACCGAAGCATTTGCGGTATCCGATGAAGTTATCGTCATGAATAAAGGTAAAATCATGCAAAAAGCGTCAGCAAAAGAGCTTTATTTGCGTCCAAACTCTTTATTCCTGGCAAACTTCATGGGCGAATCGAGTATCTTTGAAGGTAAATTGGAAAATAACACCATTGATGTGAATGGCTACAAATTACTATTAAGTAATGCGGCACAATTTAATTTATCGGATGGCGAATGTTTAGTGGGTGTACGTCCTGAAGCGATTTACTTAAAAGCAGAAGGTGAGGCAGCGCAACAATGTGAAATTAAGAGTGTGGTCTATATGGGTAACCACTGGGAAGTAGTGGCAATTTGGGCAGGCAAAGAATTGCTCATTAACACCAAACCAGAAGACTTCAATGCCGATCTCAAACAAGCTTATGTGAATTTCTCTGAACAAGGCATTTTCTTGCTGAAGAAAGAGAAATAATATCAATCTAAAGGCGTATGGAAACATACGCCTTTTCTTTTCAAACCCTTTCAACATTGATGGCAGATCGCACTTTTTCCAGATTTTCTTTTTTGATTTCAATCTGTATAATGCGCCCTTTTATGAATAAAGGTATTAAGTATAGATGAAATTAGTGATAGAACCTGATGCGTTGTTATTATTTTTACAACAGAAAATTGAGCAAAAAGACGCTTTTGGTCTTGTTGAAGGCATATGTCAATTGTTACGTAAAAGTAAGCCAACACAAATTCTTTTAGTTTTACAATTGTTGAAACATACTTTTCTACAAGATAAAGCGTTAGGGGAGGCCGTTGCAAAATTATTATGTGGTTGGCTATGTAGTTTACGCCTTTATCCTTTGTTTATTAGTAGTGGTATTCTTTCTCGTGAAGGCTTTGGACGAGAAATGAAAACACGTATTTATGAACGTTTTAATCCATCTTTCAAAGATATTAATGACTTACGTGATATTTTTTATCTCTTATTTAGTGACAAAAATGATATTCAGTGGATTAATACTATCCCATTAAAAGCATGGCGTTCAATATTTGTCGTTTTAGTTCATTATACTACAGAAAAAGATCGTGACCGTTTAAAAACACATATTGAAAGTGAAGGATTATTTGCTATTGAAATGCTTTCAATTTGGGTTGCGGCTGAAGATATGGAACCAGAACTAATGAGAATGGAGCCTTCTTTATTAAATGCTGATTCACCTTTTGTCGCTTTGCATCGAGAAGTTGTTGATTGGTTACAAGCACGTCGTCAATTTATATATTTTGATGATAGCCATTTACAGGTGATGTTTAATCAGTGTAAAAGATTAGTAGAGCGTTTAAAAAAGCGAGGAGCAATTATGGGATCCTCGCTAAATGTCGCCTATTTATTAGAACGTCTTTCTCAAACGTTAGAGCGATTGGAAACTTTAATGGCACTTTTTGCTTCAGAGCGCTATTTATCAAATAGAATATTGCTCCTTATTAATCATTTCGCACGCGCTGCCGCTGAGAAACATAGTATTTCTCGACTTTGGCAACAAAGTTCAAAATTAATTGCTCGCAGTATTACACAAAATGCAGGTGATCACGGTGAACATTATATTACCCGAGATAAAAAGGAATATTGGTCGATGTTTTATTCCGCAGCGGGGGGCGGTGTATTAATCGCATTAATGGCATTATTTAAAACCTATTTAGGTAGCATCATTGATGACAAAGTATGGAAAGGGATTGCTGAAGGCTTAAATTACGGCTTAGGATTTACACTCATTTTTATGTTGCATTTTACAGTGGCAACCAAACAGCCAGCAATGACTGCGGCTCGTTTTGCGGAGGCGGTAGAGAAAAACCCGCAAGGTAAAACCTTAAATATGACCTTAGCACAGTTATTGGTGGATGTATTTCGTTCACAAAGTATTGCCGTATTAGGCAATGTGGTCGTTGCGATGGGACTTGCAGCATTGATTGCTTTTATTTACCAATACCAGATGGGAGAGCCGTTAATGAATACTGAGCAAATCGCTTATCAGTTACATAGTATCGATCCTTTGGCAGGAACCTTATGGTTTGCGGCCATCGCTGGCGTTTGGCTATTTTGTTCAGGACTTATTTCTGGCTATTTTGATAATCGTAGTAATTATTTGAATATTCGTATGCGTTTAATACAACATCCGTTGCTGAAAAAAGTAATGACTGAAAAATGCCGAATTAAATTCGCTAATTATATGCATGAAAATTATGGGTCGATTATCGGTAATCTTTGTTTTGGGATGTTGCTCGGCATTACTGGCGTAGTAGGATACTTAACGCATCTTCCATTAGATATACGTCATGTGGCATTTTCATCAGCAAATGTAGGTTATATTGCCGTGAGTGGGCAATTTACTTATTCATTGCTTTTACAATGTATTGCTTTTGTTCTGTTGATTGGCTTGATGAATTTAATTGTTAGTTTTTCACTCACGCTTTGGGTTGCCTTGCGTTCTTTAAATGCTGAAATTGAGAGTTGGTGGGGAATTTGGCGAGAAGTTTGTCAAATTATGAAAAAACGACCATTGAGCTTATTTCTCCCTATTCAATTAGATAAATAATTGCGTTAAGTGCGGTCACAAATATTAATGTTTTTGACCGCACTTTCTTTTCGGCAAATTTAATTTGCGTTATTATGTTACTCATCTAATCTTATAACTTGATGAATTATTCTAATGAAACCCACATTTCTTGAACTTCGTCACCTTAGAACTTTGCTTGCGTTGAAGGAAACGGGCAGCGTTTCGATGGCGGCAAAACGTGTTTATTTAACACAATCCGCACTCTCTCATCAAATTAAGTTAATGGAAGAACAATTCGGTTTGCCCCTCTTTGAGCGCAAAAGTAATCCATTACGTTTTACTGCCGCTGGTGAACGTTTGATTCGTCTTGCAAATGAAATTTTGCCAAAAGTGATTGATGCCGAACGAGAGCTTGCTCGCGTAAAACATGGTGATGCAGGACAATTACGAATTGCAGTAGAGTGTCATACCTGTTTCGACTGGTTAATGCCTGCAATGGATGAATTTCGTCAGCATTGGAGTTTGGTGGAGTTAGATATTGTGTCAGGTTTCCATACCGATCCAGTAGGCTTATTGCTATCTCACCGTGCTGATTGGGCGATAGTATCAGAAGTTGAAGAAAATGATGATATTTTATTTAAACCATTGTTTTCTTATGAAATGGTGGGTATTTGCGCTAAGGATCATCCATTAGCTAATAAAGACGTTTGGCAAGCGGAAGATTTCGCTGAAGAAACTTGGGTAACCTATCCCGTTCCTGATGACATGTTGGATTTATATCGTCAAGTGTTGAAACCAAAAGATATTAATCCGCCGCGTCGTACAACGGAGTTGACGATCGCATTAATTCAATTAGTTGCGAGTCGTCGTGGTATTGCTACCGTGCCTTATTGGGCAGCCTTGCCTTATTTAGAAAAAGGTTATGTGGTGGCGCGCAAAATTACAGAAGAAGGGTTGTATAGTAACCTTTATGCGGCAATTCGTAAAGAAGATGCTAATTTAGCTTATAGCGAAGATTTCCATCAAACAGTAAAAGCACAAAGTTTTTCGACCTTACCTGGTTTGTCTGTTTTAGAGCTGTAGTAGGTCAATATGTCAGAAGTTGTGACAGAAAATCCCATAAAAGCCGCGGCAAAAGCGGCATTTCCTTACAGCATGCCAATGCTTGCTGGCTTTTTATTTTTAGGCATTGCATATGGCATTTATATGAAAGCACTTGGATTCGGTGTTTGGTTCCCCGTTGCAATGGCAGCGCTCATTTATGCCGGATCTATTGAATTTATTGCCGCCGCCGCCTTAGTCATGCCTTTTTCGCCTTTAAGTGTTGCCTTGGTTACGCTGATGGTAAGTGGTCGCCAAATTTTTTATGGTATTTCCATGTTAGAAAAATATGGTGCTCAAATTGGGAAAAAACGTTGGTATTTAATTAGTACATTAGTAGATGAAAGTTTTTCCCTAAACTATATGGCGAAGATCCCCGATCATTTAGATAAAGGGTGGTATATGTTCTTTGTCAGTTTTTATCTCCACATTTATTGGATCGTCGGTGCAGGATTAGGTAACCTATTTGGTTCAATCATTCCTTTTGATTTAAAAGGGGTAGAGTTTGGGATGACAGCACTTTTCCTCGTAATCTTTGCTGAAAACTGGCTAAAAGAAAAATCTCATGAAAGCTCATTATTAGGTTTAGGCGTAGCTTTTGCATCACTGTTAGTTGTTGGGAAAGAACACTTTTTAGTGCCAACGCTAATCAGTATCTGGATTCTATTAACGGTACGACGTCCTAAACTTTCATCTAAATTGGAGGCACTAAAATGACATTGATGGAACAAATTATCACCATTATGATTTGTATTGTGTGCGTGCAATTTACTCGATTATTGCCATTCTGGATCTTTCCCGCAAATCGTCCGATTCCGGAATATGTTCGTTATCTAGGTAAAGTATTACCTGCCGCGATGTTTGGAATGTTAGTCGTGTATTGCTATAAAAATGTGGATGTGTTGAGTAGTTATCACGGCTTGCCCGATTTTATTGCGGGAGCTTTGGTATTGGGATTGCATTTCTGGAAAAAGAATATGTTTCTTTCCATCTCGGCAGGCACAATTTTTTATATGTTTTTAGTGCAAAAAGTCTTTATCTAAGGGAATGTTGAGCGAAATAAAAATTTCTTGATATTGCAATCGGTTGCTTTTATTTCGCCTCTTTCCCTGAATTCCAAAATCTTTTATGATGCCGCTTCAATCATTGTTGAGGGAGAGATTTATGGAATTTAATTTCATTGAATTATTAGGTTATTTGGCAACATTCTTTGTGGCTGTGTCTTTTTTATTTAAATCAATTGTTCATTTGAGAGTTGTCAATGCTATTGGGGCGATACTCTTTGTCATTTACAGTTTGATCATCAAATCTTATCCAGTTGCGCTTCTAAACGCATTCTTATTTTTCGTTAATTTGTATCAACTTTATCGTTTGAAAAAAGAGCAATCGGCATCAAAAGTGCTTAAATAATTGACCGCACTTTTTTTCTATTTACCCCCACATTTGATATAACGCAATCACTAGTGGCATAGTAAACATACAAAGCAGCGTCGTTATCCCATAAATAGCGCTGGCTTTTTGTGGATTGTTGTTATAAATCACCGCCATTTGTGTCACTGTCGAAGCTGAAGGGCTAGTGGTAGCTAAAAAGCTAATCAGCACGATAATTTCACCTTTTTCAACCCAATGTACAAAGCCAATGAGCTTTATTAATACCAACAACACAAGCGGAATAATCAACAAGCGCAATAGTGTGACTAAATAAATGCGTTTAGATGAAACAATGCTTTTTAATGGAATTGCGGCAATTAACATACCTGCAACAAGCATGGCATTTGGACCAATAAACAAACCTATGGAAGAGAGCGTGCCATTGATAATGTTTGGCAACTTAATTTGAAAAGCAAACAAAAATGCGCCGACGAGAATTGACCAAATATTGATATTTTTGGCGATCGTCTTCAGCGACAAATTTCCTTTTCCTACAATAATCAAACGGCAATGTGTCCAAAATAGAAAGGTTTGAACCACAATAAAACAGCTTGCGTAAATGACCCATTCTTTACCAAATAGCGACATCACAATCGGAATAATCAAGTTGCCAGAATTAGAATAAATGGCAGTGGCATGCTCAATGGGATCAAGGTTTAATAAGCGCTTTAATAGACTGCCAATAATAATCAGAATACCCTGAAGAAATACGGCCATAAGTAGTGAAAGCTGCAAACCTTGCAGGATTTCAGGTGTGTAATCAATTTGAAATGCTTCAATCATCACCGCTGGACTGATGACATAAAGTCCAATAATGGAAAGCGGCTTGCTATCTTCTGATTTTAATAATTTTGATTTAACCAACCCATAGCCGATAAGCACAATAAGTGTTAGTTCAATAATTTTAGTGCCGAGTAAAAAAGTGATATCCATAGTGAATCTTGATAAGAAAAGTTGTGGATATTAAACAATAGATAAAAGAAAAGGGCAAAATAATTTGCCCTTTAAATTGATTTAGGTTATTCCCACTCGATCGTTGCTGGGGGTTTTCCGCTGATGTCATACACGACGCGGGAAATGCCGTTCACTTCATTGATGATGCGGTTAGACACTTTGCCTAATAAATCATAAGGTAAGTGAGCCCAATGTGCGGTCATAAAATCGATGGTTTCTACTGCACGTAGGGAAATAACCCAATCGTATTTACGACCATCGCCCATCACACCTACAGATTTCACTGGTAAGAATACGCTGAAAGCTTGGCTCGTTTTTTCATACCAACCGCTGTTGCGTAATTCTTCGATAAAGATCGCATCCGCACGGCGTAATAAATCGCAGTATTCTTTTTTCACTTCGCCTAATACACGCACGCCTAAGCCTGGGCCAGGGAATGGGTGGCGATTGATCATTTCAGCCGGTAAGCCTAATGCTAAACCGATTTTACGTACTTCATCTTTAAATAATTCACGTAAAGGTTCAACTAAACCAAGTTTCATATAGTCTGGTAAGCCACCTACGTTGTGGTGTGATTTAATCACATGTGCTTTACCGGTTTTGCTTGCTGCTGATTCGATCACGTCAGGGTAGATCGTACCTTGTGCCAACCATTTCACGTTAGTGAGTTTTTTTGATTCATCATCGAATACATCCACGAACACTTTACCGATAATTTTGCGTTTCGTCTCAGGATCGGATACGCCAGCAAGTTCGCCTAAGAAACGGCTTTCAGCATCAACACGGGTAATGTTCAAGCCGAATTTGTCACCGAACATTTCCATGACTTGATCGCCTTCGTGTAAGCGGAGTAAACCGTTATCCACGAATACGCAGTGTAAGTTTTTGCCGATAGCACGGTGTAAAAGTAATGCAACCACAGAAGAGTCTACACCACCAGATAAACCTAAAATCACTTCATCATCGCCCACTTGCTCTTTAATGCGAGCAACAGCATCTTCGATAATGTTTTCTGCTGTCCATTTGGTTTCGCAACCACAAATGTTCACCACGAAATTCATCAATAATTCCAAACCTTTTTTTGTATGGGTTACTTCAGGGTGGAATTGTACACCGTAGAAACGACGGCTTTCATCAGACATTGCGGCAATTGGGCAGGTTGGAGTCGTACCAGTAACTTGGAAGTTTTCAGGTAAACGCGTTACTTTATCGCCATGGCTCATCCATACATCTAATTTGCTATCGCCATCATTTAAATGAGCGAAAAGTGCGGTTGGATTATCCATTAAAACAGAAGCATAACCGAATTCACGATGATCAGAGGTCTCAGTTAAACCACCAAGTTGCATTGCCATGGTTTGCATGCCGTAGCAAATACCCAATACAGGCACGCCAGCATTAAATACGTATTCAGGTGCACGCGGGCTGTTTTCTTCAGTGGTACTTTCAGGGCCACCAGAAAGAATGATACCGTCTGGATTAAATTCACGGATTTGTTCTTCAGTCACATCCCACGCCCAAAGTTCGCAGTACACACCGATTTCACGCACACGACGCGCAATCAGTTGAGTATATTGTGAACCAAAGTCGAGGATCAGGATTTTATGGTTGTGGATGTTTGTCATTTATAATGCTCTTATTCTTGATAGTGTGGACGGTCAATTTCCCCTAAAATTTTGCAAAAATCAACCGCACTTTAAAATAACAAAAGGCGGGCAAAGCCCACCTTACGGATTAGCCCATACGATAGTTTGGCGATTCTTTAGTAATCGTTACATCATGAACGTGGCTTTCTTTAATGCCTGCACCACTAATTCGAACGAATTCTGCTTTTGTGCGTAATTCTTCGATAGTTGCGCAGCCAGTTAAGCCCATGCAAGAACGTAAGCCACCCATTTGTTGGTGGATGATTTCTTTTAAGTAACCTTTGTATGGAATACGGCCTTCGATACCTTCTGGTACGAGTTTGTCTGCAGCGTTATCCGATTGGAAGTAACGGTCTGAAGAGCCTTTCGCCATGGCACCTAATGAGCCCATACCACGGTAAGATTTAAATGCACGACCTTGGTAAAGTTCGATTTCACCTGGAGCTTCTTCAGTACCTGCAAACATAGAGCCAACCATTACACAGCTTGCGCCTGCAGCGATAGCTTTTGCAATATCACCAGAGAAACGAATACCACCGTCCGCGATAACTGGAATACCACGATCTTTTAATGCCGCAGCAGCATCTGCGATAGCGGTGATTTGTGGAACACCTACACCGGTCACGATACGAGTTGTACAAATTGAACCAGGGCCGATACCTACTTTCACTGCGCTTGCGCCTGCGTCTGCAAGTGCGATAGCACCTTCAGCTGTTGCGACGTTACCCGCAACAATAGGTAAGTTTGGATATTTTGTACGAGTTTCACGAACACGTTGTAATACGCCTTCTGAATGACCGTGAGAAGAGTCGATTAACAATACATCTACGCCTGCTTTCACTAATGCATCAATGCGTTCTTCGTTACCTGGGCCTGCACCTACTGCTGCGCCTACGCGTAAACGACCGAATTCATCTTTACATGCATTTGGTTTTTGTTCCGCTTTTTGGAAGTCTTTAACGGTGATCATGCCTTTTAATTTGAAAGCATCATCTACAACAAGTACTTTCTCTACGCGGTTTTGATGCATTAATTCTAAAATTGTTTCACGGCTTGCACCTTCTTTTACGGTAACTAAGTCTTCTTTTTTCGTCATTAATTGTGAAACAGTTTTGCTTAAATCTTTTACGAAACGCGTGTCACGGCCAGTGATGATACCGATTAAGTTATTTTCACCGTCTACAACAGGGTAGCCAGCGAAGCCGTTTTTCTTCACCATTTCAGCAAGTGCTGCAAGAGTTAAATCTGGTGAAACAGTCACAGGTTCAGAAACGATACCACTTTCGAATTTTTTCACTTTACGAACACGATCCGCTTGGCGTTCGATCGTCATATTTTTGTGAATAAAGCCGATGCCGCCTTCTTGTGCTAAAGAGATCGCTAATTTGGTTTCTGTGACAGTATCCATCGCTGCAGAAAGCATCGGAATATTTAAGCGAATTTCTTTGGTGAGTTGAGTTGAGAGGTTGGCTGTGTTCGGAAGAACAGTTGAATGAGCTGGGACGAGTAGAACGTCGTCAAAAGTCAGAGCTTCTTGTTTGATTCTAAGCATGGCAATATCTCACTGTTAAGAATTGTGTTAAAAAATATTGCGGCGGGATTATACAGATTTTTCATGTGGTTGAAAATGAATTTTTTCGCTTTTATGGTAAGATTTGCCAAGATTTTTATGAGAAGGAATGAATATGCCATCGTTATTGGATTGTTTGTCTGATTGCCACCCTAAAGTGCGGTCAGATTTGATGTCGTTTTTAAATATTACGTCAAATGAATTGGCGCAAGAAATAGCATTATTGAGAGAATCGGGATTGAATATTCAAGAAGAAAATGATGTTTATCAGTTAGTGCCAGAAATGCCTTTGTTAAATCCGCAAACAATTTCGACCGCACTTTTCCCTTATTCTGTGCATTATCATCGAACCATTTCTTCAACAAATGAATTTATAACGAATCAAATTAACCAATTAAAAAAAGGTGATTTGTGTCTGGCAGAATATCAAACCGCAGGGCGGGGACGTCGTGGTCGTCAATGGCTTTCACCGTTTGCAGGGCAGTTAATTTTCAGTTTTTATTGGACTATCGATCCTAAAAAAGCATTGGATGGATTAAGTTTAGTAATCGGTTTAGCGATTGCAGAAGCGTTAAATGCGAAAGTGAAATGGCCAAATGATATTTTGCTTTCAGGGCGGAAGCTTGGTGGCATTTTAGTGGAAATCATTAATCATAAGAATGGGTTGCTTAATTTAGTGGTTGGTATTGGGATCAATGTAAAATTACCACAATCAACCGAAATTAGTCAGCCGTATGCGCAGCTAACCGAACAGGATCCAAATATAGATCGTGAAACGATCCTTATTAAAGTGATTCAACGTATTTATTCTCGATTAGCTCAATTTGAAGAAAAGGGCATTGATGAGGAATTTATGCAACAATGGATAAACCATAATGAATTTTTTGGTGATAAAGTGAATGTCTTTACTGAACAAGGTGCGATTTCAGGTATAGAGCAGGGAATTGATAAGCGCGGTTATTTGAAACTCATAACCGATGAAGGCGAGCGGTATTTTAATGCCGGAGAGGTTTCTTTAAGAAGAAGGTAAATAAAAAGTGCGGTTAAAATTAACCACACTTTTTATATGTATGCTAAACCACTTTTTGAATAAGCGCTGAAATGTCATCTGCAAATTTTTCATCTCTTGCCATTTTCTCAATTTCCTCAGCAGAATATTTTTCACCGTTATACACGACAACAATGCTGAGATCATTGGGTTGTAAGAAATGCGTTTCGCCGAACTCGGTATAACGGGTGGCGCCAATACTAATAATCGCTTGTTCAGGATAGTTTGCTTGCTCTAACAAAGAAGCAATATGATTCATCGGTCCCTCATCGGGTTGATTATTCATTCTATCCACGATCCAATCTAATAATTGTTGGTGGAAATAGCTATAACCAATAGCAGGGCTGTCAATACCATACGTATTGAGCTCGCCATTGCGTTTATGGAAGCAAGCGATACGATATTGATCAATTTCACTTCCCTTAACAAAGAAAGAAAGTGGAATCAGTTTTGATGAAATACCTTTACTTGCCGATCCCCAGTTTTTCTTTTCACAGATTTTTTTCGCATTAGGGCGACGAATAGAGCAGTCATTATAGGCTGCAAAATAGTGCGGAATAATATGCTCAACTTGCTTTCCTTTATAGGTAAGATCACAAATAAGCGTAATTTCAGGTTCAATTTGAAGATTATCCGCGCCTTGTGGAAAATTAATTTGATTGTGACTTAAAGGAAAGGTAGAAAGAAAGCCCGCTTTTTCGCTTGGCACATAAAACGGGAAAATCGCTTTGGGTTGAATGGCATTTTCTGTTTTTACTTGAGTGAAATCAGCCGCCTCGCCGGCTTGTTCCAAATGTCCTGCGAAATTGCCTGCCACACCTAAACCAATCATTTGTTCAAAATTCATGAAGACCTCATTAGATTGCTTACTCTTTTTGGGGTAATTTACCTTGAATGTTGAACAAATACAAATCACTTTGATGATTAAATCATCATGTGATAAAAAAATTGAATTTTTTTGTAAAAAGCACTTGCAAAGAATTCTGAAATATCTATAATACGCCCCACACAACGACGCACTGTTGTGAAACGTAATAAAACCAGTGCGTCGTTCTTTTTTTGCTCTTTAACAATATATCAGACAATCTGTGTGGGCACTTGTTGATTGACTTGTTTTAAAAATATTTTTTAATTTTGAAGTCTTAATAGGTGCTAACTAGAAATTCATTATACTTTATTAAGTAGTGACATTTTATGTCAGCAGTATTGAGCGATTGAACTTGAATTGAAGAGTTTGATCATGGCTCAGATTGAACGCTGGCGGCAGGCTTAACACATGCAAGTCGAACGGTAACATAGAGAAGCTTGCTTCTTTGATGACGAGTGGCGGACGGGTGAGTAATGCTTGGGAATCTGGCTTATGGAGGGGGATAACTACGGGAAACTGTAGCTAATACCGCGTAATATCGAAAGATTAAAGTGTGGGACCTTCGGGCCACATGCCATAGGATGAGCCCAAGTGGGATTAGGTAGTTGGTGAGGTAAAGGCTCACCAAGCCGACGATCTCTAGCTGGTCTGAGAGGATGACCAGCCACACTGGGACTGAGACACGGCCCAGACTCCTACGGGAGGCAGCAGTGGGGAATATTGCGCAATGGGGGCAACCCTGACGCAGCCATGCCGCGTGAATGAAGAAGGCCTTCGGGTTGTAAAGTTCTTTCGGTAGCGAGGAAGGTGGTTAGTTTAATAGGCTAGCCAATTGACGTTAACTACAGAAGAAGCACCGGCTAACTCCGTGCCAGCAGCCGCGGTAATACGGAGGGTGCGAGCGTTAATCGGAATAACTGGGCGTAAAGGGCACGCAGGCGGACTTTTAAGTGAGGTGTGAAAGCCCCGGGCTTAACCTGGGAATTGCATTTCAGACTGGGAGTCTAGAGTACTTTAGGGAGGGGTAGAATTCCACGTGTAGCGGTGAAATGCGTAGAGATGTGGAGGAATACCGAAGGCGAAGGCAGCCCCTTGGGAATGTACTGACGCTCATGTGCGAAAGCGTGGGGAGCAAACAGGATTAGATACCCTGGTAGTCCACGCTGTAAACGATGTCGATTTGGGGGTTGAACTTTGAGTTTGGCGCCCGTAGCTAACGTGATAAATCGACCGCCTGGGGAGTACGGCCGCAAGGTTAAAACTCAAATGAATTGACGGGGGCCCGCACAAGCGGTGGAGCATGTGGTTTAATTCGATGCAACGCGAAGAACCTTACCTACTCTTGACATCCAGAGAACATTCCAGAGATGGAATGGTGCCTTCGGGAACTCTGAGACAGGTGCTGCATGGCTGTCGTCAGCTCGTGTTGTGAAATGTTGGGTTAAGTCCCGCAACGAGCGCAACCCTTATCCTTTGTTGCCAGCGATTCGGTCGGGAACTCAAAGGAGACTGCCGGTGATAAACCGGAGGAAGGTGGGGATGACGTCAAGTCATCATGGCCCTTACGAGTAGGGCTACACACGTGCTACAATGGCGTATACAGAGGGAAGCGAGAGTGCGAGCTGGAGCGAATCTCACAAAGTACGTCTAAGTCCGGATTGGAGTCTGCAACTCGACTCCATGAAGTCGGAATCGCTAGTAATCGCAAATCAGAATGTTGCGGTGAATACGTTCCCGGGCCTTGTACACACCGCCCGTCACACCATGGGAGTGGGTTGTACCAGAAGTAGATAGCTTAACCTTTTGGAGGGCGTTTACCACGGTATGATTCATGACTGGGGTGAAGTCGTAACAAGGTAACCGTAGGGGAACCTGCGGTTGGATCACCTCCTTACCAAAGACGAGAGACAATAAGTGTCCACACAGATTGATTGATATATTGTAGAAAATGAATGAAGAGAGAAAAGTGCGTAAGCAAAATGTAAGATAGAGTATCTTTATTTGTTGTCCCCATCGTCTAGAGGCCTAGGACATCGCCCTTTCACGGCGGTAACCGGGGTTCGAATCCCCGTGGGGACGCCAAATAAAGATAACTTTATTATCTTCTGTTCTTTAACAACCAGGAAACAAGCTGAAAAACTGAAGAGACTTTCAAGTCCTTTTAAAGGATAAGAAAAAGTCTGAGTAAGAATAAAATCTTGATTGAACAAAAGCAATCAAGTGTTTAGTTGAAAACACAACATCAAGAATTTTTGAGGTTGTATAGTTAAGTGACTAAGCGTACAAGGTGGATGCCTTGGCAATCAGAGGCGAAGAAGGACGTGCTAATCTGCGAAAAGCTTGGATGAGTCGATAAGAGGCGTTTAATCCAAGATGTCCGAATGGGGAAACCCAGTAGATGAAGAATCTACTATCACTGACTGAATACATAGGTAAGTGAGGCAAACCGGGAGAACTGAAACATCTAAGTACCCCGAGGAAAAGAAATCAATCGAGATTTCGTTAGTAGCGGCGAGCGAACGCGAAGGAGCCTGTTAGTGATAATGACAGAGACAGAGGAACAAGCTGGGAAGCTTAGCGACACAGGGTGATAGCCCCGTACTCGAAGTCCAGGTCATGGTACTAAGCTAACGACAAGTAGGGCGGGACACGTGATATCCTGTTTGAAGATGGGGGGACCATCCTCCAAGGCTAAATACTCCTGATTGACCGATAGTGAACCAGTACTGTGAAGGAAAGGCGAAAAGAACCCCGGTGAGGGGAGTGAAATAGAACCTGAAACCTTGTACGTACAAGCAGTGGGAGCCCTTTAAGGGTGACTGCGTACCTTTTGTATAATGGGTCAGCGACTTATATTTTGTAGCGAGGTTAACCGAATAGGGGAGCCGAAGGGAAACCGAGTCTTAACTGGGCGTCTAGTTGCAAGGTATAGACCCGAAACCCGGTGATCTAGCCATGGGCAGGTTGAAGGTTGGGTAACACTAACTGGAGGACCGAACCGACTAATGTTGAAAAATTAGCGGATGACTTGTGGCTGGGGGTGAAAGGCCAATCAAACCGGGAGATAGCTGGTTCTCCCCGAAATCTATTTAGGTAGAGCCTTGAGCGGACACCTTCGGGGGTAGAGCACTGTTTCGGCTAGGGGTCCATCCCGGATTACCAACCCGATGCAAACTACGAATACCGAAGAGTGATACTCAGGAGACACACGGCGGGTGCTAACGTCCGTCGTGGAGAGGGAAACAACCCAGACCGCCAGCTAAGGTCCCAAAGTCTATATTAAGTGGGAAACGAAGTGGGAAGGCTTAGACAGCTAGGATGTTGGCTTAGAAGCAGCCATCATTTAAAGAAAGCGTAATAGCTCACTAGTCGAGTCGGCCTGCGCGGAAGATGTAACGGGGCTCAAATATAGCACCGAAGCTGCGGCATCAGTAGCAATACTGTTGGGTAGGGGAGCGTTGTGTAAGCGGATGAAGGTGTGTTGAGAAGCATGCTGGACGTATCACAAGTGCGAATGCTGACATAAGTAACGATAAAACGGGTGAAAAACCCGTTCGCCGGAAGACCAAGGGTTCCTGTCCAACGTTAATCGGGGCAGGGTGAGTCGGCCCCTAAGGCGAGGCTGAAAAGCGTAGTCGATGGGAAACAGGTTAATATTCCTGTACTTGGTAAAGCTGCGATGTGGGGACGGAGCAGGTTAGGTTATCGCACTGTTGGATATGTGCGTTTAAGTTGGTAGGTGGGAAGTTTAGGCAAATCCGAACTTCCTTAACACTGAGAGATGATGACGAGGCTCTACGGAGCTGAAGTAACCGATACCACACTTCCAGGAAAAGCCACTAAGCGACAGGCTTTACTAAACCGTACTGAAAACCGACACAGGTGGTCAGGTAGAGAATACTCAGGCGCTTGAGAGAACTCGGGTGAAGGAACTAGGCAAAATAGCACCGTAACTTCGGGAGAAGGTGCGCCGGCGTAGATTGTAGTCCCTCGCGGGCGAAGGTTGAACCGGTCGAAGATACCAGCTGGCTGCAACTGTTTATTAAAAACACAGCACTCTGCAAACACGAAAGTGGACGTATAGGGTGTGATGCCTGCCCGGTGCTGGAAGGTTAATTGATGGTGTAATCGAAAGAGAAGCTCCTGATCGAAGCCCCAGTAAACGGCGGCCGTAACTATAACGGTCCTAAGGTAGCGAAATTCCTTGTCGGGTAAGTTCCGACCTGCACGAATGGCATAATGATGGCCAGGCTGTCTCCACCCGAGACTCAGTGAAATTGAAATCGCCGTGAAGATGCGGTGTACCCGCGGCTAGACGGAAAGACCCCGTGAACCTTTACTATAGCTTGACACTGAACATTGAATTTTGATGTGTAGGATAGGTGGGAGACTATGAAGATGATACGCCAGTATTGTTGGAGTCGACCTTGAAATACCACCCTTTAACGTTTGATGTTCTAACGAAGATTGCGAAACGCGGTCTCGGACAGTGTCTGGTGGGTAGTTTGACTGGGGCGGTCTCCTCCCAAAGAGTAACGGAGGAGCACGAAGGTTTGCTAATGACGGTCGGACATCGTCAGGTTAGTGCAATGGTATAAGCAAGCTTAACTGCGAGACAGACAAGTCGAGCAGGTACGAAAGTAGGTCATAGTGATCCGGTGGTTCTGAATGGAAGGGCCATCGCTCAACGGATAAAAGGTACTCCGGGGATAACAGGCTGATACCGCCCAAGAGTTCATATCGACGGCGGTGTTTGGCACCTCGATGTCGGCTCATCACATCCTGGGGCTGAAGTAGGTCCCAAGGGTATGGCTGTTCGCCATTTAAAGTGGTACGCGAGCTGGGTTTAGAACGTCGTGAGACAGTTCGGTCCCTATCTGCCGTGGGCGTTGGAGAATTGATTGGGGCTGCTCCTAGTACGAGAGGACCGGAGTGGACGCACCACTGGTGTTCCGGTTGTGTCGCCAGACGCATTGCCGGGTAGCTAAGTGCGGAAGAGATAAGTGCTGAAAGCATCTAAGCACGAAACTTGCCAAGAGATGAGTTCTCCCAGATTATAAATCTGTAAGGGTTGTTTAAGACTAAGACGTAGATAGGCAGGATGTGTAAGCGGTGTGAGCCGTTGAGCTAACCTGTACTAATTGCCCGAGAGGCTTAACTATACAACGCTCAAGGGTTTTGGGTGTTGGGTAAACAAAACAAACTCAGAGAAGAAGAAAGTTTTAAAGTTGAATCAGCTTGTTTGGTTGTGAGCGCTAGAGATAGCGGAGCAGAGAGAAATAGAAAAGTTATTAAAGGAATAATCCTGGCGGCGATAGAGCGGTGGTCCCACCTGACCCCATACCGAACTCAGAAGTGAAACGCCGATGCGCCGATGGTAGTGTGGGGTTTCCCCATGTGAGAGTAGGACACCGCCAGGTACTGAATGTAGAACCCCGAGCTGAAGAGCTTGGGGTTTTTGTTTATGGATTTTTATTAAAAATTATATAGAATGATCTCAATTTTTATTTCTCAATATAAACAATGAAAAACTTTAGATATTTTGCTCAACGTTATGTTGATTGGGTTATTCGATTAGGTCGAGTTCGTTTCTCTTTACTTGGCATTGCTATTCTTGCGATTTTGGCTCTTTGTATACAAATCTTATTAAGTACCCTTTTTAGTGATGGTATTCACTGGAGTGATATTGTTCGCTCGATCACTTTTGGTTTGTTTACTGCTCCTTTTGTTATTTATTTCTTTACGCTACTTGTTGAGCGATTAGAGCGTTCCCGTTTAGAGTTATCTAAAACGCTTGCACGATTAGAAAAAAATAGTCGTGATAAAAGTACTTTACTTGCAACAATTAGCCATGAGTTACGTACCCCATTAAATGGAATCATTGGTTTAAGTCGAATTTTATTAGATGATAAATTAACGGAACAACAACAGAATTATCTGAATACGATTAATCTAAGTGCGGTCAGTTTAGGCCATATTTTTAGCGACATTATTGATTTAGATAAGATCGACTCTAAACGTATTGAATTAAATATTCAACCTTGCGATTTCCATTCACTACTTAATGATTTTTATAATTTTGGTACCTTAATGGCAGAGCAAAAGGGACTAAAGTTTTCTTTAAATTGTGATGAAAATTTAGCTAATTGGCTTTATCTCGATCGTGCACGTATCAGCCAAATTCTTTGGAATTTAATTGGTAATGCTGTGAAGTTTACTGATAAGGGTGAAGTTATTCTAACAGTACAGAAAATACAGGATAATCAGTATCAATTTAGTGTTACTGATACGGGAGCAGGTATTGCACCTTATGAATTAGATAAGATTTTTACCATGTATTATCAGGTTAAAGATAATATTCATCGTTCAGCAGGAAGTGGCATCGGTCTTGCAATTTCTAAAAATCTTGCGCAGTTAATGCAAGGTGATTTAACCGTTGAAAGTGAATTGGATAAAGGTTCTACTTTTTATTTAACGATTATGGCTGAACAAGCGCAAGCTCATGATGGAAATGCTGAAAAAGCCATGCAGCATCTTTCTATTTTATTAGTTGAAGATGTTGAATTGAATGTGGTTGTGGCTAAAAGCATTCTTGAAAAGCAGGGGCATTATGTTGATGTTGCCATGAATGGTGAACAGGCGATCCGATTATTTGAGAAAAATACCTATGATATTGTTTTTCTTGATATTAAGTTGCCTGATATGTCAGGTTTTGATATCGCACAATATTTGCGAAAAAACTACGAAGAAGGGATTTACGATTTTCTACCGCCTTTAATTGCCTTTACAGCGAACGTGATGCATAGCGAAGAAGAATATCAAGAGCAGGGAATGGATGGCGTGTTACGCAAGCCACTTTCTTTGGTTGAATTACGTCAATGCTTTAAAACTTTTTTAGGCGATGATATTGAATGTATCTCTGATGAAGAAGAAACACCTCACGTTCAAGAAGGCATTAATATTTCACTTATTGAGTTAATTGGAAAATCTCAAGCTAAAGCTAATGTTGATTTATTTAAACAATGGATGCCAATTTATTTAGATGAATTAGAGACAGCTTATGAGGATTATCTTGCAAACTCAGATATGCAACAAACGGTGTCAGATGTCGCACATAAAATTAAAGGTGCAGCTGCATCAGTAGGACTTGTGAATGTTCAAAATATCGCAAAACAGGCTCAAGATATCTCATTACCAAATTGGACATCCGATATTGCTTCATGGATAAAGCAACTCAGTAATGAATGGTCTCAAAATTTAGCTGAATTAGAAGTGTATTTAGAAAAGTAATTTATGACACGTCATTTTCAAATTTTGGTCAGTGAGAATATGCCGTCTAATTTGCCGGCAAATACCTTGATCATTAATGAGTTTTCTAAAATTCAAAATCTTCTTGGGCAAGAGTTTGAAACGATCTTGTTTGATGCACGGAAAGGCATCCATTTAGAGGCACTCGCTATTGCGGCCGGTACATTGAAAATGAATGGTGTCTTAATTATCTTGCTATCAAATTGGGAGGAGCTTCATTCTCAAATAGATGAAGATAGTCTCCGTTGGTCAGGTATACTTGAGGCAATTGTTACACCAAGATTTATATCATATTTTAAGCATTGTATTCATAAATATGGCTTCCCCGTCCTTTATCATCAAAATGATTTAAAATTTGACCGCACTTTTCAGCAGTCATTTGTCAATCACAACGCGACCTTAGATCAGCAGAAAATCATTGAGCAAATCTTACAAAAAGAATCCGAGCTCTACTTTCTTACTGCCAAACGAGGAAGAGGGAAATCAGCTCTAGCAGGCTTATTAGCGAATCAACTGGATACTAAAATTTACCTCACAGCACCGAATAAAAGTGCGGTTAAAATTTTGGCTAAATTTTCACAAAAAGAGATTATCTTTATTTCACCAGATGAGCTTTTCCTTGCTTTGCAAAATGCTCCTTCTTTTTCTGAAAATGCTTGGCTTTTTGTTGATGAGGCGGCAATGCTGCCGATTGCTCAACTGAGCGCTTTTTTTCATCATTTTAAGCATATTTTATTTACGACTACCATCCATAGTTATGAGGGAACGGGGCGAGGTTTTGAGCTTAAATTTAAGCAAAAAATTAACCGCACTTTTTCTGACTTTGAGCTTATTGAACCGCTACGTTGGTCTAAAGATGATGTTTTAGAGGCGTTTATTGATGAGCTTTTATTATTAAATGTAGAGGATGACTTTAAACAAACGCCATACGATAAAAGCAAAGTATGCCAAATTACTGAACGATCACAAGAGGAAATACTTTCTTCATTGCCCCAATTCTATGGGTTGATGATATTAGCTCATTATCGTACATCACCAGTAGATCTCCGGCGATTGTTTGATGCCAATTCACAGTGTTTTTTTGCTGCTGAAAGCGAGCAAAATTTACTAGGGGCAGTTTGGGCATTAGAGGAAGGTGGGATTGACGATTCAGCCCTCATTGAAGCGATTCAACAAGGGACTAGACGCCCTAAAGGTAATCTTGTCCCGCAAGCACTTTGTTTTCATGTTCAACAACAAAAGGCTTGTGAATTGCATTCTTTACGTATTTCGAGAATTGCGGTTCAGCCTATGTGGCAGCAGCATGGTATAGGTACACAACTTATTGAATACATCACACAAAATGCCGATGTGGATTATTTATCAGTGAGTTTTGGTTATACCAAAGAACTGGCTAAATTTTGGCAGAAATGTGGTTTTTCTCTTGTTCATTTAGGCGAGCATTTAGAGGCAAGTAGTGGTTGTTATTCTGTTATTGCTCTAAAAGGGCTTTCTGCACAAGGGATTGAATTAGAAAAAGAAGCAACACAATCTTTTCAACGGAATATGCCTTTGTCTTTCCATCCCCTCGCTCAGCAATTTAATACCGCATTAGTAGATTGGGAATTGATTGGCGAAGATTGGTTCAGCTTAAAAAATTTTGCTTATTTTCACCGCACTTTAGCTTCCGCTTTGCCGGCAATTCGTCGATTTTTAATGAATTTAGATGAAAAAGATTGCCCTTTGATGAGAGATTATTTCATCACAAAAAAGGTACCCTATAATAAGAAAAATGGGTTAAAATTATTACGTTCGGAGATTGCACAAAAATTAAAAAAGGAGGCAAGATGAGCGAACAAGAAAAAAAAGGTTGGTTTCGCAAAGCCGTAGATGAATATAATAAGTTTTGCAAAGAGCTAGGTTTAGATAAAGGTAGCTGTCGAGGTTGTATGCCACGCATTGAATTTGATGATGATGGTAAGGTAAAAAAAGAGAAACCACTAGAACCACTCAAAAAATAAGAGAAACAGGGTTAAATAACCCTGTTTTTTTATACAGATAATTATTGAAAAGTAGGGTGGATTTGTTAAACTAATTCGCCATGTAAATCAAAAAATGAGATAAAAATTGACCGCACTTATGAAAACAACCTATTTTAATGTTGATATTCCAACTCAGCCGAATGACCATAAAATTCTTGGCAACGTATTAACGGGAGCGGATGCGCTTGCTGTCAGCGAAATTGCTGAGCAATATGATGGATTGACAGTGGTTGTGACACCAGATACCAAAAGTTCGGTTCGTTTATCACAAGTTTTACCAGATTTAACTTCTCAGCCCGTTCAGTTTTTTCCTGATTGGGAAACGTTGCCTTATGATTCTTTTTCTCCTCATCAAGAAATTATTTCTTCACGTTTAAGTGCGCTATTTCATTTGCAAAATACTAAAAAAGGTATCTTTGTTTTACCGATTAGCACATTAATGCAACGCGTGTGCCCGCCGAAATATCTACAGCATAATGTCCTTTTGATTAAAAAAGGCGACCGTCTTGTCATTGAAAAATTGCGATTACAATTAGAGTCAGCAGGATATCGTTCCGTCGAGCAAGTACTAGAACATGGTGAATATGCTGTGCGCGGATCACTTTTAGATCTTTTTCCAATGGGAAGTGAGGTTCCATTTCGCTTAGATTTTTTTGATGATGAAATTGATTCGATTCGTACTTTTGATGTCGATACGCAGCGAACGTTAGATGAAATTCAATCTATTAATTTATTACCTGCACACGAATTTCCAACTGATGAGAAAGGCATTGAATTTTTCCGTACACAATTTAGAGAAACTTTTGGAGAAATTCGTCGCGATCCAGAACATATTTATCAGCAAATCAGTAAAGGCACACTAATCTCAGGGATTGAATATTGGCAGCCGCTATTCTTTGATGAAATGGCAACATTGTTCGATTACTTACCCGAAAAAACGTTGTTTGTGGATATGGAAACAAATCAAGCACAAGGTGAACGTTTTTATCTTGATGCCAAACAGCGTTATGAGCATCGAAAAGTCGATCCAATGCGCCCTCTTTTGCCGCCAGAACGTTTGTGGTTAAGTATTGATGCGGTAAATCATGCATTAAAAAATTATCCTAAAATTAATTTTAAAGCAGAAAAAGTGCGGTCATCTGTTCGTCAGAAAAATTTATCGGTATCCGCATTACCAGCCGTGACCATTCAATCACAGCAAAAAGAACCGTTATCCCAACTTCGACAGTTTATTGAACATTTTAAAGGAAATGTTTTATTTTCAGTTGAAACCGAAGGACGACGTGAAACCTTACTGGATTTACTTTCACCCTTAAAAATTAAACTAAAACAAATTAAAACCTTATCTGAAGCCAATCAAGACAAGTTTAATCTCTGGGTTAGTCGTCTTGAGCAAGGTTTTATTCTTGATGAGGCTAAACTCGCCATCATTACTGAACATGAGATTTTGGGCGAGCGGGTACAGCAACGTTATCGTGATAAACGTAAAGCGATCAATCCAGATACCTTAGTGCGTAATCTGGCCGAATTAAAAATAGGGCAGCCTGTGGTGCATTTAGATCATGGCGTTGGGCGTTATGGTGGTTTAGTGACACTCGATACTGGAGGCTTAAAAGCAGAATATTTGCTGATCAATTATGCGAATGAATCCAAACTTTATGTGCCTGTTGGTTCTCTTCATTTAATTAGTCGCTATGTTGGTGGCTCAGATGAAACCGCACCATTACATAAATTAGGTAATGAATCGTGGGGTAAAACGCGTCAAAAAGCCGCAGAAAAAATTCGTGATGTGGCCGCTGAATTACTTGATGTTTATGCCCAACGAGAAGTGAAAAAAGGTTTTGAATTTAAATATGATCGTGAGGAATTCCAGCAATTCGCTGCAACCTTCCCTTTTGAAGAAACGCACGATCAAGCCATGGCGATTAATGCCGTCATTTCGGATATGTGTCAGCCCAAGGCGATGGATCGTTTGGTTTGTGGTGATGTGGGCTTTGGGAAGACGGAAGTGGCGATGCGCGCCGCATTTTTGGCGGTCATGAACCATAAACAAGTCGCCGTATTGGTTCCAACAACCTTGTTAGCTCAACAGCATTACGAGAATTTTAAAGATCGTTTTGCTAATCTGCCAGTTAATGTGGAAGTGCTTTCTCGCTTTAAAACAGCCAAAGAGCAAAAACAAATCTTAGAAAATTTAGCCGAAGGAAAAGTTGATATTCTGATTGGAACCCATAAATTGATTCAATCCGATGTGAAGTTTTCTGATCTTGGCTTGCTCATCATTGATGAAGAACATCGCTTTGGTGTGGGACAAAAAGAGAAAATTAAACAACTTCGAGCGAATATTGATATTTTAACGCTTACCGCAACACCAATTCCTCGAACTTTGAATATGGCAATGAATGGTATTCGCGACCTTTCTATTATTGCGACGCCACCGGCTCGCCGAGTGAGTATCAAAACGTTTGTTCGCCAGAAAGATGATTTAATTATTCGTGAAGCGATTCTGCGTGAGATTTTGCGTGGTGGACAAGTCTATTATTTGCATAATGATGTGGCAAGTATTGAAAATACGGCAGAAAAACTGACCGCACTTGTCCCTGAGGCTCGAGTCGTCATTGGTCATGGTCAAATGCGAGAACGTGAACTTGAACGCGTGATGAGTGATTTTTATCATCAACGTTATAATGTTTTAGTCTGTTCCACCATTATTGAAACAGGGATTGACGTACCAACGGCAAATACGATTATTATTGAACGTGCAGATAATTTTGGTTTAGCTCAGCTTCACCAACTGCGTGGGCGAGTAGGACGTTCTCATCACCAAGCTTATGCTTATTTGCTTACACCGCCGCCGAAGTTAATGACGAAAGATGCAAAACGTCGTTTAGAGGCATTAGAAAGTTTAGATAACTTAGGTGCAGGTTTCATTCTTGCGACGCACGATTTAGAAATTCGCGGTGCAGGTGAATTATTAGGGAATGAGCAAAGTGGACAAATTGAGAGCATCGGTTTTTCACTTTATATGGAATTACTTGATGCGGCAGTTAAAGCCTTAAAAGAGGGCAGAGAACCTTCGTTAGAAGAGATTACGCATCAACAAGCTGAAATTGAGTTACGTGTTCCCGCCTTATTGCCAGATGACTATCTTGGTGATGTGAATATGCGTTTGTCGTTCTATAAACGCATTGCAGCAGCGGAAAGTAAACAAGAGTTAGATGAATTAAAAGTTGAATTAATCGATCGCTTTGGCCTATTACCTGAAGCAACTAAAAATCTTTTACAAATTGCTGAAATGCGTTTAATGGTGAAACCATTAAAAGTACTGAAAATCGATGCAGGGGCTCAAGGTGGCTTTATTGAATTTTCACCTTCGGCAAAAGTTGATCCAGAAAAATTCATCAAATTAATTCAACAAAATCCAATTGTTTATCGCTTTGATGGACCATTAAAATTTAAGTTTGTGAAAGCACTTCCAGAAAACAAAGAGCGGCTAGAATTTGTGATGGATTTGGTGAAGACGCTTACTGAGTAGAAAGTAAATAAAAAGGCTGACAAAATGTCAGCCTTTTTTTTACGTTTGATTAGTGAAGCGCTTCAACAACGCTTAAGAACATTTTTAAGATACTGGCGTTTAATAAGTCGATAAAGAATGCCCCTACCATTGGTACGATTAAGAACGCTTTGTGAGATGGTCCGAAACGACTGGTAATTGCTTGCATGTTAGCAACGGCTGTTGGTGTTGCACCGAGACCGAAACCACAGTGACCCGCACTTAATACAATCGCATCATAATCTTTACCCATCATACGGTATGTGACGTAGATAGCGAAGAAAGCCATGAAGACAACTTGAACTGCTAAGATAACCAATACATCTGTTGCAAGACCTGCTAATTCCCAGAGTTTGAGAGACATTAAAGCAATCGCTAAGAAGATCGATAAACCCACGCTACCTAATACGTCAATCGCTGAATCTGCCACTTGGAATTTGAATAAGTGGGTTAAGCTATTACGAATGATGACACCCGTAAACAAACACCATACGAATGTAGGTAATTGAATGTGTGTACCTTTTGTTAAGCCATCCAAGTATTGACCGATAAGTAAACACAAAGAAAGCATTGCGATAGTTTCAATGATTGAGCGAGAATTTATTTTACGTTTGTAAGTTGGATGCTCAAATGCTTCTTGTACGTCATCAACTTCATCATTCTCTGGGTTTTCACCTTGTTTTTGATGATTTAATAAATAACGAGATACTGGGCCACCTAAAATACCACCAAAGACTAAACCGAATGTAGCACACGCCATCGCAATTTCTGTTGCTGCCGGTAGATTAAATTCTTTAGTGAATGTTTCTGCCCATGCAGCACCTGTACCATGACCACCTGTTAGGGTAACTGAACCTGCAAGTAAACCGTAAGCCGGATCAATACCTAATAATTGCGAGCCTAAAATACCGATGATATTTTGGCAAACAATGAGTATTGCGGCTGCAAATAGGAAGATAACTAATGGTTTTCCGCCTTTAATTAAGCGGGCAAAATTTGCACTTAAACCGATAGACGAGAAGAAGACTAACATCATCGATGTTTGTAAGCTTTTCTCAAAAGTGAATGAAGTGCCATTTACTTTGTATAAAATGGTTAAGGCAATAGCCACAATAAAGCCACCAACAACAGGTTCAGGGATATTGAATGTTTGTAAAACTCGAATACGTTTTACTAGAAAAAAACCAAGTAATAATACAAAACTTGCTAAAGCAAGCGTTTGATAGGTATCAAAAACAATATTCACGAAATATCCTCCTATTTAGTTTGGTTTCGAGAATTCTTATGAGTTGTGTTCGGGTTCAACTACCACAATATCAACATTGCTATGCAATCCACGTGGTAATTGAGAGCCTTTTCTGCCGCGTTCCGCACGGAATTTTTGCAGATCTTCCGGTTTTAATGTGATTTTTCGTTTACCGGAATGGAACTCAAGGCTAGCTTGCTCTGAAATTAAGAACAATTTCACCAATAATTCTGACCGCGCTTTTGCATTCGCTGCTGGAATACTGATGATTTTGTTGCCTTTCCCTTTTGATAATGCCGGTAAATCTCGTACCGGAAAAATCAGCATTCGCCCCGCTGAAGTGAGGGACACAAGAAGTGAGGCCGACTCGGAAAGTGTCTCAGGTTTCAAGACTTTCGCATTTTCTGGCAAAGAAATCAAGGCTTTTCCAGCTTTATTACGTGCAATTAAATCGTCAAATTTGCAAATAAAACCATATCCTGCATCTGATGCCATCAATAATTCTTGTTTTTCAGGTTCCATAATAACCTGTTCAATGGTTGCACCTGCCGGTAATGTAAGTTTACCGGTGAGCGGTTCACCTTGGGAACGCGCAGATGGCAAGCTTAATGGATCTAAAGCGTAGCTACGACCAGTACTATCAATAAAGATTACCGGTTGATTGCTTTTACCACAAGCGTGCGCCAGATATTTATCGCCTGCTTTGTAGCTTAATCCTTCCGGATCAATATCATGACCTTTCGCACAACGAACCCAACCCATTTCAGATAAGATGACGGTAACGGGTTCAGCCGGAGTCATTTCACTTTCAGAAATGGCTTTTGCTTCTTCACGTTCAACTAATTGAGACATTCTAGGGCTGGCGTATTTTTTTGCATCTTCTTGAATTTCTTTTTTGATCAAAGTATTTAAGCGACGCTCAGATCCTAAAATTAACTCTAAATTTGACCGCTCTTCTTCGAGTTTATCTTTTTCAGCCTGTAATTGATGTTCTTCTAATTTGGCTAAATGGCGTAAACGTAAGTTTAAAATGGCTTCTGCCTGTTCATCACTTAAGTTAAAGCGAGTCATTAAAACTTGTTTAGGTTCGTCTTCAGTACGAATAATCTCAATCACTGCATCAATGTTAAGGAAGGCAATCATCAAGCCATCTAAAATGTGCAAACGAGCGAGTACTTTATCTAAACGATGTTGTAAACGACGTGTCACAGTAGTACGACGGAATGTCAACCATTCGGTAAGAACTTGAAGTAAGCCTTTCACAGCTGGTTTATGATCAAGTCCGATCATATTCATATTCACACGATAGCTTTTTTCAAGATCCGTCGTCGCAAATAAATGCGCCATTAAGGCATCCGTGTCAACGCGATTTGAACGTGGCACAAGCACGATACGCACAGGATTTTCATAATCTGCTTCATCACGAATATCTTCCACCATGGGCAATTTTTTTGCGGTCATTTGTTCAGCAATTTGCGCAATGATTTTTGATGGAGAAGATTGATGAGGAAGTGCGCTAATGATGATTTCACCGTCTTCTTTATGCCATGTCGCACGCATCTTGATGGAACCACGACCGGTTTCATACATTTTGCGAATATCATCTTTTGGCGAAATAATTTCCGCTTCCGTTGGGAAATCAGGGCCTTGAATGATATTGAGTACATCATCTAATCCGGCTTTTGGATTATCTAATAGTAGGACAGCCGCATCCGCCACTTCATTAATATTGTGTGGTGGAATATCGGTTGCCATCCCAACAGCAATCCCGGTGGTGCCGTTCAAGAGAATATGAGGCAAACGTGCTGGCAAATATTGTGGCTCTTCTAAGGTGCCATCAAAGTTTGGTTGGAAATCAACAGTGCCTTGACCCAATTCAGTTAATAGAATTTCAGAAATTTTGGACAAGCGAGATTCGGTATAACGCATCGCTGCGAATGATTTAGGATCATCTGGCGCCCCCCAGTTTCCTTGGCCATCCACTAAAGGATAACGGTAAGAAAAGGGCTGAGCCATTAATACCATGGCTTCATAACAGGCTGAGTCGCCGTGTGGATGGAATTTACCCAATACATCACCGACGGTACGTGCGGATTTTTTAAATTTCGCAGCGGCATTTAAACCCAGTTCAGACATCGCATAGACAATACGACGTTGAACAGGCTTTAAGCCATCGCCAATAAAAGGCAATGCACGATCCATAATGACGTACATTGAATAATTAAGGTAAGCCTTTTCTGTAAAAGTGCGAAGTGGCATCTGCTCGATGCCTTCGTAATTAATATTGCTCATCTTCTTCTAATCTATTTTCTGGTTGCACCGGAATTCCCATCAGACTGTTCGTGATGAGAATGTCCCATATCCATTCCTTTATGACTGTCAATTTCGTAAGGAACAGGTTGTGGTTTTTGTGGATTGGCTTCTTTAAAGGCTTCGCCTTTTAATTTACCAGAATAAATATTCGGATTTTTTTCGCCTTCTACCACTATTTGTCCCATTGTACCTTTATTTACAGCACGGAAAATGGAGTGATCCATAAAGACGTAAGTACCCGGTACATCAATTCGTGTTTCCACCATGGTGGCACTGCCGGATGGAATCAGGGTAGTTTGAACATTGTGATTAACAAGCGTACCGCCTTCCACATATACATTGTGAAATACCGCACCAATCAAGTGGAAAGAAGAACATAAATTTGGCCCAGCATTTCCTACGAATAGACGAATGGTTTCACCTGTCTTCACTTTTAAGGCATTTCCATCCATGGTTGCGCCGACTTTACCGTTGAATAGTACGTATTCAGGACGTTCATCGATGGCTTTTTGCATACTGAATGGTTGCAAGCCAGGATCACCAAATTCACCTTTGGTATAGAATTCACTTTGCATAATGTAAAATTCGCGATCCACTTTTGGTAAACCTTCTTTGGGCTCAACTAAAACTAAACCATACATCCCTTTGGCAAGGTGAATATCCACAGGTTGGCTGCCGCAGTGGTATAAATAAATCCCCGAACGTAACGCTCTAAATTGGAAGGTGGATGTGCGTGTTGGTGGCGTTTCACTCGCAATAGCACCACCCATTGGCACAGCGGCAGCATGGAAATCGATACTGTGCGGCATCATTGAACTCGCTGAGTTGGAAAGTTGAACTTCCACCATATCGCCTTCGCGTACACGAATGAATGGCGCAGGCACGCTACCATTTAATGTCCAAAATTTAAATTGCACGCCATCCATTAAATCCATAATTTGTTCAAGTGCGGTCAGTTTTACCACGACTTTTGCAGGATAGTTACGTTCAATTGGTTTTGGCACATTGGGCGCAAGCGTCAGTTCAGCTTCAATTTCAGGTAATTTTTCAACCGCAGTGGCTGCCGTATTAGAGGGCTTTTCCTCTGCTTGAGCGGAGGGAATAAGGCTTAAACCTGCACCTAATGTAATCGTTGCAAGGCCTAGTGCACTATTCTTAAAAAAATCTCGACGTTGTTCGTTCATGATTGACCTCAAATAATTAAACGGCTAAATCCACTTGGTCGCCATTGGTTTGTAACCAATTTTTGCGATCTTCTGCTCGTTTTTTGGCGAGTAACATATCCATTAATTCTAATGTTTCAGCCCCTTGATCTTTGCCTAGCTCATAGGTTAATTGAACTAAACGACGTGTATTCGGATCCATGGTAGTTTCACGTAATTGTGACGGATCCATTTCACCCAAACCTTTGAAGCGTTGTACGTTTAAGGTACCTTTTTTACCTTTTAAGCGTTCTAAAATCGCTTCTTTTTCGTTTTCATCTAAGGCATAAAAGACTTCTTTGCCTAAGTCGATACGATAGAGTGGTGGCATTGCCACATAAACGTGCCCATCTTGTACTAATTTCGGGAAATGACGTAAAAAGAGTGCACAAAGTAGGGTGGCAATATGCAAACCATCAGAGTCCGCATCGGCTAAAATACAGACTTTACCGTAACGAAGCTGAGATAAGTCTTCATTATCAGGATCGATACCAAGCGCCACGGCAATATCATGAATTTCCGTTGAACCAAGCACTTGATCACTGGAGACTTCCCAAGTATTTAAGATTTTTCCGCGCAATGGTAGGATTGCTTGATATTCACGATCACGCGCCTGTTTGGCTGAGCCGCCCGCAGAGTCACCCTCTACTAAGAATAATTCGGTTTTTTCTAAATTTTGTGATGCACAATCGGCTAATTTGCCCGGTAGAGCAGGGCCACTCACTAATTTTTTACGCACGACTTTTTTGGCTGCATTTAAACGACGTTGTGCAGAGCTAATGGCCATTTCAGCTAAGCGATCGGCATCTTGTACGTTTTGATTCAACCATAAACTGAAGGCATCTTTTAAAACACCTGCAACAAAGACCGCACTTTGACGGGAAGATAAGCGTTCTTTGGTTTGGCCGGCAAATTGGGCATCCTGCATTTTCAGTGAAAGAATGTAAGCACATCGATCCCAAATGTCGTCTGCTGTTAATTTCACGCCGCGTGGTAATTTATTGCGGAATTCGCAATATTCGGTCATGGCATTAAGCAAGCCTTGGCGAAGACCATTTACGTGTGTTCCGCCTTGTACCGTTGGAATTAAGTTTACATAGCTTTCTGCAATAAGCTCTCCACCTTCAGGTAACCATAATAATGCCCAGCTTACTGCTTCTGTGGAGCCTTTAAATTCACCGACAAAAGGTTTTTCAGGTAAGGTTTCAAAACCATTTACTGCTTCGGTTAAGTAATCGGATAAACCGTCTTGATAGCACCACACATCTTCGGTGTTATTCACTTTATCGACAAATTTAATTTCTAAGCCTGAACAAAGTACGGCTTTGGCACGTAATAAGTGGCGTAAACGACTAACAGAAAAATTCTTGCTATCAAAATATTTTGGGTTTGGTTTGAAGTGAACGGTGGTGCCGGTTGTTCGTCTGCCACAAGTCCCAATGACTTCTAATTCTTCTACTTTTGTGCCATTTTCAAAGGCAATTTTATACACTTCAGCGTTACGTTTAACTTGAATATCAACGCGTTCAGAAAGGGCATTGACGACAGAAATCCCCACCCCGTGTAAACCACCGGCAAATTCATAGTTTTTATTCGAGAACTTACCGCCAGCATGAAGTTTGGTTAAGATAACTTCGACACCAGAAACGCCTTCCGTTGGATGGATATCCACTGGCATCCCGCGTCCATTATCAATGACTTCAAGTGATTGATCAGCGTGTAAAATCACTTCAACTTTGGTGGCAAAACCTGCAAGGGCTTCGTCCACACTGTTATCGATAACTTCTTGAGCAAGGTGATTTGGACGGGTAGTGTCCGTGTACATACCAGGGCGAATTTGCACCGGTTCAAGATCTTTCAGAACCGTAATTTCTTGAGCAGAATAATTTGTAGTCATTTTTTAAATTAGTTACTTATTTATAAAAAAATTGGCGTGATTTTATCAAAAAATGACGCGTTTATAAAATCAAAGATATGCAGGAAAGGAGGGAGATCTTGAAAAGTGCGGTTAAAGTTTGGTATGCATGATAACCGCACCTAGAACAGAGAAATGATAGCTATTGCATTCCAATTAATTTATGTGTTTGTAAACTTAATAGCCATCTGGGTCTATTCGTTCTTTGATTTAATTTTCCTAATTGTGTGATCGTTTCTAATAGATTCATCTTGCCATGAACTTCACAAGGAGAAAGATAGTAATATTTTGCTTGAATTTTATTTTCAATCATTTCACAAAAAGGAATAATATTGTCATCAGCAACAATACGAACTTCGTGTGCAAATGAAATACAACGCTTTTCGTATTTATGCGCATATAGACGTTTTGGACTAGTGGCAATAAAATCAATTTGACTAGGAACATTGCGAAGACCATTAGTTTCAATTGCTAAAAAATAACCTAAATTTTTTAATTGATTAAGTACAATCTCTAATTTAGGTACAATGGTTGGTTCACCACCTGTGATAATAATATTCTTTGCAGAAAATGACCGCACTTTATTGAGAATTTGTGACAATGACCAACGTTTAAATTGATGATAATTAGTATCACACCAAGGACAGGCAAGATTGCATTTACCAAAACGGATAAAAATAGCGGGCATACCTGTATTAAAACCTTCTCCTTGAAGACTTTCAAAAATCTCAACAATATTATAATACGGTTCTGAAATAGCTTGTTTTTCCACCGTACTTATTCCTGATATTCACAAAATGATGTTGGCGTTTCCCATAATCGGATAGCAGAAATCGGTAATTTTTCATCATATTTTAGACGATGAAAAATAAAACGAGCCATTTCTTCAGCAGTACTACGAAAATTCACGCCAAAGGTTTTTGATTGTAATTCTTCTAGAAGTATTGCAATTTTACTTTCACGTTTACTGGTTTGATCGTAGATAAAAGCATGATCCATGGGATCTAAAATAGATTTTTTCACAATAGATTTTAAATCTGAAAAGTCCATCACCATTGATTTTTTTGCGCCATGAGTAATTAAATGACCGGTTATTTCGACTTGGAGTTTATAGGTATGACCATGTAGATTTTGGCATTTACCATCATGACCATCTAATAAGTGGGCCATATCAAAACTAAATTCTTTGGATACTTTAAACATCTTTATTTTCTGCTTTTATTGATAAGTACTCTTGTAAACCTTTATGACGTAATTGACAGCTTAGACATTTACCACAGCCTCCTTCAACACCTTCATAGCACGTGTGGGTATGCTGACGAACATAATCTAAAGCATTTAATTCATCGGCAAGAGCCCAAGTTTGGGCTTTGGTGAGATACATGAGTGGTGTTTTTAAATTGAATGGATAATCCATGGCTAAATTGAGGGTGACATTCATTGATTTAATAAACACATCACGGCAATCGGGATAGCCACTGAAATCTGTTTCACATACGCCCGTGATAATGTCATTAATACCTTGTCCTTTTGCGTAAATCGCCGCATATAATAAGAAGAGCGCATTTCGGCCATCCACAAAGGTATTGGGTAATTCACCGTCTTTTTGCTCAATATTTACATTTGCATCCATTAAAGCATTATGAGTGATAGCTTTAATAACGGATGTATCAATTAGTGTTTGCTTTACGCCAAGATCGTTAGCGATCCAACGGGCTTTTTCTAATTCAATAGCATGGCGTTGGCCATATTGAAAGGTGAGGGTTTCGACATTTTCTACGCCATATTCGGCAATCGCCTGAATTAAACAGGTTGTGGAATCTTGTCCACCAGAGAAGATCACAAGAGCTTTACGATTGTGATTAGGATTTGAAATATTCATAGGATACCTAGTTTTTTTATGTAGGAGGTTTGCGAACTACAAGTTAAAAATGAGGCGCTATTGTAGAAGCTAGGTATGAATTTTGCAAGAAATCAGCTAATTTAAGCAGGAAAAGTTAATAAAAGTTATGATACAATTTTGGCAAGTCAGTTTAAAAAGGTAAACACAATGAAAAAATTACTTCTTATTGTTATTGGTGCATTAGCGATTTCAGCTTGTGCAAATAAAGACGTTTATTTTAATGGTTCTGAAGGATCCCATTCAGGAATGAAATTTGACAAAGATGCTCATCATTGGGGAGTAAATCAATAGGTTATACTTATAATCTAAAAGCCATACTATCGTATGGCTTTTTTACTAAATGACTTCTTCTTGACAATGTGGGCACGTCATTAAGTGTTCTTCATTATTGTGCACAATATAATGACCCATTTTTTTTGCCTTGGTATCAAGATATTTTGTATTATAGCGGTTTTCACCCACATTAAGAGGCACTCGCTCCACAATATTAATACCCGCTTTTTTCATGGTTTCTACTTTTTGCGGGTTATTTGTCATTAAGCGGACTTGCTTCACACCTAATAATTCAAACATATCGGCACACACATTAAAGTTACGCTCATCAGCTTTAAAGCCTAGTGCAAGGTTGGCTTCAATGGTGTCCATGCCTTGATCTTGTAATGAATAAGCACGAATTTTGTTAATTAACCCAATGCCACGACCTTCTTCACGATGATAGATCAAAACACCACGACCCGCTTCGCTAATTTGACGTAATGCGGCTGCAAGCTGGAAACCGCAATCGCATTTTAAACTGTGTAACGCATCACCCGTTAAGCATTCCGAATGAATGCGGGCGAGCACAGGCTCATCTTGGTTTGAAATATCACCCATCACTAAAGCGACATGTTCTTTTTTTGTATCGGGAAATTCAAATCCGACCATTTTAAATATGCCATATTCGGTAGGCAAATTGGCTTGAGCAACCAGTTGGATTTTTGACATAACGTATCCTTTTTCAACTTTATTCTGCTAAAATGTGTACTTTAATTTTTATTATCAAGAGGCAACAATGTTTAAAAGGCTGTCATTATATACGTTATTTCTTTGTCTTGTACCATTTTTTGTTTGGGGTTTTGCTTATCATTGGCATGGAAACAACCAATTAATGGAATGGGATTATTGGCTTTATCTTTTAACCGAAACGGGTAGCGTACCTTATGCTTTAATTACCTGTGGTGTGTTTGCTTTACTTTTCCGTTTTCTTTTTGAAAACCGTAAACAGTGGATTATGGGTGTGATTGTAATGGGTCTGTCGGTATTATCCACACAAGTAATTAAAACAGGGTTAAAAACAGTTTTTGCCGAGCCACGTCCTTTTACCGTCTATTTAGCGGAAAAAACAGAAAGTACGACAGATGCTTTTTATCATCGAGATCGTTCAGAGCGTGCAAAATTAGTGGATAAATTTTATTCTACACAAGCGGATACACCAGCCTGGTTAAAAGCGCATTATGAAGATGAAACGGGTTATTCTTTCCCATCTGGACATTCTATTTTTGCAGCCACTTGGTTAATGTTAGCCGTCGGGTTTAGCCAATTATTAGGGAAACGTTCTTTTAAAGCGGAATTACTAATTGGAGCCATGACAATTTGGGGCGTATTAATGTTGATTAGCCGAGTCCGCCTTGGAATGCATTATCCAATCGATTTATTTGTGGCGATAATTTCGGCATGGATTGTTCATTTGATTATTTTTGGTTTCTTACAGAAGAAAGGCTTGTTTAACAATAAATAGCATCAAAGACTGGTTTTAGTGATAAAGCCGGTCTTTTTTATTGTTTGCACAAAATATGATTTTTGTCATAGATTTTCAGTGAGATTTCAAGGAAAATAAAGCCTATATATTCCAAGAATTTTGACCGCTCTTTTAAGGAGACAATATGTATTACGGTATTGATATTGGTGGCACAAAGATTGAATTAGCCGCTTTTAATGAAAAATTAGAAAAACTTTATACCGAGCGCGTGCCAACGCCACAAACAGATTATCAAGATTGGTTACAGGCAATCAAAACTTTAGTCGAACGTGCGGATGCCCACTTTTGTGAAAAAGGCACGGTAGGCCTTGGGTTGCCAGGATTTGTTAATTTGACAACGGGACTTGCTGAAGTGACGAATATTCGTGTCGCAGATAATAAGCCTATTTTAACTGATCTTGAAAAAATACTCGGGCGTGAAGTGCGAGCTGAAAATGATGCAAATTGCTTTGCGCTTTCTGAAGCTTGGGATGAAGAGAATACCCAATATCCTTCTGTATTAGGGCTTATTTTAGGCACTGGTTTTGGTGGTGGCTTTGTGATTAACGGCAAAATTCACTCAGGACAAGTGGGAATGGCAGGAGAGTTAGGTCATCTTCAATTAAATTATCATGCCTTAAAATTATTGGGTTGGGATAAAGCACCCATTTATCAATGTGGCTGTGGTAATCAAGCTTGTTTGGATACGTATATTTCAGGTCGCGGTTTTGAAATGTTGTACCGTGATTTAAAAGGGGAAGCATTATCAGCCAAAGACATTATCGATCGTTTTTATGCAAAAGAAGAAAGTGCGGTTGATTTTGTTCGCATTTTTGTGGAGTTAGCGGCTATTTCTATCGGTAACATTATCACTGCGTTTGATCCACATATGATTGTGCTGGGTGGTGGTTTATCGAATTTTGATTATCTCTATGAAGCATTACCAAAAGCTTTGCCTCCACACTTAATGCGTAGTGCTAAAGTGCCACCAATTAAAAAAGCAAAACATGGTGATTCAGGTGGTGTTAGAGGTGCGGCTGCGTTATTTTTAAAACGTGAATAGATTTAAGCTAAAAATATAGTAAAAATTTGAATAAACTTCGTTTTATGGGATAACAATCCAGTTTTTTTCTAAGAAAACTGGATTTTTTCTTTTATCACTCTACAATCAGGAGATTGATTTTTTTATGAGGTTTTTATGCTGACAGAATTTGGTAACTGGATTGAACAAGGTTTAACATGGATTGTTCAACATTTAGATGAGCCATTGTGGAACATCACTATTATCATTTTATTAGGTGTGGGCTTATTTTTTACGATTACGACTGGTTTAGTGCAACTACGTCTTTTACCTGCAAGTGTGCGAGAAATGTGGTTTGGGCGTGCTACTGAGGGAAATTCTTTAACGCCATTTCAAGCCTTTGCAACAGGTCTTGCAAGTCGTGTTGGTGTGGGCAATATAAGTGGGGTAGCGACCGCTATTGCTCTAGGTGGAGAAGGAGCCGTGTTCTGGATGTGGGTAACCGCATTTATTGGGATGTCGAGCGCTTTTGCAGAATCTACTTTAGCACAAGTATTTAAAATTCAAGATAAAGATGGTTCTTTTCGCGGAGGTCCCGCTTATTATATCGCTCAAGGTCTAAAATCGCGTTGTATGTCGGTCGCTTTTGCGATATCACTTATTTTTACTTTTGGGTTTGCATTCAATTCAGTGCAAGCAAACTCTATTGTTGAAGCAACCAATAACGCTTGGCATTGGCAAGGTGAATATGTTGGTCTTATTTTAGTTATTCTAACTGCGTCCATTATTTTTGGTGGAGTTAAACGTATTGCGACCATTTCCAGCCGTGTTGTACCAACGATGGCGTTATTTTATTTAATTATGGCCTTTATTATCTTAGGAATGCATATTGATATGATTCCTACTGTGATAGCCAATATTTACACGAGCGCTTTTACTTTCCAATCAGCTGCAGGCGGGATGTTTGGTGCTTTAGTCTCTAAAGCGATGATGATGGGAATTAAACGAGGATTATTCTCTAATGAAGCAGGGATGGGCTCAGCACCAAATGCGGCCGCTGCAGCTCACGTAAAACACCCCGTTAGCCAAGGTTTAGTGCAAATGCTTGGTGTATTTGTGGATACCATGATCGTCTGTACTTGTACGGCGGTGATTATCCTGCTTTCTGATAATTATGGTAGCGAAACGTTAAAAAGCATTTCTTTAACTCAAAATGCATTACGTTATCATGTCGGCGAATTTGGTGTACATTTTCTGGCTTTTATTTTATTACTTTTTGCTTATTCTTCTATTATTGGTAACTATGCTTATGCGGAAAGTAATATTCGTTTTATTAAAAATAAACCATGGTTTGTGTGGTTGTTCCGTTTATCGGTGTTGTTCTTTGTTTATTTCGGTTCAGTAAAATCAGGCAATGTCGTGTGGAATTTTGCAGATACTGTGATGGCTGTGATGGCAATTATTAACCTAGTCGCGATTGTTTTACTTTCCCCGATTGTGTGGAAGTTAATGAAAGACTATCAACGTCAATTAAAAGAGGGGAAAGAACCTGAATTTAAAATTGACTTTTATCCTGAAATTAAAAAGCGAGTATTAGAGCATCGAATTTGGAAATAAGTGTTCAATAAAATATGAAAGGCGGGGAATTCCCGCCTTTATTTTTAGATTTAAAATCTGCTTATAAAATTGACCGCACTTATAACAATCCACCTTGACCTAATGCTGGGTCAGTTTCACGTGCTTTTAATGCCTCTTCAACGGTTAAGCCCAATGCTTTTGCAACGCCTTCACCATATGCAGGATCACACCAGTGACAGTTACGGATATGACGGTATTTAATGAAGTCAGGTGCATCGCCCATTGCAGCTGCAGTGTTGTTGAATAACGCTTGTTTTTGCTCTGTGCTCATTAAGTTAAATAATGCACGTGGTTGGCTGAAGTAGTCGTTATCATCGTTGCGATAATCCCAATGTGCTGCATCTCCATTGATACGAAGTGGTGGTTCAGCAAAATCTGGTTGTTGTTGCCATTGGTTGAAGCTGTTTGGCTCGTAGTGTGGCAAGCTACCGTAGTTACCATCTACACGACCTTGACCATCACGTTGGTTGCTATGCACTGGGCAACGCGGACGGTTTACTGGAATTTGACGGTAGTTCACACCTAAACGGTAACGTTGTGCATCTGCATAGTTAAATAAACGAGCTTGTAACATTCTGTCAGGACTTGCACCGATACCTGGTACCAAGTTACTTGGTGCAAACGCAGATTGTTCTACATCCGCGAAGAAGTTTTCTGGGTTACGGTTTAATTCAAACTCACCAACTTCAATTAATGGGTAGTCTTTTTTCGGCCATACTTTAGTTAAGTCGAACGGATGATAAGGCACTTTTTCCGCATCTGCTTCTGGCATAATTTGTACAAATAATGTCCATTTAGGGAAATCACCACGTTCAATCGCTTCATATAAATCACGTTGATGGCTTTCACGGTCATTTGCAATAATTTCTGCTGCTTCAGCATCTGTTAAATTTTTAATGCCTTGTTGAGTACGGAAGTGGAATTTTACCCAAAAACGTTCGCCTGCTTCGTTCCAGAAACTATAAGTGTGAGAACCGAAACCGTGCATATGACGATAGCTTGCAGGAATACCACGATCACTCATTACAACAGTTACTTGGTGTAATGCTTCTGGTAATAATGTCCAGAAATCCCAGTTATTAGTTGCTGAACGCATATTAGTGCGTGGGTCGCGTTTTACCGCTTTGTTTAAGTCTGGGAATTTACGTGGATCACGTAAGAAGAATACCGGGGTGTTGTTACCCACTAAGTCCCAGTTACCTTCTTCGGTATAGAATTTTAATGCGAAACCACGAATATCACGTTCCGCATCTGCAGCACCACGTTCACCTGCCACGGTAGTAAAACGTGCGAACATTTCCGTTTTTTTACCCACCTCACTGAAAATTTTTGCACGAGTATATTGAGTAATATCGTGTGTGACAGTAAAGGTACCAAATGCACCAGAACCTTTCGCGTGCATACGACGCTCTGGAATAACTTCGCGTACGAAATCAGCTAATTTTTCGTTAAGCCATAAATCTTGTGAAAGTAATGGACCACGCGGACCTGCAGTTAAACTGTTTTGATTGTCAGCAACAGGGGCGCCATTTCCCATCGTTAGGTTAGTAGACGATAAATGCGAAAAAGGGCATTTTGAACTCATAGTTAACTCCTTGTATGAATAGATAGGGGGATGAAATAAATTTCTTAAGTATAATACAAAAGGTTTCAGTGATTAAAATCTATTAAATTAATCAAAATAATCTATTGATTTGAAGGAGGATTGAATTTTGTATCAAATTTCATGAAATGCTGTTGTATTCGCTTTAAATGACACAAAAATACTAGTCTAATTGAAACAATTACGTCCATTCATATCTAATAATTGCTTATTAGATATGAATAAAATTTTTATTATTTAGTTGAATTGCAATGCCGATAAGTCAGGAGATAGTAAGAGAGGGCTGAAATAACTACGCAAGCTGCCATTGTATAGAGCATTGGTGCTGCTGTTTCCATTTTAAAGCTCGCTACTAGGGAACCCATTACTGCGCCGACACCAAAACGGACACTTCCCATTAATGAGTTTGCAGTACCTGCCATCGTTGGGAATTTTTCTAGAATAGAGGCAGTCGCATTGGAGGAAATTAATGGGTTTTGTCCTACAAAAAAGGCTACACCAATTGCCATTGACCAAAAACCAAAATCAAAAAGTGCGGTTAAAAATAACCAAATTCCTGAAATGAATTGTATGGCAATACCAATTCGTAACATGGTTTCTGCACCTAGCTTCAATACAAATTTACCATTTAGATAAGATGCAACGGTCATAATGGCAATATTGATCATAAAGAAATAGCCGAATTGATCGACAGGAATACCATAAATACCGATATAGACAATCGATCCCGCAGTGACGAAGGCAAATAAACCACCAAATCCAAAAGAGGCTGCGGCCATATAACCTAACACTTCTTTTTGTTTAGAAAGCATCATGAAGTTACGGGCAATAATATTAAGACGCAAGGGAATACGATTTTCTTGTTTATGGGTCTCGGGAATAATGAAAAAGACAAGCAATGCTGCAAGAAATCCCATGATGCCAATCACATAAAAAATCATATGCCAGTGGAAATATTTCACGATATATCCGCCAATTATAGGCGCAACAAGTGGTGCGATCATAAAGACAAGCGTGATAGTGGACATGATTCTAGAGAGCTGATCTTTGCTAAATAAATCTCGTAATAAAGCGCCTGAAAGTACAACAGGCGCCGCTCCAAAGAAACCTTGAACGAAACGCAGAACAGTGAAACTGCCAATAGAATGAATATTCGTTAAAATAATGGATGTGATAGCACCAATAATGACCCCTAACAAAATAATCGGTTTACGACCAAAGCTATCACCAAAAGGCCCCCAGAATAATTGCCCTGCCGCCATACCATAAGCGAAGAATGTCAGCGTGTGCTGTACTTGCTCAGCGTTGATATTTAAGTCTTCAGCAATATTTAAAAAGGACGGAATATACATATCCACGCCCAAAGGCGGTAGCATCGAGAGAATGCCGAGCGTGGCGATAAAAATAAAGGTAGGTTTAATATTTTGGCTCATATTATTTCACTAAATTGTCGATTTCGTCCTGAGTAAGTGGACGAAATTCGCCTTCTTCTAAGCTTTCATCTAATTCAACGTTACCGATTCTCCAACGATGGAGTGCCACGACTTTATTACCCAGCGCGGCAAACATTCGTTTCACTTGGTGATAGCGCCCTTCAGAGATAGTCAGGTTCACGTTGTAATCATCTAACACTTCAAGTTTTGCTGGCTTAGTTGGTTCTTTTTCACCACGTAACAAAATGCCTTCTTCACAAGCTGAAGCATAATGGTTCTCAACTGGGTCAGCTAAAGTGACTAAATAGGTTTTCTCACATTGATGCTTTGGTGAGGTAATACGATGTGACCATTGCCCATCATCCGTTAATAGCACGAGGCCAGTGGTATCCACATCTAATCGTCCAGCGCTGTGTAATTTGCCTGAAAGAGGCGGTTCAAAGAATTGATAAATAGTTGGATAGTCACCGTCATCATGAGAGCAAACGTAGCCCTGAGGCTTATGCAACATAAAATATTGACCTTCTTCCACCCAAGTCAATAATTCATCTTCAAAATAAATTTCATCTTCTTGGCTTACTTTGGTCGCCCCATTTTTCACAATTTCACCGTTAATTTTGACCGCACTTTGGCGAATGGCCTTGGTAGCTTGTGAACGGGTTAAACCAGTATTCTCGGCAATAAATTTATCTAATCGCATCGTAAACTCTTATTTTTGATTGAACCAGCTGACGTAATCAAATTGGTCGTAATATTTTTCGCCATTCCAACCGGAAAAGGTAAATAAATCACCCACTTCGTTTTCATTTTCAAAGCCTTTAATATAGAAAGCGGATTTAAACTCGGGATAAGGCTTATGGGTAAAGACCACTTTGTTCGGATAAGGTAAGTTATCAAAGGCTTGTAAGTGCTCGTAATCCACACCTTTTCCTCTGTACTTATCCGTCATTATAATAAATAAATTATCAAAGTTTAAACGTTGTGAGCGAGCCTCCCATTTTTCTTTGGCTTCTTGCTCTGAACGATAGTGCATAAAGTGGATTTTGAGGTCACCTAAGATTCCAATAGGATAGTTTTTTTCTGTTTGTATAAATTGGAGCGGCAGTGATTGATAAAAACGGATATCTTGCAAATAACGAATAAAATCAAAAGGTTCTAAATAAAGATTAACAAATGGAGAATTAAAAGGTTGATTTAGATCGTGTAAAATAAACGCACCGACACAGTTTGCAGAAATCACCGACATGCCTTGATTGGTTAAACGTTTTTGATAGGTTTGATTAATCGCTTTCCGTTGTAATTTATTGATGGCGCTTCTAAATTTAGAAAACAAACTCATTATTTATATCCTGTATATTTTTTGCGATATAGTAACGTTTTTGCTTATGAATGTGAAGAAAAGACAAAGGTGTGGTCGATTTCACTCATATTTTTGTAATAAATTTGTAAAATTTTTGCGGTATGTCACAAAATTCTATTTAAAAGGGAGTATAATGGTGTAAATTTTATTTGTTATAAATGAAAATGGAGTATTTTTATATGAGCGAACAATTGCGCCAAGCCGCATTAGATTTTCATGAATTCCCTATCCCAGGAAAAATTGCAGTCACCCCAACCAAATCATTAGCTACTCAACATGATTTAGCCCTTGCGTATTCTCCAGGTGTTGCTGAGCCTTGCTTAGAGATTGAAAAAGATCCCTCAGCGGCAAGCCGTTATACAGCACGTGCTAATTTAGTGGCCGTTATTTCAAATGGTACAGCCGTGTTAGGCTTAGGAAATATTGGCGCACTTGCATCAAAACCTGTTATGGAAGGGAAAGGTGTATTGTTCAAAAAATTTGCAGGTATCAATGTATTTGATATTGAAATCAATGAACATAATCCAGATAAATTAATTGATATTATCGCTTCATTAGAACCAACATTTGGTGGCATTAACCTTGAAGATATCAAAGCACCGGAGTGTTTCTATATTGAAAAAGTGTTGCGTGAACGCATGGGTATTCCAGTTTTTCATGATGACCAACACGGTACAGCCATTATCGTGGGTGCGGCTGCATTAAATGGTTTAGAAATTATTGGTAAAAATATCTCTGATGTTCGCTTAGTGGTAAATGGCGCAGGTGCTTCAGCTATTGCGTGTACTAACTTGCTTCGAGCATTAGGCTTCAAAAAAGAAAACATCACCATGTGTGACTCTAAAGGCGTGATTTTCAAAGGTCGTGGCGATAACATGGATGAAACCAAACAATTCTACGCAATTGAGGATAACGGCTGGCGTACATTAGCCGATGCAGTAAACGGTGCAGATGTATTCTTAGGATGCTCTAAAGCGGGTGCGTTAAAACCTGAAATGGTTAAAACTATGGCTGAAAATCCGTTGATCTTAGCACTGGCTAACCCAGTTCCTGAAATTACACCAGATGAAGCCAAAGCTGTTCGTCCAGATGCGATTGTTTGTACCGGTCGTTCAGACTTCCCAAACCAAGTAAATAACGTACTTTGTTTCCCATTCTTATTCCGTGGTGCTTTAGACGTAGGTGCGACAGCGATTAATGAGGAAATGAAATTAGCCGCTTCTCATGCAATTGCGGGTTTGGCAAAAGAACAAGTTCCATTAGAAATTATTGCTAGTTACGGCGCATTATCATTTGGTCCTGATTATGTGATCCCAACACCATTTGATCCTCGTTTATTATTTACCGTGTCTTCTGCGGTAGCGAAAAAAGCAATGGAAACAGGCGTGGCAACACGTCCAATTACAGACTGGGTAGCTTATGAAAAACAATTAAAAGCGTTGGTTGCAGCTTAGTCTTTCTCTTTCAAAAAGTGATCTGCCCCCAAAAGTTGGACAGGTTAGTTAACTTAAATATTGAGCTCGGTATTGCACCGGGCTCAATCCTTTTAAACCAAGTTTAATTCGGTTTTGGTTGTAATACACTAAATATTCTTCAATTTCAGCCTGTAATTTAACAATTGAATGATAAGTCCGAGAGTAAAAACACGCTGATTTTAATATTGTAAAAAAGCTTTCAATCACCGCATTATCGTAGCAATTTTCTCGGCGACTCATACTTTGCACCTCAAATTAGGTGTCCAGGTTTTGGGGTGCAGATCACTTTGGAAATATCAAACCAAAGTGCAGTCAGTTTTTTAGGTGTTTTTTAATGCCAAGCGAAATGCCTCAATTCCGCTTTTTAGCACAAGAACACTCAATATCATACTGGCTAAGGGATCCACCCATTGCCATCCGAGGAAATAAGCGCTCAATCCTGAAAGAATCGCGATAACGGAGCCAAATAAATCTGTTAATACATGCAGATAAGCCGCTTTGATATTGAGATTGTCATGATCACTTTTCAACATTATCCAAGCAACGAAAAGATTGACGAGTAATCCTAGCGATGCCACACCAAGCATCGGTAATGCCATCATCTCGATGGGATTTTGCCAACGTTGAATTGCTTCAAACAAAATCATCAATGCGACGACGATCAATGAGCCGCTATTAAGTAGGGCAATGTATCGTTGTTTTTGAGCGGATAGAAACAACGCTAACAAGGCTAAAAATAACGATAAGCTATCATTTGCCATGTGACCCGCATCAGCCATGAGTGCCAAGCTGTTAAACCAATAGCCACCAATAAATTCGACAATCATAAAGCCAGTAATGATGGCAAAACTGAGCGCTAAGATTTTTTTATCCTGTGGAATATGCTCATGAGATGAATGATCATGATGTTCATGGGAATGATGTTCGGACATACGGCTCCTTATTGTCTATTTGATTAACTTGGGATAAAGTATAAAGTCCGTAGCAACTACAAGGTCAAGACTTGGTTTTAGAAAAATGAAAATTAACGAACTCAGCAAACAAAGCGGTATTCATTTAGAAACCATTCGGTATTATGAAAAAATGGGCTTGATGCCGGAACCTAAACGTCTTGCAAATGGTTATCGAGATTATGATGAAGCCAGTTTGAAACAATTAAAGTTTATTAAAACATGCCGAGCGTTAGATTTTAGCTTGGCCGAAATTAAATTTTTTAATGAGATGAAAACGCAGCAATCTCAACATTGTGAAGTGGATAGTATGTTGGCAAAACATTTGGTTTCAGTCGAAGAAAAAATTGCCGAACTGACTGAAATTAAACATTTCCTACAAAGTTTAATTACCGAAGATGATCATCAAGCTGCAGATTGTAAAGCAATGGCCCAATTAAAAGCCTATTAAGTGCGGTCTAAAAAATATCAAAAATCCGCACATTGATGTGCGGATTGGTCATTACTCCGGATCATCCGTAAAGGCATTGTTTCGGAATATCGGCACAAAGGTTGCGAGATACAGCACAAACACGATGGCAATTAAAATAGCCGGAATCGTGATAAAAAACAGCTCGTCCACAAACATTAAACAAGCTCGGGAAAGTGCCGCCGTGAAAAGACAAAGCACGGCAAGGCGACAGAGTTTTGGGTAATCCAGTTTCGTAAAGCCACTATGCCATAATCCCGCGGTGAGCCAAATCATCATCATACTGCCGAGAATGCCGCCAAGTGTCACCATGTGTAATGGATCGGCAGTAGGCTCATCAATTAATTTATTTATGCCAATCCACAAATAGCCAATCGCAGCGAACAATTGAAGGAAATAATAAGTGCGTATGTAATGTTTACGTAGCAGTTCGTGATGATGTAATTCGCGTAACTTGGCAAGCAAAATAAAGCCAACGGCAAAGGCTGTAAAAGCGGCTGTTTGTGCAGGCAACCAAAGCTCTGCTGCGGTATGAAGTAATAAAAATGTAATTGCGATATTTTTATACACGACATTCGGGATAAATACGGGATCTTTCAATGTACTTTCTTTCAGAGCCTCTGCGCCTAATAGAATGCTTACCCGAATCGATACAAACATTACCGCCGCCATGTTCAAATGCACCTGTGCCCGCAATAATTTCAGACTATCAGTCATGGCGTAAGCTGTCTGACAAACCATAAATGCTGCAAGTAACATCAGTAAAGTAAAATTGTCGGTATTGCGATCCAACCAAAACAGCCAAGCACAAAAGAGTAACAACGCGAGCCAATAAGCAGCCACTAAAAACGAGGCGGTTTGCGGGGAAAATGGCAATAACATCAATCCTGCAAGCAAGAGCACTGCTAATATTGTCGCAATAGGTTTTAAATTACCTTTGTAATTTGTCCATTCGAGCATGGAAGCCGTCAGAAAGCCGCCGTATGCGGCTGGTAGCATAAATTCTAAGAAAATTTTGCGGTGTAGGATGAGATCATCGGGGCTGATGAAAAAGCTCAATGCACCAACAATCGCAAGAATGGCTGCACCAACAAAAAAGGGTCGCATCGGATGGGTAAAGAAATTATTCATAGTAATGGATTCCTTGAAATTCGCGTGCGACTACGGTTTCTTCAAAGGCTGAATTGCGTTCGGATAATGGCGTTGGCAAGGTAATCACATTTTGCACATCCATCCCTTTTGGAGAAAGCTGCATAATCTCTCGGCTTAATCGAGCTGCTTCAAAACGATCGTGCGTCACTAAAATGCAAGCCATGCCTTGTTGCTCAATTTTTTCCACTAACATAGCGGCTAAAATATCCCGTAAATCGCGATCCAAACCGACAAAAGGTTCGTCCAATAAGGCTAAATCACAGCCACATAGCAATAGACGCAAAAATGCCACGCGTTTTGCCATACCGCCCGATAATTCGGTCGGGTATTTATTCAAATCACCCGAAGAAAGCCCGATCTTTTCTGCCAGTGCAATGATTTCATTTTCATTAGAATTATCCATAAAAATGGCGATATTCTGCATAGCAGTGAGATTTTCTAATAGACGGTTTTCTTGAAACAGAAAGCCCGTTTTACGAAATGTATTATTGATTTCGCCCGATTTTGGCGTTTCCAAACCTGATATTAAACGCAGCACGGTAGTTTTACCACAACCGCTTGGGCCGAATAAGGTTTTTACTTCGCCTGGTTGTAAATCCATACTGAAATCGCGCACGATGGGATCGCGGAGAATTTCAAAACGCACATTCTTTAAACTCAGCATTATCTTCTCCACGGCATAAACAGAATTTCCAATGGCTTGGTAATCAAATATTCAAAGAGGGAAACAAATACAATCACCAACAGCACATAAGCCATGACTGTTGACGTATCTAACATGGCTCTGGCATCGGCAATCTGTGCCCCCACACCCTCATTGGCACCCAAAAGCTCTGCCATAATTACGACTTTCACGCCCATCGCAACTGCGACGCCAATACTGGAAATTACATAGCCCGTGAGATGGGGAATATATAAATAGCGGATTTTTTTCCGCAATCCGAGTTTGTACGCATCAAACAATTCTTCATGTTGTTTATTTACACTTGCCATGCCCATGGCTGCACTGGCAAAGGTTAGCGGGGCAACTAATACGATAATGGTAAATAGCACACTTGGATTACCAAAGCCAAACCAAAATAAGGCCATTACAACCCAAATAATTGGCGGCATGGCTAACAAAATCGTAATGACGGGTTTAAGCAATGCCATAGCGGTTTTAAAGCTGCCCGCAATCAGCCCTGCGGCTAAGCCTGCGACTAATGCAATGGTAATACCCACCACAGAACGCCATAATGAAATACCGATTTCGTTTTGTTGGAAATGATCGAGCAGCTCAAGGGCTTTTTGAAAAACATCCGCAGGAGCAGGCAGCATAAATTCACCAAATATCGCACAGCCCCAAGCCCACAAGGCAACAATCATCATCGCCACACTCAAGCCGGTAAAGCCGCTCCAAAGGTAGTCGATGATGTAAAACAGGACAGGTTGTGGTTTACGGATTTTGTCAGTTTTAATCATGTTATGTGATTCAGTTTCAAATTAAGCTAAGAAGAATTTGTCATCTGGTAATTTACCGCCTAAGAGTTTTGGATTGAACTCCATCAAAGTTTCATAGAATTGCATGATTTCATTTTTCAGTTCACTGGCTTTGGTCACCGTTAAGCGCGCACCGTCTAAGCCCATTTCAATAGCGGCTTCTGGAGCAGGAAGATAATTAGCGCCAATTTCAGCCGCACTTTTGCGGTTGGCCATAATCCAGTTTAACGCATCACTTAAATCTTGGTGAAATAGATCAAACTCCGCCTTGTGTGCATGAAAGAATTCTTCATTGGCAATAATGCCCGCCATTGGAATAAGCGGTTTAGTGTTAAACGCTTGTCCCCATTCTTTCACTAAATCAAAACCACGTACAATTTCCGTACCAACAATTTTAGCTTTCTGCACAACGGCACTTGCCATTGGTTCTGGCAAGATAGCCACATGGAAATCTTTGAGCAAGAACAAACCAATTGCTTCAGTTGGTGTGGCTGCATAGGTAATATCTACTTTATTCATATCAATATTCAATTTTTTTAGTAAAGCTTGCAACACGATGTCTGGCATATCGTTTTTAAATGGCACAAGGATTTTTTTACCCACTAATTCTTGCGGTGAAGTAATAGCACCGCCTTTACACATCAACTGCGTAATCCCATTGGTGAGAATATTCACCATGCCGACTTGTTGCCCTTGATTACGTAAATTTACGCCCACATTGCTAGGGCTCATCATGACTTTAAATTGCCCACTTGCCACTCCTGCACGCAACTGATCAGGCGAACGCCAAATTTCTAATGCTACATCCGCTTGTTTGGCTAATTTACCTTGTGCTGCCGCCACCGCAATGGTCACACTTGGCATCGCGGGTGCGCCATAAATGGTAAATTGCTCTTTTGTTGTCGCAAAGAGAGAAGGCGACATGCCTGCTGCCGTAAGTGCTGCGCTCATTCTTAAAAAATCACGTCTATTCATTGTCATGGTTATCTCCTTATAATGAAACAAGTCTAACGCTTGTATTTTGATAATGGTTTTCATTTATTATCTTACTAGCTGTGACTAAAGTAAAGAAAGACAAAAGTGATCTGCCCCCCAAAAGTTGGACAGGTTAGTTAACTTAAATATTGAGCTCGGTATTGCACTGGACTCAATCCTTTAAAAGCAAGTTTAATGCGTTTTTGGTTGTAATACACTAAATATTCTTCAATTTCAGCCTGTAATTCAGCAATTGAATGATAAGTCCGAGAGTAAAAACACGCTGATTTTAGTATCGCAAAAAAACTTTCAATCACCGCATTATCGTAGCAATTTCCTCGGCGACTCATACTTTGCACCTCAAATTAGGTGTCCAGGTTTTGGGGTGCAGATCAAAGTGCGATCAAAAATGATGATGTTTTTAACCGCACTTTGTGTTTTTTTATCTGTCTATGAAAGGAATGGCACATTAGCGTGCTTTAAATTAATCAAAGGGTAGCGATTCCCTTAGGACTTATGAGTGTCAAAATGAAACAAACACGTTCTTCTTTATATCCAATTTTTCTCTTCGTCATCATTAATCTGATCATTTTCTCCTTATCTCGTCTTGGGCTTGCGATTTGGCAGGCAGACCGTGTTTCTGCGGTAGCGGGTTGGGGGCAATTATTCTTACAAGGCTTGCGTATGGACATCGTGGCTTTGTGTTATCTATTTGGTGTGCCGGCATTATTTACGGTGTTATTTCATCATAGCCGAATTTGGAAAATGATTTTACGCATTTGGCTTACCTTCGGTAGTGTGTTTATTCTATTCATGGAATTGGCTACGCCTGCATTTATCGAAACCTATGATTTCCGTCCAAACCGTCTATTTATCGAATATTTAATTTATCCGAAAGAAGTCTTTTCAATGTTGATGGAAGGCCATTTAACTGCGGTCATTTTTAGCCTTATTTTCACTGTTACGGCTTTCTTCTGTTATTGGAAATTATCTGGTTATGCGGTCAAAAATTTACGCCCAATGAGCTGGAAATTACGCCCTGTTGTAGCATTGCTCGTGATTGCTGTTGCTTTTTTAGGTGCGCGTTCGAGTTTCCAACACCGTGGTGTTAACCCTGCAATGGTCGCCTTTTCTTCCGATGGTTTAGTGAATTCTCTCGTGTTGAACTCTGGCTATTCTGTCCTTTATGTGGCACAGCAATTTAAAGATGAAGGAGCATCTTCCGAAGCCTATGGCAAAATGGATACTGATGAAATGTTGCGTATTGTCAAAGCAAGCCGTGGGCGCCCTGAAAGTGATTATATTTCAGAGAAGATTCCAACCTTAACGAAAAACCAAGCGACTTACCAAGGTAAACCGAAAAATATCGTCATTATTTTGGAAGAAAGTTTTGGGGCGCAATTTATCGGTACATTAGGCGGAAAACCACTTTCACCTGAATTTGATAAGTTAGCCAAAGAAGGCTGGTTATTTGAAAATCTTTATGCTACGGGGACGCGTTCTGTACGCGGTATTGAAGCTACAACTGCAGGTTTTACACCCACTCCAGCACGTGCAGTGGTGAAATTGAATAACAGTCAAAGTGGTTTCTTTACTATTGCAGATTTACTTGCCAAACAAGGTTATAACACTTCCTTTATTTATGGTGGTGAAAAACACTTTGATAACATGGCAAGCTTCTTCTATGGTAATGGTTTCCAAAATATTATCGATCAAAAGGATTATCAAAATCCGAAATTTACTGCGACTTGGGGCGTGAGTGATGAGGATTTATTTGATAAAGCGAACGAAACTTTTACCCAATTACAGAATGAAGGAAAACCATTCTTTAGCTTAGTGTTTAGTTCGAGCAATCACGATCCTTTTGAATTTCCGGATGGTAAAATTGAGCTTTACGAACAACCAAAAGCAACCCGTAATAACAGTGCAAAATATGCAGATTATGCCATTGGTTATTTCTTCAACTTAGCGAAACAATCTAATTATTGGAAAGATACCGTGTTCTTGGTAATTGCCGACCATGATTCTCGTGCAGCAGGGGCAAGCTTGGTGCCAATTAAGCATTTCCATATTCCTGCGTTAATTTTAGGTGATCATGTTGCACCTCGCCGAGACAGTCGTTTAGTGAGTCAAATTGATATGCCGACAACCTTACTTTCTATTGCGGGGGTAAGTGGTAATTATCCGATGATTGGCTTTGATTTAACGCAAGATGTGAATCCGAATCGTGCCTTTATGCAGTTTGATCAAACCCAAGCTTTAATGAAAGGCAATCATGATGTCGTTATCCAAACACCAAATAGCAAAGCAAAAGGCTATGTTTATGATAAGGAAAAAGACACATTAACCGAAAAAGACGTGTCGGAAGAAATGAAAAAAGAAGCGTTGGCACATGCCTTACTTGGCAGCTATTTGTATAAAAACCGTTTATATAAAGGCAGTGAAGAGAAGTAAAGTGCGGTCAGTTTTAGGCTAATTTTAAAGGGCGAATGATTTCGCCCTTTTTCTTTAGATGATTTGTTCTTAGTGATTTTCAGCAATCACACGAGGGAATAAAACATTATTTTCACGATGAATATGCATCATTAAATCATCTGCAAATTCTTGGATACCGCTATAAAGCGCACGCCATGTGTTACAAGCATCTGCAGGAGGTGTCATATTGTTTGTTAATGATTTTAATACGTCTAAATGTTCGCCATGTTCTGCGTGTTCCATTTCCATCATACGAATCGGCATTTGTGCCATCATATAATTTCCCGCTTTGATCATTGGGAAAAGCACGTGCTCTTCTTTCATCATATGGTTGCTTAAATCATCATAGACATTGCGTAATTCTGCTGCTACGCCGATAGGGCAATCATCGCGATCACCATGAACACTTTCTACGCGATCCGCTAATACGATTAATTCTTGAAGTTGTTCACGGTGACGTTGATGATAGCGAACTAAAATATGATCGATAACTTCACCATAATTTGCACCACCCCAATATTCTTCAGGGTTTTCTGCTTTGCTGTTTTGTAGCGCAGTTAAGCGCGTTTCGATGTCTACTAAATTGAGTCCTTTTTCTGCCGCTGCGTGAGCAAGTGTATCTGAGCCACCACAGCAGAAATCTAAATCATATTCACGAAGTAGTGAAGTTGAGCCGGGTACGCTGATTGCGATTTCACTTAATTTTTTATCTCCAAAAGACATAATGAATCTCCTTGTTGATGAGGTAGAGTTAGAAGTTGAGCAAAATACTAAGATAATAAAAGGAAAATGCAACGTTTTTTTTAGCAAAGTATGATTTAAATCAAAGCTAAAAATTAAAGTTACCATGTTGTAGGTAGGTATTAATGAGTATTAAAAGTGAAAGTTGCATTGCTTTGATGAGGTGTTATTATTCGAGCATAGAGAGAGGATCATCATGAAGCGAATTTATCGATTTTTAACTATTGGATTACTATTGCTGGTTTTAGGTGGTGGCTATTTTTTTGCGAATTTAACAATTTTTGCTCGTACATTTATCCAATTAAATACGTCACAAAAAGTGAGTTATATTCCTTTTGAAAACAAACTAAATATGCAATGTGACAAGGCTAATGGTTTGATGCCTAAATTAACGTCTTCACATTTTCGTTTGGTCAACTGGAATGTGCATAAAGGGCAAGATACGGGTTGGCAAGAAGATTTAGCGAGATTGTCTGAACAAGCTGATTTTGTGTTATTACAAGAGGCGACACAACATCAAAATTTAAACACATTTTCGACCGCACTTTTTGTGTCCTCTTTTTCTTTTAAAGATCTCTTATCCGGTGTAAAAACATTCACCAAAACGCAACCAGAATGGTATTGCGGTGGTGGCGTAGCAGAACCATTAATACAAATTCCCAAAGTGGCAAGTGTGATGAGTTTTCCATTAGAAAAAGGCGATAGCTTGCTACTTATTAATGTGCATTTGATTAATTTTGAATGGGGGATTTCCGCTTATCAAACTCAGTTAGAGCAGCTCTTTTCTTTTGTAGAAAATCATCAAGGCCCCATCATTATCTCTGGCGATTTTAATGCATGGAATGAGCGTCGTCTGAATTTAGCTAATAATTTGATGCAAAAATATGGATTAGATGTAGTGACGCTCTCTCAAGATGAGCGGGTTAGATTTTTAGGTTATCCACTTGATTATATTTTTACGCGAGGCGTAAAAGTGGTGAGTGCAACATCAGAAGTGGTTACTTCGTCAGATCATAATCCGTTACTAGTTGAATTTGAATTGGAATAAAGTGCGGTCAGATTTTGAGAAAATTTTAGGGCTAACGTTATGTTAGCCCTATGTGTTATTACTTGGTTTGATTAATTAAAAATTGCGTTAATAAAGAAACCGGACGGCCTGTGGCGCCTTTATTTGCACCTTGAAGCCAAGCTGTCCCGGCGATATCTAAATGTGCCCAAGTGTACTTTTTCGTAAAGTTGGAGAGGAATGCGCCTGCAGTAATTGCACCGCCCCAACGACCGCCAATATTAGCTAAATCAGCAAATGGGGATTTTAATTGCTCTTGATATTCTTCACTTAATGGTAAACGCCAAGCTTTGTCAGTAGTTTGCTGTGCGGCTAGTAATAACTGTTCGGCTAAGGCATCGTTAGTTGAAACTAAGCCGCTGTTATGTTGACCTAAAGCTACCACGCAAGCGCCTGTTAGGGTCGCAATATCAATCACATATTGCGGTTCAAAACGCTCTACATAAGTTAATGTATCACAAAGTACTAAACGGCCTTCAGCATCAGTATTTAACACTTCTACGGTTAAACCATTCATCGTGGTGAGAATATCACCCGGGCGATAGGCATTGCCGTCAGGTAAGTTTTCACAACCCGCTAATACACCGATAACATTGAGTGGTAGATTTAATTCTGCAATGGCTTTCATTGTGCCGAATACCGAAGCAGCACCACACATATCGTATTTCATCTCATCCATTTCTGCGGCTGGTTTTAACGAAATACCGCCTGCATCAAAGGTTAAGCCTTTACCCACTAATACGATAGGTTTCGCATTTTTATCTGGGGCGTTGTTGAAATGCAAAATAGATAGGTAAGCAGGGTGTTGAGAACCACCTGATACCGCTAAATATGCATTCATCCCAAGTTTCGCCATTTCTTCTTCATCAATCACATCTAAGGAAAGTGCGGTTGATGTTTTGGCTAAATTTTTAGCTTGTTCAGCTAAATAAGCCGGTGTACAAATATTAGATGGCATATTCGCGATATTACGCGCAGCTTTTACACCATTTGCAATGGCCTGTGCTTCTGCGATGGCTTGCTGAGCTTGTGAATCATCGGTATTAAAAATGATTTCTTGAAGTGAGATAGCATCCGCTTTTTTACTTTTAAATTCATCGAATTGATAGAGACTATGTTCGATGGTTTCAACAGTAAAACGTACATTCCAAAATAGATCGCGATCTTTAATTTCCACATCCGTTAAATTATTCACCGCTTGTTGAATATTTAATTCTTTTAATGTTTGGGTAACTCGTTGGATGATTTGTTTAAATTGGCGTTCAGTCGTTTCACCTTTTTTACCACAACCTGCTACTAACACGCGTTTAGTCGCAAGATTCGGTAACGAATGAAGCAGAGTCGCTTGCCCAATTTTGCCTGAAAGATCTTGGCTTTGAGCTAACTGGCTGAGGTAGCCTTGTGTGATTTGATCGATTTCATTGAAACTTTTTGTTAATTCATTGTTCTCATAAATGCCGATAATAAGGCAATCGGTTGATTGAGAAAGTGCGGTTGAGTTCGCTTGATATTTCATGTTATTTCCTTATGTTGCTAATTTGCTATTTAAATCAGTCAAAATAAGGTATCATACGCCATCTAAATTAGCCAGTTTCCCGTGTTTTTTAGTTAGAAAAAAAGAATGATATTAACCCGATATTTAACAAAGGAAGTTTTTAAAAGCCAGATTGCAATTTTGTTTATTTTGCTTTTAATTTTCTTCAGCCAACAACTTGTGCGCGTACTTGGTTCAGCGGCAAATGGTAAAGTACCTGCCGATCTGGTGTTCTCTTTACTCGGTTTAGGGATGCCGACAATGGCGCAATTAATGTTGCCATTATGTTTGTTTATCGCCATTTTACTGACTTTCGGTCGTCTCTATGCAGAAAGTGAAATCACCGTTATGCGTGCATGTGGTGTAGGCCAACGTATTCTTGTTCGCGTGGCGTTAATTCTTTCTTTGTTCACAGCTGGCTTGGCTGCTTATAACGCATTGTGGCTTTCTCCATGGGCGATTCAAAAACAAGTGGCAATTGTTGAAGATGCTAAAGCTAACCCAACAATGGGGGCATTGGCTTCTGGTCAATTCATGTCCACAAGTAACAATAATTTCGTTTTATTCATTGATAAAATTAATGGTAATCAAATCAGTGATGTTTATCTTTTCCAAATGAAAGCCAAAGGTCAAACGAAACCATCAGTGGTTACAGCTGAAAAAGGTGAGTTAAAAGCGTTACAAAATGGCGATCAAGTGCTGAATTTACAAAATACCTTGCGTGTAGAAGGTACATCTGTGCTTCCTGATTTCCGTATTACACATTTTGATGACTATCAAGCCTATTTAGGCCATCAAGAGACAAACACAGAAGGTGATGAAGCTGCTGAATTATCTTTTGAGCAATTATTAAAAGATAAAAGTGCAGCAGCAAAAGCAGAGTTGCATTGGCGCATAACCTTAATTTTAGCGGTGCCTTTAATGGCGCTTATCGCCGTACCAATGAGTAAAGTGAATCCTCGCCAAGGCCGTTTTGCGAAGATCTTACCGGCACTATTGCTTTATTTAATTTACTTCTTATTACAAAGCTCATTTAAATCTGCGGGTGGTGCAGGTAAGCTTGATGCAGGTTTATTAATGCCATTGGTAAATATCGCCTTTTTAATTTTAGGAATTGTGCTGAATAGTTGGGATAGTACCGCTATGCATAAATTCCGTCGTGTATTCAGAAAAGGGTAATAACAATGTTGATGAATACTCTTGATCGTTATATCGGTAAAAGCATCTTAGGGGCAATTTTTGCCACGCTATTTACGTTGGTTGGCCTTTCGGCAATTATCAAATTTGTAGAGCAATTCCGTAGCGTAGGGAAAGGTTCTTATGATATTTGGCAAGCGGTGGCTTATACAGGATTAACCATTCCTAAAGATGTGGAAACCTTTTTCCCAATGGCAGCCTTGTTAGGGGCCTTAATTGCGTTAGGTAATTTAGCCAGCCGCAGTGAATTAGTGGTAATGCAATCCGCAGGTTTTTCTCGCTTTAAAATAGGATTAGCCGTCATGAAAACGGCACTTCCACTGGTGCTTTTTACCATGATTATTGGAGAGTGGGGGATTCCTCAAACTGAACAGTTTGCCCGTGATATGCGTACTCGTGCACTTTCTGGTGGCTCAATGCTTTCGGTAAAAAATGGAGTATGGGCAAAAGACGGTAATAATTTCGTGTATGTTCGTCGTATTACCGATGATGCACAATTAGAAGATATTTATATTTATACCTTTGATGAACAGCGTAATCTCACGCATTTGAAGCATGCAAATCAAGCACAATATTCTGCTGAAAATAATCAATGGCAGTTACGTCAAGTGAATAATTCAGCGGTATCAAAAGAGCAAATTACCACAACAAACCGCTTAACCGAAGATTGGGCGACGAGTTTAACGCCAGATAAATTAGGCGCAGTTTCATTACGTCCAACGTCATTATCCATTTCAGGTTTATACGAATATATCGCTTTCTTAAAACAAACGGGGCAGGATTCTCGCCGTTTTGAATTAACCTATTGGCGTAAGATTTTACAACCCCTTTCTGTAGGTGTGATGATGATGCTTGCGTTATCTTTTATCTTCGGTTCATTACGCAGTGTCACTGCAGGAGCAAGAATCGTAACGGGGATTTGCTTTGGATTCTTGTTCTATGTCGTCAATGAAATTTTTGGACAAATGAGTGTGGTATTTAATGCGCCAGCTTTTTTAAGTGCACTGATGCCAAGCCTCTTGTTTATGGCGATTATTTGGTGGTTACTCGCAAGAAAACGGGATTAATTAAAAAGCATTAATGAAAAAGGCGAACTGATAAAGTTCGCCTTTTTATTCTCTAAGAAAGTGCGATTAAAATTGACCGCACTTTAGGAATTTAATCTTCTTTAAATTCTCTCATCATTTCTTCTGCTTTTTTCACCATTTCTGCAGAACCGATGAAAAGTGGTACACGTTGGTGAAGTTCAGTTGGCTGAATATCTAAAATTCGATTGTAACCATCAGATGCAATACCACCCGCTTGTTCTGCTAAGAATGCCATTGGATTGCCTTCATAAAGCAAACGAAGCTTACCATTTGGATAGTTGGTTGCACTTGGGTAAATGTAGATACCGCCTTTTAATAAGTTGCGATGGAAGTCTGCCACTAATGAGCCGATATAGCGTGAAGCATAAGGGCGGTTAGTTGCTTTATCTTCTTCTTGGCAGTATTTAATGTATTTTTTTACCCCTTGTGGGAATTTGAGATATTGTCCTTCATTGATGGAATAGATTTTTCCCTCTTTTGGCATTTGCATATTTTCATGAGAAAGGCAGAATGTACCGATAGATGGATCATAAGTGAAACCATTTACACCATGACCAGTGGTATAAACCAACATGGTAGACGAACCATATACGATATAACCCGCAGCCACTTGTTTATTACCCGGTTGCATAAAGTCTTCTAAGGTAACAGGTGAGCCAATAGGGGATACACGACGGTAAATAGAGAAGATTGTCCCAACCGAAACGTTCACATCAATATTGGATGAACCATCAAGTGGGTCAGTCAAAATAATATATTTTGCATTGCGAGCACGTTCAGTATCAAAAGCGATAAAGCTTTCTTCTTCCTCTGAAGCAAAACCTGCTACTTCTTCACGTGACATGAGTGCTGCATTCATGGTGTTATGGGCGAATAAGTCCAATTTCATTTGGCTTTCACCTTGCACGTTTTCGACACCAGATTGACCAAGGATATTCGTTAAACCTGCTTTATTGATATCACGATGAATGATTTTTGCTAGTAAACGAATAGAGGACAAAATACCACTAAGTTCCCCTTTTGCATTTGGGTACTCCGCTTGGCGTTCAACAATAAATTCACTCAATGTTTTCATGTTTATTCCTTTTTTATAATTGTTAAATAAATAATAGACCCTTTTATTATATGTTATTTGGCACTTCTGATTGAGATCAAAATGTGAAGAATGAGATCTGCATCACACTTTATTTTTAATACAAAGCCTTGACAAAACGTATATATCCTTTAAAAAAGATATAATAGATAAATAACGTCACAGTAAAGGAATACTGTTATGAAACTTACTCATTTTCCTTTCAAATCAAGTTTACTTGCTTGCAGTATCGCTTTGCTTACTGCTTGCAATTCAATTACTTATCATCCAACTAAAACGATTGAGCAAATAGATCCACAAAAGGGATATCGCTTGGAAAATGCGATGCAGCAGGCATTGCAAAAAGAAAATTTAGTGATTGTCACTTTTTCTGGTGGAGGATCTCGCGCGGCATCTTTAGGTTATGGCGTGTTAGAGCAGTTCCAAAATGTCTCAGTGCGTCCAACAGAGAAAGGTAGCACCTTATTGCAAAATATTGATATTGTGTATGGGGTGTCTGGCGGCTCAGTATTAGCAGCCTATTTTGCTTTGGAGGGACAGGATATTATCCCTAAATTTAATAATTCTTTTTTGAAAAAGAATTTCCAGAAAAAAGTCATCAATGAAGTATTTTCGATGGGTAATGTGCCTCGGCTTACTTCCCCACAGTTTGGTCGTAGCGATTTGTTGCAGGAACAGCTCAATCTTGCTTTATATCGTGGGAAAAAATTTGCAGATCTTGAACAACGTAAAGGACCTTTTGCCGTGATTAATACCACAGATATGACAGCAGGACAGGAAGTTTCTTTTACGCAAGATTTCTTTGATTGGCTTTGTGTTGATTTAAATGATGTTGAGATTGCTCGGGCAGTAGCGGCATCAAGCGCCGTACCATTAATTTTTTCACCGATTACGCAAAATAATCATGGTGGTTCTTGCCTCGTGGAAAATAAAAAAGAATTATTGATGCAGATGAATCCACCTAATCGGTTGTTGTTGAGTAACTTTGATGCCATGAAAAAACGCATGGAGCCTTATCAAAATAAGGCTGAAAAACCTTATTTGCACTTAGTTGATGGTGGCTTAACGGATAATTTAGGTTTGGCTAGCTTATTGGATGTGTCAAATTTACTTAGTGTCCGAAAATTATATACTGAGCTTAAGAATTATAATTTACGTAATATTGTCGTGGTAAACGTTAATGCTCAAAATGAACTTACTAGCGATATTGATAAATCAGCTGATGTACCGGGAATCAAAGATGTCGTGAATACAGTGATTAATGTACCAATTGATAAAACGACAGCATCGACAGTGAAATATTCACAACAATTTGCGGATCAATGGAATGCTTACGCTAAACGTAAAAAAGGAATAAAAATTAAAGCTCATTTTGTGAATTTAAATTTAAAAGATTTGCCAGAGGGGCAATTGAAGAATGATGTTCTTAATATCGGTACATCGTTATATTTGCCAGAATCGGATGTGGATAAACTGCGCGAAGCGGCTAAGATTTTATTGGAACAATCAAAAGAATACCATAAGGCAGTGAAAGCATTGCAATAGTTTATAGGCTTAAAGTGTGGTTAGAAATGACCGCACTTTTTCTTTTTAAATGTTATATCAATTCCATTCATATAAAATCACAATAAAATTCACATCCATCTAGACGTCTAAATCTTTAATGAAGACATTAATTTTGTTACACTCAGTCTATCATTAGAATGAATAAAATATAGGAAAGCAAAATGAGTAAACTTTTTCCAAATGCCACTATTCGCACTTCTGCACCATATCGTTTTGATATTGTAGGAAGTTTTTTACGTCCAGAGACTTTAAAACAGGCTCGTCATCAATGCAGCTGTGGTGATATTTCTTGTGCTGATTTAACGCAAGTTGAAGATGCAGAAATTGCTAAATTGGTTGAGCATCAAAAAAATGTTGGATTGCATGCGGTGACTGATGGTGAATTTCGTCGTACTTTTTGGCATTTAGATTTCTTAGCTGCATTAGATGGCGTGAAAGAAGTGGATGCGGAGAAATTCTCAGTGCAATTTAAACACGATAATGTACGCCCGAAAACATTAAAAATTGTGGATAAGATTGGTTTCTCAGAGAGCCATCCTTTCGTTGAACATTACCGCTCATTGCAAAAAATGGCAGGGGAGAGTGAAGTTAAATTAACCATTCCTTCTCCGTCAATGCTTCATTTAATTTGTACAGTACGAGCCACAGATTATCAGCCAATTGAACGTTATAAAGATAACAATCAGTTGTTATTAGATGATATTGCCGATACTTATATTGACGCAATGAATATCTTCTATAAATTAGGCTGTCGTAACTTACAGTTGGATGATACAAGTTGGGGCGAATTCTGTGCGGAAGATAAGCGTAAAACTTATACTGAACGCGGTTTAGATCTAGATCAAATTGCCAAAGATTATGTATATATGTTAAATAAAATTGTGGCAGCGAAACCAGCTGATTTAGCGATTACAATGCATATTTGTCGTGGTAATTTCCGTTCAACTTGGTTCTCTGCTGGTGGTTATGAGCCTATCGCAGAAACCTTATTTGGTCACTGTAATGTGGATGGTTTCTTCTTAGAGTACGACAGTGATCGTGCGGGAGATTTTAAACCTTTACGCTTTATTAAAAATCAACAAGTGGTATTAGGATTGATAACCTCTAAATCGGGCGAGTTAGAAAACCGTGATGAAATCATTGCTCGTATTAAAGAAGCGGCACAATATGTTGATATCAATCAACTTTGCTTAAGCCCACAATGTGGTTTCGCTTCAACGGAAGAGGGTAATATCCTGACTGAAGAACAACAATGGAAGAAACTCGAATTTATCCGTAGTATCGTGGAAGAAGTTTGGGGGTAAATAATTTCAAATTGGAATGTAAAAGAGATAATCGTTAAGATGGTTATCTCTTTTTTTCATGAAAGTGCGGGTAAAAATGACCTCACTTTTACACAATAAAAAAGGAAGTCGATAGACTTCCTTTTATGTTATTTCAATTTAATTATTTTTGACGCATTGCAGGGAATAGGATCACATCACGGATAGATGGTGCATTAGCATAAAGCATTACTAAACGATCAATACCAATACCTTCTCCTGCTGTTGGTGGTAAGCCGTGTTCAAGTGCGACAACGAAATCATCATCTTTAAACATTGCTTCATCATCACCAGCATCTTTTGCTGCGACTTGAGCATCGAAACGTTCATTTTGGTCTTCTGCATCATTTAATTCTGAGAAACCATTACCAATTTCACGACCACCGATGAACAATTCAAAACGGTCTGTTACTTCTGGATTTTCATCGTTACGACGTGCAAGTGGTGAAATTTCTGCTGGATGCGCCATTAAGAAGGTTGGTTGAATTAAGTGATGTTCAGCCACTTCTTCAAAGATCGCATTTACGATAGAGCCTAAGCCCCAAGATTTTTGTACTTCAATACCTAAGCGTTCAGCGGTTGCTTTTGCACGATCGAAATCATAAAGATCTTCTTTTACGATACCTTTATCTGCACCATATTTAATGGTTGCATCATGTAATGTTATACGCTCAAATGGTTTGCCGAAGTCAAATTCTAAATCACCGTATTTCACAATGGTTGTACCAAGAATATCAATGGCGAGTTTGCGTAATAATTCTTCGGTGTTATCCATTAAATCATGATAATCTGCATAAGCTTGGTAGTATTCAAGCATGGTGAATTCTGGATTGTGACGGACAGAAACTCCTTCATTACGGAAGTTTCGGTTTAATTCGAAGACACGCTCAAAACCACCAACCACTAAACGTTTTAAGTAAAGTTCTGGCGCAATACGAAGATACATATCAACATCTAATGCGTTGTGGTGTGTGATAAATGGACGAGCAGATGCGCCACCTGGAATCACTTGTAGCATAGGCGTTTCAACTTCCATGAAACCTTTAGAAATAAAGAATTCACGAATACCGGCAACCACTTTTGAACGAATAATAAATGTACGGCGAGATTCTTCATTAGAAATTAAATCTAAGTAACGCTGACGATAACGCGCTTCCATGTCGGTTAAACCATGGAATTTGTTTGGTAACGGACGAAGTGCTTTGGTTAAAAGTTGTACTTCAGTTGTTTTAACGGTTAATTCATTGGTTTTGGTTTTGAAAAGTGTTCCTTTCACGCCAATAATATCACCTAAATCCCAGCTACCTACATCTTCTGCATAAACGCCTTCAGGAAGATTATCACGAGCAACATATAATTGAATTTTGCCACTCATATCTTGTAAGGTAATAAAGGTGGCTTTACCCATTGCGCGACGAGTCATAATACGACCGGCAACAGCTACTTCAATGGCTTTTTCTTTTAATACTTCGCCCTCTTCGGCTTCGTACTTATCATGTAAATCTTGGGCAAGGGCGTTACGACGGAATTGGTTTGGAAACGCATTACCTTTTGCGCGTAATGCGGCTAATTTTTCACGGCGAACGAGCATTTCGCCATGGAGATCTAATTCTTTTACTTCTTGCTCTGACATATCCTTTACCTCGTTAGTTTTTACTTAGAATGTGATTTATTTAATAATAAATAGAATTTTTCTATTCTACCTAGAGCATTGTTTTTTGTTAAGCCTTTTTTAATTAAGTTATCCTTTTTATCTAGAAAGTTGTCGAAATTGAATTGGTAGAGATGGAATTACGCCATTTTTCCACATAAGATAATTTTATCCTTGGTTCTTGAATAAGGTTCACCGTGTACGCAAACAAAAGAGCGGTCAATTTTTCAGAGGTTTTAAACGCTGAAAATACTGATCGCTCTTTGCGTAGAATGATTAATTAAAGATCGAAATCGCCGAAATCATTGGTATCGACTTTAGAATCAATTTGACCAACAAGGTAAGAACTCACTTCCACTTCTTGTGGTGCAACTTGTACGTTGTCAGAAACAAGCCATGCGTTAATCCATGGAATTGGGTTAGAACGCGCACCAAATGGTAATGGAAGCCCAACCGCTTGCATACGGATATTAGTGATGTATTCCACGTATTGCACCAAAATGTCTTTGTTCAAACCAATCATTGAACCGTCTTTGAACAAGTAATCCGCCCATTCTTTTTCTTGCTCTGCTGCGGCTAAGAATAAATCATAGGCTTCTTGTTTACATTCTTCCGCAATTTCAGCCATTTCAGGATCGTCTTGACCTGCAGCCATAATGTTTAAAATGTGCTGTGTGCCGGTTAAGTGTAACGCTTCATCACGAGCGATGAATTTAATGATTTTCGCATTACCTTCCATTAATTGACGTTCTGCAAAGGCAAAGGAGCACGCGAAAGATACATAGAAACGAATGGCTTCAAGTGCGTTCACACTCATCAAGCAAAGATAAAGTTGTTTTTTCAAGTTACGTAACGTTACAACACATTCTTTACCATCTACCGTGTAAGTACCTTCACCGTACAGGCTGTAAAGTTGGCTATCACGGATTAAATCATCGTAATAAGAAGAAATGTCACGCGCACGTTTGATGATTTCTTCGTTCGTCACGATGTCATCAAACACGATAGATGGATCGTTCACAATGTTACGAATGATGTGTGTGTAAGAACGAGAGTGGATGGTTTCTGAGAATGTCCAAGTCTCGATCCAGGTTTCTAATTCCGGAATGGATACCAATGGCAACAACGCAACGTTCGGACTACGACCTTGAATGGAATCCAACAAGGTTTGATATTTTAAATTGCTGATGAAAATGTGTTTTTCATGTTCAGGTAACGCGGCATAGTCGATACGGTCTTGCGACACATCCACTTCCTCCGGACGCCAGAAGAAAGAAAGTTGTTTTTCAATGAGCTTTTCAAACGTCTCATATTTTTGTTGATCGTAACGCGCAACGTTAACGTTTTGACCAAAGAACATCGGTTCTTTTAATTGGTCGTTTTTATTTTGTGAGAAAGTGGTGTATGCCATTTTTGTCTCCATATCGTAGGGTGGGCTTTAGCCCACCATTTTAATAAGAAAGTTTTGGTGGGCTAAAGCCCACCCTACAAGAATAGAAAGAAATGTCTAATTTAAATCTTACACGCTCCACCAGCACAGCCATCGTCTAAATCTTCTTGGCTGTCTTCAGCACCATCACGGGTGTTTTGATAGTAGAGGGTTTTTAAGCCGTATTTGTAAGCGGTTAAAAGATCTTTTAACAACACTTTCATTGGCACTTTACCGTCTTCAAAACGTTTTGGATCGTAGTTGGTGTTGGCAGAGATCGCTTGGTCCACGAATTTTTGCATAATGCCCACTAAGTGTAAGTAACCGTCATTGCTTGGAATATCCCAAAGCAACTCATAGTTATCACTTAAGTTTTCATAATCCGGTACAACTTGTCTTAAGATACCATCTTTTGATGCTTTAATACTCACATGACCACGTGGTGGTTCGATACCATTTGTTGCATTAGAAATCTGTGAAGAAGTTTCTGACGGCATTAATGCGGTCAAGGTTGAGTTACGTAAACCGAATTCTTTGATTTCTTGGCGCAATGTTTCCCAATCATAATGCAATGGTTCTTGCGTTAAGTTATCGATATCTTTCTTATAGGTATCGATTGGTAAAATACCTTTTGCGTAATTGGTTTCATTGAAGTACTCACATGCACCTAATTCTTTCGCTAAGTTCATGGAGGCTTTTAATAGATAGTATTGAATTGCTTCAAATGTACGGTGAGTTAAATCGTTCGCTGAACCATCAGAATAACGCACGCCATTTTTCGCTAAGTAATACGCATAGTTAATCACACCGATACCCAGTGAACGACGACCTAATGAAGAGCGTTTCGCTGCAGGAACAGGGTAGTCTTGGTAATCTAGTAATGCATCTAATGCACGTACTGCAAGATCTGCCAGGTTATCTAACTCGTCTAAATCGTCTAATTTACCTAAGTTAAATGCAGAAAGCGTACAAAGGGCAATTTCACCATTTTCATCATGGAAATGTTGTAATGGTTTAGTTGGTAACGCAATTTCTAAACATAAGTTAGATTGACGTACCGGTGCAACAAACGGATCAAACGGTGAATGAGTATTACAGTGATCCACGTTTTGGATATAAATACGACCGGTTGATGCACGTTCTTGCATTAATAAAGAGAATAACTCAACGGCTTTTACCGCACGTTTACGAATATTTGGATCCTGTTCGTATTTCACGTAAAGTTCTTCAAATTTATCTTGATCAGCAAAGAAGGCTTCATAAAGTCCAGGTACGTCTGAAGGGCTAAATAAAGTAATATCCGCGCCTTTGATTAAGCGTTGATACATTAATTTGTTTAACTGTACGCCGTAATCCATATGACGAACACGGTTATCTTCCACACCACGGTTATTTTTCAATACTAATAAGCTTTCAACTTCTAAATGCCAAATCGGGTAGTAAACTGTCGCCGCACCACCACGTACGCCACCTTGTGAACAAGATTTAACAGCACTTTGGAAGTGTTTATAAAATGGAATACAGCCAGTATGGAATGCTTCACCACCACGAATTGGGCTACCCAATGCACGAATTGCACCTGCATTTATGCCGATACCCGCTCGTTGTGAAACGTATTTCACGATTGCTGCAGAGGTAGCATTGATAGAGTCTAAGCTGTCGCCACATTCAATTAATACACAAGAGCTGAATTGACGCGTAGGCGTACGAACCCCCGCCATGATAGGCGTAGGTAATGAAATTTTAAAGGTTGAGGTCGCATCGTAGAAACGACGAATATAATCCAAACGGGTTTCTTGTGGATATTTTGAGAATAAGCTCGCTGCAACTAATAAATAAAGGAATTGCGCAGATTCATAGATTTCACCGGTTACACGGTTTTGAACTAAGTATTTCCCTTCTAATTGTTTTACTGCGGCATAAGAAAAGGTCATATCACGCCAGTGATCAATAAACCCATCCATTTCATCCCATTCTTCACGAGTATAGTCGGCTAAAAGTGCAGGATCGTATTTGCCCATTCGCACTAATTTTTTCACATGATCGTATAAACGAGGCGGATCAAAATGGCCATAGGCTTTTTTGCGTAAATGGAAAACCGCAAGACGTGCCGCAAGATATTGATAATCAGGGGTATCTTTGCTGATTAGATCTGCTGCTGCTTTAATAATGGTCTCGTGAATATCGGAGGTACGAATGCCTTCATAGAATTGAATATGAGAACGTAATTCAACTTGAGAAACAGAGACGTTTTCCAACCCTTCTGCAGCCCAAGTAATCACACGGTGAATTTTGTCTAAATTGATTTGTTCAAGCGTACCATCGCGCTTCGTAACCATTAATCCTTTGTTCATGGAAGATAAACCTACTAGAGAGATGATTTAAAAAAACACAAGATATAGTGTTGTGAAAAATAGTGATGCACAAGATAGAGGGTTTTGAAATTGAATTCAAGTGATAAATTTTTACTGATATTATTGACAAAGATAAGTCATTTAAAATAAATAACTTTTTATTGAAGTGCGCTTTTTTAAGATTGAATCTTTTTGGGGAAAGTATTGAGAAAATATAAGTGCGGTTAAAACAACATGATTTTTAACCGCACTTTAAGTATAAAAATTAACTAATTCAAATACTTAAATACCTTGATAACTTTTTGAACACCTGCAACATTGCTTGCAATTTCTGCGGCAGAATTGCCTTGTGATTGAGTGACATTGCCGAGTAAGAACACTTCGCCATTTTCGGTGATAACTTTGACATCGGTAGCCTTAACATTATCACCTACGAAAAGTTTTGATTTAATTTGTGTAGTAATCCAGCTGTCTTTTGTAATTTGACCAAATGTAATTTTGGGGGCAATACGTAATTCGTTATAAACATCATTTACACCTTCGACACCTTTAGTAAGACTTGTTGCCGTGTCTTTTACATTTTCATCAGGAACTTGACCAATTAACAATATACGACCACTGTAAGAAACAGCATTTACACGGCCTTCAGATTTAATTTGAGCATCTTTATCCAATGCATTTTCTACTTTGACTTCTAGCGTTTCATCATCGACCTGCGTACCCATCGTGCGGGGATCCGTTGCAACTTTTGTTCCTGCTGCCGCACCACCTACAAGTGCGGCTGCACAGCCCTGCAAGAGGGCTGCTGTACCTAAAATAAGGGCAATTTTTTTTAATTGTGATAATTTCATTGTGTTCTCCTTATTGAGTGACTAATTCATGCATTAATTGCTCCTTAAAAGTGTGAGGTGTAATCGAAGATTTGTCAAGCTCTTGGGAAAAGTGTGCAATCAATAAGCTCACAAAGCGCATTAATGACAAATAAATGATTCTCTAAAATACGTGATTCTTTGGTAGTAGGAATAGATATTTCCAAATCGCTATCAGCTAAGACACCTTGGATAGCGTCATTATTGGCACCAGTTAAAGCGATAACTTGAACTTCTTTGTGTACGGCATTGGCAATTGTATTCAGCACCGCTTTTTCAGAACCAAGAGGGGCAAATGCTAAAAGAAGATCGCCTGATTTAGCAATAGCATTGAATTGATGTTGATAAAGTTGATCAATTGGCTGATCAAAAACCAGTGAAGAACCGACCGCACTTTCCAGGCTAAGCAGTACAGATGGCAGGCTAGGACGCTCGAAATCGTAACGATTAAGCAAATTTGACACTAAAAATTGCGCATTGGCATAAGAACGAGATACCCCACAAGCAATGACTTTATTACCGCTCAGTAAACATTGCATCACCATTTGTGCGGCAGTAGCAATATTTTCTGATAGTAGGCTAGAAGCAGAGATTTGAATCTGAATACTTTCGCTATAAATATCTTTGACTTTTTGTAACATAATTAGAAACGATTAATCGAGGAAATTAGGAAACCATTGAATATCACTGGTCGTTTTACCAAAGGCGATAAGATCAAAACGGCAATCCGCATCTTCAAGGCTCAAATCGTGTTTAGCAAGCCATAAATTTGCAGCATTCAGCCATTTTTGTTGCTTTTGCCAATCGACGCTTTCAACAGCAGATCCAAATGCTGAGTTGGATCGTTGACGTACTTCAACAAAAACAATCGTTTGACCGTCTTGCATAATAAGATCTAATTCACCACATTTGAAATATTGATTCGCAGCGATGAATTTGAGGCCTTTGGTTTCTAAGAAAAGGCGGGCTTGATGTTCAAAGCCCGCCCCTTGTTGGCGTTTTAATGAAAACATAGATTAGTTTGCAACTGTAACTATGTGACCATCTTGTACTTGATACCATGTCATATCACGATTTATATTGCAGTTTGAATCAGCATTAAGCTGCCCAGTTAAACCGCTTAAGGTATAACCCGGTACTTGGCGTAATTCGTTAAAGTGATTGATGAGCAACCATGCATCAGCACCCATTGCATATAAACGCATTAATTGGAACTCACCACCAGTTGAATCCGCTACTTTTTGGTATTGTGAAGAATCATTTTGTTTAAAGAACGGAATATCACTAAATTGAACGCCATTCATTTTTGCATAGTATTCCGCAGTATTGCTTGCCGCATTTGAACGAGAACTTGCATAAATGCGAACATTCGGATTGCTGGTATCTAAGTAACCTTTAATTTCTGCTAATTCATCTGGCGATGACACGACATAAAGCCCAGCTGTATCTTGTGAAGCACCTTGGAAGAAATAGGTAATATCAGCTGGTAAGTTATAGTAGCGAATATTCGCATCTGTACCCGCTAAACGTTGCCAACGTACATTGAACGCATTACCAACACGTTGTCCTAAATCATTTTGTGGCATCGCAACGATGGGCTGGCGAATACCATCTTGCCACATTTTATTTGCAGCCGATTCCGCTTCATCCTCTGGAGATAAACCGTAATAACACATTTGGTTAATTGTGCGCACATTCGGTGTCGCATTTAATGCTAACACATCTATACCTTGCACTTCTGTAGGATTTGAAATAATCGTATCCACATTCTGTTTGAGCAATGGTCCGACTAATGCTTTAATACCAGCGTTTTTAGCTTGTACAATAATTTCGTTAATTGGTGTGGTTGATGAGTCAAAGACCTGCACTGGGATAGTTGAGTCACCTTTGGCATTATTGAAACCTGATTGAATCGTTGTACCTAAAATTTGTCCATCTCCACTTAAGGGTAAGATTAACCCAATTTGAGCTAAATTTGTTTGTTGGAAATTTAATAAGCTTTCTAGCTCTTTAGGGAAAAAAGTAGCTGCAACGTGACTTGGATAAGCGGATTTCCAGCTTTGTAGCGCTTGACTTAATTGTACTGGCTGACGAATGTTGTCATTATAGGCTTTAATTAAAGTGAGCCACCCCCCGAGTGCTACGCTGCCTTCATCTGAGGCATTATTAATGACCCCTGTATTAGCAGAGTGGAGTAATGCCCAAGTCTTATCGACATTATTTTTACGACGTTGTATATCTGTTAAGTTTTCATCCATTTTGATGCGTGCTTTCACCGCTTCAATCACATCTTTACGATTTTCTGCAGTTTGCGCAAAGGTTTCGTAATAACGGGATTTTTGTGATGGACTTAATTTCGTAAGATCAAGCGCACGTAATTGACTTTCAGCCATCTCATTAGCGCCTTTCGCCGCAGAGATACTCGCTTCAACTAACGTACGGTCTAATTGTTGCGCTTCGTTTAAGTCAACCAATTCATTTAATAATTCTTCGGCTTGTGGCACTTTATTTTCAGTAATTAATACACGTGCGGCTAAGAGTTTGTAAGTTTGTTGATCTTCCTTATCTCGTGCTTGTCCTAATTTGTTCATATAAAATTCAGAACTTGCATTAGCATCACGTTGTAATGTTTGGGTAAAGCTGCTACCGAATAAGTTAGAACAACCCACTAATGCAACAGACAATAAAATCGGCATTAAACGTTTTTTAAAACGACCGCCTTGTAATAGAATAGACATATTCGCTCCATAATGAATAAATCAATAATGGTCGATCTTACTTATCTCACAATGTAAAAGCAAACAAAAATGAATGATTTAACCGGAATTTTATATATTGTCGCCACGCCAATCGGGAATTTACAAGATATTACACAACGTGCTTTAGAGACCTTTTCACAAGTGGATTTAATTGCTGCGGAAGACACACGCCACAGTGGTTTATTGCTCAGTCATTATGGTATCAAAAAGCCTTTTTTTGCCTTGCATGATCACAATGAACAAGAAAAAGCACATGTGTTGGTAGAAAAGCTAAAACAAGGTATCAATATTGCATTAATTTCCGATGCAGGAACCCCCTTAATTAGCGATCCAGGTTTTCATTTAGTGCGTCAATGTCGTGAAGCGGGCATTAAAGTAGTGCCACTACCAGGTGCTTGTGCAGCGATTACTGCATTATGTGCATCAGGCATTGCGTCAGATCGTTTTTGCTTTGAAGGTTTTTTACCTGCGAAAACCAAGGCACGTAAAGATAAGTTAGAAAACGTCGCAGAAGAAGACCGCACTTTAATCTTCTATGAATCAACTCACCGCATTTTAGATACCCTTGCCGATATGCAAGATGTATTAGGTGGTGATCGTTATGTTGTGCTTGCACGTGAAATTACGAAAACGTGGGAAACCATTGCAGGGGATAAATTAAGTGATCTTCGTCAATGGTTAAGTGAAGATCCGAATCGCACAAAAGGTGAGATGGTGTTAATCTTGGAAGGCAAACCCAAATTAGAAGATAGCGAAGAATTTTCACCACAAGCAATTAAAGCACTCACTTTGATTGCCAAAGAACTCCCTTTAAAAAAGGCTGCGGCGATTGTAGCAGAACTTTATGGTTATAAGAAAAATGCCTTATACCAATTTGGATTAGATAATTTAGATTAGTCAAAAAACTATCTCCCTCTTTAGCAAAGAGGGGCTAGGGGAGATTTGGCTGAATTAATTTTTATAAATTTCGGAGAACAAATGTTAAAACAGGTTTCAGATACCTTACTTGCACCAAGCAATTTATCGCATCAATCATTGCTTAATATTTTTGATGTAATGTCGCATCGTCATATTGATTATGCGGATCTTTATTTTCAATTAAGCCAAGATGAAAGCTGGGTATTAGAAGACAGCATTATTAAAGAAGGTGGCTTTCATATTGATCGCGGTGTTGGTGTGCGCGCCGTTTCGGGTGAAAAAACAGGCTTTGCGTATTCTGATCAAATCAATTTAGCCTCATTACAACAATGTGCTGAAGCTGTAAAAGGCATTGCACAAATTAAAGAAGGTAATTTAATTTCGCCTCAGGCATTTAATGCGGTGAATGCGGTTCAGCGTTATGCGGCGATTAATCCGTTAGAAAGTTTAAGTAAAGAGAAAAAGATCGAGTTATTACACTTAGTAGATCGTACAGCGCGATCTGAAGATCCTCGTGTTACACATGTTTCTGCAGCATTAAGTTCGATTTATGAAGAAGTGTTAGTCGTCGCAACAGATGGCACACTTGCCGCAGATATTCGTCCGCTTGTGCGTTTATCCATTTCTGTTCTTGTTGAAGAAGATGGCAAGCGTGAGCGTGGTAGCTGCGGTTCTGGTGGACGCTTTGGCTTAGATTGGTTCTTTGAAGTGGTAAATGGGGATATTCGTGCCGTTAATTTTGCAAAAGAAGCGGTTCGTCAAGCCCTTGTCAATTTAAGTGCGGTCGCTGCGCCAGCAGGATTAATGCCTGTGGTATTAGGGGCTGGCTGGCCTGGCGTATTGCTTCATGAAGCAGTGGGACACGGTTTAGAAGGGGATTTCAACCGCAAAGAAAGCTCTTTATTTACAGGAAAAATTGGTGAGTTAGTGACGTCGCCATTATGTACAATTGTGGATGATGGTACATTGCAAAACCGTCGTGGATCTTTGACCATTGATGATGAAGGCGTGCCAAGTCAGTGTAATGTTTTAATCAAAGACGGGATTTTGCAAGGTTACATGCAAGATAAACTCAATGCACGATTAATGGGGGGAAAACCAACGGGGAATGGTCGCCGTGAATCTTATGCGCATTTACCAATGCCACGCATGACCAATACTTATATGTTGGCGGGCCAAAGCAAATTTGAAGATTTGGTAGCTTCAGTAGATCGCGGTATTTATGCTCCGCACTTTGGTGGTGGCCAGGTAGATATTACGTCGGGTAAATTTGTATTCTCGACGTCTGAAGCTTATCTCATCGAAAAAGGCAAAATCACCAAACCGGTTAAAGGAGCAACGTTAATCGGTAGTGGTATCGATGTGATGCAAAAAGTCTCTATGGTCGCAGATAAAACAGACTTAGATCTTGGTATTGGTGTATGCGGCAAAGATGGCCAAAGCGTGCCAGTCGGCGTTGGTCAGCCTGCCTTGAAAATCGATGAAATCACCGTTGGTGGAACCAATTAAACATACAGCCCGACAAACCATGTCGGGCTTTTTGTTCCTCCATTTAAGTGCGGTCAATTTTTTAGATATTTTTATTAATCGATTTTTGATGAATAATCATTGAGTTATGTGAAAAACTAAGCGCACTATATTTCTATTTCAATCCTTTTGTGATCCCTATCACAATATCTTGTAAAACCAGTTAAAAATTTCCCCAAACAATCCCAATAAGTGGTACATTTACCGTG